>CBIHPH010000007.1:0-85766 GCA_966212105.1 uncultured Rhizobacter sp.
CGAAGGCGCCCACGTCCCGTCGCATGATGAAGCGGAAGATGAGGAACAGGAACCAATAGGTGGCCGTGCCACGGAGCAAAAGCTCCCACAACGGAACAGAAACGTCGAACAAATCGCCCATGTGAGCCCCCCGCCGCTGAGCCCGTTCAACGGACCAGTGCCTTGAGCAACTGTGCTTTGTTCATCGACGAACGGCCCTTGATGCCGCGCGCCTTTGCCTCGTTGTACAACTGAGCCCGGGTACGACCGCCCTCGCCCGAGTGCGAGCGCAGGCCACCGCGGAGCAGCCCTTTTTTGACGTGGCTGTACCGGCGTTCGCGGTTGTCAGACCAGTGGTTTTGCGGCATGGCAGCCTCCTTCGGACGAGGATGTCCGAAGAGGCGGCAACTTGCGTACCCGGGTTCAGCGTGCGCTGCAGCCCCGCCAGGACGCCGTGACGGCGTTGCGCACGAGGGCGCGGGCGGACCGCACCGAGTGGATGGGGTCCGGGGTTTCGCGGCCGAGCTGATCGAACCAGGCCGCGAGGATCGGGTGACGGTTGACCAACGGTTCCCAACTTGAGCGCCAGCAGCGCGGCAGGTCGGAGTATGGAGCCAGCGTGGAGCCGTCGTCCCGCGGCAGGTCCGCGCTGACTCGGCCATCCATCACCTTGCCGATGTCGAACAGGAAGGCTGCAGCCGAGCACACCTGCTGGAGTTCGTCGACGTAGAACGGCAGAGGCTTGAGTGTGCGCGGGTCGTGGTCCGCATCCATCGCCAGTTCGGCGGCGGTCAATGCGGCTTCGAAGAGGCCATGGCGGCCGATGTGATGGTCCGTGGCGGCGGGTTGGGTAAGAAAGTGATCGAGGTGGCCGCTCGACTCCAGCACCTGTGCAATGAACACCTGGAGATCGGGCGCCCATCGCTTGCACAGGCACGCCAGCCGGTACACCAACGTGGTCGGTACCTGCAGATGAGCCAGGTTGCCGGAATTCATCCGGTTCACCACATCCGACAGCAGGTCCCGCTTGAGATACTTCCGGCGCCCCATGAAGCCCGAGGTGGGCAGCTGGTCCGCCGGAAGCATGTTGCGGGAGCTGTTGGGAGAGTCGAAAGCCAATTCAGTCTCCTTCACGTTGGATACTGAATTTTCCGATGGGGCCGCTGTCAGGAACCCCGGAAATGCTGTGCAATCTGACTCCTTTTCACCGGATTTTTGGGCAATTCGGCCAAAGCGCCGACGGGCCTCGAAGAGGTGGGCAAGTCAGTCGGGAACTCGTCAACGCGTAGGCAGTTTCCGCGTCGTGCTTGGCGGCCCCGCCGGGGGCTGGCATGGCGCCTACCATCTCTTTCATGCCAGCAGATTCTGACGAACGGCCCAGGCGGGCGGGACCCCACCGGCGTGCGGTAGGCCGTCGCCTTGTGGTGTGGTCTCTGCTTGCGCTGACGGTTCTGGCATTCGGTCTGGCGGCGTACGTGATCAGGTTGTTGGAGGACACGCCAAGCGTCTCGCAGCTCAAGAATGTGAAATCAGCCCGCCCGAGCGTTTTGCTGACGGCCGACGGCAAACCGCTCGGCGTGTTTCGCCGGGAGAAGCAGCAGCACGTGAGTCTCTCGGACGTTTCCCCCCACGTGATCGCGGCGCTGATTGCCACGGAGGACCATCGATTCCGCGACCACGTCGGCATCGACTGGTGGCGGACGCTCAGTGCGGTTTTCCACACGGCTTCGGGCGACATGCAGGGCGGATCGACGATCACTCAGCAACTCGCGCGCAATCTGTTCCCTGAGGAGATCGGTCGCTCCCGGTCCCTGGAGCGAAAGATCAAGGAAGCAGTCACGGCATTGCGGATCGAGCAAACCTACACGAAGGATGAAATCCTCGAGACATACCTCAACACGGTGCCCTTCTACTACAACGTGGTGGGCATCGAAATGGCAGCGCGAACCTATTGCGACACGTCGGCCAAGGCGCTGGACGAGTTGCAGAGCGCCACATTGATCGGCATGCTGAAGGGGACGCAGTACTACAACCCCGTACGTCATCCGGAGCGCGCGGAACAGCGGCGCAACGTGGTCTTGGCGCAGATGGCTCGTCACGGGTACCTGGAGCCGGGCCGATTGGCCGAATTGGCGAGGAGCCCTTTGTCCGTTCGCTTGCGCCACCAGCCCGAGGACGATGGTGGTGCACCGCACTTTGTCGGTTTCGTGCGCAAGTGGCTGCTGGAGTGGGGAGAGCAGCACGGTGTCGATTTTTATGCCGATGGCCTGGTGATCGAAACCACCCTCGACTCACGCCTGCAGGAGGCTGCCAATCAAGCGGTACGCGACCAAACGGAAATGCTGCAACAGGTGGCGGACAGCGAATGGGCACAGGCGGGCATGCGGGCGGCAACGCTGCGTCGGGCAGCCGCGGATCGCCCCGACCCGCCTTTTGCCTATTTTTGGAAGCAGCGGCCCGATCTGCTGGCCGCCTTTGCGCGTGACACGCCGGAGTACCGCAGCGCCCTCCAGGCGGGCGCGAGCGCTGACGACGCCTTGAAAGCCGTATTGGCCGATGACACCGTCATGAGGCGCCTGAAGCGACAACGCACTCGGCTCGAGGCCGGCTTCTTGGCCATGGACCCCGCCACAGGCGAGATCAAGGCATGGGTGGGCAGCCGCGATTTCGAGGGCGACCAGTACGATCATGTGGCCCAGGCGGTGCGCCAGCCCGGGTCCACCTTCAAGCCGTTCGT
Source organism: uncultured Rhizobacter sp. (assembly GCA_966212105.1). Taxonomy (GTDB): domain Bacteria; phylum Pseudomonadota; class Gammaproteobacteria; order Burkholderiales; family Burkholderiaceae_C; genus Rhizobacter. The sequence goes on from CBIHPH010000007.1 coordinate 2,717, forward strand.
CTATGGCGCGGCCCTGGAGGCAGGCATTCGCCCGGACCGGATCTACATCGACCGCCCGGTGGAGATCCCGCTCGGCGAAGGTCGCGTGTGGAGACCCACGGACATGGGCGGCACGAGCGGCATGCCGATGACATTGCGAGACGGGCTGGTTTACTCGAAGAACACGATCACGGCGCAGGTGATGCAAGACGTGGGCATCGACCGCGCAGTCGCTCTGGCCAGGGCCCTCGGCGTCGACCAAAGCCGGCTTGATGCCGTGCCCTCGCTCGCGCTCGGGACCAGTCCCGTCACGTTGCTCGAAATGGTCAACGCCTACGCGTCCATTGCGCAGGAAGGCGTGCGCCACGCCCCGGTGTGGGTCCGCCGCATCACCGATCGCGACGGCCGTGTCCTGGCTTCGTTCAACGGCGAGGCCAAGCGAGTGATGTCGGCCGATTCAGCCATTGAACTGATCGACATGATGAGGGGCGTGGTGACGCGCGGCACCGGCACCCTGGTGAAACGCCGCTTCGGCATTGCGTCGGACGTCGCGGGAAAGACCGGCACCACGCAGAACAACACCGATGGCTGGTTCGTGTTGATGCACCCTCAGCTCGTGGCCGGCGCCTGGGTCGGTTTCAACGATGCTCGCGTGACCATTCGCAGCACGTACTGGGGCCAGGGAGGGCACAACGCGGTGCTGTTGATTGGCGACTTCTTTCGATCGATTCTCAAGGAAAAGGCGATCGATGCAGCCGCGCGTTTTCCGGCGTCTCGCCGGCTTTCCCCCCCTGCATCCCTCGAACCAGAGGACGATCTGGCCGAGGAAGGCGGTGGTGAGCCTGGGGGAACTCGGATCAATGACGGAACTGATGATGATTCGGACAGGGCGCCGCCCATCAATGCAGCCGGCGATGCGGATTCGCCGAAGAGCTCGATGGAGCTGGATTCGCTTTTGAAACTCGACGGTGCCAAGGAACTTGTGCCCGGCGAATGAAAGCCGCGGCTCAGGAAGACTTGGCCGCAAGCGTGCCCCGCCGCATCTGGTCGAGTTCAATCGATTCGAACAAGGCTTTGAAGTTACCCTCCCCGAAGCCTTCATTGCCCAGCCGTTGGATGAACTCGAAAAAGATGGGGCCGAACTGGTTCTCTGTGAAGATCTGCAGCAGCAGCGCATCCTTGGTGCCATCGAGCAGGATTTTGCGGCTCCGGACCGCGGCCACGTCCTGCCCGTGACCGGGGATGCGCCGGTCCACAAGCTCGTAATAGGTGTCCGGCGTGTCGAGGAATCGGATACCACCGGCCCGCATGGCGTCCACCGTGTCGACGAGGCTGGCCGCACTCAACGCAATGTGCTGGATCCCCTCGCCGTGATAGGCGTCGAGATACTCCTGGATCTGGCCCGCCTGCTCCTTGCCCTCTTCGTTGATGGGAATGCGAATCAGGCCGCATGGGGATGTCATGGCCTTCGATTTCACGCCGGTCACTTGCCCTTCGATGTCGAAATAGCGCACCTCCCGAAAGTTGAAGAAGCGCTCGTAGAACTGTGCCCACTCCAGCATCCGACCGCGGTGAACGTTGTGGGTGAGGTGATCGATCGTCAACAGGCCGTGCCCTGCTGGTGCAGCCTGTGCGCCGGGCAGCGGCGTGAAATCGACGTCGTAGATGCTGATGTTGCCGATGGCGTCCGCCGCTGCGTTGTCTTTGCCGCGCCAGCGATCCACCAGATAGATCAGTGAATCGCCCACGCCCTTGATGGCGGGGATGTTCAACTCCATGGGGCCGCTGTGGCCGTCGAACCCCCAGGCGCCCAGCTCGAGCGCGCGGCGGTAGGCCAGGTTGGCGTCCTGTACCCGGAACGCAATGGCGCACACGGACGGCCCGTGCAGCCGAGCGAATCGCTGGGCGAAGGAATCGGGCTCCGCATTGATGATGAAGTTGATCTGACCTTGCCGGTACAGCGTGACGTTCTTGTGGCGATGTCGGGCGATCGCCTGAAAGCCCATGCGCTCGAACGTGGCTCCCATGCCCGTCGGATCCGGAGCGGCGAATTCAATGAACTCGAAACCAGCCGTTCCCATCGGGTTGTCCCAGGTCTCGAAGACCATGATTGCTCCTCGAAGTAAAACTCCCGTGCGCCAGGATGACGCCGTGAACAAATGTCATGGGCCATTCCCTTTGCCACCATGCTGGAAAACCATCATGTGCTCCGGCGCCAGCTGAACCCCCTAATTTTCAGTGCGGATGCGAGGCGAGAGGCATCGGATTACACGCAACAATCCGCAGATGCCCATGCCGTGGGAGTCGAGGAGTCGCATCTTTTGAACCCTGCCCTGCCCGCCTTGTTTGCCATGTTCGCATCGTGCGCCGCGTCTGCCGCAGCACATGGCGACTGCATCGACCAGGCGGCCCTGCGCCACGGCGTGAATGGTCAGGTACTCCGCGCCATCGGCTGGCACGAAAGCCGGTTGAAACCGCAAGCCCTCGCCCGGAACGTCAATGGCACCTGGGACATCGGAGCATTCCAGATCAACAGCCAGCACCTTTCAGAACTTGCCCGCCATGGCATTGACTCGCGCGCGCTGGGCGACGGTTGCACCTCTGCCTTCGTGGCGGCGTGGCACTACGCGCGGCAGGTCCGGCGCCATGGCAACACCTGGCGTGCCGTGGGGGCCTACCACTCGAACACGCCGGCACGCTCTGCCTGGTATGCCAATGCCATTGCCACGGTGCTCATGGCTTGGAAGGTGCTGCCCGCGGGCCCGCTCCCGTATGACTCCGCCGTCACGCTTTCGCCGCGCCAACGCGCCTCTCCGACGGCTGCTTCAGCGAACCTCGACGCGACCATGACGCTCTTCGACAACGACGAGCCCAGTCCGTCCACGCAATTCAACTGACCCGCTCCGGACCCTTCATGAACACCTTCAGCCATCCCGATGTCACGACCCTGTCGACTGACGTTCGCCAGGGCATCGCATCGTCCGTGCGCCACGCCCTGCTGTTTGCGCACTCCATCACCGACATCATGATCCACGAAGGACGCGCGATGATGGCCAAGTCCGCCAAAGGCACCCGGCCCTTGCACGAACTCTTTCCCGCGATACCGGAGTTCGTCGTCACGCGAGAACACATCGTGTACTACCTCGCCGGCTACGTCGAGGGCGAAGTGCGGCACGACAATGTGCAGCGCTACTGGGACACCAAACTCAAGCCCATTCTGGAGCAACGCCGTACAGCGAATTTCCGGCTGGATGGCCTCGGCCAGCACTCACTGCGCTACACGCTTTTCCTGCATGCAGGCGGGCAGCTCGGGTTGGCCATGCGCATCACGCCGGCGGCCATCACGCCGCTGAACCAACTCCTGCTGCCGGTGCAACTGCGGGCCACGCTCACCGAAGCCACCTCCGGGTTCATAGCCATCACCGGCCCGACCGGGGCCGGCAAGACGGCCACGGCAATGTCCATCTTGGACCATCACAACCGCACGCACTCCGGCCACATCGTCACCATCGAAGACCCCGTCGAACTGAAAATCACGCCGAACAAGTGCATGGTGACCCAGCGGGAAGTTGGTTATGACGTCACCTCGTTCGCCGAAGGCATGCGCGATTCGCTTCGGATGAGCCCCGACGTGATGCTCACGTCGGAGATCCGGGATTCTGAAACCGCGGAGGTGGTGATTCAGGGCGGCGAATCAGGCTCGCTCATGATTGCCACCATGCACGGCCGCACCACCACCGGTACGCTCCGCAAGATTTTGAGCTACACAGGCTCCAATGCGGTGGTCTTGCGTTCCGTGCTTGCCGGCAGCTTGATCGGCGTGGTGCGCCAGGCCCTTGTGCCCTCCATCAAGGGCGACCGGTACCTGCTGGCGGCCGACGTTCTGTTCAACACAGGCAAGGTGACCCAGTTCATCGAGTCGGGCGATTGGATCGGCCTTGAGGCCGCCATCCGCGAAGACAAGCTGGGCGCGAGCGAGTTCATCAGCATGAATGTGCGGCTCGCCGATCTGGTCAAGCAAGGCGAGGTGGATGCTGCGGAAGCGATGCGGGAGACCTCCGACATGCCGGGTCTGAAACGGCGGCTGCCGCACCGTTGAAAATTTGCTTCTGCTTTGTGCAGACGCGGCTCTTGGATTCGTCGCACGACGCTGGATGCTCTCCAGGCGGGTGACGGATGCGGGGAAGACTGCCTCTGCCCTGCCTCTGCCCTGCCTCTCCCATTCCCGAGCGGGCCAAGGGTGGCCGCCGGCCCCGCTTTTTGGGGAAACGTGCCGGAGTCACTGATTCGATGACTGAAGCGTCAGGCGGCGGCAGTTCGCAACCCCGCCGACGCGTCGATGCCTCGAACGATGGGGCGCGCCATGCAGACGTACACCGTTGTCGGCCTTGTCTGCAGTGGCCGGGAAGGTTGGAGGGAGCCCCGCGGGGCGCACCTTGAAAGGTGCACCACGCGGGAAACGCTCATCGGTTCAACCATCCGTCGATGGCCAGCCGATAGAACTGCAACGACAGGCCTTGCAACAGGCCCGACGCGGCCACGAGGAACAGCGTGTCGACCTCACCGGAGACCAGCAAACGGCGGGCGACGTCACCATGGTCCTTGAACGTCTGAACCACACGCGGGTCGTGGGCGATCAGCCGGGCAAGGGCCTGACCGCCACGTTGCCCTGCAATGCTTGACCGCTGCACCGATTGCGCAAGGTACAGGCGAAACTGCTTGAGAATTGCGGGGACAGCGCGTTGTTGGTGATGTAAATGCGTGGAGTGCATCGTCTTTTCCGTTCCGTGCAGTGAACAAAAAAGGCGGACATGCCCCCCTGCTCGGGAGGTGTGTCCACCCCCCGAAGGGAAAGAAGGTGCCTTGAGCCTGGACTCACGCCGACGCCGGAAAGACGCCGTGCATGGCGAAGGCCATGGCAAAAGGTGCACGGTCGCTTGCGAGACGCTTTGAAGCGAGAAGGCAAGGACCGGGCGTGGCCGAAAACGCGGCCAGTGAAAAACAGCGGCAGATCACGGTGACATCGGGGCAAGCTCCTTGTGAAAGAGACCCCGATGGCAGCAACTCCCTGCGGGAGCCGGTCCCAGCAGGGCTGAAATGCCTGCGCAAGGCAGGCTGCGAAAAGAACTGTGAAAGCACGTCGACATGGGTCAACGGCATGGCTCCTGTGGAGCGGGCGCTTCGACCGAAGTCGAAAGATCAGCCGCCAGGATAGGCGGGGAACGCCTGTGTCCCGCCCGCCAAGCCCTGCCCTTTCGGAACCGTTTCCAACATAGGGGAGTCTGAATCGTGATTGGAGCTGTGCGAGCGCCACGAAAGTGCCGGATACTGTGAACACAGGTGCAGCCAGGGAGGCGCACCCAGTACCGATTCCGGGGAAGTCCATGAACAGTTCAGCCGACGTCGACAGCGAAGTCCACGAAAACGGCCCCGTCTCTGCGTTCGGGAAGGCTCAGCCACCGACCGATGCGGAACGCTATCGCTGGATCAGAGCCAACCGCTTCGACGCTGCATTGCACGCGGCCTTGCGCAACGCGCACTTCGATCACGACTTCAACGACCAGATCGACGCGGCCATGCGTGCCGAACGCGGCGAGCGAGAGGCCGTCAGCGCGCCGCAAGGCATCAAGCCCTTCGGGCGACGCCGGTCCGACTTCGAGTAATGCGATGCCAGGTGAAACGGATCCTCGGGGGGCGTTTCACTCTGAAAGCAGCGGAGCGATTCACGACCCGCCGAAGCCCGATGTTCGGCAATAAGGAGCCCGCATGAACACCTCGCCAGAAGTCGTTGACGCGTTCGCTCCGCTCGGAAGACTGCGCGCCGCCATCAATCTCGGCAACCCTCTCCTCGCTGGCAGCGATGCGCGGACAGGCGAGCTCTACGGCGTGTCGGTGGACATGGCCCGGGAATGGGCTCGTCTTCTCGGTGTTGATGCGCAACTCATCGCCTTCGACACTGCAGGCAAATCGGTCGAAGCGGTGAACCAGGGCCAGGCGGACGTCGGTTTTTTTGCCATCGATCCGTTGCGTGGTGCCGGCATCGCCTTCACCGCGGCCTATGTGCTGATCGAGGGATGCTATCTGGTACCGGCCGATTCGCCCATCCGGCGCAATGAAGACGTTGACCGCCCCGGGCATGTCGTGATCGTCGGCGAAGGCAGCGCGTATGACCTGTACCTGTCGCGTGAGCTGAGGCAGGCATCCATCGTACGCGCCCCCACGTCGCCGAGCGTCGTCGACACCTTCGTTGCACAGAAGGCGCACGTGGCTGCCGGCGTCCGCCAGCAGCTCGAAGCCGATGCGGCGCGCATCGGGGGTGTGCGGCTGCTCGAGGGGCGCTTCATGGTGATCCAGCAGGCCATGGGTACGCCCAAGAGTCGTGGCCCCGTGGCTGCTCATGCCTTGAGCCGCTTTGTCGAATCGATGAAGCGCACCGGTTTTGTGGCTGAGGCGCTCGCGCGGCACGGTATCACGGGCGCGACCGTGGCGCCGGCCGAGCCGGTTGCGGATGTCGGCACAGATCCCGACCGAGGCCGTCCCTCGGTTGGTCAAACGACCAAGGCGGACCGCAATACGCGCGCATAGTTCTGGTAGCTGACCTTGGCCAGGCTTCTTTCGTCGAGGCTGTTCTGGAGGGCCACGATGACCCGTCGAACATCGCCATAGTTTTGCACCGCGGCCGCATCCCCGAGACCGGCCATGTCCGAACCCAAGGCCACGTGGTCGGGCCCGAGCTTGTCGATCAATGCGAGCACGGCCTTCGCGTATCCCTGCGGATCGTCACGGCCGACGTTCCACAGCGGCGTTGGGTGCTTCAGGCCCCGCCCCCACAGGCCGATCACGCCGCCAGCTCGTGCAATGTCCCGCGCCTTGTCAAGTGACAATCGCCGGCGCATCCAACCCACCTTGTCGTCGAAGGCGCCTGGTGCATCGGTGACCCAGCCGTGGGACCAGATCATTGGTTTGGTGGCGACCTCCAGGGCCTGGGTCACGGCGTCCTCCGAACTGTGCGCCAGATCGACCAGCATGCCCTTGGCCTGCGCGCGCCGGATCAAGTCACGCCCGAATGGGCTCAATCCGCCATGCCGCGGCGGTTCTGTCTGGATGTCGGCAGCGGCGTTGCGGGTGTAGTGCACCAATTGCAGATGCCGCAGTCCCGCTTCGTAGGCTTCATCAAGAAGGGCCATGCGGCCTTGCATGAAGTCGGCACCTTCGGCCGCGAGCACCACGCTGGGCAGGCCGGCGAGTGCGCGGTCGACGTCGCGAGCTGTCAGCACCATTCCGAGACCTGTTGACTCAACGTATCGGCGGCTTCGGCGCATCTCCTTGCGCATGGACGCCGCAATGCCATCTGCATCGGGCTCGGCAACTTGATGGATGCCGTCGGGCGTGTGTTCCGTGTAGGCCAGATCGGTTGCATACGCCCAGCCTGCGAGCAACACGCGGTTGGCCTTCATTTCCTCAGCCAGATCCAGCGGCGACCGAGCACGTGTCTTGCGGCCCAGATGGGTGTGCATGTCTGCGATTGGCATCGAATTGCCTGCTGGCGATGCCAGCGCGCCAGATGCGCGGACCATGCCCGCGACGCAGGCGATCAAAGCGCTTCGCCGGCTCCAGTTTCCATGCATGATTTTCCCCCTTTTGCTCTCGCCCCACGCTGGGAAGCTTTCCACTCGAACTGCCGGCGGCCCTCGTCCCGAGGCCATTTGGCGGAGCGAAAGGGATTCGAACCCTTGATGCAGGTTTTGCCCGCATACTCCCTTCAGCGAACGGCAGAAAAAGAAAAACCCGTTGCAATCAACGGGTTGATGGGCAGAGTCGGAGTCTCCATCCCGCCCACGTTGTTCGCGGATTCTCCCACAAACACGAACGCGATCAGCAACCCACATCTACCCCCAAAAAGTGAGCGCATGGAACGGTGGCTGGGAGGTGAAAGCAGTCGCGACGTGCGCAGAGGCGAATGAGGAGAATCGGCCCTCAATGAAAAGGCCGCGTTCGGGGGAACGCGGCTTCGAGAAGCAAACTATTTCTTTTTCGGCACCATGTCGACGGCCCAGATCTCGGCCGGCTCGGAACTGCTGGGATTGCGAAACCAGTGCACCGTGTCGGCATACTCATACCAGGAATCACCGGCTTTCAACGTGCGCTCGGTGGTGCCTCGGACCTCGATGAGAGTGCCTTTGATGATTCGAACCACGCCTGGGCGTCCCGCATGCGGATGATTGTGGATGGCACCGCTGGGCGCAACGACAATGCTGCGGGCGCGCAGTTCATAGTCGCCGACGGCTCCAAGATTGTGCGGGGCGAGGTCGATGGTCCCGACAACGTCGTTGAGTCCGGTCAGCCCGACTGGTTTCTCCGGCGGCATCTCTGCGGCGCAGACAGGCGAACTCAGAAGGAAGATCGAGCTGAGCAGGGAACCTGCAAGCAAAGGAAGATGGCGTATCGTCATGGCGAATCTCATATGGGATGGTTGTGAAAGCCGGTTTGAGTACACCGGCGCACGTTAACCGTTGACATTCGCCCATCGCAATGCGCAGTACTACGCAGGCGGTATTCCGGATGCGTGGACCAATTCAAGCCGCACTTGATGTTCCGCCCATCTCGTCTTCACGACGACGGGACTGAATACAGCATGAAGAGGCGGCCGTGATGATTTGTCCGGCCTGCACTTCGAGGGTCTGCTCGCGGTCCGACCATATCGATACTCGCGCGCTCGTCCGACTGACCCTGCCCCGTCCATTGCGAGTGGTCTTCTTTGGAGGGACCGGCGACAACTATCCTGACATGGAGGGTCGCGACGGAAAGCAACACAGCAAGGATAACAAGGCGCTCGCATCGTTTACCCAACGAGCTTGCTGAGAGGCTGCCTCACTGTGGCGAACACACTGCTGTCGCAATGCCACAAGCGGGGGTCCAGGGCTTGGCGGAGCGAAAGGGATTCGAACCCTTGATGCCGGTTTTGCCCGCATGCTCCCCTAGCAGTGGAGCAGCTTCGACCACTCAGTCATCGTTCCGTTTCTCTGTAGTTCGCCTGTAGCGAACCTCAGAAAAAGAAAAACCCGTTGCAATCAACGGGTTGGTTGGCGGAGTCGGAGGGATTCGAACCCTCGATGCAGGTTTTGCCCACATACTCCCTTAGCAGGGGAGCACCTTCGGCCACTCGGTCACGACTCCAGCACAGCGCGCATTATAACCTGGAAAATCCCGGTTCAGCCAGCGGCTTGATCGAGATCGAATGCCTTGTGCAGCGCGCGCACGGCGAGCTCCATGTACTTCTCATCGATCACGACGCTGGTCTTGATTTCGCTCGTGGTGATCATCTGGATGTTGATGCCCTCGTCCGCCAGGCAGCGGAACATCTTGCTGGCCACACCGACGTGGGAACGCATGCCGATGCCGACGATGCTCACCTTGCAGATCTTCGGATCACCCACCACGCTGGTGGCTGCCGTCTGAGGCACCACTTTCGTGTTCAGCAGTTCGATCGTTCGCGCATAGTCGTTGCGATGAACGGTGAAGGAGAAGTCGGTCTTGCCGTCGTGGGAGACGTTCTGGATGATCACGTCGATGTCGATGTTGGCATCGGCCACCGGACCCAAAATCTGGAACGCGATGCCGGGTTTATCGGGCACGCCCAGCACGGAGATCTTTGCTTCATCGCGGTTGAAGGCGATACCGGCGACGACTGCTTGTTCCATTTTTTCATCATCCTCAAAAGTGATCAGGGTGCCGGAGCGCGCCTCTTCGGCGATGTCGATGTCCCAGGGGGTGAAGCTGGAGAGCACGCGCAGCGGCACGCGGTATTTGCCCGCGAACTCCACCGAGCGGATCTGCAGCACCTTGGAGCCCAGGCTCGCCATTTCGAGCATTTCCTCGAAGCTGACCGTGGAGAGGCGGCGCGCCTCTGGCACGATGCGTGGGTCTGTGGTGTAGACGCCGTCGACGTCGGTGTAGATGAGGCATTCGTCGGCCTTCATCGCGGCGGCCACCGCAACGGCGGAAGTGTCGGACCCGCCTCGGCCGAGGGTGGTGATGTTGCCTTTGTCGTCCAACCCCTGGAAGCCGGCGATGATGACCACGCGCCCTGCTGCAAGATCGGCGCGAACACGGGCGTCATCGATGCTTTGGATGCGGGCCTTCGTGAACGAACTGTCGGTGCGCACGGGCACTTGCCAGCCGGCATAGCTCACGGCCTCGAGGCCTTCGGCTTGCAGCGCGATGGCCAGCAGGCCCACAGACACCTGCTCGCCGGTGGACGCGATGGTGTCGAGTTCGCGCAGCAGTTCGACGGTGGTAGAGGCCGGGGAGAGTTCCTTGGCCAGCGCGAGCAGGCGATTGGTCTCGCCGCTCATGGCCGAAGGAACGACCACCATCTGGTGCCCGGCACGGGCCCATTTGGCGACCCGCTTGGCGACGTTGCGGATGCGCTCCGTGGAGCCCATGGAGGTGCCGCCGTATTTGTGAACGATGAGTGCCATGAAAAGGGGTTCGCAGGGGTGAAGGGATGCGCTGCGAAGCGCAATCGGGGATTTTAGCGGTTGCACGGACCGAAGGTCACGTGGCTGTCGCACCAATGCGGCGCCAATGCAGCGACAACTGGGCCTGGCCTGGCAATCCGATCGCCCTGGCGTCGATCCCGAGGCCTGGGACGAACAGCAGCTGTCCACCACTGAAGATGAGGGGCCCGTCACGCTCCCATTCGGGCACGCCGGCCGCCTGATACTGTTTCTTCAAGCTGCGCGCAGGCCTGCCGAGGCCGGCCTGGAACTGCTCTCCGCCCGCGCGAGCCCGCAACTCCAGTCGACCGAGCCATGCGATTGGAATGCCGCCGTCGCCCACGCGTTTCGTGATCAGTTCCCCGCCCCAACCAGGCAACGGGTAGCGGCCTGCCCGCGTGATGCGAAGCGTTGCCTCACGCCGCGAAGGCTCGGCCGCGGCGGCGTGCAGCTCTCGGCAGGTCACGCGGCCGCGGTAGCGGTGCAATGCAGCATGTGCGTTGAGCGGCCAGCGGGCCGGCCCACTGTGGTGCAATTCATTTTGCAGCCGCTCGACCAGTGAGGCGGGCGGTGCCGCCCCGGACTGCCGGCGAATCCAGAGGCGCAGCGCATTGGCGCGCCGATCCACACTCAGCGTGGCCCAGGCGCGCACTTGGAGCCCTTTGGCATCGGCACACACCTCAAGGTCCCCTGCCGCCACTTCGTCCAGCACGCGCTGGGCTTGCTGTGCCCAGCGAGCCGCCGCACCCAGCGACACTTCCGCATCCGGAAAAGCGCCCGTCAACGCCGGCCAAACGGCAAGACGCAGCCGGTTGCGGGCAAAGCGCAGGTCGATGTTGCTGCCGTCGTCGATGAAATCGAGGCGATGCCAGGCGACGTAGCGTTCGATGCTCTCGCGGGATCGATCGAGCCATGGTCGCAGCCATGCAAGGCCGTCACGCTCCGTGCGTGTGGCCATCGCAGACAGCCCCGCCATGCCCGCGCCTCGTAACGCCTGAAGCAGAAACGTCTCAGCCTGGTCCCGGCGGTGATGCGCAAGCAGCACTGTCGTGGCTCCACCGGCATGAGCGAGGCGCGCGAGTGCCGCATAGCGGGCTTCACGCGCCCAGGCCTCGATGCTGTCACCCGGGGCGGGGCGTTCCCTCACCCGGTGACCGGCAAACGAGACCGGCAGCCCCGCCAGTGCCCAGCGTTCGCACTGGGCGCGCACATGCTCGAACCACGCGTCCGCCTCCGGTTGAAGCCCATGATGGACGTGCAATGCCAGAACTTGCAGCCCCAGGTCCCGGGCCGCCACCGCTGTGGCGTGCAGGAGCGCCGTGGAGTCGCGGCCTCCACTGCAGGCAACCGCGACGATGCCCCGCACGGCGCCGGTCAGCGTTCTTTGGTGTCGGCGAAGCGACCGTAGGACTGCAGGCGCTCGTAGCGGCGTTGCAGCAAGTCCTTGGGCTTGAGGTCATGGACCTGGCGCAGCGCATCATTGAGCGCACGCTTGAGGTACGCGGCCATCTGCTTCGGGTCCCGGTGCGCGCCGCCGATGGGTTCGTTGACGATCTTGTCCACCAGGCCGAGCGCCTTGAGCCGATGGGCGGTGATGCCCATCGCTTCGGCCGCCTCAGGCGCACGCTCCGACGTCTTCCAGAGGATGGACGCGCACCCTTCCGGCGAGATGACGGAGTAGACGGAGTACTGCAGCATGAGAACCTGGTCACCGACACTGATGGCAAGCGCCCCACCGGACCCGCCCTCACCGATGATCGTCACGATGATGGGCACCTCGAGCTGTGCCATCTCGAAAATATTGCGGCCGATGGCTTCTGATTGCCCACGCTCTTCGGCGCCGATGCCGGGATACGCCCCCGGGGTATCAACGAACGTGAACACCGGCAGGCCGAACTTTTCGGCAACTTTCATCAGGCGCAGGGCCTTGCGGTAGCCCTCCGGGCGCGACATGCCGAAGTTGCGCGCGGCGCGTTCCTTCGTGTCGCGACCTTTCTGGTGGCCGATGACCATGCACGCTTGCCCGTTGAAGCGCGCAAGTCCACCGACGATGGACTGGTCGTCCGCAAAGGCCCGGTCACCCCTGAGTTCCTGGAAATCAGTGAAGATTTCGTTGATGTAGTCGAGCGAATACGGGCGCTGCGCGTGGCGGGCGATCTGTGCCACCTGCCACGGGGTCAGCTGCGAATAGATGTCTTTGGTGAGCTGCTGGCTTTTCTGCCCCAGGCGATCGATTTCGTCGGAGATGTCGACGGCCGATTCGCTCTGGACGTAACGCAGTTCTTCGATCTTCGTTTCAAGTTCAGCGATGGGCTGCTCGAACTCAAGGAAGTGACGTTTGCTCATCGGATGGAGGTCCTGCTGATCTGGGAGCACCGCTCGACACGGAACTCCGCATTGTTGCAACGCGACATTCGCGCTCCGCACCAGGTTGAAGCGGCGCTTTGGTCAGTATTGGACAGGAAGAGGTTCAAGACTTTTCCAAATGTACCATGTGGCCACAGATCGGAACGGGGCCCAGGCGTCCCCTACTTCACGGGCCTCCGCGCGGGACACCGGTTCGCCACTGAAGTAGCTCTGGCTGATGCCCTTCATCAGCCCCAAGTCGTCCAGGGGGAGCACGTTCGGGCGCAACAGGTGGAAGATCAGGAACATCTCGGCCGTCCAACGGCCGATGCCGCGGATGGCCACGAGCTCTTCGATGATGGCCTCATCGTCCATCTGCTGCCATTGCCTGACGTGCACCATGCCGCTTTCGAAATGCCGTGCCAGGTCCAGCAGGTAATCCACCTTGCGGGCCGACAGGCCGGCTTCGCGGAGCTGCACCGGTTCGAGGGCCAGCACGGCGGCCGGCTTGACACGCTCGGCGGCGCCATCGACGGTGGCAGTGAAACGCTCCCACACCGACTGCGCCGCCTTCACGGAAATCTGCTGCCCCACGATGGACCGGGCGAGCGTGGTGAAGGCATCACCTCGGCTCTGGAGCCGGGCATCGCCGAACATCGGAATCAGCTTTCGCATGACGCGGTCGCGCTTCGACAAGTGCCGGCACGCCTCATCCCAGAAATCGGGGGTGACTGCTCGGACCACGTCAGGCTTTCATCCAGGTGGTGCCTTGGGGGGAATCCTGCAACACGATGCCATCGGCGAGCAGTTCCTGGCGGATGGTGTCGGCCAGCGCGAAATCGCGCGCCTTCTTCGCTGCGTTGCGGGCATCGATCTTGGCCTGGATGGCGGCGGTGTCGACCGTGGCCCCTGATTGAAGGTAGGCCCGAGGGTCCTGCTGGAGGATGCCGAGTGCCGCGCCAAGGCCTTTGAGGAGGGTCGCGTGGGCCACCGATTTGGTGCGATTGACCTCGGCAGCCAGCTCGAACAGCACGGCGATGGCTTCCGGCGTGTTGAAATCCTCGTTCATTGCATCGCGCAAGCGAGCGGCCGGGCCTGTGGTCCAGTCGACTGGGGCGGTGGGCAGTGCGCCCACAGCATCGAGCGCCGTGTAGAGGCGCCGCAACGCGGCGCGCGTCTCATCGAGATGCGCATCGCTGAAGTTGAACGGGCTGCGGTAATGCGTGCGCAGCATCAGGAAGCGAATGGTCTCGCCGTCGTAACGCTGGAGCACCTCGCGGATGGTGAAGAAGTTGCCCAGTGATTTGGACATCTTCACGTTGTCGACATTGACGAAGCCGTTGTGCATCCATACGTTGGCGAGCGGCTTGCCGGTGGCCGCTTCGCTCTGCGCGATTTCGTTCTCGTGGTGCGGGAACTGCAGGTCGGCACCGCCGCAATGGATGTCGAAGTGGTCGCCGAGGATGGAGCACCCCATCGCCGAGCATTCGATGTGCCAGCCCGGCCGGCCCGGGCCGTACGGGCTGTCCCACTTGGCGTCGGCGGGCTCCGTGGGTTTCGCCGCTTTCCAGAGGACGAAGTCGAGCGGGTCTTCCTTGTCACCCTGCACGGCCACGCGTTCGCCGGCGCGCAACTGATCCAGCGACTTGCCGGAGAGCTTGCCGTAAGTGGGGAACTTGCGGACCGCGTAGTTCACATCGCCACTTGCGGTGCGGTAGGCCAGGCCCTTGCGCTCGAGCGTGCCGATCATGTCGAGCATCTGGGGAACGTAATCCGTTGCACGTGGTTCGACATCAGGCGGCAGCACGCCGAGTGCGGCGATGTCGTCATGCATCGCTTGCGTCATCTCGCCGGTGAGATCGCGGATGGCCATGCCGCGCTCGAGGGCGCGGCGGATGATCTTGTCGTCGATGTCGGTGACATTGCGCACGTAGGTGACCCGATAACCAGTCTCGCGCAACCAGCGTGCGACCACATCGAACGCAACCATCATGCGCGCATGGCCGACGTGACACAGGTCGTAGACGGTCATGCCGCAGACGTACATGCGGACATGGTTCGGCTCGATGGGTGAGAACGCCTCGGTCTGGCGGCTGAGGGTGTTGTAGATGCGCAGGCTCATCGGCAATACAAGAAGTGGCAGGCGCGCGAGTGACGGCACGCGCCCGACCGGGCGCCGGCCGAACGCAGCTGGCGACATCGTTGTTCGGGATGCGAGCCGCGACAGGGGCTGCGATACAGTTTTGCGAGTATACCGGCTGACCTGCGGAGGTCGCTTCAGTGCGCCGGCATGTCGCCGGCCGAGGCCCTCCCCTTCACACCCTTTCCACGCAGGCAGCGATGAAGCGCTGGCACAAGGTTGCCCCGGTCGACAAGGCGCACGCGGAACTCCAGCACGTGTCCGGCGTCTCATCGCGCGGCCGGCACGGCGTGCCGGTCGTCGGCAAAGGGCGGCCAGTGTGACAGGTCAAGCGCCGGCATGCGTGCAAGGAAGGTGGACAATGGCGGGTATTCTTTGAAGGAGTGATGGGATGAATTTCAGAAAGCTTGCGGTTGCGGTCTGCGTCTGTCTCGGCGCCATCGCGTCAGCGCACGCACAAAAAGTCAGGCTCTCCACCAGTGCAGGCGACATCGTCGTGCAGCTCGATGCGCAGAAGGCACCCAAGACCGTGGCCAACTTCGTCCAGTACGTGAAGGACGGCCAGTACACCGGAACCATCTTCCACCGCGTGATCGGCAACTTCATGATTCAAGGTGGGGGCTTCACACCCGACATGACGGAGAAGTCCACCCGTCCGCCCATCCCGCTCGAATCGCGTAACGGGCTCAAGAATGACCGTGGCACCATTGCGATGGCGCGCACGGGCGACCCCAACTCCGCCACCGCCCAGTTTTTCATCAACGTCGTCGACAACGACATGCTCAACGCCGAGAACTCGGCCGACGGTAACGGCTACGCCGTGTTCGGCAAGGTGGTCCAAGGCATGGAGGTCGTCGACAAGATCCGCGCGGTCAAGACCACCCGCAAACCCCCGCACTCGGACGTACCGGCCGAGCCCATCACCATCAAGAAGGCCACGCTGGAGAAATAACACCATGACCCAACACGTTGAACTGCAAACCAACCACGGCACCATCCGCATCGAACTCGACGACGAGAAGGCGCCCAACACCGTCCGCAACTTCATCTCCTACGTGGAGAAGGGCCACTACGACGGCACCGTGTTCCACCGGGTCATCAAAGGGTTCATGATCCAGGGCGGCGGTTTTGCTCCCGGCATGAGCCAAAAGCCCACCGACGCGCCCATCCAGAATGAAGCGTCCAACGGCCTGAAGAACGCTCACTATTCGTTGGCGATGGCTCGCACCAGCGCGCCGCATTCGGCGACGGCGCAGTTCTTCATCAACACCACCAACAACGGGTTCCTCGACTTCAAGTCTGAAACGCCGCAAGGCTGGGGTTACGCGGTGTTCGGCAAGGTCGTGGCGGGCACCGAAGTGGTCGACGCCATCGAGGGCGTGAAGACCAGCCGCAAGAGCGGCCATGATGACGTGCCCGTCGAAGACGTGATCATCCAGAGCGCCAAGGTGGTCTGACTGGACGATACCGCGCCGTGAACACCGATACCCGGCCCTCCCCGGCCCTCTCCATGCCTGCTGCGACGGCCGCCGAATGGGTCGTGCCGACGCACTGGAAGGCGATCGATTTCATTTCCGATCTGCACTTGGGCGATGACACGCCATGCACGTTCGACGCCTGGCGCGCTCACCTGCTGCACACGACGGCCGATGCCGTGGTGATGCTGGGCGACTGGTTCGAGATGTGGGTCGGCGATGACTTGCGGACCCAGGGGCTGGCGGCGCGGTGCGTCGACGTGCTCGTGCAGGTGTCCGGGCATCGCACGGTGGCCTTCATGAGCGGCAACCGTGATTTCCTGATCGGTGCTGACATGCTGGCCGCCTGCAAGCTCAAGGGTCTTGACGATCCGACGGTGATGGTGGGTTTCGGCGAGCGGCTGCTGGTGACGCACGGCGATGCGCTTTGCCTCTCCGATGTGCCGTACCAGCAGTTCCGTGCCATGGTGCGCAACCCGGCTTGGCAAAAGCAGGCCCTGTCCCTGCCGCAGGCTGAGCGCCTGCGCATCGGTGCGCAAATGCGGCACCAGAGCGAACAGCAGAAAAACGGCCGCTCAGCGCCGGCGGACTGGGCCGATGTGGACTTTCCTGCCGCGGTCGCCTGGCTCGAGGCCGCTCGATCGACCACGATGATCCACGGTCATACGCATCGTCCCGGCACGCAGACCATGGCACCGGGCTATGTCAGGCATGTGTTGTCCGACTGGGACCTGGACCACGCCCCGTACCGGGCCGAGGTGTTGCGCTGGACCGCCGCCGGCCTGCACCGCGTGGCACCGGCCGACACCCGGGCGTGACACGATGACCAAGTGGTGGGCCAGCCTTCAGCGCTGGCGCGACCAGCGCACGCTCAACCGGCGCCCGATCCCCGATGACATCTGGGCGTTGACCCTCGCCCGCTACCCGTTCCTCTCGCTCCCGGAGCCATCGGACGCTGCACGGCTGCGCGAGCTCGCCACGCTGTTCCTGGCGCGCAAGGAGTTTCACGGGACCGATGGCTTCATCGTCACCGATGCGATGGCTGTGGCCATCGCCGCCCAAGCCTGCCTGCCGGTCCTGCATCTGGGCTTGGCACCCTATGACAGTTTCGTGGGCATCGTCGTGCATGCCGGCGAGGTCGTGGCGCTTCGGGAGGCAGAGGACGAGGACGGAGTGGTTCACCGCTACGAGGAGCAACTCACCGGCGAAGCCATGGAGGGCGGCCCCTTGATGCTGTCCTGGCAGGACGTCGAAGAAGCCGGCGAAACCGCCGAATGGGGCTACAACATCGTGGTTCACGAATTCGCCCATGTGCTCGACATGGGGGACGGCCAATCGGATGGCATCCCGCTGCTGCACGACCGGGCGTTGCACGAGCGCTGGCAGGAGACTTTCTCGGCGGCCTACGAGACCTTTTGCAACGAGGTCGATGAGGGCCTCGAAACGGTGCTTGATCCTTACGCGGCCGAAACGCCCGCAGAGTTCTTCGCGGTGGCGTGTGAGGTGTTCTTCGTGGCCCCGCATGCATTGCTGCAGAGCCAGCCGCAGGTGTATGCGCTGCTTCGCACTTATTTTCAGCAAGACCCGGCCGTGCGTTCGCCTGCCTGAGCGCGCCGCGCCGTTCATCCGCCCCAGGCCCTGAATGAAAAAACGACCACGGGCCCCGAGGCCTCGTGGTCGCTTGCTCGATCGTTGAGATCAGGCGGTGGCCGGCTCTGCCTTCGGCTTGTCGCTCTTGCGTGGCGGCTGGATGTCGAGCACCGTCTTGCCGTCGGCATCGACGTCCACCGACAGGCGGCCACCATCGACCAAGCTGCCGAAGAGCAGCTCGTCTGCCAGCGCACGCCGGATGGTGTCCTGGATCAGCCGCTGCATCGGACGCGCACCCATCAGCGGATCGAAGCCGTTCTTTGCGAGCAGCTTGCGCAGTGCGTCGGTGAACGTGACCTCGACCTTCTTCTCCGACAGCTGGCTTTCGAGCTGCAGCAGGAACTTGTCCACCACGCGCATGATGATTTCCTCATCGAGCGCACGGAAGCTGACGATGGCATCGAGGCGGTTGCGGAACTCCGGCGTGAACAAGCGCTTGATGTCGGCCATTTCGTCGCCAGACTCCCGCGCGTTGGTGAAACCGATGGTCGCCTTATTCATGATCTCGGCACCCGCGTTCGTCGTCATGATGATGATGACGTTGCGGAAGTCGGCCTTGCGTCCGTTGTTGTCGGTCAGCGAGCCATGGTCCATGACCTGCAGCAGCACGTTGAAGACATCGGGGTGGGCCTTCTCGATCTCATCGAGCAGCAACACCGCGTGCGGCTTCTTCGTGATGGCTTCGGTCAGCAGCCCGCCCTGGTCGAATCCGACGTAGCCTGGAGGCGCGCCAATCAGGCGGCTGACGGCATGGCGCTCCATGTACTCGCTCATGTCGAAGCGAATCAGGTCGATGCCAAGGATGAACGCCAGTTGCTTGGCCACTTCGGTTTTTCCGACGCCGGTGGGGCCGCTGAACAGGAAGGAGCCGATGGGCTTGTCGGGCTTGCCGAGGCCCGACCGCGCCATCTTGATGGCGGCGGCCAGCGCATCGATCGCCGGCTCCTGGCCGAACACGACGCTCTTGAGATCGCGATCGAGCGTCTTGAGCTTGGAGCGGTCATCGGTAGACACGCTGGCGGGCGGGATGCGCGCGATCTTCGCAACGATGTCCTCGACCTCGTTGCGCGTGATGGTCTTCTTCTGCTTGCTCTTGGGCAGGATGCGTTGTGCAGCACCCGCCTCGTCGATCACATCGATCGCCTTGTCGGGCAGGTGGCGGTCGTTGATGAACTTGGCCGACAATTCGGCCGCGGCCTGCAACGCGCCGAGCGCGTACTTCACGCTGTGATGTTCCTCGAAACGGGACTTCAGCCCCTTGAGGATCTCGACCGTCTGCTCCACGGATGGCTCGACCACATCGACCTTCTGGAAGCGCCGCGAGAGCGCCGCATCCTTTTCGAAAATACCGCGGTACTCGGTGAACGTGGTGGCACCGATGCACTTCATGGACCCGGAGCTGAGTGCTGGCTTGAGCAGGTTGCTCGCGTCCAGCGTGCCGCCGGACGCGGCACCCGCGCCAATCAGTGTGTGGATCTCGTCGATGAACAGCACGGCGTTCGGCTGGTCCTTCAGGTGCTTGAGCACGCTCTTGAGGCGTTGCTCGAAATCACCCCGATACTTGGTGCCCGCGAGCAGCGCGCCCATGTCGAGCGAATACACCTGCGCATCGGCAAGAATTTCGGGCACATCGTTCTGCGTGATGCGCCATGCGAGCCCTTCGGCGATGGCCGTCTTGCCCACACCGGCTTCACCGACCAGCAACGGGTTGTTCTTGCGCCTGCGGCACAGAATCTGGATCACGCGCTCCACTTCGTGTTCGCGGCCGATGAGCGGGTCGATCTTGCCGTCCCTGGCAAGCTGATTCAGGTTCTGCGTGAACTGATCGAGCGGAGAGCCCTTCGCTTCGCCTTCATCCTTCTCGCCTTCCTGGCCCGCGCCGTCGCTGGCCTTGGGCGACTCGGGCGGATCGGACTTCTTGATGCCATGCGCGATGAAGTTGACGACGTCAAGGCGAGTGACGCCCTGCTGATGCAGGTAGTACACCGCGTGCGAATCCTTCTCTCCGAAGATGGCGACGAGCACGTTGGCGCCCGTCACTTCCTTCTTGCCGCTGCCAGTGGACTGCACATGCATGATGGCGCGCTGGATCACGCGCTGAAAGCCGAGCGTGGGCTGCGTATCCACCTCTTCGGCGCCACCGACCGTGGGCGTGTTTTCCTTGATGAACTGGGCCAGGCTCTTGCGCAGCTCGTCGATGCTTGCAGAGCACGCGCGCAGCACTTCAGCGGCCGACGGGTTGTCCAACAGCGCCATCAACAGGTGTTCCACCGTGATGAATTCGTGGCGCTGCTGGCGCGCCTCGACGAACGCCATGTGCAGACTGACTTCAAGCTCTTGCGCGATCATGCGGCCTCCATAATGCATTGCAAAGGGTGTCCGCCGCGACGTGCGGCGGTTGCCACCAATTCGACCTTCGTTGCTGCCACGTCCTTCGTGTACACACCGCACACGCCCCGGCCCTCCTTGTGGACCTTGAGCATGATCTGTGTGGCCGTCTCCAGATCTCGTTTGAAGTATTCCTGCAGGACCATCACGACGAATTCCATCGGCGTGTAGTCATCATTGAGCAGCACCACCTGGTACATGCGAGGCGGCTCCGTCTTGGCGGCCTGACGCTCGGCGACGACAGCCCCCTGCCCGTCTTCGGGCAGCGCTGGCTTTGGCGTCTGTGGGGGGATCGGCTTTTCCTCTGGCATGGAGTGATTCTATCGAGTCGGCTCGCCACCGTTGATCTTAGGGATGGATATTGCGCCGAAGCGCGCTCACTCAACCCCGGAAATGGGACTCCCCTGACATTTATTTTGAGGCACCCGGTTTCCCCCTCCCACCCCCTAGCGTGGTATTGACAAGGCAGCCATCGCAAACCGAGAATTTGTGCACAACAAGGGATCGGGAGAACCCAGAATGACTGTAGGTACTGTGAAATGGTTCAATGACGCCAAAGGCTTTGGCTTCATCGAACCCCAAGGCGGTGGCGACGACGTGTTCGCCCATTTTTCTGCCATCCAGATGGAAGGGTTCCGCACCCTCCAGCAGGGCGAGCAGGTCGCGTATGAGCTGGTCCAGGGCCCCAAGGGACGCCTGGCACAGAACATCCGCCCACTGCGTACCCCCGACAGCGGACCAGCCCCCCTCGAAGAATCGGCCGATGAAGGCGCGAACTCGGTGGTGGGCGCGCTTGCCGCGTCGCCTTGACTGCGCGCAGGTGCCCCCGCGCCGTTCTCGGCGTCATCCGGGACGGCCAGACCGCCAAACGGTGAGCAGCAAGGGCTTGGAAACAAGGCTCCCTGCAGGCGCCACCTTGTGATGCCTCTTTGTCCGGCAAGACGAGCCGTTGCCGCGAGGGAACGCGCCCGTCCTTCGGTTTCAGACGCAGAGCCTCTCGACAGCCGCCGTTCATCGATCGGGGCTCGCGAGTGAACATCATTGGTACTGGTCCTTCGCTGCCAAAGGCATGCCGCGAGCCAGGGCCGGAACGACGCTGCCTGTTGATTGCTGAATGAGTGCGGTTGAGCTTCCGAGGCAAGCAGGATCGACCGGGTGGATGCAGTCCTGCCCTCACACTGATCGCACTCGGTGCCCCCCGAACCTGCGACTCGCCCAGCGGTTCCCGGCAGCCTGACCGAGGCGCCGCCCTCGCCCCCATGAAATCGCAGGGCCATCCATCTTGTGCCGTGGCGCTCGGCGGGATATCTTCGAAGAGGTGGCAACGAAGCCCGCGACGAGAGAACTTGCGACATGGACGATCATCTTGCGCAATCCGAGTCCAAGGCGACGATTCTGATCGTCGACGACATGCCCGCCAACCTGGAGGTCATGACCAACCACCTGGAGCGCCAGGGCTACCGGGCGGTGGTTGCACTCAGCGGCGACGAGGGCCTGGAGCGCGCCGAATTCGTTCATCCCGATCTCATCCTGCTCGACGTGATGATGCCGGGACTCGACGGCTTTGAAACCTGTCGACGGTTGAAGGCGAACCCACGCACCCGGGACATTCCGGTGATCTTCATGACCGCGCTGACCGATACGGCGGACAAGCTGGCCGGCTTTGCTGCGGGGGCGGTCGACTACGTCACGAAGCCCTTGAATGGGGCCGAGGTTCTGGCACGGATCGACAGCCACGTGACGCTGTATGCCCTGCGCAGGCAGCTGGCCGAGCAGAATGACCAGTTGCAGCAGGAAATCGTGGCGCGCGCGGCGACGCAGGCCGCGCTGGAGCGCTCGAACGCCGAGTTCGAGCAATTGGCGTATGTCGCCTCGCACGACATGCAGGAGCCGTTGCGCATGATCGCCAGCTACCTGCAGCTGCTGGCGCGGCGCTACCAAGGCCGCCTGGACGCGGACGCTGACGAATTCATTGGTTACGCGGTCGATGGTGCCAAACGCATGCAGGCGCTGATCAACGATCTGCTGGCACTGTCGAGGCTGGGCACCAAGGCCAAGCCCTTTGCGCCCACTGATTGCAATCGGGTCGTGCAGACCGCCCTCTCCGATCTGGTCGTCGCGATTGAGGAAAGCGGCGCGACGGTGAACGTGAGCAAGCTGCCCACGGTGATGGGCGACGAAACGCAGTTGCTTCAGTTGTTCCGCAACTTGCTGTCCAACGCCATCAAGTTTCACGGGGAAGCGCAGCCCATCGTGCAGTTGAGCGCCGAAGCGCTGGACGCCGAATGGAAGTTCTCCGTGCAGGACAACGGCATTGGCATCGCGAGCGAGTACTTCGAACGCATTTTCATCTTGTTCCAGCGCCTGCACGGTCGCAGCCAGTACCCGGGCACGGGCATCGGCCTGGCCATTTGCAAGAAGATCGTGGAGCGGCACGGCGGGCACTTCGAGCTGCAATCGCAACCCGGTCAAGGCTCCACCTTCAGTTTCACGCTCCCCAGAACGTAACGGGTTGTGACAAAACCGGTTCAAAGGCGCAACATGGGCGCTGTCGGCCGGGACGGTTGCCCGAAAGTCATGCGCCTGGAGAGAGCCCATCATGAACACGTTGCGGTGGTTGTCGTGCTGCGCGTTGTCGATCATGTGCGGGCTGTCGGTCGCAGGCGACATGTCGGGCGATGCGCCTCGCGAGCCCAAAGGAGTTGAAGCCACCCAGGAGCAGCGGGGAAATTGGGTGCCACCCGGGGGGGCACCGCCCTGCAAGTCGGGCCAGTGCTCTTTCGCCGGCCAGCACGTGCTCAATTGGGATCTAGGCAAAGGCGCCGGGCCGCTGGCGATCAGCCTGAACACCGGTTGGGACGCGGCCGACAGTCGTGACCATCTGCAGGCCTGTTACGACCACTTCAGCAACGAGCAGCAGTTGCCCTATCTGCGCATTCCGGGAGCCAACCGTTATTTGCAGGCGCTGGACCGACACCCCGCGGAGGCCGCCAGCGTTCTGGTGACACCCGGGGCGGCGCTGAAGGCCGCGGCGGTCGATTTCAAGGAGACCACGATCCGCCTGGGGCGGGAGCGCCAGGAGCGTGCCGATCGGGCATCGATGGGGCTTTAGGTGGCTTTGCTGGTACCACGGTAGCAAGATGCGTTGCAGCCAGGAAGGAGCGACTATGGACAAGCCGAGGAGATGGCACCGGACATCGATCATCACGGCGTTCACGCTTGCCGCGCTCGCCGCCTCGGCGCAGCCGGTGAAGCCGCCGCCCGTGGAGGCCTACAAGCCCTCCGTGGTCAAGGTGAGCGAGATCGTTCCGCCCCGGGTGGTCCCGCCCTGCCAGCCTGGCAGTTGTCCGTTCGCAGGGCAGACCGTGACGGTGCTGATGATCCGGGAAAAAAACGCCGGTTCCCTGGGCGAGTTGAAGGAGGAGTTCGAGGCGGCGACCGGTGCCAAGCTGAACCTCATGCAGTTTCAGCATCAGGATCTCTTCCCGAATTTCATATCCGATTTGACGAACCGTGTCGGCAAGTACGACGCGGCGTACATCGGCGCCTGGTGGCTGGGCGAGCTGGTCGCCGGTGACTACCTCATTTCTTACGACAAGTACTACAACGATCCCCGGTTTCCGAAATGGAACATCGACGACGTGCTGCCCGCGCCCCGGCGTCTGCTCAGCTATGGGGGCAAGAAGTACATGGTCGCCAATGACCACGACGGACAGGTGATGTACTACCGCCGGGACCTGCTGGCCGACCCCCAGCACCGTGCGGCGTTCCAGCAGAAGTACGGGCGTGCGCTCGAGGTGCCGACCACCTGGGCAGAGTTCCGCGACGTGGCCGAGTACTTCAACGGCAAGGACCTCAATGGGGACGGCGTGCCCGATCATGGGCTCTCCATGCACCTGAAGGTCGGCGCGCAGGGCATGTTCCATTTCATGTCGTTCTCGGCGCCCTTCGTGATCGGCTCGGAGAATCCGAACCTTTACTGGTTCGATCCACAGACCATGAAACCGCTCATCGAAAGCCCGGGTCATGTGCGGGCACTCAAGGCGCTGGTCGATCTGGTGCAGTTCGGGCCGAAGGACATGCTTTCCTGGGACCTCGGCAGAAGCTGGGACTACTTTCTCGCCGGACGGGCGGCGCTCACCTTCACCTGGGGGGACCTGGGCGCGCTGGCGCAGGATGAAGGCAGCAAGGTCAAAGGAAAGACAGGCACCGCCCCGATTCCCGCGACCCATGAGTACTACAACCTGGTCCAGGGAGCGTGGGTCAGGACGGACAAACCGAACCGGGTGGGCAACACGACGGGCGGTTCATGGTCGGGTGTGATCTCGAAGTTTTCCAAGTCACCGGAGGCGACGTACTACCTGTTCGCCTTGATGGCAACGAAGGAGAAATCGCAGGTCTACGCCGTGCGTGGCTGGGATGGCATCGACCCCGGGCGCAGCTACCACTTGTTGCCGCCCGCAGGCACGGCGCAGATCGACATGTACCTCAAGGGCGGATGGAACGAGGCCGATGTGCGGGACTACCTGCGCGCCTACGGCGACAATTTCAGCAACCCGCTGCAGTTTCCCTACCTGCGCATTCCGGGTGCCTACAGCTACTGGCAGGCGCTCGACGTTCACCTGGCCGAAGCTGCGGCGGGCCAACTCACCCCGGAAGCGGCGCTGAAGGCCACGGCGGTTGACTTCGAGGAAATCACGATTCGCCTCGGACGCGAACAGCAGCGGCGATCGTATCGGGCTTCGCTCGGTCTGCAACGATGAGGAGGCCGCCGGGCTTCCGTTCCTTGGGCATCGGCGGCAAGCTGACGCTCGGCTTTGGCGTCCTCGCGGGCGTCACCCTGTTCATCGTCGGGCTCGCCTGGATCGCCGGATACCGCGTCACGGGCGACATTGACATGACCGAACGTGTGCGCCAGCCGGCATCGCTTGCATCCATCCAGGCACAAGCGAGCCTGCTGCGGATGCAACTGCACGTGCGGGGCTACCTGGTGCTCGGTGATCCGCAGGACATCGAACAGTACAAGGCGGCACGCCAGGCGTTTGAGGGCAGCCTGGCCGCGCTGCAGGTGATGTCCCGGCGTTGGCCCGAGGCGGAGGCCGCCGCGGTGAAGGAGCTGACCGACAACTATCGGCATTGGGTCGAGCTGCCGGAGCAGTTGTTCGAGCTGCACAACAATCCCTTGAAGAATCGTCCGGCATTGAGACTTGCGCGCGTGGAAGTGCAGGCTCGGCTTGTTCAAATACTTGATTCGACTGGACGCATCATCGATCTGCAGAGGTTGCGCCCTGACAGCGCGCCCAACCAAGCGCTGTTGACCGATCTGCTGCGGTTCCAGACGTCCTTCGACGCCATGGCCACGAACCTGATGGCCTTTGGCACGTCGGGCGAACTCAACTTCAAGCTGGCTTATGGCCCTCAGCTGGCGACAAACGCCGCCGTGTGGAACATGCTGCTGAACAAGCGGAAGCTGCTCAGCTCCGAGCAACGCAGCTTGTTCGAGGTGGTGGCCCGAAATCGGGCGGAGATCGCGCAACTGGCGCTCGAGATCGTCGGCATCCTCAACAGCGAGCATGCCTACGAAGACCTGTATCTGTATCGCACCGAGGTGGCTCCGCAGGCGGAAGCGTTGTTGGAGGGTCTGGCCCGGTTGACCACCCTGCAACAGACGCAACTTGGCAACAGCCTGGCCCGTGCGCGGATGAGCTTGACGGATGCCCGGCTGGCCGCAGGCGCCGGCGGCCTGCTCGCGATCACCATCGCGGTGGCCCTCGCTTACGCGTTTCGCCGCAGCATCGTCGCACCGCTGCACCGGTTGACGGGCGTGGCCGAGCGAGTGGCGGCCGGGAATCTGTCTGCCCGCGCACCCGTGGAATCGGGCGATGAGATCGGCGTGCTGGCCACCACCATCAACACCATGACGCAGCGACTCGCCGCCACGATCGCTCACCTGGAGGCGGTGTTCGCCGAGGCGCAGCGGGCCAAAGGCGCCGCCGAGGTGGCCAACCGGGCCAAGAGCACATTCCTGGCCAACATGAGCCACGAGCTGCGTACGCCACTGAATGCGGTGCTCGGCTATGCGCAGATTCTGCAACGGGAACCGAACCTGACCCCACGCCAGGCCTCGGGCCTGGAGACCATACGTCGCGGCGGAGAACATCTGCTCGCGCTGATCAACGATGTGCTCGATCTCGCCCGTGTCGAGGCCGGGAAGGTGGAGCTTTTCCTGGAGGCCGTGGACCTCGTGCGGCTGCTGCGTCAGATCGACAGCATCATCCAGGTCAATGCCGAACAAAAAGGCTTGCACTACGTCTGCGAGCTGGCACCGGAGGTGCCGACGGTCGTGCGCGCCGATGGCAAGCGGCTGGAACAGGTGTTGCTCAACCTGCTCGGCAATTCCGTGAAGTTCACCGAGCGCGGGCAGATCACGCTGCGGGTGGAGCGCCTGCCCTTTCCCGACGCCGGAATGGCGCGGCTGCGCTTTGCCGTGGCCGACACAGGCATCGGCATCGTGCCGGAACAACTCCCATTGCTGTTTCGCCCGTTCGAGCAAGCGCGTGAAACGCAGAGACAGTACGGGGGCACGGGACTGGGCCTGGCCATCAGCCAGCAACTCGTCGGCCTGATGGGTGGGCGCATCGAGGTGGAAAGCACGCCCGGGCGCGGCAGCTTGTTCCAGTTCGAGCTGACGGTGCCGCTCGCGGAGATCGAGGTCTTGTCGCAGGCGCCCGCCCCGGCCGTTCGTGTTGTCAGCGGCTATCAAGGCCCGCGGCGCAAGATACTTGTCATCGATGATGTGGCGGCCAACCGGTCCAGCCTGATCGACTTCCTCGCTCCGCTGGGTTTCGAGATGCATGCGGCAGACAACGGCGAGACCGGATTGCAGCAGGCCCGGGCCGTGACACCGGACCTGATCCTGATGGACATCGTGATGCCGGTGATGAACGGGTTGGAAGCCACTCGGCAACTGCGCGCCCATCCGACATTGAGGGACATCCCCATCGTTGCCCTTTCTGCCAGCGCAGCCCCAGCGGACAAGCAGGAATGCCTGGCCTGCGGTGCCAATGCCTTCCTGTCAAAACCGATCGATCTGGAGGTCTTGCTGGCGCAAATCGGTCACCTCCTGAAGTTGCACTGGACACGCACGGCACCTGCAGCGGCGCGCAGCGATGCGGCCCCTGCCCAGCCGCCGCTGGTGGTGCCTCCCGCCGATGAACTCGAGCTGCTCTATGAGTTGGCGAGGATCGGCAACATGCGAACCATCAGCATGCGCGCCGAATACCTTGCCACGCTCGATGCGGCCTACGCGCCTTTCGCAAAGAAGCTTTGCCACATGGCCGATCGATTCCAGTCGCGGGCCATCCTCGAATGGGTGGTCGAGCTCCGAAATGCCGCAATTTTGCCCACACAGCATCCGACCGCAGGTCTATAGTCGAACGACGGGCACCGCTGGGAACAAGGGACCGCATCGTGGACGTTCAACGCGCATTCAGAGCCATCGAAATCCTCCTGGTGGAAGACAACCCGGGAGACGTGCGCCTCACGCGTGAAGCCTTGAGGGGCAGCAAGGTCCTCAACCACCTGAACGTGGTCGAAGATGGCGTGGCAGCGCTGGACTACCTGCACAAGATCGCGCCCTATGAAAACGTCGCGCGTCCCGACATCATCCTTCTCGATCTGAACCTGCCCAAGAAGGACGGCCGCGAGGTACTGGGGACGATCAAGGCGTCGCCCTTGCTCAAGACCATTCCCGTGGTGATCCTGACCACCTCGCAAGCCGAAGAAGACGTGCTGCGGGCCTACCACCTGAACGCCAATTGCTACGTGTCCAAGCCAGTGGACTTCGATCAGTTCATGCGCATCGTGCAGACGATCGAAGAGTTCTGGCTCACCGTCGTGACCCTGCCTCCAAAATGATGCATTCCCCCATCACGGTCTTGTTGATCGAAGACAACCCGGCCGACGCCCGGCTGATCGAAATCATGCTGGCCGAGGCCAAGGCCCTGAGTTACCGGTTCAGTTGGGTCGGCTCATTGACCGAAGGCATCGAGCGGCTGCGCACCGAGCACATCGATGTCGTCCTGCTCGACCTCGGCCTGCCGGAGAGCACCGGCCTGGACACCTTGCACCGCCTGCGCGACAGCATTCGGGTGCCCACCCTCGTGGTGTTGAGCGGACTGACCGACGAAAGCGTCGCCGTGCAGGCGCTTCAGCTGGGGGCGCAAGACTATCTGGTCAAGGGGCAGGTCGACAGTCCCTTGCTGATCCGTGCCATTCGCTATGCGATCGGGCGCTACCAGTCCGAGGAAGCGCTGCGCCTTGCACACGCCGACCTGGAAGAGCGGGTGGCCGAGCGCACCGCCGAACTGGCGCACGCAATCGATGCCCTGCACGCCGAAATCAACGAGCGAAAACGCGCGGAAGAGGAATTGCGCAGTCACCGCGATCACCTCGAAGACCTCATCAAGGAACGAACCGTCGAATTGCACACGGCCAAGGAGCGCGCGGAGGTGGCCAACCAGGCCAAGAGCGCGTTCCTTGCGAACATGAGCCACGACCTGCGCACCCCGCTCAATGGGGTGCTCGGTTTCGCGCAGATCCTGCAGATGGACAAGACCCTGACGCCGCGCCAGCTGAGCGGCATCCAGGCCATCAGACAAGGCGGCGAGCATCTGCTGACGCTCATCAATGACATCCTCGATCTCGCGAAGATCGAGGCCGGCAAGTTCGACATCCTCGTCGTCGACGTTGACCTGAACAAGTTCTTCAGCGTCATCGCGAGCATCATTCGGGTCAAGGCAGAGCAGAAGCCGGGCCTTCTGTTCATCTGCGACCTCTCGCACGATCTGCCGGAAGCGATCCGGGCCGATGAGCGGCGGCTTCGCCAGGTGGTGCTCAACCTCCTCGACAACGCGGTCAAGTTCACCGAGCGGGGGCGCGTGACGCTGCGTGCCCGTTTCAAACCCACGTCACGCCTGTGCATCGAGGTGGCCGATACGGGGCCGGGATTGAGCGAACAGCAGCTGGCTCGTCTCTTCCAGCCCTTCGAGCAGCTCGGAGACATGCACCAGCGCAGTGGCGGCACCGGACTCGGTCTTGCGATCAGCCGCCAGCTGGTGGGGCTGATGGGCGGCGAGATCCAGGTCAGCAGCCAGGTGGGCGAAGGCACCCGATTCTGGTTCGAGGTCGACGTGATCACGACGCGGCGTGCGATGCCCCGAGTGTCGCCCGAACGGGTGGTGATGGGGTATCGCGGTCCGAAAAGAAAGGTGCTGGTGGTCGATGACGTGCCGGAGAACCGCGCGGTCATCGTCAGCATGCTCGAGCCGCTCGGCTTCGAGTTGTTCCAGGCGGCCTCGGGCCATGAAGGCCTTTGCCTGGCCCAGGCGCTGGCGCCGGATCTGATCCTGATGGACATCGTGATGCCCGACATCGGCGGCCTGGAGGTCATCCGCCGCCTGCGGGAGATCCCGTCCTGCAGGAGCGTGGCCATCATTGCGGTGTCGGCCAGTGCGGGCGCCGATGTCCAGGGCGATGCCGTCGCTGCCGGCGCCAATGCCTTCGTCGCCAAACCGGTGGACATGAGGCTCTTGATGCAGCACACGGCGACACTGCTGGACCTGGACTGGATCGAGCGGGCGGACGACTCCGCCAGGAACGCCGGCCAGGCTGCAGCGTAGCCCGCCGGCCAACTTCGCCGGGGCGGCCCGCGTCGGGCCAGGCCCCGGAGAATCGATATCATTCGCATTACAATGCCGCGGCTCCCCCGCTGCGGACCTTCGCTGCCCGCTTCGCGGGCCTGCGTCGGAAGCAGCCTGCGCGGCGCTTCGTGATGAACCGGTCCATCCGCTCGTCGGAAGGCCGCAGCCAGACCCCCTCTTTCGCTTGAATCTTTCCTGGATCGGCGTGTCTGCGCCGTACAAGAACAACGGAATTCCTGCACATGCTTCGCTTGTCTGACCTCGCTTTGCGCCGTCCGCGCCTCGCACGCACCGCCTTGGCCCTTGCCGCACTGGGCACCCTGCTGGAGCTTGCCGCCCAGCCCGTCGCCGCGGCCGAGACGGACGCCGCACCTGACGCCACCGCGGCCCCAACGGCTGGCTCCACCGCAGCCCCGGCCCCCGCGCAAGCTTCCGACAGCGTGCTGCCTGCCGTTCAGGTCGTCGGCCGCCGGCAATCGGGCCAATACCACGGCCGCCAATCCGAAGGTGCCACGAAGACCGACACGCCGGTGATCGAAGTGCCGCAGGCCGTGCGCGTGGTGACCCGCCAGTTGGTGGACGACCTCGGCGCCCTGCGCCTGGACGACGTGCTGGACTATGTGGCCGGTGTCTCCCGCCAGAACAACTTCGGCGGCACATGGGACAACATCGCCATGCGAGGCTTTGCCGGACATGAAGACACCGGCATGAGCCTGCTTCGCAACGGCATGCCATCGAATCGCGGCTTCAACGCGCCGCGTGACACCGCCAACGTCGAGCGCATCGAATTCCTCAAGGGCACGATGGGCGCGCTGTACGGCAGCAGCGAGCCCGGTGGCACGGTCAACATCGTGACCAAGCAGCCCAGGTTCACTGCCGGCCATTCGGTCGAAACCTATTACGGCAGCCACGACTACAAGCGCGTGGCACTGGACACCACCGGCCCCATCAACGGCAGCGCGAGCAGGCCCGCCACGCTGGCCTACCGGTTGAACCTCTCCGCCGAAGACAAGGACAGTTTCCGGGACCATGTGCACAGCCGCCGCGAACTCGTGGCGCCTGCATTGACCTGGAAGATTGCGCCCACCACCGTGGTGCGCTATGACGGCGAATGGTTGCGCCAAAGCGCCCCGCTGGACCGGGGCGTCGTGGCTCCGAACGGCCAGGTCGGAGCGGTGCCGATCTCTCGCTTCTATGGCGAGCCCGCCGACGGCGACATCACCATTGACAACCAGACGCACCAGTTGTTCCTCGAGCAGGCGCTGGCCCCCGACTGGCAATTGCGCGCCGGGCTGCAGTACAAGCGCGGCACGCTCGAAGGCCTGGCCAGCGAACCTCATCAATACGGCCCCGGTTTCACGAATTGCAGCACGTCGTGGGAAACCACGGGCTTGCTGTGCCGGCGCCTGCGCCAGCGCGACTTCGCATCTCATGAGACTTCGATGCAGGTCGATGTGCTGGGCAAGCTGGACACGGCGGGGCTGAAGCACGACCTGCTGCTGGGGATGGAAGCAGCCCGCTACACCATCGACCAGCGGATGAGGCAGCAGAGCCCCGCGGCCTTCTCTACCTATGGCATCGATGTGTACAACCCGGTCTACGGCGCAGCTCGTCCGGAGCTGTCCGTGACGGCCATGGACCGCACGCTCAAGGACCGCACCAGCGCGGTCTACGCGCAGGACCAGATCAGCCTGACGCCCGAATGGAAGTTGCTCGCGGGCGTGCGGCATGACCGCTACGACGGACGCATTGACGACCGGAACATGGGCGTGACGGAGCAGGACCCCAGCACCACGTCGCCGCGGCTGGGCCTGACGTGGCTGCCGAAGTCGAATCTCTCCTTCTACGCGAGCCTGGGCCGCTCGTTCCGCCCGCAGACCAACACCAACGCCGCAGGAGAGACGCTGGCGCCGGAAGTGGGCAAGTCCCGTGAGCTCGGTACCAAGTGGCAGAGCGAGGACGGCCGCCTCGGCGGCGGCATCGCGTTGTTCGACATCAGCAAGCGCAACACGACCAAATACGATGAAAACGGCACCTACCTCGTCCCGGTGCCCGGCGAGGTGCGGAACAAGGGGCTGGAGGCGGAACTGTCAGGATGGGTGGCGCGCGGCTGGCGCGTCGCGCTGAGCTATGCCTACCTGGACACCGATCCGACCATCACGCAATTCGCCCGACACAATGGCAGCGCGTTCGTCGTGCATGAAATGTCGGTGGGCGACGGTCTGCTTGGCATCGGCGGCGGCGTCACCTATGTCGGACCGCGCACCGGTGACACGCAAGAACCCTCGCTCCCGTCGTACACGGTGGCCAAGCTCACCGGCTACTGGAATGCCACGAGAAACTGGCGCGTCTCTCTGGACGTGGACAACGTGTTCAACCGCACTTACTACACGAGCGCCTACAACAGCGTCTGGGTCACCCCCGGCAATCCGCGGCAGTTCACGCTCGGCGCGCAGTACAAGTTCTGACCCTTGGAGACGTCACACATGAAGAAGCTTTCCACCTCGCTTGCCGCCACGCTGATGGCCGCTTTTTCGCTCCAGGCCCTGCCCAGCCAGGCCCACGGCATCTGGTTCGCACAGCGCGCGGAGCAACTCGCCCTGGTCTATGGTGATGGATCCGAGGACCTGGATGCCGTCAAGCGCATGCCGAAGATCACCTCGGTGGGTGGCTTCAGCGCCGATGGCAAGCCTGTTCCGGTCAAGCTGGAACCGGAGGGCCGCCTGCCGATCGTCGATTTCGCGATCGCGAACAAGCCCGACGTCGTCACGGCCACGATGAACAATGGCCTGTGGTCCAAGGCACCCGATGGCAAATGGCACGGCAAAGGCAAGGACGAAGTGCCCGGCGCCACGGTCAGCGGCCGTTACCTGAAGTACGCCACCCACCTGCTCACGCTGCCGGCCGGGGCGCGGGCGCCCGTGCCCGGGCTCGCCTTGCAGATCGTGCCGGTCGGTGAGCGGTTTCCTCGGAACAAGGACGAGAACCTGACCGTGCAAGTGCTGTTCGAAGGCAAGCCGCTGGCTGGTGCCAAGGTGTGGCAGGACGTGGTCACGGACCCCGAGGGCACGCCGGTGGTCGCCGATCGGAACGGCCGCGCGACCCTGCGGGTTCGCAACCAGGGCCTCAACGTCGTCAAGGCCGAGCACGAATCGGCACCCATCGACCCGGGCAAGGCCAACATGACGCACCACTTCGCCACGCTGAGCTTCGCCCTCGAGCACGCACCCGAGTGAAGATGCGCGGTGGTTGAGCACTCAGCCGCCGCCCTCCGCGTCATCCATCGAGGGGACGCGCGCTCAGGCCAACACCGTCATGATCTCCATCTCGTACGGCGCAGATGCCGTGCGCAGGAAGACACGCACGCGGTGATGTCTGGGCCGCGCCCCGGGGACTGTTTCGCGATGGAGGGTGGCCCATGAAGGCTGAGATCTTGGTGAACAACAGCCGGGATGCGGGTGCCCGATATGTCGGCTGGTCACCCTCCCCCGCGCGCATCCGGCTGTCGGACCTGCGCGGCGTCACCCGAAGCGTCAAGGTCACGCTCAGGTCCGTCTCGGCACCCGGCGGCGGCCAACTGGTCTTCTACGCTGCACGGTCTTCGGCGCCAAGAGCCTCGCTGACCCTCGATCTGCCGTCCGACGGCAGCACGGTTTCGTTTCAGGTGGCCGGCAGGTTCGGCAAGCCGAGCCGTGCCGATGGCGATGTGTCCATCGTGGTGAAGGCCGGCGCCGAGGAATTGGCGTCGGTGCCGGTCATGGTGCGCATCCGCAAGGACGCGACCACACTCACCGCCGCTGAACGGGACCGCTTCATCGATGCGTTCGCCCGATTGAACAACCGGGGCACGGGCCGCTTCGCCGATTTCCGGAACATGCACGTGACGGGCGCGGCTTCAGCCCAGGCGCACGGCAATCCTGGCTTCCTGTCCTGGCACCGCGCCTACCTGCTCGATCTGGAGCGGGAGCTGCAGGCCATCGACCCGAGCGTGGCCTTGCCCTACTGGCGTTTCGACAAGCCGGCCCCCTCGCTCTTCACACCCGAATTCCTCGGCGCATCCGATGCGCTGGGCACCGTGCAGTTCGGCCCGACCAATCCGCTGCAGTTCTGGTCCACCGACGGTGTGCAAGGCGTCAAGCGCCGGCCGCTCTTCGATACGGCCACCGAGGGCGGCATCGATCTTTTGAGCGAGGCTCAAACCCTTGCGCTGGGGACCGATTTCATCGATTTCGAAACCCTCGAGGGCGACCCGCATGGTTCGGCCCACGTCTCATTCGGTGGATCGATCTCGAGCATCGGGACAGCCGCGAAGGATCCGCTGTTCTTCCTGCTGCACGCCAACGTGGACCGGCTGTGGGCCAAGTGGCAACGCAAGAACAACCGGTTCGATCCGGATGACGAGGCCTCTTACGACAATTCGCCCGGCCACCCGGTGGGACACAGGCTCGCCGACAGCATGTGGCCCTGGAACGGCGTGACGGGCGCCCCGCGGCCGCTCGATGCGCCCGGTGGGGCGCTGGCGGGGTCGCCGTGCACGACGTCGCCCGGCCCCCAGCCCCGCGTGATGGACTGTATCGACTATCAAGGCTCGGTCTCGCCCCAGGGCAGGCTGGGGTTCGACTACGACGACGTGCGTTTCGCTTGAACAGGCCAGCCCAGGAGAACCGCCATGGCACCGTCATCCTCCAAGACCCCGCGCGGGCGCGGGCCGACCGCGGACGCCGCCACGCTGGCCGCACATTCGACGGTGCTGGCCGATGCGGGCAAGCCCGTCAAACAGCGCCTGGCCGCGCTGGCAGCGTTGGGTTGGTCCATCACGGACGAGCCGCAACGGCTGGCCGCCGTGCTCAAGCTGCTCACCGATCCGTCCGAGCCGATCCAGCTGCGGCTTGCCGCATTGGCGGTGCTCCAGTCGGCGACCTTCCATCCCGAGCGGTTCGAAAGAATAAGAGCCGACTATCTGAAGGCCTTGCGCAAGGTTTCATCTGACGACGATCTTGAACTGCGCCAGCGCGCCCTCGGCATGCTGGCGCGAGAACACGATCCCGCCACCCAGGAAAAGCTCATCGAAGGGCTCAGGGAGCCGGCCAAGGCGCTGGTGGCGCCGGAGAAGGCGCTTCAGCTGCTCGGCTATGACTTGCATTCGGACGCCTATCCGATCGCCCGCGCCATCGTCGAGGCGCCGCCCAACGAAATGGCACGGCGGGAAGCCTTGCGGCTGTTGGCCGCCGATGGGGCCTCGGCACAGCTCTTCGAGAACATCCTGATGGACAAGGGCGAATCGTGCGAGATCCGGCAACTGTCCGCCTCGGCCTTGCACAACCTGGCGCCGGAGCGGCTTCAGGCCTGTGCACGCCAGATCACCATGGATTCGTCCGAGCCGAGTGACATCCGCTCGGTGGGCGTGACGGCGCTCACGCACTTCGGGGACGACGACACCATGCGGCAAGACGACGTGCTCAATGCGTACCTCAAGCAGCTGGGCGACGGTCCGGAGGGCGAGGATCCCGGCCTTCAGTCCGCGGCCCGTCAATACGTCACCAAGCGGTTGGCCTGAGCTCTCCCCGGAGGCACGATGGCCATCGACCTCGTCGCACCGCCATGGACCGAGCAAGACTTCGCCCGTGCGGTGGAGGCACTCGATCCTCACGACGCGGCCGACCGCGCCGAGCTGGTCAGCTTCCTGGACGAACGGCATGCCGTCCACCGACAGCGTGGTGCCGCGGCGGTAGGCCGGATGCGCGGCTGGACCTTGCTGGCCTTGGCGAAGGCCCCTCTCCGTGGCGATGAAGTGATGTTCGTGCTGGAGGAGTTGCAATCCGGCCGCACCGCTTATGAAATCGCCTGTGCGGCGCGCGCGCTGCGCGGCGTCGCCAGCCCGACACCCGCCATGGCCGGTCTCGTGCTGCGGGCGGCCTCGAACCTTCGTGCCACGGATGATCATGTCGATTTGACCCGCTATGGCGGCCTTGCCGATGACGGTACCGATGCCCCCACGGCGATGGACGCGTTGATGGACACCCTGGCATGGCTGTGCACGACCGTGCCCGGCACGGCTGGCGTGCTGGCCTCTGCATTGCGATCGGGTGATCCGCCGCTGTCGCCTGGTCAGCGCGAACGCGTGGAACGCCGCCTGGCGCACGGCCTGCCGGAGCCGCAGCAGGACCAGCCGATTGCTTGTTGCACCGTCGATGCCGACTGGAGCGGCCTGCGTCGCTGGTGCTCGGAAGCGTCCATCAGCACCGACACCATCACCTTCGAAGACCAGGACGGCAACCCTGTGCGCTACGCCGACTTCTTTCGGGGTGGACCCACGGTGGTGGTCTTCTTCTACACGCGCTGCAACAATGCCGGCAAATGCTCGCTCTCCGTGAGCAAGCTCGCCCGCATTCAACGCCTGCTCGGGGACAAGGGCCTTTCCCACGTCATCCAGACTGCGGCCATCACCTACGACCCGGACTACGACCTGGCCCCCCGGCTGCGCGGATACGCCGAAAGCCGCGGCATGTGCATGGACGCGCGAAACCGCGTGATGCGCACCACCGCGGGCGCCGACGAACTGCACGCTCATTTCCAACTGGGCGTGAACTTCATCGATTCCATCGTCAACCGGCACCGCATCGAAGCCTTCGTGGTCGATGCACGCGGCCGCATCTCGGCATCGTTCGTGCGGCTCCAATGGGATGAGGAAGAGGTCGTGGCCGAAGCGGTCGCGGTGGTGGATCGTGCCGCTCAGGCCGATTCCCATGAGTCGGTCACCCACCAGCCGGACGGGAACACATCGACGCCG
Organism: uncultured Rhizobacter sp.; assembly: GCA_966212105.1. Taxonomy (GTDB): domain Bacteria; phylum Pseudomonadota; class Gammaproteobacteria; order Burkholderiales; family Burkholderiaceae_C; genus Rhizobacter. The sequence goes on from CBIHPH010000007.1 coordinate 39,685, forward strand.
ACCAGGCGTTCGCGGCTTCAGGCCTGGCTGGCTCCGCCGATCTATCTGGGGATGGCGCTTCTGCCCAAGTGCCCGATCTGCGGCGCCACGTACCTCAGCCTGTCCGGCATCCTGGCGCTTCCACACCTGGACGCCATCTACTGGACGGTGCCGGCACTGATGGTTCTGACGATCGTCAACCTGGCCGGCCTCGGCTGGCTCGCGCGCGCAACCAGGGACTGGCGCGGGCTGGCACTGGGATGGCTGGGCGCCACCGTGACGCTCGGCTGCGGCATCGCGCTGGAGCAGCCGGCAGGCCTCTATGGCGGAATCGCGATCTCGTTGATCGGGTGCCTGGCTGCAAGGCCGCGCCGCGGTCGACCTGTCTTGCACCGTGCGATGAACATGAGCGATCGCGGAGGGACGCCATCGAGCGGCCCGCACTCGCGCTGACCCACCGTGCTCCGCCCCCTCAATCGATAATGATTCCCATTCTATAATCAGGCGATGCCGCCTGCTGAATCTCGCCTCGCCGTCCCCACCCCCTCCAGCGACAGCAGTGGTTCCAAGGCGCATTTCCAGGCGGTCTATCAGGATCTCGTGAGCTTCCTGACCCGTCGCACCGGCAACGCCGATCAGCAACGGGGCGGGCATCTGCGGCGATCGGCTGCCGGCGACGGCTTTGATCGAATGCCCGCGGTGACAGCCACACAAGGCAGTCCTCGGTCGTGGCGAGTTCGCACCGGGCTTGTTCTCTTTCATCGCTGGGCGGGCTTGGTCCTCGCCGGATTCCTGCTCGTCGCAGGCCTGACGGGCAGCCTGCTGGCCTTCCATGATGAGCTGGAAGCCGCATTCAGCCCGTCGCTCTGGCGGGTCGTGCCCCCCGCCCCGCAGGCCGCGCCACTCGACCCGCTCACGTTGCGCACACGCGTCCAGGCCGCGTACCCCCACGCCCGCGTGCGGATGGCACCGTTGCATGCAGAGGCGGGACGGGCCTTGGTGTATTCCCTCGAAGCACAACCGGACGCAGACCAGGTTTTCGTGAATCCCTATACGGGCGAGATCCTCGGTGACCGGCTGTGGGGTGACATCACACAGGGCCGGAAGAACCTGGTGCCCTTCATCTACCGGCTGCACTATTCGCTCGCGCTCGGAACGCCGGGCAGCTATGTGCTGGGTGTCTTGGCCCTGCTGTGGACGCTCGACTGTCTGGTCGGTGCCGTCCTGACCTTCCCCCCGAGACCGGCCGGGAGAAGCAGCGGCTCAAGCAAAACGTGGCCCGTCCGCTGGTGGGCTGCGTGGAAGATCCGTTGGGGCAGCAGCAGCTACAAGCTCAATGTCGACCTGCACCGGGCCGGTGGCCTGTGGACCTGGGCCATGCTGTTCACGATCGCCTGGAGCAGCGTTGCATTCAATCTGTCCGAGGTGTATTCACCTTTGATGAAGGCGGTCTTTGCGCATCAGGTGGAAGCGGAGTCCGGGCCCGGTCCTGCTCAGCCGAACCCCACGCCGGCCCTCGACTGGCATGCGGCGCGCGAAACCGGACGCCGGCTCATGGTCGCACAGGCGCAGGCGCATGGCGTGGCGCTGTTTCAGGAAGAACTTCTCTTTCACGACCCGCAGCGCAACGTCTACCGCTACCTGGTCAAGAGCAGCCGCGACATACGTGACCGCATCGGCTCGACAAGCATCACCTTCGACGCCGACACCGGCGTGCTCCGGGCCGCATGGCTGCCCACCGGCGCTGCCAGCGGCGACACGATCCGCACCTGGATCACGAGCCTGCACATGGCCGCGGTGTGGGGCCTGCCGATGAAGCTCTTCGTCTGCACGATGGGTCTTGTCGTGGGCATGCTGAGCATCACCGGCGTGGTGATCTGGGCGCGCAAGCGCGATGCACGGCGACGATCCTGAGCGCGCCCGGGCCGACCGCCCGCGCCCTCGCCTTCCTCGTCGATGTGGCGAGCCACCTGGGGTACCGATGCCTGCTGGGCGTGCCGAGGTGGCGGCCTGTCTGGAGCCACCGTCAGAGGCCATCGCGAGGCCCGGCGCCCTGCGGTCAGCGTCCGCCGCAGCAGCTTGTCGAGGACGACGTGTGCTTCGCAGGGCCTGCCGGCATGCAGCCGCAGCCGGCTTGGCCCGCTGCCTTGCTTTGCTCATCGCGAGCACAGCATGCGGAAGCATCCGACTTGGCCGGTCCGCCGCAGCAAAGCCCGCCGCTGTCGAGTTCGAGTTGCATCAGAACCGCTGACGCCGGGCATGCACCATTGAATTCGGCCGAGGCCTGCAACTGCGCGGGCGCAGCTGCCCTTGAAAGCTCCTTGAACCCGAACCGCGGAAAGTACCCTTGGGCCGTCGTCGTCAACAGATACAGACGCCTGATGCGTCGCTCTTTCGCGTTCGCCACGAGGGTTTCGATCAACCGATTGCCGAGACCCTGGCCGCGCTGACGTTCCGCGACAGCGACTGATCGCGTCAATGCGATATCGCCATAGACTTCCAACCCTGCCACGCCGATCAACAAGCCCTCCTGCTCGGCCACGATGATGGTTTGAAGGTGGTCCAGCGCACCAGCCGTCGGCAGCTCGCACGCTTGCAGCAATGCCGCAATGCCATCCCCATCCGCAGCCAAGGCTTGACGCAGCGATATTTCGTTCATCGGTTCACTCCTGAGGCAGTCGCTTCACCCGATGCCTCGATCAGGTTGGGATGTCCGGCCGGGCACAGCCGGGGTTCGAGCGCCTTGTGAAGGACAACGCCGAGTGCGGCGCCGATCAGTTGCGCAACCACGAAACCCGGTGCACTGATGGGCGCAATACCGGCGAAGCTGTCGCTGAACATGCGGCCGAAGGCTGCGGCCGGGTTGGCGAATGAAGTGGACGCGGTGAACCAGTAGGCTGCGCCAATGTAACTCGCCACCATCGCAGCGGCGCGACCCGCCGGTGCCCGCAGGATCACCAGCAACAGCCCGGCGGTGGCCACCGCCTCGGCAATCCATTGGCCCGTGCCGGCTCGCACCTTGGTCGACCACTGCAGGATGGGAAGGTCGAACATCGCGTGTGCCAGCCAGGCGCCCAGCATCGCACCCAGCAGCTGGGCCGCGATGTACGGTATCAGCGCAGCTCTGGGCAATTCGCCACGCCACGCCATCGCGGCACTGACTGCCGGGTTGAAGTGCGCGCCGCTGATCGGCCCGAACACCTCGATAAGGACGTACAGGCCGCCGACGGTAGCCAGCGTGTTGGCGAGCAATGCGATGGCGACGTTGCCGCCGCTCAGGCGCTCGGCCATGATGCCTGAGCCGATCACCACGGCCAGCAGCAGCGCGGTGCCCAGTGCTTCGGCAGCGAGTTTGCGAGGTAAATCCATGTCATCAGCTCTTCGAGATCTCGACCAGTACTGCTGGTGTTCGGCTTCCTGCCTCGACAGCGACGGCGTCGGTTCGATCCGTCGGCCGTGCAGCCCGGCGCCACATGCCTCAGCAGCAGGAAGACGTCGGTTCGGCCGCCGTCACCGCGATGCCGATCGGTTTGCCACGAGTCGCAGGTGGGCAGCAGGCAGAGGCCTGCGTCTGCGCCCCCGACCGTTCACTGAACACGGGGATGTGGTTCAGCGTGTGGAAGTGCTCCCACGCGATTCCCTGTGGGTCGGTGATCCAGTGCTTTTCGCTTTGCGCGTAGCAGCAACTGGTCGCGCCTTCGTCGAGCACGATCGTGTTGGCGGCTCGGGCACGGTCTTTCAGTTCGGACAGTTCTTCGGCATCGTCTGTCTGGAAACCCAGGTGATCGACGCCAGGCTTGCCGCCTCGGGTCGAGATCGCGAAGTTGACGCGCGGATCGTCGAGCATCCACTTGGCGTAGTCGCCCTCCAGCCGGCTCGGCGCGGCGGCGAACAGCTTGGAATAGAAGGCCACGCTCTGCGCGAGGTCCTCGACGTGAACATGGACGTGAAAGCGTTTCATTTCGGGCCCCTTCATCAGCATTTGCAGGAGGTGGTGGTATCGGCAAGGCATGCCTCGCCCTGGCAGCAGTTTTCCGTGAGGTAGCCAAGCAGTGCGTTCATATGCTCGAACGACGCCCTGTACACCAGGTTGCGGCTCTGGCGCTCCTGCGACACGAGCCCTGCGTGCATCAGCTCTTTGAGGTGAAACGACAAGGTGGCCGCAGGGATGCCCGAACCTTCGGCCATCACGCCAGGCGTCATGCCTTGTGCGCCAGCGACCACGAGCGCACGGAAAATCTGCAGGCGGTGCGCATGGGCCAGCGCCGAGAGCGATCGGATGACGTCCTTTTCTTCCATTCTTTCATCGTAATGGAACGATCGAATAAATGCAAGCGGCGGCAACTCAGGGGCGTGAGCTGTTGGCGTGGACTCCAGCCAGGCGACAACTGGCATATCAGGCCGAGCACCCCGTGCGCCCTGGCTCAGTCCTCTTTCGCCATCCATTCTGCAATCCGTTCGGCAAGCATCATGCAGCTGAGGTTTGGCGGGCCACTGGGTATCGAGGGCATGATGGACGCGTCGACGATGCGCAGCATCTCCGCACCGTGTACACGGGCATGTTCGTCCACCACCGCCATGGGGTTCGAGGCCAGGCCCATCCGGGCGGTGCCGACGGGGTGCCAGGCAGGCCCCAGCCGCCGGCGGATCTCCCGCCGGAGCAATGCGTCATCGTCGATGACGGCACTGCTCCACATGAACACCGACGAGATGCCGGCCGCCATGTCCCGCGACTTCAGTACGGCCCAGGCCTGACGCACCCCGTGCACCAGGCGCTCGATATCGTCCGGATGCTCGCCGAGGTTCAGCTCGACAACGGGGGGGCTGCCGGGCGCTGTGTCGGGGGCCCACACCCTGCCCCGGGACCGTGGACGGCTCAGCATGACCGACAGACCGTGAATCCTCGAGACCCCCAGCAGATCCCCCATGGGCAATGCTTGCGTTGGGTAGTCGCTGAGCAACGCCAGGCTGAGGTCGGGCAGATCACCATCTGCCCCCGTCGCAATGCGCGCCATGGCCTGATGATGGGAAAGACCTGCGCCCTGCCCGCCGGATTCTCGCGGCAAGAGCCACAGCATGACCGAGGGGTGGTCGGTCAGGTTCTCGCCCACGCCGGGCAAATCGACAACGGTCCGTTGCCCGAGGGACGCGCACCGTTTCGCACAACCGACGCCCGAGCGCTGAAGCAAGGCCGGCGTGTTGATGGCGCCCGCGCAAAGCGTGATGCGCCGGCCTCGTACCTGGGCTGGGAGCCCCGTCTCGCCCAGCAACTCGACGCCCACGGCGCGCTGCCGCTCGAAGCGCACGCGATGGACCATCCGGCTCCCCTGGATGACGAGATTGGGGCGCCCTCGTGCGTTGGCCAGGTAGGCGTCGGCCGAGGAAATTCGCCGATCGCCCACGGTGTTCCTGGGCAGCAACCCGGCGCCGACCGTGGAGGAAGCGTTCAGGTCCGTCGTCATCGGCAGGCCTTGCGACTGGCACGCGCGCAAGAAGGCAGCCTGCAGGGGATGCAGCGCATGCAGCGAAGGGCGGCGCACTGGCAGCGGTCCGCGGCTTCCGTGCAGGGGGCCGGCAAAGTCGTGGTCGTTCTCGAGCCGGTTGAAGTATGGCAGCACGTCCGCCCAGCGCCATTGCTGGAGGCCTTCGCCGGCCCACCGGTCAAAGTCTTCACGCCAACCGCGCAGGGCAATCGCACCGTTGATGGCGGAACTTCCTCCCACGACTTTGCCGAGGCTGTAGGGGACAGGCGCCCCGGCCGTGAGTTCACGTGTGCGCACGTGGGCGGCAACGTCCCAGTGAAATCCTCTCGTCACCGGCGCGCGTGCATCGCCCAAGGCTTCGGGCAGAGGCGCAGGTGGCGGGAAATCGGGCCCGGCCTCGATCAGCAACACGCGGCGGCGAGGATCTTCGGACAAGCGGCTGGCCAGCACCGCCCCCGCCGAACCGGCCCCCACGATGATGTCGTCCCAGAGCGATTCACCCATGATGGGCAGGGGCCGATGGCGTCACGCCCATGCGGCGGCCCTGAAATCGGCGGCAATCTTCTCGGCGAGCATCAGGGTCGACACATGGGGCGGTGCGCTGGGCGCGGTCGGCATGATGGAAGCGTCGGCGATCCACAGGTTCTCGCTGCCGTGCAACCGTCCCTGAGGATCGACCACGGCACCGCTGTCCGGGTCGAGCCCCATCCGGGCTGAGCTTGTCAGATGCGCGCTGGGGCGCACGCACGCCCGCAATGCCCTGGCCAGCACAGTGTCCGACTGCACCATGGCATCGGTCCACATGAAGTGACGCGAGAACAGCGAGGCCAACTCACGGCTTTGCAGCAATTGCCAGGCTTTGCGCACACCTTCCATCAACGGCGGAAGATCCCGTTCGTCGCCGAGCAGGTTCAGCACCACCTTGGGCGCCGTGCCTGGCTCATCCGAGACAATCCGAACATGTCCGCGCGAGAGTGACCGGGTCAGGCAAACCATCAGGCCCGCCACCTTGGACAAGCCGGGAACCAAGGCCGTTCGTTCCGGAAACGCCTGGTCGACGACGATGCCGGTCATGAGGCGCAGGCTCAAATCGTTGACATGCGCCGACCTGCCGGAGGAACAACGCAGCAGCACTTGGTGCAGCGTCTCGCCCGGCAAGCCCAGGCCTTCTCGAGGAACGCCCCACAAGGCGAGGCTGGGATGGTCCATGAGTCCCTGGCCCACTCCGTCCAGCGGCAGCACGACGCGGATCCCCAAGGGTTCCAGAATGGCCGGGCTGCCCACGCCGGAGCGCATCAGAATGGCCGGCGTGTTGACCGCCCCAGCGCACAGGAGCACCTTGTCGGCGTGCAAGCGCTTCCGCTGTCCATTCACTTCCGCTTCTACCCCGGTGCACCGCATGGCACCGTCGAAAAGCAGGCGATGGACTTGCGCGCGCGGAAGAATCCTCAATCCGGAACGCCCGCGCGCATGTGCAAGGTAGGTGAGCGCGGTGGACATGCGAATGCCCGCGACCACGTTCTTCGGCAGGAAACCCACGCCGGATGCCGCGGGATCGTTGTGGTCCTTGACCTCCGGATAGCCTTGCGCCAGGCAGGCTTGCAGCATGCCTGCCTGCAAAGGCGTCAGGTCGGCCCTGCTTTCACGCCGGATCGGCATCGGCCCATGTCGACCATGCAGGCATTCCGGCCCGATGTCGTCGCTCTCCAAGGCTCGGAAATGGGGCAACAGTTGCGCCCAGGACCAACCGGGTCCGCACTCCCGGGCCCATTCGTCGTAGTCGGCGGGCATGCCGCGCAACGCCTGGACGGTGTTCACCGCCGACGAACCGCCGAGCACCTTGCCCGCGTGATACGTCCAGGTGCTGCACGGCGCCTGTTCTCCCCGGACCAGCGCCTCGATGTCCCAGTTGATGCCGGGCAGCAGCGCCGGTTGGTTCGCGTTGTGCAGCGCCTCCTCTTGCCGCTGGCTGTCGGGCCGGTCCGGACCGGCCTCCAGCAACAGCACACGGCGACCCGGATCTTCGCTCAGGCGGCAAGCCAGCACGGAGCCTGCGGCCCCAGCGCCGATGATCAGCACATCGTGCGCGTCAGTGGATGACGCCATGTCGTTCCTTCGGGCAATCGCCTTCATCCCGGGGCGCAACCAGCGAGCGCCGCAACCGCCGCCAGTAGTCCTCCGGCGTCAGATTGGCTCGGCCAGCAGATGGGCGAACGCTTGTTTCGATGGGATGCGGGCTGAACATGTTCTCAACCGACGTCCCCGACGACGTGGACGCGAACAAGGCGCTCGTGAGAAGGCTGGCGTCACGGTCTTGCAGTGTCTCTGCGACCTCTCGGCAGCGTGCCCTCCAGTGGGCTGCCGGGAGGGGGCGTGCTGCTGCGGCGTCTTCCAACAACAGCGTGATCACCGAGGCCAGTGTCGGTGGATCGGGATTGTCGAGGTGCACGACTTTCGAGGAACCGTCGCACGCCAATGAGTCGTCAACCAGCAGCTCGGCCAGGAGGTCCGTTGGGACCCCATGGAAGCGGGCCTCTTGCTCATCCGGGATGACACCGGCGGCAAGTGCTGCCTGCAGCACGCTGACGTAGGTGTCCTTGGGCTTGACGATCCCACCCCGGGCGGTCGGCAATGCATGCGACGTCCGGTAGATCGTCAATGGCAGCCCCAAGCGTCGCGCGGCAGTCAGGAGAATCTTCTCCCCGGTCCATTTGGACCGTGCATACCCTGTCAGCAGGCCACGCGGATCGTCGGAAGGCAGCTCGTTGCCGAAGACCACGAGCTCACCATCGAGCCGGCGGCGGCACACGGTCATCGGCGAACTGAAGAACATGCGCTTGGCATGATGTTCGGTGACCAGGCGAACCAGATCCATCAGCGGCGTGACGTTGGCATGGCGATGCGTTGCGTAGGGCTGGAGCGCATTGATGGAGGCCGCCAGGTGATACACCGCATCGGTCTGCTCCGCGATGCGGCGCCAGGTGCCGGCATCCAACCCCAACCCGGGCGCCGTCAGGTCTCCGCACACGGGTTCGATGCGCGCCTGCCAGGCCCCAGGGACATCGATGCCATGACGCCGCAGCGCATCCAGCAAGCGTGCCTCGCCCTCGGCCGGCGTGCCGGCCCGGACCAGACAGCACACCTTGACGCTGGTGCGCGACAGCAAGGCTTCGAGCAGGTGGCTGCCTAGCCAGCCGGTGGCGCCCGTCAGCAAGACGGCGCGCGGGGGCGCGTCGGACAGGCGCACGTCCGGCGCCATGGTGTTCAGCATGGCTTGCGCCGCGTCAATGTCGGCGTACATGGCTTCGTGGTCCTGATCCTCGACCACTTGCGTTTCCCCTGTCACACCGGGCTCGACGGCGGTGCGCTGCTCCCACAGGCCGGCCAGCGCCTCGACGGTGAGATGCTCGAACAGGTCGTGCATCTTCAACGTGAAGGGCAACACCGTGTTGAGTTCGCGTACCAGCACGGTGGCCAGGATCGAATCGCCTCCCACGTCGAAGAAGTTGTCGGTCACACCGATGCCGGCATCCGGCAAGACGCGGGACCAGACGGCCAGCACCGCATGTTCGGCCGGCGTCCTGGGCGCGACGCGCCGTGCCACGGCAACCTCCTCAGCTTGCAACGGTGCCGGCAAGGCGCTGGTGTCGAGCTTGCCGTTGGCCGACAAAGGCATGCGCTCCACCAACACCACGGCCTGCGGCACCATGTACTCGGGCAGGCGATCGGCGAGGTAGTGCCTCAAGGCCTGCGGGTCGACGCTTTCGCCTCGAACGGGTTCGACATGGGCCACGAGCCGCCTGCTGTCGCGCGTATCGCCCACGGCGCGCACGACGGCTTGCGCAACGGACGGGTGCTCACGCAGCACGGCCTCGACCTCTCCGACTTCCACGCGGTGACCACGAATCTTGACTTGGCCATCATCGCGGCCCAGGATGATCACGCTGCCATCTGCTGCGTGGCATCCGATGTCCCCGGTGTCATAGAGCCGCTGGCCGGTGTCGGGGTGCGTGATGAAGCGCTCGGCCGTGAGCTCCGGCGCCCCGCTGTAGCCTTCGGCCAGACCGAGGCCGCCGATGAAAATGCGGCCCCTCACATGGTCCGGGCACGGTTGGAGTGCGGTGTCGCCCACCCAGACGCTCTGGTTGGGCAGAGGTCGGCCGTAAGGAATGCTGGTCCATTCAGGACGGACGGCATCGATTGGATGGTAGATCGACCAGATGGCGGCCTCGGTGGCCCCGCCAAGGCTGATCACCTGTGCCCCCGGATAACGGGCGCGGATGCGGTCCGGCAGGTCGAGCGGAATGAAGTCGCCGCTGAGCAGCGCGGTCTGCAGGGCGGCGGGCGGCTCCTGGCATAGCAGGTGATCCAGCAGCATTCGCATCAGCTGCGGGGCTGAGTTCCAGCGTGTCACACCATGGGTGACCATCAGTTCATGCCAGTGTGCGGGATCGTGGGCGCGACGGTGATCCGGCAGCACCACGGCGCCGCCCGCCGCATGCATGCCGAAGATATCGTAGACCGACAGGTCGAAACTCAGGGACGACACGGCGAGCATCCGATCCTGCGGCCCGGCGCCGATCAACTCGTTCACATGCAGCACCGTGTTCATCGCTGCGCCGTGGCTGACCATGACGCCCTTGGGCACGCCGGTGGTTCCGGACGTGAAGATCACATAGGCCAGGTGATCCAGGCTGCGTCCGAGCGATCCCAGGTGGCGCGGCCGCAAAGGCGCGGCGGTTCCGGGGCGGATCTCATGAATCAGCAGGCCCGCCGCGGCCAGTGCTTCGGCCGAGTGGATGCCGCCGGGCTGCACCAGCACCTGCTTCACTCCCCCTTGGCGCAGCAGGTCCATCTGTCGACGCGGGGGAAGTTCGGCGTCAACCGGCAGATACGCCCCCTTGGCCAGGAGCACACCGTACACGGCGACGATCTGTTCCCAGCCCTTGCGCATCAGCACCGCCACCGGTTCGCCGGGCCGCATGTCCCGTTCGATCAGCACATCGGCCGCGGCCGCACTCTCCGCCAGCAGTTCCCGGTAGGTCATGCTGCGCGTGCACGAGATGACCGCCAGCGCATCCGGTCGCAGCAATGCTTGCGCCATGAGACTCGCATGGAGACTGCGATCGGGGACCGCATGCACGGCGGAACAGCCCCGCTCCCGTTGATGCTGCATGGTGGCCGGCAAAGGAACGGTCTGCGCCCGAGTCCACGCCGCATCGTCCTCCGCCAGTTCCTCGACCAGCGCCTGGTAGGCGCCGAACATGGCATCCAGCACGCCGTCTTCGAACACCGCCTCCACCGCGTCCCAGTTGTAGATCAGTTCGCCGCGGACCTCCCGAACGTGGTGGTCCAGCCAGACCTGCGGCGTCTGGCTCACGCTGAAGCTGGTGGAACCGAAAGGTTCCAGGTCACCGATGGCCTCCTCACCGGTGCGCATCAGGCCGCTGCTGAACACCACGGGCATCAGCGCCTGGCCCGTGCTGTTGCGACGCCGGGCCCACTCCCGCAACACCGCCACACCGCTGACTTGCGCATGCGCGAAGTCGCTGATGAACCGCTCTTGCAAGCTCAGTGCAAGCGTGAGGAAGCCTTTCCGGGCATCGCGCCAATCCACCTCGTGAAGCAGCGGCGCGGCGAAATCGCCCAGCATCTGACGCACGTCCGGATGCACCGGCTGGCGGTGAGACACCACGACGTTGACTGTGAAATGGGCCGTGGCGCTCCAGCGCGACAGGACGGCCGAGTAGGCCGCCAGGAGAAGGCACGATGGGGTGATGCCGTGGTGCCGGGCCTTCGCTTGCAGTGCGGCCCACCGGGCCGGCGCCAGCCGGGCCTCGCGCCGATGGAAACGAGGCACGCGGCCAGCGGCCCTGTCGGCGCGCAACGGCAATGCCGGCGCAGCGGGCAGTGTGTCCACGCGTGCCATCCAGTAGTCGTGCGCCCGATGCAAGGCAGCGGAATCGCGCATGCGGCGCTCCGCCAGGACATAGTCGCGAAAGGAGACCTGCAGGGGCGCCGGGGTCCATGCGGGCTCGTCGTACCAGCGTCGCCATTCTCGGAACAGCACCGCGATGCTCACCGCATCGAGGATCAGCAGATCGAGGCTCACATGCAGACGCACGCAGTCCTCGGGCAGCAGCGTCGCGCGAATGTCAAACAGCGGCCACTGCGGCGGGGACAGCACCTGGTGCGACAAGGCGGTCCTCGTGGTCTCGATGGCACTCCGTTGCACGTCGGCTTGCGCCGCACGGCAGTCGTGGATGGCGATGCGGTAGGGCGGCACCTCCGGCAGGATGCGCTGCATGCCATCGCCCTCCACCACCGCGCGCAGCATGTCGTGCCGGTCGATCAGTTTGCACCACGCTTCATTGAGCCTTGCCACGTCCAGCCCGGGACAGTGGAGTTCGAGGTACAGATGCGTGGCGACGCCGCCCATCTCCAGCGACGCATCGCGGCCCACCCAATAGGCATGCTGCAAATCGGTCAGCGGGAATGGCTGGGCCCGAGCCGCGACGTCGGCCGTCAGGGCGAGGAACGCCTCGGTGGTGCTGCCCTGGGCGCGCAGCAGCGCCATCAGCGCGTCCTTGTTCGCCCGCACGGCCTCTTTCACTGTGCCGGTCAGCGCGCCCTTCGGTGCGGCAATGCGCAGCTCATCGCCTTCCACGCTGAGCCTCACGCCGGCACGCTGCAGATCGGCCAACAAGTCTTCCATGCTGTCTCCTCGGAGTGTTGTGATGGATGTGAGCGACATGGATGCGGTGCGCTTCCTCAGAACCGCGCGGGGTACAGGCCGGCTGCCCTGTGCATGTCGCCGCTTGCACCTGCCCAGCGCACCGCCAGCACACACATCAGGATGCCCAGCACGTGGTGTGCAGCCTCGACGACATGGAAAACGCCCTCAGCACTCCCGCCGCAGACCCCGTTCAATGCCGACCCGGCGTGCTGTGCCACATGGTGAGCGGCGAATGCCAAGGTGATCAGAGCCACGCACCCTGCGTTCAACCAGCGGAACCAGTTTGAATCGAACACGCGCAACAGGACCGACATGAAGACTTGCATCGCGCCCAGCACGGTGAAGATCGTCAGCGCCATTGAGCCGGTACCCGCGGGACCGGCGAATCCACCGCGCTCCAGAATGAGCACGATCATCAGCAGAAGGAGCAGCGTCCACGCGCTCCATCCCTGGGACAGCACGGCCTGGAAATTCAACGCTCTGTTGGGTTTCATGATGGTCTCACTGATCTGTTGTTGGAATGGGTGAATCGAACTTCACGATGGATCGAGGACGCCAGACAAGTGCGTCTTCAATGCTGCGTGCAGCGCCTCCGCGTGAGGCGCCGCGAACATGGTGTGGTGGCCGCCGGGCACCCGGGTGCTTGTGGCAAAGGAGCAGGTCCACGTTCTCCATCCCCAGTCGTCCGATTCGACAAGAGGGTGGCGGGCGTATTCGCTGACCCCTCCGCTGACGTCGGCCTTCAGGATCGAGAGTGGCGCGCTGATCACGGCAGGCCGATAGGCATGCGTTGCACGAATGATTCCCCCGAATACATCGAAGATGGGCAGCAGGTCCCCCCGTCCCAGCGCGGGCGACAGTCCTTGGCGAATCTCCATCCACTTCAGCGCAGCCTCCAAGGCGGCGGCAGCGGGTTCCGGTGGAAGTTCGTCCGGTGTCAAAAGCCTGGGATCGAAGCCGATGTCCAGGTCCTCCAGGAACCAGCATGCCAAGACGCGCAGGTCCGGTGAATCAATTCCCGAGGGCGCTGGCGTGTCGATCAGCACGACCCGTTCCACCGACTCGCCAAGCTCCTCGAGCTGCCTCGCCATCTCGAAGGCGATCACCCCTCCGGACGACCATCCGCCCAACAAATAGGGCCCTTGTGGCCGCTTGCGGCGCAGCGCCTCGATGTACAGCGTGGCCATGGCGTGCACGCTGTCCAGGGCCGGCCGTTCGCCCTCCAGTCCCGCTGCCTGCAGGCCATAGACGGGGCGGCCAAGTCGCCCGGCAAGCTGCCGGTAGCACAACACGTTGCCCCCAGCCGGATGAACCAGGAACAATGGTGTGCCCTCGCCGTCCGGATGCAGTACCACGAGCGGCGTCCACGCCTGGCGGCGCTGAATGCAATCGGCGAGATGGGCGACGGTGCGCCCTTCGAGCAGCGTGCTGAGCGGCAGCCGAACCTCAAGCTGCTGGGCCAGCCGGGTCATGACCCGGACCGCGGCGAACGATTGCCCGCCCAGGTCGAAGAAGTCATCGTGGATGGAGATGGGGCTGACTTTCAGAACGTCTTCCCAGATTTCCATCAACCTTGCCTCTGTCGGCGTTCGCGGTGCCGTCGGCGCAGGTCGCTGTGCTGGACGAGCGACATCGTGCGCGAGCAGGGCCTGGCGGTCCAATTTGCCATTGGCAGTCAAAGGCAACCGTTCCAACCAGACCAGGCGGCCAGGCACCATGAATGCCGGCAGGCAAAGGCGCAACGCCGCCAGCACCGCATCGGCATCGGGCACAACGCCTTGGGCGGGCACTGCAAACCCGAGCAGTTGCCGGCCCGCCACGCCCCCCTGAGCGACGACGGCTGCTGCCTGCACGTCGGGCTGCGCCAGCAGGGCCTGTTCCACCTCCCCTGGCTCGATGCGGTGCCCCTGGACCTTGACCTGGAGGTCGGCACGGCCGAGGAACTCGATGTCTCCACCCGGGCGCCAGCGGCCCATGTCGCCGGTGCGGTAGAGGCGTTCCCCGCTCAGCGGGTGCTGAACGAAGGCAGCCCGGGTCCTGTCGGCATCCTGCCAGTAGCCGAGGGCCAGGCCGTCCCCGGCGATGTGAAGATGACCTGGCACCCATTCAGGCGACTCCCCGCCATCCTCCTGCAGCACATGCCATCTCTGGTTCGCCAACGGCCGCCCATAGGGCACGCTCGCCTCGAAGTGCTCGCCTGGACGGATGGGATGGAAGATCGACCAGATCGATGCCTCCGTCGCGCCCCCGAGGCTGGTGACCTGTGCATGAGGCGCCATGTTCAGTACCTGGGCGGGCAGCGTGACCGGAATCCAGTCGCCGCTGAGCAGCACCTGGCGCAGGTCCGGCAGGGCCTCACCGCTCGCCTGCGCGGCGTCCACGAGCAATTGCATCAGCGCAGGCACCGAATTCCAGACGGTCACCCCGTGGCGGTGCAGCGCCGACAGCCAGGCGTCCGGCTGCGGGAACTCGCCAGCGGGTGGCAACACAAGCGTCGCACCAGCCAGGGCCGTGCCGAAGAGATCGTAGACCGACAGATCGAAATGCAGCGAGGACACGCCGAACACCACATCGGCCTCGCCAATGCCGAACCGTTGGTTGATGTCGGCAACCGTGTTGAGCGCTCCCTGGTGGTCGATCATCACGCCCTTGGGCTCGCCGGTCGAGCCGGAGGTAAAAAGGATGTATGCGAGGTCGGCCGGGCTGCGCGCCGGGCGTGGCGGCGCATCGGCCGGCTGACCCAGCGCGCCGTCGTCGACGCACAAGAGGTGCACGCCCGAGGGCCATGCCATTGTTTCTCGCAGGGCCCGGCTGGTCAGCACCACGCGGGCCTGGACCTTGTCGATCAAGAGGTGGACACGCGACTGCGGCCAGTCCGCCCCGATCGGGACATACACGGCGCCCGCCGCGAGGGCGCCGTGCACGGCCACCGCTTGCTGCCACCCTTTGTGCAGCACGACGGCGACGCGGTCCCCCGGTTGCAGCCCGTCTTTCAGCAATCGATGCGCCACGGCATTGACCAGGCCGTGCAGCCCGGCATAGCTGAGCGTGGTGACAGCGTCGATCACGGCAGCCTTCTCCGGCCACCGCTGGGCCGCACGTGCGAGGCCCTCATGGAGCAATCCGGCAGGCAGGGGCCGGTTGGTCTGGTTGACGTCGGCTCGCTGGGTCCGCTGTTCGATGGGCAGCAACTCGAATCCGTGCTGGTGCCAGGCCGACACATCCTGAGCCAGCCGCATCAGCAGGGAGCGGTAGGCCTCCCACATGGCATCGATCAATCCAGGCGGAAAGCAGTCCTCGATCACATCCCAGACGACCCACAGGCGGCCGTCCTTGATTTCCCAGAACTGGTGGTCCAGCATCACCTGCGGGGTTTCCAGGCAGCCGAACGATGGCGCGTCCAATGGCGGCATGAAAAGGCCGCTGCCCACGACGAAGGGGCAGCCGGCACGGCCGGTGGTCTTCTGCGCCTGGTTGAGCCCTTGCAGCACCTTCACCCCGCTCCAGTGCACATGCTGAAGATCAAGGGTGACCTGGTGTTGCAGCTGATGTGCACGCGCGTTGAAGCGTTCTGCGCGCCCATCGACTTCCAGTGGATACAGCGAGGCGAAGTTGCCCACGATGTCATTGATCTGCGGATGCAGCGGCAACCGGTGCGTCACCATGTTGCTGAGCAGGAAGTGCCTCGAGCCGCTCCAGCGCGCCAGCACTTCGGCGTAGGCAGCGAACAAGGCGTTCGTGGGCGTCACACCGTTTTCCCTCGCGTGGGCCTTGAGGCCGGCCCACAACTCAGGGGCGAGCAGCATGTCCCGGCGCTGCAGCCTGGAGCGACGCCGCGGATCCAGGCCGGCCTTCAAAGGAAGGGCCGGCGGTGGCGGCAGGTGTGGCAGCCGATCCTGCCAATACCGCTGCGAAGCTTCCCCAAGGGGTGACCGTTCGAGCTGCTCCAGTGCGATCACGCAATCCCGGTAGCTGAGCGAGAGTGCCGGAAGAGGCCGGTCCGGGTGTTCGTACAGCCGCTGCACATCCGCCAGCAGGCGGTAGGTGCCGTAGCCATCGCTGAAAAAGTTGTTGTTGTTCCAGTGCAGCCGTGCCTGTCCGTCGTGGTACAGGCTCAGCTCGCAGTCGACCCAGGGCCAGCGGTCCAGTGGCAAGGTCTTGCGCGACAGGCGTTCCCGCGTGGCCAGCAGCTGCTGTTGCACCCCTGCAGCGTCCAGCCCGCGGAGATCGTGCACGACGAGGCGCACCGGGGCGAGCTCAGGCACGACCTGCAGCTGCATGTCTGCGTTGAGCAATAGCAGGTTGGCCTGCTGGCGGCGCAGCGCCGCATTGAGTGCGGCTTCGTATCGGGTGCCATCGAGACCCGGCACGTCCTGCTCGACGTAGTAATGCGGTCGGACGTGGTATTCGAAATCCTCGCAGTCGCCCATCACGAAGGCGGTCTGCAGGTCGCCCAGCGGAAACGGTTCGTGCCAACGCGAAGGATCCGGCCGGATGACAGGCAGTCCGTCGCTGCTGGCGTTTGCCTGCCGGCCTGAAAGCCAGTCCAGCAGCGCGGTCTTGTGCCGGACGATGAGCTCGCGCAGGTCATCCGACACGCTGCCCCGGGGGGCGTTGATCGAGAGCTGTCCGCCTTCGCCCAGCGCAAGGCGAACGCCCAGGCGTGACAGTTCGGTCAACAGACTGTCCACGCTCATAGCGTCCACATCTCTCTTTCTTCGCCCTCGACTTCATCCGAGGGGGCGGCGATCAATTGCCGCACCTGAAGCTGCCCGAGGATGTGGTCCACCACCTCGATGCCTCGGGCTCCGCCGATGAACATCTGAACCGGCACGTCGACGGCCCAATCG
The DNA here is from genome assembly GCA_966212105.1 of uncultured Rhizobacter sp. Taxonomy (GTDB): domain Bacteria; phylum Pseudomonadota; class Gammaproteobacteria; order Burkholderiales; family Burkholderiaceae_C; genus Rhizobacter. The sequence continues at coordinate 56,733 of CBIHPH010000007.1, forward strand.
TGCAGCAGCCGGTTGCGCAATTCCATCGCCACGAGAGAATCGACCCCGAGGGCGTTCAGGCGCGTTGCGCCAAAGCGTTCGCGCAACACGCCGTCCTCTTCTGTCGACGGCAGGTGCAGGCTGCGGGCCACACGCAGGAACAAGGCGTCTCCGATGATGCGCCGGGCCTCCTCGGGTGCCAGACGGACGATGGCAACCGGGTCGAGATCGGCACGGTCCTCCGGGCCGGGCAGTTCCGGTGCCGGACCGAGTGCGAGGGGCACCATCGGAGCGACCTTCATCAGCCGCAGTCCCTGCAAATTCGCCAGGGCATCGCCGTTGTCGTCGTACAGGATGAGATCGGCCAGGGCCGAGAAGGCGTCCGGTTTCTCCTGCCATCGGGCCATGCACCAGAACCGCTCGGGCAAGGGTCGGTACATCCGCAGGTGATGCAGGTCGGTCGGCAGGAACACCGTCCGGGGAGCTGCCTCGTCCAGATAGAGGGAATGCAGACACGCATCGAGAAGGCCCGGATGCAGCTGGCAACAAGGCAGCGCCCATTGGCCGGCAGGCAACTCAATTCGGGCCAGCAACCGGCTGTCGTTTCGCCAGGCCTGCTTGAGCGCCTGGTATCCCGGGCCGTAAGACAGGCCGAGGCGGCCCAGGCCGTCGTAAAAGCCTGCAACGTCCACCGGCGCCAACTCGCCCTGCCACTGTGACAACGATCCGGCGGGAGGCACCTCCCCTGCCGGCGCCGCGACCGCCGAGGCCGTGAAATGCAGCAACCAGGGATCGGATTCGTCGGAGTCCCGACGGCTGTAGCCGGTCACGCGAAAGCCTTGCGGCCTCGGCTCAATCGCCACCTGCACGCGGGTGTCGGCGTCAGCTTCGACATGGAGCATCCGGTGAAACTCGATCGGCTGCAAGACCCAATCGGAGGCGGCGCTTCCAGTGGCCCGGCCCAGCGCCGCCAGCACCCATTCCATGATGCCCGCGGCCGGCATGATGGGCGAGCCGTGGACGCGGTGCTGGTCCAACAGCCACACCGTGCCGGATGACAGCGTGTTCTCGAAGTGATGGCTGCCCGAGCCTGCCACCGAGAGGGCGCGGCCTACCAGAGGGTGGCCGCCGGCGGGCGCACGCCATGCCGTCGGGGCTGGTGGTGCTTCGAACCAGTGGCGATCCAGGGCAAATGGATAGTGCGGCAGGTCCACGACCGGCCCGCCCGTTGGAAAGACCGATGCCAACGCCAACGTGCCGCCCGTGACATGGTGCCGTGCCAGCTCGCGCTGAAAGTTGAAGTCGGCGTCCCCGGCACCGGCCTTGACCTCGATGATGCGGGTGCAACCCGATGCGTGCAGCCGCTGCAAGACGTGCGCCGGCTGCGCGGATGCGAGGGCCTGCCGCCGCCAATAGGAGGCCTGGGTGATTTCCAGCCCTCCCGTGCTTCCCTCAAGGTGGGAAACCACGGGCAGGCGTGCCGGCCGAAAGCGGATGCTCTCGAGGCAGCGATCGAAGTCCCAGGCCACGTCCCGCGGCACCCCCTGTTGCTGCGCATGCTGCACCAGCCGCGCACGGTGCCATGCAAGCGCCAATGCGTCCTCCAGCGTGAGCACCTCAGCAATGCAGGCTGCGACCACTTCCCCGAGGCCCTCGCCCGCCACGCAATCAGGCCGCACATCGAACGATTGCCACAGGCGCGCCATCGCATACTGGCAGGCGACGAGACCCAGCTCGCTGTCCGCCACATGGAACGGATCGATGGTGGGCGTCGCGAAGACGGCCGACAGCACCGACTGGCCCAGCCACCGCTGCAGGATGCCTTCGCAATCGTCGAGTGCCTGCCTGAATACCCCGTATCGCTCATAGAGGGCGCCCCCCGCGCCGATGCATTGCAAGTTGTCCCCGCCGAAGAAAAAAGCCAGCTTCCCGTCCACGGACGGTGCGGCTTCTCCCGTGACCATGCTTTCCGGCGTCTCGCCGCGACACCAGGCCCGCAGGGCTTCGGCCGCTTGCGCACTGGAGCGCGCCACCACGCACAGGCGCCGTGGATGGTGGCTGCGGCGGATGGCGGCAGTGGCGCAGATGGCGGAGAAATCGTCTGGCATGCCGGACAAGGTCTCCAGCCGCAGAGCATGGGCTTGCGCAACGGCTTTCAGCGCGGAGGGCGTACGCGCCGACAATGCCAGCCACCACCATGACTCACCCTGCCCTGTCCTGCCAGGACGCGCTGATGCATCGAACTGAGATGCCTGGGCCATCACCACATGGGCATTCGCGCCGCCGAAGCCGAACGCGCTGACCGCCGCATGGCGTCCACGCGTGGCATCGGGCCACTCTCGCAAGTCGCGCACGATCTCGCAGCGGGTGGAGTCGAAGGAGATGGCCGGGTTCAGTTGCCGCAGGTGCAGATGAGGCGGCAACTTCCCGTGTTTGACCGCCAGCGCTGCCTTGATGAGCCCCGCCATGCCCGCCGCCGCCTCCAGGTGGCCGATGTTGGTCTTGGCCGACCCGAGCCAGAGGGGCTGCGCTTCTGCCGAAGCCGCACCGTAGACCGCCATGATCGACTCGGCTTCGATCGGGTCGCCCAATGCGGTGCCCGTGCCATGGGCCTCGACGTAGCCGACCCAGGCGACATCCACACCTGCCGCGGCGAGGGCATCGCGCATGACCGCCTGTTGCGCCAGGCCGTTGGGGGCCGTCATGCCGTTGCTCTTGCCATCCTGGTTGAGTGCCGAGCCGATGATCAAGGCATGGATCCGGTCATTCCCGCATTCGGCATCGCTTTGCCTCCGAAGAACGATGACAGCGCAGCCTTCTCCGCGTGTGTATCCGTCCGCCGCTGCATCGAACACGCTGCAGCGGCCCCGCTCGGACAACATGTGTGCTTCGTCCAGGGCGCGACCGTCCAGGGGAGACAGCAACAGGTTGACACCCCCCACGATGGCGATGTCGCAATCACCGGCCTGCAGGCTCAGCCGTGCCTGGTGCAACGCGGAAAGCGAAGAGGAACAGGCGGTGTCGATCGCCAGGCTCGGTCCCTGCAGGCCCAGCACATAGGAAATCCGGTTGGCAGCCACCGACAGCGTGTTGCCCGCCGCCTGATAGGCATCCGCCGGCACGGCATGGCTCTGCAGCAGATCGCGATAGTTCGTGAGGCTGATCCCGATGAACACACCCGTCCGACTGCCGGCCAGGGAGTGGGGCGCAATGCCGGCATCCTCGAGCGCATGCCAGGCGGCCTGCAAGAGAACACGTTGCTGCGGATCCATGCTTTGCGCCTCTCGCGGCGAGATGCCGAAGAACTCGGCATCGAACAGGTCCGCTCCCTCAATGAACCCACCTTGTCGTGTGGGACCGGGCTCCGCCTGTGCGTTCCAGCGCGAGGCCGGCACATCCGCAATGGCATCCCTGCCCTGCAGCAGCAGCTCCCAATAGGCCTCGAGCGTCGGCGCCCCCGGAAAGCGGCACGACATGCCGATGATGGCCGTCGGCTCCAGGGCGATCCGCCCTGCGCGCCGAACATCAGCTTCGGCCTTGGGTTGGCAGTCGTCCCCAAGGTAGCGCGCGAGACTACGAATGGTCGGCAGGCTGTAGAGGAGCGTGGGCGGCAGCGTGCGGCCAAGCCAGCCAGAGAGCTGGCCGGTGAGTGTCACGAGCTCCAGGGAATCAATGCCGAATGCGGTGAAGGGCGTGTCGAGGTCCACATCCTGTGGGCGAAGCTGCCTCGCTACGGCAATCCGCTGCTGCAGCCAGCCGGCCACGGTCAGCTCCGAGGCAGAAGCCACCGCGGCGGATGAGACCGCCGAATCCACGCATGACCAGCTGAACAAGGCATTGAACCGCTGGGCGAGGAAGTCGCGTTTGCAGGCATGGTGCTGGATCTTCCCACTGGACGTCCGCGGGATCTCCCCCGGCTTGAGCAGCAGCAAGGCATGCAGCTGCAGTCCATGGTGCTGCGCCACGGCGGCGAGCACAGCCCCGACGATGCGCCCCCCATCGAAGCGCTTGCGCTCCGTTCGCCGGACCTCCAGCACCAGGACCAGCCGCTCTTCCCCGTCGATCTCGACTGCGAATGCCGCACCTCCACCATGCGCGAGGGCCGGGTGCGCCCGCCAGGCCGTGTGCTCGATGTCGCCCGGATGGTGGTTCTGTCCCCGAACGATGATCAAATCCTTGAGCCGGCCGACGATGTACAGCTCGCCGCCGTGGTAGGCGCCCAGATCTCCGGTGCGCAGGAAAGGCCCTTCCCCATCGGCCAACCGCGCTTGAAAGGTGTTGAGCGTCGGTTCGGGCTTTCGCCAATAACCCTGGGCCACCGAAGCACCCTGCACCCACACTTCGCCCACGTCACCGTCCTGGCTCCGCTCCCGACGGTCCGGCTGCACGACCACCACCTTCAGGTGGGACGAGGGCCAACCGGTGCAGGCGATCGGCAGGCTGCGCTCATCTTCCGCTCTGCGTGGCGTCAGCCGGCCGGCTTCCAGTGCCGATGCACTGCAGTGCATCCACCGAGGTGCGGACTGAGGCCGAAGGCTGCAGCTGACGACCAGCGTCGCTTCCGCCAGGCCGTAACCTGGAACCAGCGCATCCGCGCGGAATCCGTCGGCGGCAAAGCGCGAGGCGAATCGCATGAGGGTTTCTGCATGGACCGTCTCGGCGGCGTTGCAGGCAATTCGCCATGAAGAGAGATCGCGCCGCCCGGTCTCCCCCGGCGCATCGGCACACAACGCATAGGCGAAGTCCGGCGCGTAGGCGACGCTTCCTTTGTACCGGCTCAATGCGTCAATCCACCGCAGCGGCTTCTGAAGAAACGCCGCACTCGGCATCAGCACCACGCAGGCCCCCTGATACAAGGGCTGCAGGATGGCGCCGATCAGGCCCATGTCGTGGAACAACGGCAGCCAGCTGACGAACACGTCGGTCTCCCGCAGCTCCCAAGCCGCGGCATGCATCCGCGCGTGATCGAGCAGATTGCCGTGCGTGACCATCACACCGCGGGGACGTTCGGTGGAGCCCGAGGTGTATTGCAACAAGGCCAGGTCATCAGGGCTTGATTCGGGCGCAGCCGTTGCAGGCGCTTCTTCGGCCGACGCCTCGTCGACCGCGATCCAGAGCATGCCGGGTTCCGGGATGACCGCCTCGAACCGTGTCCGCAAGGGCTGCAGGAGATGGGCAACCGTCAATACACAACGTGGATCGCAGTCGCCGAGGATGCCCTCGACGCGACCGGCGTGGTTGTCGGAGGCAGGCGGATACGCCGGCACCGCGACGGCCTTCGCATACAGGCAACCCAGGAAGGCGACGACGTAATCGACTCCGGAGGGCAACAACAGCAACACACGCTCGCCGCCGAGGCCTTTGGCCCGCAGCCGAGCGGCCAACGACCGGGCACGTTCATGCAGTTCACCGTGGCTCAACCGGCAGGTTTCGCGCTCTCCGTCGGCCAGGAAGATCAGCGCAGGTTGCTCCTCCCGCTGCACGGCCCGGCGCCACAGGCTGCCCAGAAGGGAGTCCTCTTCTTTTGCATCACTGACTCCGTCCCCGTGATCCGGACTTCGGCCCGTGTTCAATCCGGTCATGCTTCCCTTTCCTGCCGTGGCCCTTCATGTCGCCTGAAGGTTGCCAACGAGTTGCGGAGAGGGATGATGCGTGTGAGTGCCGCTCGCGTGAACTCGTGGCACCGCGGGGAGGTGTACGTAATATTACGTACGGGACAACATGGGCAGAGGGGCGCGCCGCCATACGCCCTCGCTGCCTCTCGGGCCGGCAGATCGAGAACGCCGCAAAGCGCAACACAGCACGTCACGCCGGCGAAAACCGGGGCCCACCGCACCCAGGGGCTACCGGCGTTCGCCGGTATGACATGGCGTGGGTGCCGACCAAGCTACGCAGCGGCTTCGCCGAGAGTCAGTGCTCCAGCGTCAGCCCTGGTAGGGTGGCTTATGCCGGGGGTCTGTCTGTGAAGTACGCCTCAGCCTGGTAGGCATTGCGGCAAACTTTTAGATGGGGATCGCCCTGGCGATCGTTGTCTGGCAAGTTGGGAATCCCCATCGAAATGAAGGCAGGAGTCGCGGTGGACGGTCTGCCACGTGAAATCAACCGGACCGACACCAGCGGACTCTTCAGCCCGTGCCAATGTCGTTGAGCTGAACCGTCATCGTGAGCGCGCGATGGTCGGACATGCGGCTGTCGTACGCCGTCCCCTTGCCGGCCAGGTTGCGGGTAAAGATGTGGTCATAGTCCTCGGTCCACAGGCCGAGAATCTTCGAAGATGTGCCGCTGACATCGGAAGTGGCGTCACGAAAGTTGGCCGCCAGGAAGCCTCGCATGGCAGCAGCGTCCGCAGAAGAGGTCACACGTGGCGTGAACGGGCGGACATTGGTGTTGAAGTCGCCTGTCACCACGGTCGGCAAGTTTCCTTGTGAAGCCAGCGTGCGAACAAAATCGATTTGTTCGGCCTTGATCTGCTTGATGTTGCCCGGCGCTTCGTTGTTGGCGATGTGCGTGGTAAACACGTTCATGTGCCGGCCGTTGCGGGTCTCCAATTGAACGCCCACGACACTGCCCGCCGTCATGCCGTCGCCGGTGTTGTTCGCTTTTCCAGACGAGTGCAGGCGTTTTCCCTCGTCACCGAGCATGTTGTCTTTCGTGAGGGACTTCGATGACTTGATGCCTGAGCCTTCACGCACCAGGATCGCGTTGCCGGCGAACGAGTGGGACACGGGTTGTTCGTTCTTGTTGCCGTCATTCGATCGGTCGCTCTTGTAATAGGGAATTGACGGCCTGCCGTTCTTGTCCGACAGCCCCGAGTCGCCGAAATAGACCTTCCACTTGTCACCCGTCTTGGCTTCCAGTGTCTGCTGCAGGCCTTGCACTGTTGGTGTGCCGTAGAGGGCATCTTTCGCAACCTCCTGCAGGGTGATGACATCCGGTTTGCCTGTCTTCAACAGGTCGTCGGCCAGCAGTGAGATGTCGGTTGTGCTCAGGTCGGTGCCGAGCGGATCTCCGGGGCCTTTCGACCAACCCATGGCTGCATTGAGATCGACGATCTTGATGTCACTGTCATCGCCTGGTGCGGGAGCCGTGGCCGCCGCAGGAGCGTGTTGCTTCGGCGAACTGCCGAGCCCGGCCGGCGAGCGCGTCCCGCGCTCACTGGATGCTGCCGGCGCTGCATTTTTCAACGGTGTGCCGGTCGCAGCCACCTGAGCAGCTGAAGCGCCCGGATGACCTGTCCTGGAGGGAGGCGTCACTTTGGAAAGGTCTTGTAGACCCCTCGATGTGGAGGCTGCATGGGTCCTTGTGATTCCTGCTGTCATGTTCTCTCCTTCAAAGGTTGATGCGATGAGGCTTCGAACGCCAGAGCACGGTCCTTCAGAGGGTCGCCGCGCCCTGGCTCACAGCGAGCGATGCCGAGGACGCGTGCACGCGGTTCACCAAGCTCGCGTTCTCAACTTGCGGATGATCAGCCTGCTGCGCTGTGCTCCACGCTGAAGTCGCCGACGACCCGCGCTTCTTTGGCTCCGAGCACATCGTGCCAGATCGTCCCCAGGATCTGGTTCGTTGTGTTGTAGGCTCCGGTCCTGCCCTTGCCGGGCCGCAAGTCGAGCTTGTCGCTGACCTCGTAGTCGATCTTGATGTTGCCCTTTTGGTCGACGTGCGCGGTGCCGCCGACCGTCGCATGCCGCAGCAGCCAGGTGAGGTCGTTGCCGGCGACCTTCAAGGTGGCCCGGACATCAGGGTCAGTGAAGTCGTAGATGTGCTTCAGTTGACTTCCCATGCTCTCCTTCCCGCGCTTGCCGCCGAATTCGACCACTTTGTCGACGTCCAGATCGGCCAGAGGAACCGAGAAGCTTTTGCCATCGCCATACTCGGGTCGCGCCTTGATCGCTTCGATGAGTTTTTTCTCATGGGCCACGAATGCCGGATCGTGCTTGATCTCCGCGATCGCGTCCTTGTCCAGGGTGATTCGATCCTGCCCGAGAAGCGCCTTCGTGGCCGCCTCGGCCGAATTGTTGAACGGCAGCACGTTGATCAAGTCTCCGACCGAATGAACTTTGGAGAGCGTGTTTGCAACGTCGCTTGTCTTGTCGTGCAGGAAATTCAAACCCTTGCGGCCCGCGTTCATGCCAAAGCTCAAGGTATCGCCCAAGAAATTCTTCACATCGTCAACGGTGCTTGAGGCCGCTTCCACATGCGCCGTCTTGTTCGCTCCGCCAGGCTCTGCCGCGGGCAGTGCGGCGTCCACATCCTCCCGGGAAATCTTCTCGTCGTGATGCCCCCCATGCGCCGCAGTGTCCAGGGTGTTCATCGCTTTCGGGTGATCCAAGAGGAACCGTGCCGCCTCTACGTCGGCCTGCGAAAAGTCCTTCGCGTGCTTGGTTCCAACGCTGTCCACGACCGCCTTGAGATCAGCCTTGCTCACCTTGTTGTCAGCGCTGCCCGCCCGGCTCTTGCCCTGGGCGGTATCGCGGGCGGTGTCGAAGCGGGCGAAGTCCTGCCGCAAGGTGCGCCAGTGCTTCAGCTGTTCATCGGCTGCGCGGTTGAGATGGATCAAAGTTTTGGTCATCGGGATTCCTTTCTGTTTTCCGGAGTAGGACCAAGTGACAAGGGTCTGTCTGCTGCAGCATTTCTCTACTTGGTCGAACGCTGTTCAGTGGCGCGAGGCCGTTCAAAAGAGTCGGCGGAAGCCATCGATCCCCAGGTCGATCACATCGCCGCCCAGATCGATGCCGGCATCGATGGCAGCGAGCGGGTCGGAGAGCACATTTCCAAGGGTCTCCTTGCCCATGGCGACACCGTTCCCAATCGGATCGAACGCGATGCCCTGTCCTGTGTAGCCGCGATCTCCGTTGAACTGTTCGTACGTTTCCCGGTGCGCCGCCTGCCAGGCCTCGTGCTGGCCGCGTGACACCGACAAGAACTTCTGGGCATCTCCCACCAGCTCCGAACTGGCCTGGAAGCGTGCGTCCTGGACGATCTCTGTGCCGCCTTGGCCATCGTCCTTGAAGGTGAATGTCTGGCTGCCGCGCAACACATGGCCGTCCAGCGTGTCGATGGTGATGGAGCGCGCCTCGGGATCGGTGTGCACCTCCACTGGCAGCCACGTCGGCGGCTTGCCAATCTCGAGCATGTAGCGCCCGCCGTTCTGCAGAGACTTCGTGGCCGGACGGATCTCCATCCCGCCGGCATTGAAGACTTCGTTCGGGTCATTGACCCAATGGTCGTACACCTTCTGCGGATCGGCACCCGGAATCTGGCTCCGGTACACCGCACGCGTGACCTCCTTCCCGTCTTCGCCCAGCGGTGGGTTGGGGTTGAGTTGGTCCAGCTTGGCCGTCACGGTCTCGTCGGAGATCCGCATGAACGGCGGCAGGCCCCGGCCTGCATAGCTGACCGCCGCATCGACCGCCAGCTGCGCCGAAACATTGCGCTGGTGTTCCTGCTGGTCATGCGTCCCGCCAACGGCGAAATCGGGGTCGGGGCCATGGATCGACAGCTTGAAATGATTCGGGCCGGCCTCAACAGGCGCCGTCTTCCACGCTACGGCAGACTTCGACGCATGCAGTGCGGCGTCCACGGCCGCCTGCGAGATCGTCTTGTCATCGAGCCACCCACCGGTTGCGGCATCGAGACCGCTCATGGCTTCCGGGTGGGCCAACAGGAACCGCGCAGCCTCTACATCCGCTTGCGAAAAGGCCTTGCCGTGCTTCGTTCCGACGCTGTCGACGACCGCCTGGAGGTCGGCCTTGCTCACCTTGTTGTCCGGACCACCCGACTTGCCATGCAAGGCATCTCGGGCGGTGTCGAAGCGGGCGAAGTCCTGCCGCAAGGTGCGCAAATGCTTCAGCTGGTCATCGGTTGCGCGGTTGAGGTGGATCAAGGTTTTGCTCATTGAAATTCCTTTCTGTTTTCCAAAGTAAGACGAAGTGACAAGGGACTGTTCGTTGGGAGTCGGCTCAGCCCTCCCCCTGCGCCCAGCGCAGCGTCTTGGCCACCGGCTCGTACAACGCCCGTGGAATGGGCATGTCCAGCCCGACGTCCTCATGAAGCCGCTGCGCCAGCTGCGCATCGAACTCGATCGGGATCAACGCCTCCGACGCGATGCGCCGGATCTGCGCGGCCGCATCACCCTGGCCGCGCGCGATGACGCGGGGCAGGTCCTTCTCGCCCAGGTACTGCAAGGCCACCGCCACACCGGCCGCGTGGATCACGGCGGAGGACGCGCGCACGCGGTCCACCAGGCTCGCGTGGACGGCCTCGAAGTGGGCCACGCGACGGCGCGAGCGGTTGGTGGGGTCGCCTTCGCTCTCCCGGTGTTCGCGCCGCACTTCATCCTTCGACATGCGTTGCTGCTTCATGAACTCGAAATGCTGGTGCGCGTAGTCCACCGCCGCCGTCAACACGTAGATCAGCGCGGCCCAGGCAAATGCGGCAAACACGATACGGGCTCCGGCGGCGAGGATGGTGGCCGGCCGGGCGTAGCCGAGCTTGAGTGCGGTGTCCATGTCCGCCTTGACGACGGCAAACACCAGCAAGGCCAGCAAAGCCGTCTTCAGCAGCAGCTTCAGCAGGTTGACCAGGTTGCGCGTCGAGATGAGGCGCTTCAGGCCCTCGCCCGGGTTCAGGCGGTTGGCGTCGGGCTTGAGCGTTTCCCAGGCGAGCAACCCTCCCACCTGGAAGAACGAGGCCGCCGCCCCGCCAAGCGCAGCGAGCGCCATGAGCGGCACGGTGCCCCACAGCACCGCCTGCATGGCAGCCCACAGGGCCTCCTGGGCGTGCTGCTGCGGCTGCGCCAGCAGCGTTGCGCTGCTGGCCTGCAACCACAGTCCCCGCAGCAGGCCGTAGCCCCAGCCGCCCAATGCCCACAGCGCCGTCAACACGAGCATGAAGGTGGCGCTGGAGGCCACGTCCTGGCTGAACACCACCTCGCCACGCTTGCGTGCGTCGCGCAGGCGTTTGGGGGTGGGCTCCTCTGTCTTTTCTTCCATGGGGGTGCCTTCTCTTTCTTCAAAGCGTGGCGCGCAGGAAGGCCAGCACGCTGTTGTCGGGTCGCATGAACTCCTGCAACGAGCTGTAGACGAGGCCCAGGAACAGCAACAGCATCAGCGTGGCCAGCACGCTCTTGAGCGGCTGCGCGAACACGAACACGTTGAGCTGCGGCGCCACGCGGCTGACGAGGCCCATGCCCAGCTCGGCCAACAGCAGGACGAAGATCACCGGCGCGGCCAGCTTGACGATCCAGTTGAACAAGGTGTCGCCCTGGTGCACCACGAACTGCTCGAGCACCACGTCCACCTTCGGGAAAAAGCTGGTGACGGGCCACAGGCGATAGGAATCGACCATGGCGCCAAGCAGCGCGGCCAGCCCGCCCGTCGAGAAGAACAGGACGATCACCAGCCAGCCCAGCAGCTGCGACGTGGGCCCGCTCTGGTGCCCGCCCAGGGGGTCGAAGTACGCCGCGTTGCCCGCGCCGGTCTGGAAATCGATCAGCTCGCCCACGCTCTGGATGGCCCAGATGAAGATGCCGAAGCCCAGGCCCAGGAGCGTGCCGATGAGCGCCTCCTTGGCCGCGATGAGCATCCACAGGCCGATCGACAGTGGCGGCATGTCACCGGCGGCAGGCGACATGAAGATCGCCACGGTCAGCGTGAGGCCGGCGCGTGCCAGGCCGGGGATCATCGCAGTGGAGAAGAACGGAACCACGGCGAAGATCGCCAGCACGCGCGGCATGGTGAGCGCGACGGAGCCGAACAGGCTTTCCAGGGCATGGAGTTCGAAGGCTTGCATGATCGGTCTCGGCGGGTCATGAAGGCCGGCGCCGCAGCCACTTCTGCGTCGCCACGTCCTCGGTGGTGTCCTCCTGGCGCAACTCGCTGGCGCGCAGCTGCTGCGCATGCTGGCGGTCCTGCATCTGCCGGGCTTTCAGCAACTCGCCCTCGGCAGCACGCAGCTCGCCGCGGCGGGCGTCCAGCCGGGCTTCCTGCTGCAGGACCACCGCCCGGGCCTCGGCCGCGGCTCGGCCCGTCCGGGCGATCTGCGAATCGAGGGCCTGGCTGCCGGTGGCGGCCTCGCGCAACTGCACGGCCTTGAATCCGCCGCTGGCCAGCGCAACGCTCGTCGCTTGCCAATGTGCCGTCTTGGCCTGCAGCTGGTCTTGCCATTGCACATGTGCCGCCCGGGCCTGGTCCTCGCTGGCTTGCAGGGCACGGCGTTCGTGCGCCACAGATGCCACTGCGGCGGCTTTCTGGCGCTCGCGGACGCCGATGAGGAGATGCCAATCAATGGTCGTCATGCGGTTTCACCATGCGTTCGGGTCGGCTCGATACACGCCTCACAGCCCCACGAGCCTGCGCAGTTCGGCAACGCTTTTTTCCATGGGCTGCAGCGCCGTGGGTGCCTGGGTCAGGTACGCCTGGATGGCGGCGCGCAGTTCGATGGCGCGGTCGGCCATCGGGTCGGTGCCCTGCTTGTATTCGCCGATCTGGATCAGCAGCTCCAGCTCCTGATACCTCGCCATCAGCGCGCGCAGCTGCGCTGCGGCGCGCTGGTGTTCGGCGCCCGCCAGGTGGCCCATCACGCGGCTCACGCTGGCCAGCACGTCGATGGCGGGGAACTGGCTGGCCTGCGCCAGCTTGCGCGACAACACGATGTGGCCGTCCAGGATGGAGCGGACTTCCTCGGCGATGGGATCGTTCTCCTCATCGCCTTCCGTCAGCACGGAGTAGATGGCGGTGATGGCGCCCGTCGTCCCCTGCCCGGCACGCTCGAGCAATTGCGGCAGCATCGAGAAGATCGAGGGCGGGTAGCTGCGTCTCGTGGGCGGCTCGCCGCTGGCCAGGCCGATCTCGCGCTGCGCGCGTGCGAAGCGGGTCAGCGAGTCCATCAGCAGCAGCACGCTCTTGCCCTGGTCGCGGAAGTGTTCCGCGATGGTGGTGGCCACATAGGCCGACTTGACGCGCTCCATGGGCGGCCGGTCCGAGGTGGAGACGACCAGCACCGAGCGGGCCAGGCCTTCGGGGTCGAGGTTGTATTCCATGAACTCCTTGACCTCGCGGCCACGCTCGCCGATCAGGGCAATGACGTTGACATCGGCGGTGGAACCACGCGCCAGCATGCCCAGCAAGCTGCTCTTGCCGACGCCAGGTGACGCGAACACGCCCAGGCGCTGGCCTTCGCCCACCGTCAGCAAGCTGTCGATGGCTCGGACACCGGTCGACAACGGCCGCTCGATCATCCGGCGAGCCAGCGGGCCCACCGGCTCGCGCTGCACCGGCAGATGCTGATGCACCTGCAGCGGCCCGCCGTCATCGATCGGTTGGCCCATGGCGTTGAGCACCCGGCCCAACAAGCCGGTGCCCACCGGGCAGGTGTGGCCGTGGCCCGTGGGGACCACCTGCGTCAACGTGGAGATGCCGGTGGTGGGGCCCAACAGTGTCAGCACCGCGGTGTTGCCGTGAAAGCCGACCACCTCGGCCGGCAATGGCGGTTCGCCGGGCGTGACCAGCTGGCACAGCTCGCCCACATGGGCCTGGATGCCGGTGGCGTCGATCAGCGTGCCCACCGCCTTGCTGACTCGGCCGCGCATGCCCACCGGGGTGATGCGGTCCAGGCTCTGGGCCAACTCGGCGACGAGCTGCTCCGCACCGCTGCCCTGCCCCCCGCTCATTGCCCCGCCCCATCCGAGGCGGCCATGCCACCGTGCTCCACCGCCCGCCGAAAGGCATCCAATTGAGCGTCCATGCCGATCTCCAGCGTGCCCGAGGCGGTTTGCACGATGCAGGCCCCGGGTTGCAGGGCCGGGTCGGCGGCAAGCGACACGTTCATGGTCCAGTTGGCTTCGCTGCGCAGGCGGTCCAGCGCCTGGCGCACAGCATCCTCCTGACCCGGGGCCACACGCACCGCCATATAGGGTTCGCTGCGCACCAGGCTGTCCACGCGCCGAAGCGCGGATTCGAACAGCGCTTGCGGCTCCACATCCGCGATGAACTGGCCCACCGCCTTGACAACGATTTGTGCCATCGCGCGGCGCAGTGCATACAGTTGCTGCTCCACAGCCAGGGCCTGCGACACCAGTCGCTGCGCGTACTCGGCCTGGGCCTGCTGCAACCCTTCTTCGTAGCCCGCCCTCCGGCTGTCATCGGCCTGCTCGGTGCCTTGGGCAACGATGCTGCGCGCCTCGGCGCGCGCCGCATCCACCACGGCCGAAGCGTCGAGCAGCGCGGCGTACTCGGCCTCCTTGAGCACCTTGCGTTCGCTCAACAGTTGCAGGTTGGCGGTGGTGATCACAAAAGCCAGTCCCATTGCGATAGCCTTTCTGGAACGATGCACAAGAGCATCAGTTCGCTGAGTTGTCGAAGTTGCCGCGGCTCCAGCTGCGGCACGCTGAGATCGGCCAGGCGGCGCGGAAACTTCCGCCGCACCCGCCGCACGATTTCTTCGCCCTCGGGCGCCAACGCCCCGAGCAGCAGGCGGTAGCCGCGGTTGACCAGCAGGCGACCTGCGGCCTCGGGACGCTCCTGCAGCGCCTTGCCATTCATGCGCAGTGCGGGCAACGCCGGCATGCGTTCGAAGGCGAATGGCTGCACGTCAGGGTCATAGCGCCGGGCCTGGCGCAGCAGCCCGGATCCGGCAGCACTGCGCTGCCGCAGCAGCGGAAGGTGGGCGGCCAAGCCAACGTACATCGCCAATCGCCGCAGCGAACCGGCGTCCAGGAGCGCCAGCCGCTTCAGCCGCGACTCGAACCGGTAGTCGGCCATGGTCCTGCCCTGCGGCCCGAGCAAGTCGGCCAGCACGGACTGCCCCGCAGGCCCGAACCGTGCCACGTGCCGGTACGGCACGGGCCAGCCGGTGGGCAGCCAGCTGGGATGCAGGTCGATGTGGGGATGCAGGTTGTAGCGCATCACCAGCCGCAGGAAGTCCAGGGGACCGTGATCCGACGCCACGCCAGATGGCATCTCGGCTGCGGCCGTTCCGGCCGGTGCCATGGCACCGAGCAGGGGGACGCGGGACAGGAGTTTTGCAAGCATGCCGGCGCTTCCTGTTCCGCCTATCGCCGCAGCACCCGGCGCTGCAGGAACGTGCGCCAGTCCATGCCCCGGCGGCGCAGCAGGCCCGGCAGCACCATCAGGCACACGGCCGCGGCCAGCAACAGCACCAGCAGGATGCTCAGCGTCCGAACCGGCAGCAGGCTGCTCCCCTGCCCGGCCTCTTGCCGGCCGCCATGGGCGCTCACCCCCTGCCGCGGCACCTGCGCCTCGAACAGCGACAGGGACACCTGGTCGTGCGTGAGACCTTCGATGCTGTGTGCCACCATGTCCTTCACGGCGGGCGTCAGCAGCCGCAGGTCCACATCCGGCCGGTGCTTGATGAACACGGCGGCCGACGACGGACGCATGCGCTCGCTCGATGGATCGTTGGCCGGGATCACCACGTGCACGCGGGCTGACACCACGCCGTCGACGCTGCGCAAGGTCTGCGACAGCTCCTGCGACACGGCGTACACGTACCGCATTCGTTCCTCCGCCGGCGTGGACACCAGGCCCTGCTTCTGGAACACATCGCCCATGCTGGCGTAGCGTTCGTTCGGCAAACCTCGCGCGCGCAGCAGGTCCATCGCGGCACCCAGGCGACCTTCGTCGACCTGCACCTGCCAGTTGTTGCCTTCCTGCCGTTCCTTGACGGCTGCAATGTCTTCCGCCGTGAGCACGGCGATGATTTCGTTGGCCTCCTGTTCGTTCAAGGCCGAGTAAAGCGCCACCTTGCAACCCGAAAGCAGCAACGCAACGGCAAACAGCAGGCTGGCGCGCAGGGCGCGCGCGGCACGGAGCGATGTGCCCAATGGCTGGTCCATGGCGAGCCTCACTGCTGGTTCTTCAGCAGCGTGCCGAACAGGCTGGTCGCTGCACTGGCCAGGCCGGTGGCGATGTGCAACTTGGAGAAGGTCGCCTGGGCCTGCATCGACAGATCCGTCATGGCGAACATGGTCTTGACGGGGTCGCTGGGATCCATCGACGCCACCATGCCGTGGCGCAGTTCTTCGATCGATCGGCCATTGCCGACAAGCTGCCCGGCATGGGCCATTGCGGCATCGGAGACCGTGTTGGTGCTGACACGCACCGATGCGTGCGGCAGCGTGGCGCCGCTCATCATCATGTCGGCGAACACGCGGGTTTCGCCGGGGTCCAACTGCGGGCGTGCGGGTGCCGCCGGCGCGCTCGATGCGGCCAGAGCGGGGGATACCGCCAATGAAGTGGGATCGGTCATGATGGTCACCTTGGGAATGACTGAACACAAAACCCCGCAGGCTTGCTGCCTGCGGGATTTCTCCGGTACACACGGCGCGTGCACCGTGCGGGATGTCAGGCGTTTACGAAGACTTGGCGGCGCTGCGCAAGTCGTTGCCCGTGGCCTTCGCCACCTCTCCCGCCGCGGCGTTGGCGCCCTCGATCGTGTGCGCGGTGGATGCCGCTGCCTGGATCTGGGTCGACACCTGGGTGCTTGCAACCATCAACCTCTGGTTGTCGGCTGCCGCCTTGTTCATCGCCGCGATGGAGGCGTCGGTGGAACCGCCTGCGGGTGCTGCTGTGTCTGCCATGTCTGATCTCCTGATGTGGTTGAACAAAGTTTCAAAATCCACCCCCGCTCGGGCGAGCAGAGGCCTTTCCATGCAGCAGCGTGCTGCTGCAGAAAGCCGTTGCGCGGACCTCGAGCCGGAGGCTCCAGGCCTGCTTGTCTCACTTCATCGAGCCTGCGGCTCGGTGCCGCCTCGCACCGTGACGCCATCGGGCGCAATGCGCGTCAGCACCGCTCCCGAGCGCAATACCGCGCCCTCGTAGTACCGATTGCCGTTGGCCAACTGAACGTGGTTCAGCCCGTGCTCGTCCGCGGTGATGCTCACCACCGGCGCGGGCAACAAGCGCTGCAGCGCGGCGGCCTGGTCGAGTGCGTCGCCCGGGGCCACCGGCTTGGCCGGCCGCGGCACCACCTGCACCTTGTCCGACACCAGCACCGTGGGCTGCAGGTCCTCGCTCAGGCGGCGCACCTTCTGGCGCACGGATTCGTCGTCGACGGTGCCGGAGACCACCAGGCGGCCCTGGCCGCCGTAGGTCACCGCAATCGCGGGATCGCTCACGTAGCGGCGCGCCCGCTCCACCATCTCTTCGGCCGCATGCACGTTCACGCTCACGCTCGACCCGAACGGGGCCAGGGCATCGCGCAAGGCCTGGCGGCGCTGGCGCGTCTCCACATAACCCTTCACGTTGAATTGCCCGCCCGGCAAGGCCTGCACCTCGGTTTCCGGAAACGCCTTCAAGACCTGTTCCACCTCCGGCAGGTTCACAGTGCCGCGCGCCTGCGAGCCACCAGTGACGGGACCCTGGAAGGCCAGCACCGCCAGACCCAGCACGGCCGCTGCGGCGACACCGGCGCCCACCCAGCCCGTGAGCCGCCGCGCGGGTGCAGGCCGCACATCCGGGGACGGGGCATCGTCCAACAGCACACTCTGCGGCCCGGCGAACATGGAATCGTCCGGTTCGGCCGCCGGGTACGCCTGATCGAGCTGGAACTCGATCTGGCCTACCGAGACAACATCGCCCGCCACCACGCTCTTGCGCGGCTGGCGAATCTCCTCGCCGTTGAGCAACGCCGATGCGGCACCGATCTTCTGCAGCGACACCACGACCTCCCCGACGGTGAGCGACAGGTGGTGAGGCATCACGTCGCCGCCGGGCAGCAGCACTTCGCAATCGCCGGCGGACCCCAGCACATTGGTGCCCGCCTTGAGCGCGATGGTGCGCCCGCGCAGTGCGCCGCCCAGGAAACGCAGGCACCAGAAGGGTGAACCCGCCTCGGCGTTCAACGGCGCGGGGCGTGCCTGCGTGCGATCGGATGCGGCGCTCATGTCCGGCCCTCCTGCTTGACGTCGCCGGATGGGTTGGCTGGCACATCATCGGGCTGCGTGCCGGTCTTGCCAGCAGGCTGCTGGGCGCCATCAGCCATCGGCGCCTTGGCCGGCGGTGCAGTCGATTGACCGCCCGGCACTGGCGCAGCGGCCGAAGTCCGCGTTGTCACCAACCGTGGCGTCAGCAGGTAGAACCGCTCCATGTTCAGTTGCTTCTTCTCGGTGAACTTGAACACGTTGCCGATCACCGGCATGTTCGACAGAACCGGTACGCCGGAGGTCGCGTTGACCTTTTCTTCCGACGAATAGCCGGCGATCAGAAGACTCGTGCCTTCGTCCACCATCGCCTGCGTGTTGACGGCGCGGCGTCGCACGACCGGAATGGCGTCCACCTGCGCTGCGCTGATGTCGGCGTCTTCGATGTTGATGGTCATCATCACGCCGCGCTCGCCGCCCTGGTCGACCAGCATCGGGGTGATGCGCAACGCGGTGCCCGCAGTGATGTTGAACAAGCCGGCGTCCTGGAACCCGTTGACCCTCACATGCAGTTCGCTCAGGTTCTCCAGCACCGCCTCGGTGTTGTTGAACGTCAGCACCTTGGGGCGTGCAACGAAGTTCGCGTCGCCGTTCTTGGCCAGTGCGTTCACCCTCGTCAGCAGGAAGTTGCGCGCAGCATTTCCGATGGTGGCCGTGAACACCCCGCCCAAGGGCGTTCGAGCCCCCGTCTGGCCCGCCTCGCCCCGGGCGGTGTCGAAGGTCAGCGGCAGCTGATCGCCATTTCCGGTCTGGAGATCAGCGTGTCCGCTGTGCAGCCGCCAGTCCACGCCCAGCCTGTTGAGCGTGTCGGAACTGATGTCCATGATCGTGAGCTCGAGCTCGATCAACAGCGGCCGAGTGTCCATCGATTCGATCAGGCGCGCATGCTGCGCCATGCGCTCGGGCAGATCCCGCACGACCACCGCATTCATGCGCGAATCGGCATGGAACTGCGGCAGCTCGGCATTGGGCGAGAGATTGAACGGCGCATCGTCGCCACCGGCAGGCGCCGCGGCACCGCCCATCTCGACCTTGGGCGCCTCGATCGTCTCGCCGCTGCTGAGCTTGAGCACCCGGTTGGGGCCCACGCGAAGCGGCGAGCCGGTGCCTGCGGCGCCGCCTTTGCCCGTGGCGCCCGCTGCCTGGTTGGGATACAGCCCCCGCAAGACGCTCACCACCCCGCCGACGGTGGCTTCCCGCCCCGCCCGGCTTGTCTTGAAGTCCGATGCCCAGGCGTAACGCAGCGGGAACACGCGGATCTCGGCCTGGCTGTTCAGCGAAGCGCGCTGGTCCGACAGCTTGACCGCCTGGCGCACCATCTCCACGTACCGCCGGGGTCCGGAGACGCGCAAGGTGCCATCGGCCTCGCTGATCGTCAGCGGGAACCGGTTGTCGGCGATCTGCAGGCGGTTGAGGGTTTCAGTGATGCGCCCTCCACTGCCCGCGCTGATGGACATCACCTCGGTCCGTGCGTCCGCGGCCGGCTCGATGTAGAGAAACGAACCATCGTGGTACCAAGTCAGGCCGTTCGTCGAGCAAAGGCTCGTCAGCAGGCTCTGCGCCGAGGCGAGGAACTTGCCGCTGATGAAGCCACTCACCTTGGGATCGACCACCGCGGTGGTGCCTTGCGAGGCCGCGAGCTCGCGCAAGAAGTCGGGCAGCGGCTTCTCGTTGGCAACGCTCGAAAAAGGCCCCTTGTTCCAGTTCAGGGCGGCGGACTGCACCGACCCCGCTGACGCCGACAGCACGCCGGCGGCCAGCAGTGGCCAGAGTCTTGATCTGAAAAGCATGGGCAGAACTCTCATGGCAACGTTGTCAAAAGATGGAAGGCACGCTCCGCGAAACGCAGCACCTCCCGGCCGAGCACGCCGGCCGTCAGCACCACGCCCACCAGCACCGCGATGAACCTCACCGACTGGCCGATGCTCTGGTCCTGGATCTGCGTCACGGCCTGCAGCACCGCGACCACCAGCGCGGTCACGGTCGACACAATGACCACCGGCAGGGAGACCCACAGCACGACCAGCAAGGCCTCGCGAGCGATGTCGAGAACGGTTGAAGGTGTCATGTCGCTCACCCAACGGTCGGATTGGTGACCCAGCCCACCGGCTGCAAGGCCACGTCGTCATCGATTTCCTGGTACGACAGCACCGGCAGCATGGGTGCCACGGGCTCGATCAGGTTCTTCACATAGCGGCGCGCATCGGATGACGCGATCGCCACCACGCGATGGGCGGTCGAGGCGAGGATGCGCTGCACCTGCGCGCGGATGTCCTGCGTCACCGCCGGGCTGAGCAGCAGCAGGTTGCCGCGCGGCGAACGCTCGACCGCATCCTGCACCCGCGTCAGCAGGCTGGATTCGAAGAGAATGGCTTCGATCTGCCGGTTCTGCCCCACGTAGCGGCTGGTGATGTAGCGGCCCATGTCGATGCGGACCAACTCGGTCAGCGCAATGGCGTCACTCTCCTTCGGCGCCCAGATCGCCAGGCTTTCGAAAATGCCGTGCAGGTTGCGAATCGGAATGCCTTCTTGCAGCAGGCGGCGCAGCACCTCGGCAATGCGCGGCGCTGATACCACGCGAGAGACCTCTGCCGCCAGTTCAGGCGCCTCACGCTGCACCACATGGAGCAGCTTTTGCACCTCCTGAAGGCCCACGAACTGGCGCACGTGCCGCCGCACCGTGTTGTCCACGTGCAGGCCCACCACCTCCTCGCAGCTCCAGCACTTGCCGTTGGCCGCCGCCGGTGACCAGACGACCCGGCCGAACGGACCGAACGGATCCCCGCCCTCCGAGCCCGCCGGTGGCGGTGCCGGATCGGCTGGATCGAGCAAGAACCACCCCGGACGCAAGATGCCTTGCGACACCACCACGTCCTGCACCAGCACCTGGTAGCCATGCTCGGGCACCGAATCGTGCACGCTGACATGCAGGCGCGGGAACACGGGCCCGAGATCCGCTTCGACCCTGGACTTCACCTGAGCCAGTTGCCGGTCCACCGCGTAACGGTCGATCGGGCCGCGCAAGCTGGTCGACAGACGCACCGCCAGCGGTGCGGCGATGGCGTTGTCATCGGCCACGCCCTCCCCGGCGCCTTCGTTGTGGGTGATCCATGGCTGCGAGCGGCGCTGCCGGCGCAGCATCAAGGTGGTCACGCCGGTGCCGATGAGCCCGGCCGCCAGCACGGCGAATACCCACTTGGGAAAGCCCGGCACCACCAGGAACATGCCCACCGTTCCACCGGCGATGATCAGCGCGCGCGGGTGGGCCAGCAACTGGCGGCCGATCTGCGGTGCAAGCTGCTCATCACGCCTTCCACCGGTGCTCACGCGCGTGATGACCATCCCGGCCGAGATGGAGACCAGCAGCGACGGAATCTGCGACACCATGCCATCGCCGACGGTGAGGATGACGTAGCGCTGCAATGCATCGCCGATGCTCATGTCGCGCATCAAGGTACCGATCGCGATGCCGGCAAGGATGTTGACGATGGCAATCACGATGCTGGCCATCGCATCGCCCTTGACGAACTTCATTGCGCCATCCATGGCGCCGTGAAGCTGGCATTCGAGCTCCAATTGCTCACGCTTCGTCTGTGCGGCGGTGGACGACATCACACCGGCGCGCACATCGGCATCGATGCTCATCTGCTTGCCCGGCATGGCATCCAGCGCGAAACGAGCCGCCACCTCCGCGACCCGCTCCGAGCCCTTGGCGATCACGATGAACTGCACGATGGCGATGATCAGGAACACCACACCACCCACCACCACGTTGTTGCCGACGATCAGCTTGCCGAACGTATCGATGATGTGGCCCGCATTGGCGTGCAACAACACGAGCTTGGTCGAGGCGATGTTCAACGCCAGGCGAAACAGCGTGGTGAACAGCAGCAGCGATGGAAACGTCGACAGTGAAAGCGTCGTGGGCACGTACAACGCCACGATCAACAGCACCAGACTGACAGACAGGTTGGTCGCGATCAACAGGTCCAGCAGCAGCGTGGGCAGCGGCAGCACGAACAGCGCGACGATCACCACCAGCATGCCGGCCAGCACCATGTCGTTCTGCCGCGCGAGCGTGCCGAGCGCGCCGCGCAGACCATCGATCGACAGAAGAGTTGGAGGAGTTGCAGCCATCGTTTGTGTGTGAGGGGCGGGGCATTCAATTCAATGAATGCGATGCGGGCAACTTTAGGACTGCGACGTCTGAGCCGGCAAGAACGCAGATGCGTAGTTCGAAGCACGCTCACCACTACGCATTTGCGTCCTTCCTCAACCGCGGCCCCTTGAATAGGCTGTCGAGGTTCCATGCTGGTGCCGTGTCCAGGCACCTGCACCTGTCCGTCCACAAACAACTTCAAGCAACGGAATCTCGAAGATGCCTGCCGCGTTGAATGAGCCCGTCACCGACCTGGGCGGCGCACGCGAGCTGCCTCGCATCGAGGCAGCGAGCATGCGCGCGCTGAACCAGCTGTACGGTTGCAGTGCCCCCGTCACGTTCGCCGTGCGCGACACCTCGTGCGCTCTTCGCTGGTCAGGCGACGCCATGGCCGCAGGTGTCGCACGGCGAGACACCTTTCGCTTCAAGCTGGGCGCCTGCGTGGGCCACCTGGCCATCGACCACATTGCCTTGCCGCACCTGCTGGGCGAACCTCGATTCGATCGACTGCCGAGCGAGCTTCAATATGTGCTGCTGGCCGACGCCCTGAATGAATTGGTCGGTCGCCTCGAGCAGCTCACACACCTCCGCTTCGAATGGGCACCGACCCTGTCGGACCTCACCGCCCCGGCGGTCGGCTCGGCACCGGTCGATGAAACACCCTGGTCTTTCGACGGGCATCGCGCGGCGTTCTTTTCAGTGAAGGTGGCAGACCACCGGTTCGGCGGTTGCGTCCAGTTCGAGGACGCAACCGCGCTGCACAACCTCATGTCCGCGCTCAATCCAGCGGCGCCCGTTCAGATGCACGCCTTCGAGTGGCTGCGCATCCCCCTTCCCTTTCGCATTGGCGTCACGCGCATGAGCCTTCGCGAGATCGGCGGCATCTGCCCCGGCGACATCATCAGCGTGCTCGATTGGAGTTCGGCGGGCAAGGCGCTGCGGGTCACCGCCGAGATCGGCGGCCTCGCCGGCCATCGCCTGGAGGGGCTTGCGGAAAACACCCACATCACCATCCAACCATCGAAAGGCCATGCCATGAATCGAGACCTCCCCACGCCGACCGAAACCGCGGACGACCAGGACATCGCCAACCTGCCGCTGGACCGTCTCGACGCGCTCGAAGTCGCCGTGCGTTTCGAAGTGGCTGGCCTGTCGGTGACCCTGGGCGAACTCAAAAGCATCCGTGCCGGTCATGTGTTCGACCTCGGACAGCCGCTCAACCGCTGCACGGTTCGAATCCTCGCGCACGGCAATGTGCTGGGCAACGGTCACCTGGTCGCGATCGGCGACCGCCTCGGTGTACGCGTGGCCGAGTTCGCCCCGAATGAAAAAGTGACTCGCGGCGCACTGATGCCTGAATCCAGCCGGCCAGGTGAGCGTTGACATGGGAGCCGGCCTGCCCGAACCATTGACCCTCGTGGCACTGATCGTCGTCCTCGGCATCGCCCCGTTCGCCGTGCTGATGATGACGTGCTACACCAAGCTCGTGATCGTGTTCGGCTTGCTGCGCACCGCCATGGGCCTGCAGCAGACGCCACCCAACATGGTGCTCAACGGCATCGCCATCATCCTGACGATCTACATCATGGCCCCCGTGGGCATGGAGGTGTCGGATGCCCTGCGCGGCCGCCAGCTCGGCACGAAGGGCGAGGGATTGAACGACATCGTCGCCATCGTCGATGCGGCCAAGACCCCGGCCCGCGAGTTTCTCAAGAAGCACACCCAGGAGCGCGACCGCAGGTTCTTCATCAAATCCGCCGAGAGCATCTGGCCCCAGCAACGCGCCGCTGGCCTGTCAGGCGACGACTTCATGGTGCTGGTGCCCAGCTTCACACTGAGCGAGCTGACCCGCGCCTTCCAGATCGGCTTCGTCGTCTACCTGGTGTTCGTCGTGGTCGACCTGATCACGGCCACCGTCCTGCTCGCGCTCGGCATGTCGATGATCTCGCCGACGACCATCTCGCTTCCGTTCAAGCTGCTGCTGTTCGTGGCGCTGGATGGGTGGGCACGGCTGGTTCAGGGGTTGGTGTTGTCGTATCGGTGAGCGGTTTGCCCGGATAGGGATGCGAATCCAGGCGCAACACCGTCGAGCAACTTTGAACTCCAAACCGAAGTTGCATTCGTGAGGATATGCTCGCCGGATCTTCGCACGCTCGCACATGCACCATGGACCCCGGCCTCGTCGCGCTCTTCCTGCTCTGCCTCGCGGCGCTTGTGCTGTTCCTCAGCTTGGCGTGGATCATCAACAAGCTTGCCAGGCGGCCCGTGGTGAACGGCGCAGCCATCTACTTCTGGGTGCTGGTGAGCGCCGTCCTCGGGACGCTTGCGTATCAATGGAACTTGCCTCATGTCACCGAGCGAATGGCCTACTATGCCGGACAGTCGGTTGCTGTGGTATTGCCATTGTTGGGCGTGGCATTCGTTCTGATGCGACGCTTCAAAGCGCAGAAGTCCGCCGTCCATCAAGCCGAGAAGAAGTAGGCCCGATCTTGGCGCGTTCCCTTCGATGGAGCTGCCACCCCCGGCCGGAAACAAGTGCTCGTGAACTCGTCCCCAACGGGCACGGCACACATCAGTCGTTCTCTTCAACTGTTCGAACGCCCCAGCGTCGCAACCGACAACATGAAACGCTTTACCGTTGCTGTACTTTCTCTGCTCGCCATTTCAGCCTCTGCCGAAACACTCCCACCCGGCTATGTGCTGCAAATCCTGGAACCCACGGGAGGAAAGATCGTCCGCCCGAAAGATTGGTTCTACGCTGAAGGCCATCGCGGACAGGCATACACATGGACCATCTCACGCGAAGATACATCGGGCGGACGCCCGTACACGACGGGCGTTCTCATACAAGCCTTTGTCGGTGTCCATGGCGCAACGGGGAAGACGGCCAAGCAATTCATTCTCGACTTCTTGGCAAGCAAGCAACAACAGGCCACAGTCCTCAGGACTTGCCAAGAACGTGAACAAGGTCTGTTCACCCGCGTCTGCCTCGAAACCGAGGAGGGGCCTCACCGCATACTCTATTCGCTCTTCTGGAATGGCCACATGGATGTGGCAGTCGTCACCATCGCGGGCACGACGAAGGAGCAGTGGAAAAAGTTCGCACCAGCGTTTGACCGAATGAGCGCGTTCGAACTCATCGACATGAAGCGCTTTGAGAAGTGATGCAGATGCCTGGGTTCTTTGTCCAGGGGACGGCGCCCGCCGCGGACGCATCGCGAGCGGGTGCGCCCATTCCTCGCCCATGCAGCATGGCGCCATGCCAAGCTGACCATCACACGCCCTTCGAGCCGAAGGTCAGCAATGGGGTCGTAACCCGCGTCGCTGCACGAGGACATCGGTATGCGCGACAACGCAGGTTACACCCTTGACATCGCCGCTTTGACAAGCTGCGTCCGGTTCTGCACCCCAAAGCGGGTGCGGAGTTGGCGCAAGTGGTAGTCCACCGCATGCAGTGAAACCCCAAGGTTCCTGGCGATCTCTTTGTTGCTTTGCCCGTCACTGAGCAAACGAAGGACATCCTGCTGCCTGGCCGAGATCAGAGCCGAAGCGGTCGGGCCGCAGGTGCGCCGCGTGTGGCGTGACAGAAACTCATGCATGCACAGACCGAGCATCAGCGCCTGGCCCAGCACATCGTCGGAGATCCAATCGCGGCCGGACGTGCGCGATGAGAAGCTGATGATGGCCTCTTCATCCGTCATGCCGAGCGATGGCACACGAAAGAGCACCCCGCTTCGGATGCCACTGGCCTGCAGATCTGCCATGAAGCGACGTCCTCGGCCGTTGGCCTGCTGCAAGAGCGTGTGCGCGTCGAGATCCTTGAAGTCCCATGCCAGGGGCAGCCCGCCGCGCGGTGCATCGCGCAGGCGCGGGTCGATCTCGTGATATTCCCCATCCACGTAGCGCTGCATCCACTCCGCATGAGCATACGTCGCGAGGACGCCGGCCAAGGCGGGACCAGTGCGCCGCTGGCACAAGGTGCCGTAGGCCAGCCATTCAAATCCGATGCCGCGCAGCTTGTCGCACACCAGTTCCTCTCGACGGACCGCAGACCCGCCGGTGAGGAGTTCACGCAATGAATCAAGCATGCCGCCTTGTGCGGGACTGGGCGCCACATTCAGCTGTTGTTCGCCATAGACGACCGAGCTGGGAAGCTTGCCAACGGCCGGGTATCCGGTCGCGATTGGATGGTAGTAGATCCGCCCACCCGGTTGTGGTGGTGGATGCAGTTCAATGCCACACCCAGCCTCCCAAAGCTGGCAGGGATTTATTTCGAATGTTGAGGTCACGTTTCTCTTCTTTCCAACATGAGGCCTGGATTGAAAATGCCTCAGCGTTCCGTTTGCCACCCTGGCCCGGTTCGCGGAGCGATCTCTGCCTGTCAGTCGTTTTGATAGGCGTGACGGTTCAACACAATTGCATGGAAACCAGTCCCCCGAGCGGGGGAGTCGTTGTTGGTCCGTGAGTGATTGACCCACCGGCCAGGGCCGATGACCGACGAGGCGCTGTGGACGCCCTGAGATAAGTCGCCATCCGGGCAGTGCACACGGCCGCTCTGGCATGCCTGGTCGCATCGACAAGAGCGGCCAGCTGCGACGCGGGGCGGGTCACATCAGCATCGCTGTGCCGCAATTGCCCCGGAGAGAGAGCGTTTCAGCCTTTTTCCTTGCATTCTTTCTCGAATTGGTGGGTCACGTCGGACTTCCACAATTCCCCTGGGAACCCGACATAGTCGGCAATGCGATTCGACACGCAAGGCGGCCTGGATTCAACGACCATGAAAAATGGGCCGATTTTCAGGCTGTTCTCCGTTGACTTCATCTCATCGACAATGCTTTGCTTTGCAGCACCATTGAAGAACGTCCAAACGGCAAATGCCTTGCCGCTTTGATCGTCCATTTCGCAGGTAAAGACCGCATACATCCCGGGCTTGAAATCCAGCCTTTCCAAGGAGCCACAATGAGCCTGCCGGGCGACTTCCGCCGCAACGCGCCTGGCGCCGCGCAAATCGAGAGGCGCGGTATCCAGGGAAGGCGCAGATTGAAAGCACGACGCAAACTGAGATGCACAAAGTACAAGGCCGACCATCGAATAACAGCGCCTTTGCCACATTCCTGTCAAACGAGTCTTCATCAATTCCACGCTAGGCACATGAAGGCCGCCGCAGTGACACCCAACGCGACGGCCAGAACAAGCTCAAATCAATTCATCGCTGACGCGATCATCGATGAATTTTCCACTCAGCGTCTTCATGGTCTGCCGGGATTGCACAGGGCCAACTTGGTTTGCGCGTAACTCACATCCGGTCGCCATTCATCGAGATTCCAGCTCGATTTGAGTGCTGCAACCATAAGGTCCTGATGGCAAATGAACTGATCTCGCATGCCACCAAGATTGGTATTCAGCCCGCGATTCTTGTACTTGCCATACAATTCATCCCAACCGTAAACGCCAACCAGATAGGAGCCGGCGTTCGCACGGGCCCAGGCGGTGGGCTTCACCTGCAGGGTCCATCCGTATGGTCGATTGTATTTCCAGCTGGCACTCTTGATCAGATCAATCCACATCCATGGATCCGCCACCACGGGGTAGCGCGTGTCACTCCTCAAGTGCTCAACCACCTGCACAACCGCATTGCCGCGGACCTCATAGCGTGTTGGGATTTTTTTGCCTTCACTGTCAATGGCCCACGGTACTGAAAATGCGCCCACCAATTTACCCGCTTGATCGAGTACCAAAACGGCTCCATTCTCATCGCGTTCGATCTTCCCATTCGGCGGCAAATTCACCGGGTACGTGAATTCAACAGGTGCCGCGTTGCTGGTCAGGACGGTCAACACACGAACTGAATCTTCATAAGCCTGAATGGCAAGGTGCGTATCGTGCAAATAGTTTTGAAAGAGCGCCGACCCGTCTGCACTGATTTTTGCTTGAGTGGCTGACACAACCGACGAGGCAGTTGTCTTCGGCAGGTTCATTTCGAATTTCGATGAGTCACCTCGCCGGCTCATGCGCACGAGGCCTTGCCCCTCGACAGACACTTTGAATTGCTTGGTCTGCGAAATCAACGCGTTGTGCTCGCGACTGATTTCCGCTCGAGCTTCCTGTAACGAGAGAGAAGCTTTTTCTTTTTCCCGAACGACGGACTTTTCCGGCGTTGCCCCGGCGGCGGCCACTGCCGCATTCGCTGCCGCAGCCCGATTCGCATCCGCATTGATGATATGGGTCAAGACTTCTTCCACGGCCTCGAGCTCCGGGGGCGGGGCGCCCCAGGCGATAGTCGATGCACCGAGAAAAACAATAGCAGCGCCGAACGTCGCCACACAGGCCGAAATGGGTTTCTTTCGCATGACACTCCCTTTTGTTGACAGATTGAACAAGCGGACAAAAGCCTTCCACAGGTGAAGCAAAGCTCGCGATCACCTCGGTATTGCAGGCTTCGACCGTTGGTCGGCCGGGTTGGCCGACCGGTTCAACAAAAATGCAGCGAAATCAGAATTCCCTCGTGGCGAGTGCCCAAGAAACTGGAAACGCGCCAGGAGCACGGGCAACGAATTGCTCAATCAGGTCCCTTATCGACCGTCTCATCACGCGGCTCACGCCCCCTCGACAGCAACTGCCTGGGTGGCAAGGGCCATGTTGCATGGGTGCGATTCCATGCCTGCGCTTCGACGCAACCGCCCATCGGCTGGCTCACCAATTCGGACAACAAAAAACCCCGCTCCTTCACAGGCAGCGGGGCTGTTCGCGATTCCGGGCGTGTGCCCGGACCACCGATCACATGTGATCGATCATCACCTGGCCGAAACCAGAGCACGACACTTGCGTCGCGCCTTCCATCAGGCGGGCGAAGTCGTACGTGACCTTCTTCGATTCGATGGACTTTTCCATCGAGCTGATGATGAGGTCGGCCGCTTCGGTCCAGCCCATGTGGCGCAGCATCATTTCGGCCGACAGG
>CBIHPH010000008.1:0-85692 GCA_966212105.1 uncultured Rhizobacter sp.
CGGTCACGGTGGAGCTGGAGACAGTGGTCGTGCGGGGGATTGGTAGCCGAAGCGCATGAGCAAAATGCGTGGAAGCTGGTGTTCCAGCGCCTTCTTTGGCTTCCCTTTCTTGGCGCGACAAGAAAGGGAAGTCGGCTGCCGGGCCGAGACCCGGCGCGGCCTCGCCAGAGAACAAGATTTCAGCAGTGCACGCAACTTCCAGTCGCTTTGCTCCTGTCCGACGGGGCGCTCGTGAGGGGGGGGGCGCCCCTTCAGATCACGCCTGGTCGGTCGCGCCGAGCGGGGGGGCGGCGCAACAGGCGGTCCGGCCCGCCGTTGCCGAACCCCAGCGCAATCCCGAAGCAGAACCAGAGCGGGAACTGGGCGGCATTGGGCATGTAGTAGGCCGTGGTCGCCGCCATCACCAGTGTGCCGAGCAGGGACCATCTGGCACCGACAAAGAACACACGCATGTCGGGGGCGACCGCTTTGTCTCGGGCCAGCCGCCCGAGGCGCCGCAGGTGGCCCCCCAGGAGCCATGCCATGGCGCACAGCCCGAACAGGCCCAGGTCCATGAGCACTTCGAGGTAGATGTTGTGCGGATGGTTGGCAATGTAGAGGCCTTTGGCCACCGCCGTGGACCATTGTGTCGACCCGAGGCCGCGTCCGAACCACGGACTGTCTAGCACCTCGGGCGCCAGCAGCTGCCAGCCATGGAACCGGCCGGCGGTGAGTTCGTCTTTCTCGATGTCGGAGACGTCGCCGATGGCGTTCGCGCTAAGCCCTGTACCGAAGCGCTCCTTCATCGAGTCGGGCGCGGCGACGAAGACTGCGGCAGTCAGGACGGTGCCGATCAGAAACGTCTTGAGGCGCCGGTGATGGAGCAGGTACCCGAGCACGGCGACGAGCCAAGAGGTCAGGCCGCCGCGTGAGAACGTGAGCAGGAGGGCAAGTGTCACCACGGCGAAGGCGGTGCGGCATGTCCAGCGGCGCACGGGCGAGGTGGCACCACCGCCCAGGAACAGCAGCGGACCGGCCGCTGCTGCCAGCAGCATGCCGAATTCGTTGGCATGCAGGCCGCGTGGTGCCATGAATTCGCGGTCTCGCGAGAGGTCCACGAGCGATCCCGGGTACGTGGCGACTGTGTAGAACACGGCCAGTGACGGAAGCATCATGGCCGCCACGAGCAGCAGCACGAAGCGATCGGGACGCTGGCTGTGCCGCACGGCGTTGGCCACCAGGAAGACGTACGACAGGTAATAGAACAGCGGCTTCGCGTAGCGCGCCGTGGCATAGGCCCAGGGCTCGTAGATGCTGCTGGCGTCCGCGAGCGCTGGATAGTTTTGAATGCCGTCGGGGATGTGCGGCCAGGCGATGGCGATGCCCCAGGTTGCCGGCAGTACCAGGCCCAGCCATACAGAGCGCGGCAGCCGGACCCGTTGGCGGTTCGCGAACGCTTCTCGGAGGAACAGGGAGCCGAGCGTCAAGAGCGTGACGAAGTTCAACGGGTTCAGCCCCCTGGCCTGCGGCAGCATGGTCGCCATCGGCAACAGCATCGTCAGCAGGAGCACGCCCGCGCGATAGTCATGCAGGATGATGGGCAGGGGGAGCAAGGCCGCAAAGGCCAGGAGGCCGATGCCGGGACCGAACACACCGACGCACACGCCGAGCAGCGCGGCGATGGCCACCAGGCCGGAGGCAAGCAGCGCAGGCGCTGTCCGCGGTGGCAAGGCAAACTCCGCGGAGGCCATCATGGCGAAGCCCGCCCGGGTGCGCCGGCACTGCGGCCGAGCAGGCCGGGCCAGAGGATGTCCTGCATGCATGCAATGCCGGCGATCACCTGCAGGGCACCCGTGGCGATGTAGGCCCAGATTGCGCCTTCGACACCGAGCGACGGCACGAGTGCGTGCGTCAATCCGACGAAGGACAGGGTCGACATGACGGTCACGGCGATGAAGCGGCGGGGGCGCATCGTTGCCACGAGTGTCATGGCGAAGATCCAGCCCGCCATCTTGAGCACGTCGCCGACGAGTTGCAGCGGGAGCAGGGTGACAACGGGATGGAATTGGGGACTGAAGACGATGTTGACGATGGGATCTCGCAGCAGTGCGATCAGGAGCGCAAGCAAGGCGGTGGATCCGGTGGCCATGGCCAGGGTGCGCAGCACCTGCTGGCGCAGCGCGGTCGGATCGCCTCGGCGCTCGCCGACGTCGGAGACGTAGTACAGCGCGGTCGACGAGATGATGACGGCCTGGTAGGACTCGGAAAGGCGCCAAGTCGCCTGCCAGAGGCCCGCCGTATCGAGACCGACGTGCGCGACCAGCCCGTCGCGCACGAGGATCAGCGTCAGGGGGGCCAGGGCGCCGTTGATCAGCAGCATCGGATAGAAGCTGAGCAGTTTTCGGCATTCGGTGCTGTCGAAGGTTCCGAAGTAGTCGCCAAGCTTCACACCCCGAGACCAGCGGCCAACGGCGATCACGGAGACCAGGCCCGTGGCAATGAGCACGGAGAACAGTCCCCACAACGCGCCCTGCATCCCCCAGATGTAGGCACATGGCGCGAAGATCACCAGCCCGAGGACGGTCGAGACCATCGTGGCCGTGCCGATCAGGCCGATCTCCTTCGTGGCGCTGAGCGTGCCATTGAGCAGATCGGTGATCATGGCGGCGGCAACGGCAAAGCCGGCGAACGCGATCAGTACCTCATGGGCGCCGTCGCGCAGGAGCCATTGGGACAGGGGGCTTGCGAACGCAGCCATGCCGAGGCCGAAGACCACGGCGAGCACGAGCAGCATCCATGCGGCCGTCGAGCGCACGCGGCGCCGCCGCTCGGCATCGCCGCCGTATTCGGCATCCAGGCAGATGACGCCTGTCACCATCCCCTGGCCCAGCATGCTCTGCAGCAGGGTCACGAAGTTGGAGAACTGCGCCACCAGGGTGAGGCCGGCGGGCCCCAGCGTGACGGCTGTCACCTTGATGCTGATGAAGCTGCATGCCATGCGCATGATGGCCATGCCTCCACCCCAGCCGAGCGCGGAGAACATCGTGCGCAAGGCACGGCGCTGGCGCGGCGCTGCCGGCACCGCCCCGGAAACTTCGGGCGACATCATGTTTTCATCACCGCGGCGAAGACCTCGCCGTAGTGCCTGGTGGCCCGTTCGATCGTGTGGTGCGCCTCGAAATGCGCACGGCAGGCCATGCTCGCCCGGGACCACGCCCCATGGTCCGAGGTGAGCTGCCTTGTTTGATCGACCATGTGGTCGAGGCTCTTGCAGGCCAGGGTGCCGCTGATTCCGGGCGCCGATTCAGGGCGCACGAACGAAAGCGTGGGCGTGCCGCGCAACCAGGCTTGCATGAAGGTGTTGGGCAGCCCCTCGTACTCCGATGTGTTGATCACCAGCGCGGCACCGTTGAACCAGTGGCCCACCTGCTGGAAGGGCACGTGCCCCATGACCTGCAGGTTCGGCACGTCCGTGGCGGCGCGCATGGTGTTGTCGAAGAAGGCCTGGGCGTCACCATCGAGGCCGGGGCCGCCCACCATCACGAAGCGACGTTGCGGAACGCGGCGAGCGAGTTCGATGAAGAGGTCCGGCCGCTTCAACGGCTTGACCGTGGCGGCCCACAGCACGTGTCCCTCGAAGCGCCCCGGCTGCGCATCCGGCTCGCCGTAGCCGTTCTGCAAGAGGCGGCCGTCCCGACTGAAGTTGTGGGCGAGCGCCTGCAGCTGTGCCTGGTTCTGTACCAGGATCGCGTCGGCGGCGCGCAGGCCCAGCCGGTACAGCGTGCTGTGCCAGCGGGACATGCCAGGCAGCGTCCCCCGTGCGAAATCGGGGTCGCTGGCGCCGGCAAACACCAATTGCTTGCCGGCCATTCGCGTGTAGAGCGCTGCTGCTGCCACTTGCTCCCCGGCCGTCTGGATGAAGACGATGTCGGGATCGATGCGCCGCAGGAGCGCGACGACGTCGGTCATGCGGGGATAGAAGAAGCGGGTGCCTCGCACGCCACGATCTGCCTCGGACGGAATCTTGTACAGGGTGATGCCGTCGCAATCGATGACGTCGGCCTGGCCGTCGTCCTTGGCGAGCACGGAAATGCGGTAGCCGGCGCGATGGAGCGCACGCATCTGGACGGTCTGCTGAACTTCAGCACCGCCCACGAACGCCAGGCCGCTCCCCGGGACGAGCACGGGGTAGATGTGGACGGCGATGAAGCAGATATGTGGGAGGCTCAACTCAGTTCTCCTAGGTGGTGCGTTGGGGGCAGGCAGGCTGACCGCTTGGCGAGATCCCGGCGCGGGACGCGTCGGCCCGTGCGGCCATCCACGCCCGTCGGTATTCCGAGAGCGTCATGCCGACGAAGGACTTCTCGACAAGCGAGAACATCGTTCGCAGGTCGCTGTAGAGCTGTTCGATGCGCTCGGCGTCAACGGCATTGGGGCCACCGCCCGGCATCAGTTCGGAGGAATGCAGCACCATTTCGAGGTAAGGCCGGTCCTTGGCTTGCGCTTCCTCGACGAGGTACAGCAAATGCTGCAGGTTGCTGCCGTCCGGGTACAGCCAGAGGCGGTCGGGCCGTCCGCGCCATGCCCACCTCCGAAGGAGTGGCGTCACGTACGCCCAGGGTGCGATGCGATGCAGCGGCGAGCGCACGATGGACATTGGCAACTCGAGCAGGTTCGAATCGCCTGGCCGGTTGATGCGATCGAGGTCAAGCAGATAGGGCCGCGCGGGGAACCGCCGGTAGTCCGGCCCGCCCTGCCCGGCAGGGTCGCCCTTGAGATCGGCCCACGATACATGCGGGCAGACCGAGCAGTCGACGAGGTAGCCCAGCTTGGCCAGCGTGCGCGCGTAGTGTTCGTTGAACGCCCAGCGGCCCGCGCGGTGGCTGACGATCGGGCCTTCGAAGCGGTCTCGCAGGAGGCCCGTCATGAACGTGATCTTTTCCTCCGCGACATCCGGCGGATAGTCCGTGAGGAAGGGCTGGTGGAGAAAATCGTCGGCCGTGAGCGGCACGAGCGGCGGGCTGTTCCAGGCGTGCAGATGCATCCCGATCTCGGCCGCATCGCGCCGCAGCAGTTCCCGGCCGAAGCGGACGAAGGTGTCGTCCATCGCCATCTCGTAGTTGACGAGCCAGGTCGGGCGCAGGCCGTGCGCCTCGCAAAGGCGCTGGAAGCGCGGCAGGAACACGGCATTGTTCGTGCTGATCTCTCGCGGCCGCGACCACAGGTTGTCGCCCTCGGTGTCGATGGTGATGAGAAAAGCGGGGGGAACTCGTTTTGCCATGCTCATGTCTCCATGCAGGGGGGCGGGGTGTGCGGGGTGGGAACGTGCCAGGGCGCGAGGGACTGCACGTAGGGCGCGAGGACGGCGTCCTCGCCGTGGCGCTCGTCCATGAACCTGCGACAGCGGGCGCCGGCGGCGAGCCAGTCCTGCGGTGATCGGGCGAGCCGGCCCGCTTCTGCTGCCATGGCGTTCATCGAGGAGACGGCTGCGCCGAGGCCTTGGCGCACCACGACGTGGTCGGGATCGAAGAATGTCACCACGGGTGTGCCCCGCCGCCAGGCCTGCAGGTAGCCGTTGGGAAAGCCTTCGATCTCCGATGTGTTCACGAACACGCGCGCCCGATCGAACAGATGATTCGTTTCCTGGTAGGGAAGGCGGCCGTGGAAGCACACATTGGGCATCGACCGCGCCTCGTCGGCTACGGCCTGGAACAGCCCCTCGTGGCCCGGCTGGGCGCCGCCCACGACGTGCACGCGAAGGTCCGGCCTGCGTCGCGCCAGATCGAGGATCCAGTGCGGTCGCTTGAGCGGGAGGAAGTTGCCGACCCACAGCACGTCGATGTCGCGTTCCTCGAAAGGGCGCCACGGTCCGCCCGGATCAACGAGCATCGACGCCACGCGGGAGTGCAGTCCGTAATGCTCCTGCATCGCGAGCACCTGTTGATCGGTCTGTGCCAGGAGAACGGCGGTGTGCCGCAAACCGAAGGCGTACAGCCACCGGTCGCGTGCGTAGCGGATTAGCAGCCGCGCCGGATCGCAGTCGGCATCGCTCGCGATGCGGAACACCACGCGCCGGCCGTGGAGCAGGGCGAAGAGCGCAACAAAGCCCAGGTGGGGGCCGGCGATGCTGACGTAGTAGACATCGGCATTCGCGCGTCCCAGGGCCCGCCAGAGCCCGGTGAACCGTGGATGGATGAAGCGCAGCACGGGAATGCCGCCTTCCAGGCGGTGGGCCTTGAACAGCGTGATGCCGTCCACCGGTTCGCCGTCCCGCTGCCCATAGTCGGCGACGACCATCGAGACATCGAAACCGCGCCGTTTCAGAGCGCGTGCGAGCAGGGTCTGCTGCACCTGTTCGCCGCCGATGCCGTGCGCGCCGTATTGGGGCGAGAGCACGGGCAGGTTCTGCAGCCCGACGAAGCAGATCCGGGGCGTTGCCAGATGGGCTTGCCGGGCTTCATCGGCCGGAGCCACGGCATGGGGCATCGAGGTCGCGGGATGTCGCATGTGGCGGAACCTCTCGTCGATCAGAAGTCGTTGATGATGATTCCGACGAAGCCCTCGGGATCTTCGTCGAGCTGGCCGGCGACGTGCCGGAGCGCTTCCGTGCCCGACCGGTTCCGCCGTCCCACCATC
Source organism: uncultured Rhizobacter sp. (assembly GCA_966212105.1). Classification (GTDB taxonomy): domain Bacteria; phylum Pseudomonadota; class Gammaproteobacteria; order Burkholderiales; family Burkholderiaceae_C; genus Rhizobacter. The sequence goes on from CBIHPH010000008.1 coordinate 6,616, forward strand.
AGGCTGGCCCGACAGCAATCGGCGATGGCGATCGCATCCGCGCCGTACGCGACGGCCGGCGTGTCCACCAGCACGTGATCGAAATGCTGCGGCAGGTTCTCCATCAGGGTGCGGAACGTCGCCCGTTCGATGAGCTCGAGCGGGTTCGGCGGCGTGATGCCGCATGGCAGCACGTACAGCCCGGGCACCGCAGCCACGGCTTGGATGACCTGCCTGTCCGCACGGCCGACCAGGGCGCTCGACAGGCCGTGCCGTCCTGCCAGTTCGAAGATCTCGTGCATCCGCGGACCGCGCATGTCTGCATCGACGATCAGCGTGCGAGCTCCCGTCTGCGCCAGCGCGACGCCGAGGTTGGCGACGAGGAAGGTCTTGCCGTCGCCGGGATCCGGGCTCACGACGGCGAGCGTTCCGCGCCGGTGGGTGGTGGCCCGGCTCATGCGTCGCACCACTTGACCGCGAATGCAGCGCACGGCTTCGGCCTGTGCGGAATGCGGTCGGGTGAGCATCACGAGCTCGTCGCTGTCGAGCTGACGCAGGGGGGCGGCGCACGGATATTGGAACTGGGTGGACAAGGCCTGCAGCACCTGGTCGGCCGTCGCGTAGCCGAGTGCGACCGCGGCATCGCCGAACCGCGTCCCATGCGTGCCCGCATGGTCGAGGATTTCCCGCACGTGCCCCTGCGACAGCTTGATCCGGTCGCTCAGGAGCTCCCCCAGGAGCCGGGTCGAACCCAAACTGGGCAGGCCCATGGCCGAGAGGGGCAGGTCCAACTCGTAGCCCTCTGCGGAAGATTTGGTGTTCATGGTCATGCCTCCCAAGTCGGAACTGCCAGGCGATGCCTCGAAGGCCCACCCACCAACGGCACCTTGCGGGCGCGCTCTCCCCCGGGGCGGGGAAGGACGCCGAGCAGCGGCCGGTCGAGCAGGGTGACCACCGCCTCATTCGTGCGCAGCCGCGGGTCCACGATCTCCATCAGGATGACGGCCACGCCCGACAGCACCAGGGCGAGCGCGGCGGCCAGGCCCAGGATCATGATGCGGCGCGGCGACGATGGCGCAGAGGGTGAGAGGGCGGGTGCGAGCATGGTTGCGTTGCCCTGCATCGCATGGCTCTCCAGGGATGCCTGGCTCAGGCGCGCCTGCACGCCGTCGTAGGCGCGCTGGGCGTTCTCGACATCGCGCAACAGGATCTGGCCGTCGCCCTGGAGCGTCTTCATCTGCACGACGCGTGCGCGCTGAGCTTCGAGTGCGGCACGCAGTTCCTTCTCGCGCTGGCGCTGCACCGAGTTCTCGACACCGGCGGCAGCGCCGATGCGGCGCGTCTCGGCATCCAGGCGGTTCCGCAGCAGGGCCACCGTGGCGCGGCTTTGGGCCATGTGCGGATGGCCTTCACCGAGGCGTCCGGCGAGTTCCTGCATCTGCGTTTCCGCCCGAATGAGCTCGGCACGGAGATTTGCCAGCACGAGGCTGGACTGCGCCTCCGGCAACTGATCGGCGTTGCCTTGGACGGCGAAGGCGCGCCGCCCTCCGGCGTTCGCCGCGGCCGATTCGGTCAAGGCCAGCTGCGTCGAGAGATCGTTGAGACGAGAGGTTTCGCTGTCAAGCCGGCCGTCGCCGACGACGATGCCCTTGTCCCGTTGGAACTTGCCCAGGCGCGCCTGGGCGCGTTCCAAGTCCTTGCGAAGCTCGTCGCTGCGCTTGGAAAAGAAGGAAGACACGCCCTGGCCCGCGTCTGCACGCATCGAGGCGCTCACATCCAGGTAGGCGCTGGCGAAAGCGTTGGCGACTCTCGCAGCCTCGTCCGGGTTCGCCGCCGTGGCGCTGATGGACACCACATTGGAATCGCGCTCGGGCACGATCTTGATTTTCTTGTGCAGTTGCTGGGCCAGCCATCCGGGAAGGTCGCCATGGCCTTTCGTGGCCGCGAGCCATGCCTCGCGCCAATCCGGCTGCGACGCCAGCCCGAGGCGGCGCACCACATCGAGCGCGACGCGCTCGCTCTTGAGCACGCCCACCTGGGTGGCGAGGATCACCGGCGACGGATTGCCGCCGTTGGACATGCCAGTGACGGGGTCGGGCCGCGAAATATCGATGAGCAGCGATGCGGTGGTGGTGTAAGCGACGGGCATCAGCAGGGCGCCGCCGCAGGCGGCGGCAACCGCTGCGAGGAAGATGGCCAGCGCGAGGCGCCAGCGGGCGCGCAGGACGGCAAGGAAATGAGCGAGGGTCATGGGGCGAGTACTCCGCAAGGAGGATCGGTCGAGGGGTCAGAACAGGCTTTCGGGCACGAAGACGACGTCATCGGGTTGCAGCATTTCCTGCAGGCCCGGCTTGGACTCCACCAGCTTGGCGTCGGTGCTCATGCGGCTGACGCGGATGCCGCGCTTCGTGCCGCGCTGCGTCGGACCGCCCGCGGCGGCCAGGGCCTGGAGCACGCGCATGCCGGGTTCGAGACGGATCGCTCCTGGGCGCTGGACCTCGCCGTAGACATAGACCTGGGGCGCACGTGCGATGTAGACCATGTCGTTGTGGCGCATCACGATGTCGTGCTCACGCTCTGCGCCCGTCGAAAGGCTCCGGATGCTCACGTTGAGGCGAAATTGCCTGCCTTCGCGCGTGCCGGTGACCGTCAGCGTGTCGGAGGCATCCGGTGCGGCGCCGCCGGCCAGGGCCAACAGGTCCGACAGCCGCGTCTTGGAGGATTCGAGCGCATAGCGTCCGGGACGGACGGCATGGCCCATCACGGCGGCCTGGTTGCCCCGGAACTCCGAGACCACGATCGACACCTGCGGCTTCTGGAGCAAACGGCCCTTGACCAATCCGTCAGCGATGCGGCGTTCGGCCTGCGCCGGCGTCAGCCCACCCAGGGTGACATTGCCCAGCAGCGGATAGGCCACGACCCCGTTGTCCGGGATGCGGAGCTCCATCGACAGCTCGGGACTCTGGAACACCGTCACCCGGATGCGGTCGCCGCCACCGAGCACGTAGTCCGCCGCCGAGGATTTGGGGAGGCTCAGCGCAGGCCCTGACTGTGCGGCCGCAGGCCCGCCGATCCACCCGCTGACAGCGAGAACGAGGAGGAAGATTCGAACGAAGGACATGGCAACTCTCCGGGCGTGTCAGTTCTGGCCGGGCACGACCGCCGGCTCGGTGTGCGACAGGCGGCGGCGCAGCGCTCGCGCCTGCTCATGCAAGGCGGGATGACGCGCGAGCAGTGCGCGCACAACGTCTGCTGCCCATTGTTTGAACGGGGGTGTTCCCGCCATCGTGATGGGGCGCACGTGCGTCGCGAACTTCAGCTTGTAGGGCTCGAGACCGATCGAGAAGTCGAACTCGGCATGCTTTTCCCGATAGCTCCGCTCGAGCATCGGGGGGATGATCTGCTGGCCGGGCGCCATGCGGGCCAGGGCGGGGTCAGGGTTGAATGCGAAGCTCCAGCCGGTCCAGCGGCCGCTGTGGACGGCGCCCAACCAGATGGAAAGGATCTCACCACGTGCGCGCAGCGTCGAGGCGCGCAGCATCTTGCGCTCTCGAAGCTCGTGAAAGAAGCGCTGGTGCAGCGGGTTCGCGAACAGGTCCCTGAGCCCCAGCGACAAAAGACGTTCCGATTTCCATGCGAAGCAGGTGGGAAGCACGTCGGCACCGTCGTCGTCCGCCAGGAATTCGGGTTCGCCGACCATCTCGCGCAACCGCCGCCCGCGGCGCCGGTCTTCGACGAGCGCATGCCGCGAGTAGTGCAGATAGTCCTCCCAGGTCGGAAATTCGGACCAGAGCAAGGTGGGGGCTGCGAACAAATCCTTCCATCCCGGGAGCCGGCAGAAGTCCTTCAGCGGTACCAGCGTCCCACCGACCCCGTCCAGTCGCGGGAGTGCACGCAGCCGGGGGGAGTCGCCCGGAACGCGCCCCAGCGATTCATGCATGTCGATGAACCTTTGCGAGGTGAGCGGGCCGCTTCCCTCCACGTCGAGCAACCGGAAGATGTTGCCGTCGACGACATAGTCGCGCACGCGGCACTTCTTGCCGGCGTGATACACGGTGGCAATCACATCCAGGAACGCAGGATCCGTGTAGAGATTGATCGGAGCGAGCGTCGACAGCTCTTCGGCATGGCGGAGAAGAAGTTTCATGGTTTCTCCGAAGACTGAGCCGAGGACGAGGAGGGCGCGTGGCGCATGACGAGGTCGCGCACGATCCAGCCCAGGATCGCCGGGCGGCGCCTCAATTCGTCGAGGGCATAAGGCAGGCCCGCATGCCCATAGGCCACATAGACCTGTGTGGACAGCCCATGCTGCGCCGCGAGGAAATCGAGGCGTGGCAGCGAGCGCATCTGCTCGAGGACGCACGGTGTGTTCTTCGCCAGCAGCCTGGCCAGCGCCGGCGTGGCCACGCGTCGATCGTGCGTGGCCACGCCCACATGGACGGCACGCCCCGACAAGGCATCGATCAGTTGCAGGAACGAGCCATGTGGATCCTTCTTCGGAAAGATGGGATCGCTGCCTTGGCCCTTCACGACGCGAACAGGGACGCGCAGATGGATGAAGCGTTCGGCATCGGCCATCGAGCGTTGCAGGCGTGCCTGCAATGTGGCCGACACATCGAAGCCTTGCATGACGGCCTCTTCGATCAACGCATGGGTCGGGGAGATCGTGTCAGGCCCTTGCGCATCGAAATGCACGCGCACCCCGTTCGCTCTGGCCGCGCGGAGCACGTCCATGACCAGGAGTTTGTCGAAGCCGAGCAGGTCGGCCTTGATCGATACCGAGCTGGGGAGCCCGCTCTTGGCGACAGCCTCGGCGGCATGGATGTAGTGCTGCGCGATCGACGCCGGCGTTTCGCCGGGGTGCGACCAGTACCCGAGTGTCGATCCACGACCGGCTGCCGTCTCGGCGCGGGCCGCTGCAATGGCGTCGGACTCGTTGAGACCGGTGACATGCCGCGCTCCGGCCGCGAGGTGATGGGTGAACCGCGCCTCCCATTCACTCAGGGCGAGTGAAGCGCGCACGGTATGCGCTGCCATGCATGGGCCGAGCAGCCCGTGCGACTTTTCGCGGCGTGACTGCACCCGACGATCGATCTGCGCCTCGCTGACACCGTAGCGCTCGGCGATGTCCTTGAGAAGGTGGTCGTAGGCGATGCTCATGATGAGATGACGGCGGTCCGAGCAGCGAGGGTCGCGGGTGTGTAAATGAATGCCTGTGCTATTGGCATGAAGGGTAGGTGCCTGTGCCCTGGTGCAGTTGCGAATCGTCAACTGGTGCCGGGTCGGTCCTTCGGATGGGTGATGCTCGGGCGCTGTGCACCCAGGCGTTCGTCATGCCGGCGAACGCCGGTACGCGCGGGCTGCAGTGGGCCCCGGTTTTCACCGGGGTGACGTGGTTGTTGGGGTGCTGCGCGCGCGGGCACGGCTGCGCACACGTCTTGCCGGCGAACGCCGGTACGTGCGGGCTGCAGTGGGCCCCGGTTTTCACCGAGGTGACACCATCATCGTCATACCGGCGAAAGCCGGTACCCACTGGCCGCAGCAGGAGAGAACGACGTCTGGACCGCATGTCGATCTCGCAAGGTCATCGTGCCGGCCGGGCCTAAGCCTTTTCCTGCCGCTGCACGAGTCCTTGCTCGAGGGCATACCGGATGAGCGCCGCGGTATTGGGCAGGAGCAGGCGCTCCATGATGCGCGACTTGTGCGTGCTGACCGTCTTCGTCGAGATGTGCAGCGCCGCGCCGATTTCGCTGGGGCGGCTGCCGCCGGCCAGCCGGCGCAGGACATCGAACTCGCGGTCGGACAGTTGCGCATGGCGCGGGCCGCCGGATGCGCCGTTGAGCGCGAGCACCATGCGCTCCGCGAGGCAGGGACTGACGTATGTGCCGCCTGCGATGACCTTGGAGATGGCCTCGACCAGCTGCCTTGTCGAGCTGTCCTTCGTGACGTAGCCGTTGGCGCCGGCTTTGAACGCCCGCATGGCGTACAGCTCCTCGGTGTGCATGCTCAGCATCAGCACGCGAAGGGAGGGATGATCGGCACGGGCTCGGCGCAAGAGATCGAGGCCGCTCATGCCGGGCATCGAGATGTCGAGGATCGCGACGTCGTAACGTTGTTGCTGCAGGCGCGCGAGCGCTTCGTGCCCGTCCGAGGCTTCGTCCGTCGTCCATTGCGGCGCAGTGGCCGAGAGCATGCGCTTGAGGCCTTCGCGGACGATCGCATGGTCATCGACGAGCAGAATGCGCAGCGATGCCACTTCGCCCTTGGGGTTTGGCGTGGAGTTCAACGGTAACCTCCAGAACTGCACCGGTGACAGTCATCGTTGTTCTCCCTTCACGTTCACCGGCCATGACAGCATTCGAGAATGCGCCTGCGCGGTCAATAGGCGAGAGATCCCTTCCCCCCTACTCGGTGGCGTCCCCCTCCGGTCCTTTGAAACGAATGCAACTGCCAGCCGCGTTGGCATGTTGCAAAGATTTCACGGATGAAATTTTCCGGTGCCCAAGGCAAGCCTTCGCGAAGGATCGCACTCACCTCGGGCGTTTCGAAAGCAGGCGGCGGATGCGCTGCGCCTACGGCCTGACCATCAGCAGCCCGCTGCGTGGCGGCAAGGAGACCACGCGCTGCGGTTGGCCGTTGTTGATGGTGGGGTCCTGCTTGCCGGCGATGTGCTTGTAGCCGTCGCCGATGTCGATCGACAGCGTCCTGGTGGTGCTCGGGTTCACGAGTGCGACACCTTGCGTGTAGCGGCGCATCCAGATGCCCGAGGCGGTCGGGGCCGTGGGCGGCGCCTCGGCCGCCGTGCCGATCTGTGCGGCGAATTCGTCGGCCCAATACGGTGCGGCCTCGTTGTCCGCGGTGTGTGAAAAGTAGCCGTTCTCCATCAACGCGGAGGCCAGGCCGTAGCGCACCAGGGCCGGGTTCACGGCGCCCTGGCTGCAGGCATGGAAGATGACGTCGTTGGGCGCACGCGTGTTCGCCAATGCCTTGCGGTAGCGCGCCATCATCGTGTCCCAACCGCCCCAGGTCTCGAGGGACCAGGTCTTGCCCATCATGCATTCGAGGACAGCGCCTTCCAGCTGGCCCTTGTATTCGGGCGTGCCGAGGTCGCTGTCGGCGTTGCCGATGATCTTGATGCCGGGGTGGCGCGCGCGCAGTGCGTTCCAATAGTTCACGAAGCCCTTGCGCAAGCCCGCGGCCACCACGGGGTTGTCGGGTGCCTGGTCGGTGCCGTTGCGCATCCAGTCCGCTTTGTTGCGTGGTTGAACGAAGACGTTGTCATTGAAGACGTAGTCCAGGCCGTTCAGCACGGAGAAGTAAGCGCGGCTGTCGAACTCCGCTTTCCATTGCGGCCAGCGCCTGCCCGCCGCATCGGCCGGGGCCCAGTCGGTGAGGTTGACCTCGTAGTTGTTGTATTCGTCGGTCCATTGCATGCGCTTGCCCGCGGTATCGCGTACCCACCAGTCGTTCGCCCCGACCGCCTGCACGAGCGGATAACCGTCCTCGTTGGCCTGGGCGCTGCCGGCCAGCTCGTTGAGTGCGACGTACTGCGCAAGCTTGATGCCCGGGTTGATGGCACGCAGCCGGTCGATCATGGATTGCATGCGGGGAACCCCCATGCTGGGATACATGCCGAGAACGACGACGTTGAAGCGGGCAGCCAGCTCTTGTTGTGCTGCGTCCAGCGGGCCGTGGGTGAAGGCCGCCGTGCGTGGCTGCTGTGCGGCGCCTTGGGCGACCGGCGTGGGGGCAGGGGCCGAGGCCGGGGTAGCCGAAGGCCGAACGATGTCGACCACTCCCCGCGTGGCCGCTTCCTCCGTGCTGGCTTGTGCATTCGTGGCCTCGCGGCCACCACCACCTCCACAGGCGGATGTGATGGCACAGGCCAACAACAGGCTGGAACGGGAGAACGCTGGGGAAAATCTCATGGATGGATTCCTGTGTCGAGGACAAGCGCATCCCTCGATGCGATGCACCGGGGGACACATGGATGGGGGAGTGGCGCAGTCTGGGTGCCTCGGAAAGGCCCCGTGTTACCCGATGCGTCGCAGATGACGTTCAGATCGGCGAACCGAACAGAACCTTGTCGTGCCCCGTCTTGAGGGGGCTCCCGGCATGCGATTGCAGGTTCGGATCTCTTGATGAATTGCGGCTCTCCAGCCGTCTGGGCCGACCCGGCTCCGCCTGGGACCGCAGCATCCATCGCAGTCCGATGCGGGTGGTTCATCCGATGCCGATGCGGTCACGCCTGCTGACAAATGGCCTGACCGAGATCGACGAACGCGTGGGAAGGCTCGGCGATACCATCCATGTTTCATCGCTGCGAGCCCTTGCGGGTACGAACGCCCCCCGAGCCTCGCGCTGCGCTCAGACCACCACGGTCACCTCCAGCGGCCCGCCTTCGCGGCGCGTCACATCGACCCCCACGCTGTCGCGGTAGCGTTGCAGCAGCAGGTCGACGCGGCCGCCGCACAATGTGAGCCCCTCGATCCGCAACCAGTCGATGAAGGCCGGCAGGCGCGGCGAGCGCAGTCGCAGGACATGGGCTGGCGCGTCGAACTCCAGGCCCAGGCAACCGGCCAGCATGCCGAACACCGTGGCGGCGGCCCAGGCCTGCGGTGAACAGGCGACGGGATAACGCGTGGGTCCTTCGCCTGCCCGGCGGGGAAAGCCGCAAAACAGCTCGGGCAGTCTCGCCCCTTCGAAGTACAGGCTGCTTTCGAAGGTGGCGCCGAGCAATGCGAGCGCCGCATCGGCCTGGCCGTAGCGGGCCAGGCCTTCGCAGACGAGCGCGTTGTCGTGTGGCCAGATCGACCCGTTGTGGTACGACATGGGGTTGTAGCGCGCCTGGCCGGTGCCCAGGGTGCGCACGCCCCAGCCCGAGAAGAGGTCGGGTTCGAGCATTCGCCCGGCGATGCGCGGTGCATGCTCGGGCGCGGCAATGCCGGCCCACAGCGCATGGCCGGCGTTGGAAGATGCCACGCGGCATGGGCGTTTGTCACCATCGAGCGCAAGGGCATAGAGCCCGAGGTCCTCGCACCAGAAGCGCTGCTGGAACTTCGCCTTCAGCGCCGCCGCATCGGCCCGCCATTGCGCGGCCGCGGTGTGGTCACCGAGGGCTTCGGCGAGGTCGGCCGCGCCAAGGCGCGCGGCATGCACATAGCCCTGCACTTCGCACAAGGCGATGGGCGCGTCGGCCATGCGGCCGTCGGCATGGAACACGGAGTCGTGAGAATCCTTCCAGCCCTGCTGGACCAGTCCGTCGGCGCTGCGCCGCTCGTATTCGATGAAGCCGTCACCGTCGCGGTCGCCATGGCGGTCGATCCATTGCAACGCGGCGGTGACATGGGGCCAGAGCCTGCGCACGAAGTCCAGGTCACCGGTGCGCCGCCAGTAGCCGGCGGCCAGCACGATGAAGAGCGGGGTGGCGTCCACCGATCCGTAGTAGCGGGCGAAGGGAACCTCGCGCGTTGCGGCCATTTCGCTCGATCGTGCTTCATGCAGGATTTTTCCCGGCTCGGCGTCGGTGGCCGGGTCTTCGGCCGTGGCTTGCGACGAGGCCAGGAACGCCAGCACGCCACGCGCCAGCTCCGGGCGCAACCAGAGGCACTGGTGGGCGGTGAGAAGCGCATCGCGGCCGAAGGTGGTGCAGTACCACGGCACACCGGCATAGGGAAAGGGGCCGTTGGGCAATTGCGTGGTCAGCATGTCGAGGTCCGATGATGAACGCTGCAGCCAGCGGTCCATCATCGGGTTGGAGCTCGCGAGCTGGCATCGCCCGCGGCCGGCCTCGTGCAATCGGCGTTCATGGTTCTGGCGCACTTCATCGTAGGGCCGCGGCCCCGGCACGGCAACGCCGGGCTGCTCGCACACGATCTGCCATTCCAGCAGGGCGTGTTCACCGGGCGCGAGCGTGAGCAGAAAGCGCGCGATGCCCACTTCAAGGAGTTGTGGCGCCGGGGAGAAGCGCACGATGGTGCGGCGGTGCCGGCCGTCGAGCCCTTCGTAGGCGAAGGCGATGGTGTTGCTGTCGACATGAACGGGTGCGAGCCGGCCCCGGCGGGCGCGCTGCATGCCGCGCACTTCGAACAGGTCGGCGTAGTCGGCCCCGAGCTTGAGCGAGAGGTCCATCTTCACCGGCTCCAGGCCGTGGTGGCCGAGCCGGAGCTGTTCGTGGCAGGAGCCTTCCCACAGGAGCTTGCGCCGCAGCAGGTGCACGCTGCCCTTGGGCACGATCACGCGGCCGTCGCGCTGCAAATCCGGATTCATCAGTTCCACGGCCAGCACGCTGCCGTCGTCCCGCACGGCGGTGTTCAGGTGCAGGGGGCGGGCGCCTTCCAGCCGCAGCTCCAGATGCGACAGAAAGCGCGTGTCCTGCAGATAGAGGCCTTGGTCGCCGCCCTGCCACGGCACGATGTCACCGTGGCGGTCGAACAGGCCGAACAGTTCATCGCGCTTGAGTGCCTGGGGCTGTTCTTCGGCAGGCGCACTGGTGGCCAGCACATACCAGCGCCCATCGATCTCGATCGGAACGTGCTCGTTCATGATTCACGCTGCGAAAAAGGGTGGCCGGCGGACCCCGGGCCGGGTGCCTCGGGACCGTGATGCGGGTCGCGGTCGGCCGCGCACGCATCGCCCAGCACAGCATACACGGCAAGGTACCGCTCTGCCATCTGGCGCGCGGTGAAGCGGCGTTCAAAGGCCGCACGGCAGGCTCGGCGGTCGATGCCGTCGATGTGGCGCGCGGCCTCGACCGCCTGCGGCAGGTTGTCGACGATGCGGCCGGTGATGCCGTCGTCGATCAGCTCCGGTACTGAAGCGCAGCGCCATCCGATCACCGGCGTGCCGCAGGCCAGTGCCTCGATCACCACGAGGCCGAACGGCTCGGGCCAGTCGATGGGAAACAGCAAAGCCTTCGCGTTGCCGATGAAGTCGTTCTTGGCGCTCTGCTCAATCTCTCCGATGTATTCGACCAGTGGATGCCCTAGCAGGGGCCGGATCTCCTTCTCGAAGTAGGTCTCGTCGGCACGATCCACCTTGGCCGCGATGCGCAGCGGCACGCCTGCGGCCTGGGCGATGGCGATGGCACGGTCGACGCGCTTTTCGCGCGAGATGCGGCCGACGAAGGCGAAGTAGTCGCCCGGGTCGGGATGGAAGCAGTACAGGTCCTGCGGGAGCCCGTGCGGCACCGTGGCGAGCCACCGGCTAGACGCCAGCGGCCGACGCTGGCTGTGCGAAATGGAAACCAGGGCCTGTTCTCGAAAATACCGGTGCAGCGGGGCCAGGTCGGGCAGATCGAGGCGCCCGTGGAGCGTGGTGAGGCACGGCGTGAGGCAGTGCCGCGCCAGCGGAAAATGCAGGAAGTCGACGTGGAAATGGAGCACATCGAAATCGGGCGCTTCAGCGAACACCCGGTCCAGCATCATCGTGTGCCACATGAGCCAATCGGGCTGGCGCGGGTCGAGCCGCAGGCTGCGTTCGACCACCGGCACAAGCCGGGCCCGCGTTTTCGAATCGCCGCTGGCAAAGAGCGTGACCTCGTGTCCCAATTCCACGAGCGCTTCGGTGAGGTAGGACACCACGCGCTCGGTGCCGCCGTAGGCTTGCGGCGGAACGCTTTCGAAGAGAGGGGCAATCTGCGCGATTTTCATCCGGCGCACTCCTTCTTGAAATGAACACGGGCAGCGTTCGCATTGAAACGGGGTGCCTGTTTGTGTACCTGGGGCTGGCGAAGGTCCTTTCAAGGATGGCTGCACGATGGTCCCGGGCCGCCGACTGGCTGCCCATCCGGGTTTTCGAGACCTCGCCGAGGGATCGGCCGTTAAGCCTTATCTGTCGCAGCCTAGGCGGAACACGCGCATACTGAGCGAGGACGTGCATCCAGGATATTCGCGGGGGACACCATGGCCAGCGATCGGGCAGGACACGAGATGGTTGCGTCCAGGGCACGCACCCGGGAGCCATCGGGTGGGCGGCCCGCATGGGCCAGCCCGGTCGTCGTCTTGGCAGGCGCTGTGTTGTCGTTCCATGCCGGCGTGGCCGCGGCGATCTGCCAGCCGTCGGAGATCCGGCTGGTCAATTCGATGCGGGAGATTGCCCAGCCGTACCACGCCGACCTGGACAAGGGTGGCCGCATGTTCGCGAAATGGGCGGGGCTCGAAAAGCAGTATGTGCTGCAGCTCAATCAAGGCGATTCGGACAAGCAGCTGACGCTGATGCGGGCCCTTCAAAGCACGGCGGCGAAATGCACGGTGTTCAATGTCGAGCCCAACGCGGATGTGGTCGTCAGGCCGATGGTGGAGACGGCCAACCGGTCCGGCATGTGGATCGTGACCCACTGGGCCCATCCACCGGGCTTCCGGCCCTTCGACGGCAATGACCAGTGGATTGCTCACGTCGCGGTCAACAGCCTGGACGCGGGCGTTGCGATTTCGCGCCGCCTTGTCGATGCCATCGGCGGCAAGGGCGCCATCGTGGCGCTTCAGGGGCGCCTCGATACCGACCCTGCCCAGAAGCGCTTCGCGGGCTTGCTGCAGGTGCTCAAGGACAAGCCGGGTGTGCAACTGCTCGACCGGCAGACGGCCAATTGGGACCGCACGGCCGCATTCCCGATCATGCGCACCTGGCTGGCCAAGTACGGCAATCGCATCTCCGCCGTCTGGGCGGCCAACGACGACATGGCGCTCGGCGCGATCGAAGCCCTGCGCGCGGCCGGCCTGGCCGGCAAGGTGCCGGTGGTGGGCGTCGACGGCATTCCTGAGGCCATCGAGGCCATCGACAAAGGCGAGATGACGGCGACCGTGTCGAGCGACGCCTACTACCAAGGCAGCATCGGTCTCGCCATGGGCGTGTGCGTCTTGACCGGCAAGATACCCTTGCCGAAGGCCTGGCCCGACGAGCGGCGCGATTTCTATCTGCGGTTGCGCGAAATCACGAAGGACACGGTCAAACAGTACAAGGGTGAGCCGGCCGTGTCGGCCTACGCTGAAGAGTGGGACTGCGCGAATCTATGGAAACGCAGCACCGGCAAGGCGTATTGAGTGGGTTGAGGGCGGGGTGGCCCGGGCGTGCCGATCGAGGGGATCAGGAGGCCGGATGGGCGCACGGCTGGCGACCCTGGGGGCCCTGCCTGGCCTTGCTGGCCCTGTGCGCAGGGTTCGGCGTGGCCGAGCCTGGCTTTCTGACTTGGGCCAATCTGCGGGTGATCGCCGACAGCAGCGCGGTGCCCGTGATCCTGGCCGTCGGGCTGACGTTCGTGGTGTTGCAGGGCTCGCTCGATCTGTCGATCGAGGGCGTCATGGCGCTGTGTTCGCTGACGATCGCGATGCTCGTGCTCAACAGCCGCACTTCGCTCGATCTCGGCGCCTCTGCATTGGTGCTGGCGGTTCTGCCCGGCTTGTGCATGGGCATGCTCAATGGCGTGGTGCTCACTCGGCTGGCGGTGCCATCGTTCATGGTCACCCTCGGGGCGTGGTCGGTGGCACTGGGGCTGGCGATGCTGCTGTCGGGCGGCCAGCCGCCCATCATGAAGGACGGGGCGCTGCGCGCCTTCGGACAGGGGCGAACGGCTTCAGTGCCCAACCTGGCCATTGTCGCGGCGGCGGTGGTGGCGCTGGGCCATGTGTTGCAGCACCATACGCGCTTTGGCCGCTACAGCATGGCCATCGGCGGGGGCGAGCATCTGGCCCGCCAATCCGGCCTGCCGGTCGATCGCTACAAGGTGCTCGCGTTTGCGCTCTGCGGCCTCCTGGCCGGACTGGCCGGCACGTTGGAGTCGACCCGGATCGGCCTCGGCCATGTCGACATCGGGGCGGGGCAGCTGCTCAGCACGATCACCGCGGTGGTGGTCGGCGGCACCTCGCTGGCCGGCGGGCGCGGCGGTGTCCTCCAATCGGCGGTGGGCGCGCTTCTTCTCAATGTGCTGGCCAATGGCATGGTGTTCATCGGCGTGGTGCCGGAAGCGCAATTGGTGGTGGAAGGGGGCATCGTGCTGGCGGCGTCGCTCCTGGCGAGCTGGCAATTGCGCGGCCGGATGAGGGAGGTGCGATGAACACCCCGGTGCTGCGCGTGGAGCGCCTGAGCAAGAGCTTCAACGGAGTGCGGGCGCTCGACGGTGTCTCGATCGATGTGGGCCCGCATGAAGTGGTGGGCGTGCTCGGGGAAAACGGCGCGGGCAAGTCGACACTGCTGAAGGTGCTGGCCGGCCTGTGCCGGCCCGATGCAGGGGAGATCATCGTCCGGGGCCGGACGGTGAGGTTCGGCGGCCCCCGCGACGCGGCCGCCGCGGGCATCAGCATGGTGTTTCAGGAACAGTCCCTGATCCCCAACTTGAACGTTGCCGAGAACATCATGCTCGGCCATGAAGATGCGGCTGTGCGCGGCGGCTTCTACGATTGGAAGAAGCTGCATGCCCTGAGCGCGGTTCCATTGGGCAAGCTCGATGCGCGCATCGCGCCCTCGGCGCTGACGGAGACCTTGTCGTTCGCCGAACGTCAGATGGTGGAGCTCGCCAAGGCGCTGGCCATCGAGGAGCGAACGCCTCATGAGCCGCTGATCCTGCTCGATGAGCCGACGTCCATGCTCGACGATGAGCAGGCGCGGGTTGTGTTGCTGGCGATCGAACGGCTGCGCAGCCGCGCATCCATGATCCTCGTCTCGCACCGCCTCGACGAGGTCTTGCGGGTGTGCGACCGCATTTATGTGCTTGCCGGAGGGCGTTGTGTCGGGCAGCGCCATCGGGGAGCGTGCACGAAAGCCGAGCTGCAGACAATGATGCTGCTTCAGCACCCCGATGTGCGTGGTTCACCAGCACTCCCCGCGCGAAGTGACGCGTCTTCCGTCGTGCTCCAGGTGCGCGAGTTGAGCCGTGCCGATCGTTACCGGGGGGTCAGCTTCGAGGTGCGGGCCGGAGAGGTGCTGGGCATTGCGGGCGCGGCCGGATCCGGGCGAGAGAGCCTTTGTCGCGCACTGTTTGGCGCCGAGGTGCCCGACAGCGGAGAGATGGTGCTCGACGGCCGGCGTGTCCGCTGGTCGGAACCGGCCGATGCGGTGCGACATGGCATCGGCTACGTGCCGGCCGAACGCAGCACCGAGGGCCTTGTCCCGGGCATGTCCGTTGCCGAGAACATGACGCTCGCGCATCTGGGCGAGCTGCAGCGGGGGCCGTTCATCGCCCTCGGCCCTGAGAAGGCCCTGGCGCGCCGCTGGATGGCGCGGCTCGCCATCCAGCCGTGCACGGGCGAGACGCAGGCCCAATGGCTCAGCGGCGGGAACCAGCAGAAGCTCGTATTGGCGAAATGGCTGATCGGGCGCAAGCTGAAAGTCTTGATCCTGGACCATCCATGGCGCGGGCTGGACGTGGCTGCCAAGGCCGAGGCGGTCGACATGATCCGCGAATTCGCCCGCGCCGGGATCGCCATGGTGCTGATCACCGATTCGATCGACGACCTGATCGCCTCGAGCGACAGCCTCCTCGTGATGAAGAACGGCATGGTCTCGGGCGTGTTCAAGGGTGGTCCGGCCAAGCCGCCCGAATTGCGGGTTCTTGAATGCATGCTCTGAAGCTCCCTGATGCCGGATGGCGGCGCACCCCATGGACGGCGTGGATACCGCTGCTGGTGCTGCTCGCATTGCTCGGGGCTGTGGGCACGATCCAGCCGTCCTTCATCTCGCCTGAGAACCTCGGGCTGCTGGCCGGGGAATCCAGCGTGATCCTGCTGCTGGCCACCGCGCAGACACTCGTCATCATGCTCGGCGGCATCGACGTGTCCGTGGCTGCGCTGACGGCGCTGGCATCGGTGTTGATGGCGCTGGCGTTGCCGTCGTCCGGCTGGGGCGGTCTGCTGGGCGTGCTCGGGCTGACGACCTTGCTGGGCGCCTTTCAGGGGTTCGTCCATGTGCGCGCCAGAATTCCTTCGGTTGTCGTCACGCTGGCCGGGCTCGGCATGTGGTCCGGGCTGGCACTGGTGATCGCCGGCACGACGGTGCCGGTCGTGGAAGGCTATGGCACCGTTGCCTGGCTCGAAGGCCGCAGCTTCGGCGTGCATCATTCATTCGCCTTCGCGATGGCGGCGCTGGCGCTCGTGGCCATCGCGCAGCACCGCATGCCGTTCGGTCGACGCATCCGCGCCATCGGACTGAACCCGGCAGCGGCACGGCTGAGCGGCATCCGCATCCAGCGCATCAAGGTGGTGGCCTTCGGGATGACCGGGTTGTTTGCCGGGCTGGCGGCGATGACGATGGTGGCACGCACCGCCAGCGGCAGCCCGACGATTGCCGACAGTCTGCTGCTGCCCAGCATTGCGGCGGTGTTGATCGGTGGTACGGCGATCACCGGCGGTACCGGCGGCGTGTGGCGCACGCTGGTCGGGGTGCTGACGGTCACGGTGTTGAGGGTCGGCATCGCGGCCACTGGTCTCAGTGCGGCCTATGAGCCGATTGCATATGGCGTGCTGGTGGTGGTGGCCGCGGCGCTGGTGGTCGACCGCACGGCGCGTTCGAGTGTGAAGTAGGTCGACGGCATGTTCACTTCTTCGAACACCGATGGACGGACGCGGGACGCCTCCGACGGCCAGGCCGGATCCATGGCGTCGCAGCGCCCGGAGCTGCTGCACCATGATGCGGCGTTCGACCTGTACCGGGTGCACGAGCCAGTGGGGGGCGAACCCAGGCTCTTGAAGGTGCTGACGGCGGACCAGGCCGGTTCGGCGGCGGCGCAGCTCGGGCACGAGCATGCGCTGAAGGATTCGCTCAATGCCGCCTGGGCGGTGCAGCCATTGGCGCAGGTGCGCTGGGAAGGGCGGCCGGCGCTCTTGCTGGCCGACCCGGGGGGCGTGCCGCTGGAGGGTCTGCTCGGGCAGCCGATGCCGGCGGGGCAGTTCCTGCCGCTGGCCTGCGCGCTGGCTGCCTCCCTGGCACGGGTTCATGAGCGTGGCCTGGTGCACAAGGACATCAAGCCGGCCAATGCGCTGGTCGAGCTGCACACCGGTGTTGTCCGCTGGATGGGATTCGGCATCGCCACGCACCTGCCGCGCGAGCACCAGCCGCTGGCGCCACCCGAGCGGATTGCCGGCACGCTGGCGTACATGGCGCCCGAGCAGACGGGCCGCATGAACCGGTCGATCGATTCACGCAGCGATCTCTACGCGCTGGGCGTGTCGATGTACCAGATGCTGACGGGCGTGCTGCCATTCGATTCGACAGACCCGATGGAGCTGTTCCACTGTCACATGGCGCGCCAGCCCGTGGCTCCGGCCGAGCGGGTGCCGGGCGTTCCGGCGCTGTTGTCGGCCATCGTCATGAAGCTGCTGGCGAAGGCGGCCGAGGACCGCTACCAGATGGCCTCAGGCCTGGAGGCCGACCTGCGCCGCTGTCTGGCGCAATGGCAGGCGCAGGGCCGGATCGATGCCTTCGCGCTGGGTGAGCATGATCTGTCGGCCCAATTGCGGGTGCCGGAGAAGCTGTACGGGCGGGAAGCGGAGATCGAGCTGCTGAGTGCGGCGTTCGACCGGGTGGCCGTGCAGGGCGGGCCGGAGTGCGTGCTGGTGTCGGGATATTCGGGGATCGGCAAGTCGTCGGTCGTCAAAGAATTGCACAAGGTGCTGTTCCCGCGGCACGGGTTGTTCGCCGCAGGCAAGTTCGACCAGTACAAGCGAGACATCCCGTATGCCACGCTGGCGCAGGCGTTTCGCGGGCTCGTGCACCAGATCCTGGGCGAGAGCGAGGCGCAGGTGCGCCAATGGCGCGAGGCGCTGCTGGCGGCGCTCGGGCCGAACGCGGCGCTGATGGTCAAGCTCATCGCCGAGCTGGAATGGGTGATCGGCCCGCAGCCACCGGCGCAGGACATGCCACTGCAGGAGACGCAAAACCGGTTCCAGACGGTGTTGCGGCGCTTCGTAGGGGTGTTCGCGCGGCCGGAGCATCCGCTCGTGCTGTTCCTCGATGACCTGCAGTGGCTGGACACGGCCACGCTGCAGATGCTGGAGTACCTGCTGGACGAGCCGGGGCTCAGCCACCTGCTGCTGATCGGGGCGTACCGCAGCAACGAGGTCGATGCGTCGCACCCGCTGATGCACACGTTGCGGGCGATCCGGCGGGCGCAGGTGGTGCCGGTGCATGAAATCATGCTCGCCCCGCTGGCCCCGGATGATGTGGGCCGCATCGTGGCCGATGCGTTGCACTGCACGCGCGAGCATGCGCAGGGACTGGCGGCGCTGGTGCATGAGAAGACCGGCGGCAACCCGTTCTTCACGATCCAGTTCCTCAATGTGCTGGCCGAGGAACAGCTGCTGGTGGCTGCACCGGAGCAGGGGGGCTGGACGTGGGACCTCGGCCGCATCCGGGCCAAGGGCCTGACGGACAACGTGGTGGACCTGATGGTCGACAAGCTCAACCGGCTGCCGGCGGCGGCCCAGGGCGTGCTGCGGCGCCTGGGCTGCCTGGGCAACAGCGCACCGGTGGCGTGGCTGAGCGAATTGCACGGGGTGCCGGAGCCGCAGGTGCACGAGGCGCTGTGGGAGGCGGTTCGCGCCGGGCTGGTCTACCGCTCCGAAGGCGGATACACCTTCCTGCACGACCGCATCCAGCAGGCCGCCTGCTCGCTGGTGCCCGAAAGCGAACGCGCGGCCGAGCACCTGCGGATCGGTCGGTGGCTGGCCTCGCGCACGCCGCCCGGGGAGGTGGAGGACAAGATCTTCGAGATCGTGAACCAGTTCGAGCACAACCTCGGGGGCGTCACCTCCACCGAGGAGCGGCTTCAGGTCGCCGAATTCCATCTCATCGCAGGGCGGCGCGCCAAGGAATCGACAGCATTTGCAGCCGCTTTGAAATACCTCACGGCGGGCTGCGCCTTGCTGCCGCCCGACCATTGGCAAGGCCAGCATGGTCTGAGCTTTGCGCTCGAGCTGAACCTCGCCGATTGCGAATACCTCACTGGCGACCTCGCTGCGGCAGAAGAGCGGCTGTTGCGGCTTTCCGCAAGAGCGGCCGATTGTGTGGACCTGGCCGCGGTGACCTGTGCGCGGATCAACCTCTTCACGACGCTCGGACGCAGTGACCGTGCCGTCGAAGCCGGCCTGGAGTACCTCCGGCAAGTCGGCGTGCGGTGGTCGCCTCATCCCGGCGAGAGCGAGGTGCGCCGCGAGTTCGATCGCATCTGGGAGCAACTGGGCGAGCGCACCATCGAAGAACTGGTCGATCTCCCGTTGATGAGCGATGGCGATTCGCGCGCCACGATGGACGTGCTGATGACCTTGCTGCCGCCCACCTTGTTCACCGACGAGAACCTGGCCGGCCTGACCGTGGGCCATATGGCGAACATCAGCCTGAGGCACGGGCACAGCGATGGTTCCTGCATCGCGTATGCGTGGCTCGGCATGTTCACCGGGCCACGCTTCGGCAACTATGAGGCCGGCTACCGCTTCGGCAAGCTGGGGCTCGCCCTGGTGGACCAGCGGGGACTGGACCGTTACAAGGCCCGCGTCTACGTGCATTTCGGCAATGTGGTCATCCCGTGGACACATCCGTTCCACACCGGTCTCCCGTGGGTGCGCCGAGCCTTCGACACGGCCAACGAGAACGGTGACCTCACCTTCGCCGCCTACAGCTGCAACCATCTGATCACCAATCTCCTGGCCACCGGAACGCCGCTCGCCGATGTGCAGCGCGAGGCCGAGATCGGGCTCGATTTCGTGCGCAAGGCCCGGTTCGGTCTGGTCGAGGACATCATCACCGGCCAGTTGCAACTCGTGCGAATGCTCCGTGGAGAAACTGCCCATGGGGCATCTTTCGACGACACCGGATTTTCCGAGGCACAGTTCGAGCGCCATCTGCAAGAGGACCCTCGCCTGGCGATCGCGGCCTGCTGGTACTGGATTCGCAAGCTGCAGGCCCGAGTCATCGCTGGAGACTTCAGAGGGGCGGTGCAGGCCGCCGCGGAGGCCGAACGCCTTCTCTGGACATCACCGTCGCATGTGGAGATCGCGGAGTTCCACTTTTACGCCGCATTGGCGCGGGTTGCCCATTGCCTTGACGACGCTGCCCGCGAGGCGGAAAGCAAGGACATCGGCGCATTGGCTGCCCATGTCCGTCAACTGGAGGAGTGGGCGCGACACTGCCCGGAGAACTTCGGGAACCGGGTGGCGCTGGTGCATGGCGAAGTGGCGCGCCTCGAAGGCCGGGACCTCGAGGCGATGCACTGGTATGAAGAGGCCATTCAATCGGCCCGGGAGAACGGCTTCATCCAGAACCAGGCGTTGGCCCATGAAATCGCGGCGAAGTTTTTCCTGGCCCGCGGATCGTCCACCGCTGGCGAGGCCCATTTGCATGCGGCACGAGACTGCTACGCGCGCTGGGGCGCCGACGGGAAGGTGAGACAGCTGCAGGCCGAACATGCGCAGCTGCAGCCGCGCCCGCAGGACGAGGCTTCGGCGCCGCTGGCGCAGCTCGATTTCCTGACGGTGGCGAAGGCCTCGCAGGCGATCTCGCGGCGGATCGTGCTGGAAGAATTGATCGACACCCTGATGCGCATCGTGTTGGAGAACGCGGGCGCGCGGACCGGCTGCCTGCTGCTGGCGCGCGGCGAGGCGCTCCTGCTGGCGGCCGAAGCGAGCGTCGACGAGCAGCAGGCCATGCAGGTGGTGCTGCACCTGGGCAAGAACTTGCCGCAGCCGGCCTTGCCGGAGACGCTGATCAACTTCGTGCGGCGCAGCCAGGCGCCGGTGCTGCTGGCCGATGCCGGGCAATCGAACCCGTACGCGGGAGACGCCTACTGGGCCGTGCGCCCGGCCAAATCGGTGCTGTGCCTGCCGATCCTGCGTCAATCGACGCTGCTTGGCGTGCTGTACCTGGAGAACAACCTCGTCACGCATGCGTTCGTGCCGCAGCGCGTGGCCGTGCTGGAGCTGCTGGCCACGCAGGCGGCGATCTCGCTGGAGAACGCCTTGTTGTATGAGGACCTGCAGCGCGAGAACGCCAAGCGTCAGGAGGTCGAGAAGAGCTTGCGCGAGCGCGAGGGCCGGATCCGGCGGCTGGTGGAGGCCAACATCATCGGGGTGTTCTTCTGGAACATGTCGGGCGAGATCTCGGAGGCGAATGATGCGTTCCTGAACATGATCGGCCACGACCGGCAGGCGCTGCGCTCGGGGCAGGTGCATTGGCGCGAGATGACCCCGCCCGAATACCGCGCGGTCGACGAGCGCGCGACGACCGAGCTGCGGCAGTTCGGCCGATGCACGCCCTACGAGAAGGAATACATCCGCAAGGACGGGCAGCGCGTGCCGGTGCTGCTGGCCGGTGCCTTCCTCGAAGGCTCGCAGGATCACGGCGTGGCCTATGTGCTCGACCTGAGCGAGCGCCGGCAGGCCGAGGCCGAGCGCGAGGCGCGGCGCGTGGCCGATGCGGCCAATCTCGCCAAGAGCAACTTCCTCGCGACGATGAGCCACGAGATCCGCACGCCGATGAACGCGATCATCGGCATGTCGTACCTGGCGCTGCAAAGCAACCTGGACCCGCAACAGCAAAAGTACATCCAGTCGGTGCACCGCTCGGCCGAGCTGCTGCTGAGCATCATCAACGACATCCTGGACTTCTCGAAGATCGAAGCGGGCAAGCTGGAGATGGAGCGCATCGAGTTCGACCTGGGCGATGTGATGGACAACCTGGTCAACCTGATCGGCATGAAGGCCGAGGAGAAGGGGCTCGAACTGCTGCTGTCGCAGCCGGCCGACCTGCCGACGGCATTGGTGGGCGATCCGTCGCGGCTGGGGCAGGTGCTGCTCAACCTCATCACCAACGCGATCAAGTTCACCGACCAGGGCGAGATCGTCATCGCCATCGAAGTGCTCGCGCAGGGAGCCGGCACGGTGGAGCTGGGCTTCGAGGTGCGCGACACGGGCATCGGCATGAGCGCCGAGCAGCAGCAGCGGCTGTTCGAACCGTTCTCGCAGGGCGATTCCTCGGTGAGCCGGCGCTACGGCGGCACCGGGCTCGGGCTTGCGATCAGCCGGCGGCTGGCCCACCTGATGGGCGGGGACGTCCGGGTCGACAGCCGGACCGGGCAGGGCAGCAGCTTCCGGTTCACCGCGACGTTCGGACTGCAGGCGCAGCGTGCGCAGGTGGAGGGGGCGCACCCGGACGTGCGGCCCGATGAACTGCGGGGCGCACGCCTGCTCGTGATCGACGACAACGCCAGTGCGCGCGAGATCCTCGTGGGCATGGCGCGCATGCTCGGCTTGCGAGGCGACAGCGCCAGCGACGGGGAAGAGGGGCTGCAAATCCTCGCCCATGAGGATGCGCGGGGCGACCCCTATGACCTCGTGCTGATCGACTGGAAGATGCCGGGGATGGACGGCGTGGCGTGCGTGCGGATGCTGGCCCAGGCCACGCATTGGCGGCATGCACCGGCCGTGCTGATGTTCACGGGCCATGGCCGCGAGGCGCTGGCGCAGCGCCTGGCGGAGCAGAACGTGCAGGTCAGCGCGCTGCTGGGCAAGCCGGTGACGCCGTCGAGCCTGCACGATGCCTGCCGCACGGCATTGGGCCGAACGGCATCGCGCAAGACGCGCGGCGCGCAACGCGAGGCGACGCAGCAGGCGCACGAGGCCCGGCTGCGGGGCACGCGCGTCCTGGTGGTGGAAGACAACCCGATCAACCAGGAAGTGGCCCGCGAGCTGCTGGAGCTTGCAGACATCGAGGTGACCATGGTGGACGACGGCCAGCAGGCCATCGACATCCTGGCGCATGAGCACTTCGATGCAGTGCTGATGGACTGCCAGATGCCTGTGATGGACGGCTATTCGGCCGCGAGGGCCCTGCGCCAACAGGCGCAGCACAACGACCTGCCCATCATCGCGATGACAGCCAATGCGATGGTGGGCGACCGCGACCGTGCCCTGGAGGCAGGCATGAACGACTACATCGACAAGCCGATCAATGTCGATGAATTGTTCGCGACTCTGGCGCGGTGGGTTCGTTCGGGGGCCGGGGCGCGGCCGTAGGTGAACGGCAGCCCGGCGAGCGTATTGCGCCCGGCCCAAGCTGTTGCGTCTGCGCGCTCGCAAAGTCCACCGTGTTGTTTTGGGGTCGGCTTGCGCGGCGTTGTGCCGAGAATCTCACAATGGGCGCGGTCAAGTTCCGATGCCGTCGTGCTGCGGGGGTACGCTGCATTCAACGAGGCGGGAACGGGGCCTGCCTTGTCCTTTGCCGTTCGGTCGGAGCGTCATCGCCGGTTTTCAGTCGCCCCTCATGTTAACCGCCAGACATCTTTCACATGAAGCTTTTCATTTTCAGCATGACAATATTGCTGGCGTATCTGTTCCCCGCTACGTCGCTCCTCATCCCGCTGCTGGCCTTCTTACCAGGAGCTGCCAAAGGCACAGCAGCGCTCTTGGGCATATCACTATGGCCTTTTTCCGCGCTTCTCCTGCCCGTGCTGCACGTTGTCAACTTCGCTGCAGCGTTCCCTGCTGCCATCTTGCTCATCAAGTACTTCAAGGTCGGGGCGCACGCGCCGAATCTGCAGGGTGGCCGTCGCTGGATGAAGCGCGGTGTGGGGCTCTTCGTGATCTCCATCGTTCTTGCGGCAGCGATGCACCTGCTGAAATTCTTGGTCAAGGTCCCTGGCGGTTCATTTGACGCATTGCTTTTTTTGTCCGACTGCCTATCCGCCGTCTCACGCGCATTCATATTTTTCGGGGTGATGGTCGCGCTCTCCATTGAATTGCCACGCCTGAACCGATCATCCAATGCGCAGCTGCTGGCGAAACGGTAGATTTCCCGTCCGGTGAATCCATTCCACCATCCGGAGGCGCACCGCGCTTTCGGCGTTGCCCCGCAAGTTGGTGATGCCCTGTCAGCAGGCGCCTCAGCACCGGACCGCGATGGCGTGTTCGAATCCCCTGCCCAGCGCCCGCGTCCCGATGCTGGAAAAGCGATAACCATTCGCCGGGTCGCTCACGTGGGCGAGGTAGCCGGCATCCCTGACCGTTGGATCCTCGTCGAAATCGCTTCGATCGCTGATGACCAGCGCACCGGTGCGAAGCTGCGGCTCGACCAATTTGAGAATCTGCAGATAGAGGCCCTTCGTGGCATCCAGGAAGAGCATGTCGATGGGCCGGTCGAACGCTTCCGCGAGCGTCGATCGGGCGTCCCCCACCCGGATGTCCACCAGATCCTCCAGACCGGCCTCGATGAGGTTGAGGTGCGCCTGCCGTGCTTTTTCCGGTACGAGCTCGGTCGTGACGACACGGCCTCCGCCGTTGTCCCGGAGCGCGGCAGCGAGACAGATCGTTGAGACACCGAACGATGTGCCGAACTCCACCACGAGCCGGGCACCGGTGGCTCGCGCCAGCACATGCAGCAAGGCCGCGAACTCAGGAACGACGGGCAGTCTGGCGTTGCGCATCGCTGGATAGAATCCCGCGTCGGCATCGCTGGACAATCCCAGCTTGCTGGCGGCTTCACGTGCTGCCGGGTCTTCGGCGAGCGTCTCGCGGTACAGACGCTCCACCACCGTTTGAATGCGTGGTGTCAGGAGTGGGCGCAGAAGCGCTCGAGAGGTATCCATCTCATCCTTGAATCAACGATTGCGATGCATGAAAGCTTGCCACGGGGTGCCCGCCGACGTTACTCGCATTTGCCTGCCGAGCGCACTGGCGCCGTTCCGCCTGAGGAAAGAGCCGCTGCAGCGCCGAGCCTCGGCAACCGTCGAGGCCATCCTGGAAGCAGCGGCTCAGATTCTGGAGCGGGGTGACGCGCTCACGACGAACACCATCGCTGAACGTGCAGGGGTCAGCATCGGTACGCTGTACCAGTACTTCGATGCCAAGGAGACCTTGGTCGCGGAACTCAGCCGGAACGCGCGCAACCACCTGGTGCAATCCGTGGCCCATGCCATCTCTCGCGTCGACGGCATGCCACTCGATGCCAGCCTGCGCATCATCCTGGGCGCCGCGCTGGACGGCGAGGTGCGCAGGCCGCGCCTGGCACTCGTGCTGGACCGCCTGGAAGCTGAACTGGGGCTTGGAATGGATGATGCCGTCGTCAAGTCCCACCTGCGGGACCTCGTCTCAAGCTGGTTGCACCGGCTTGCGCCGCTGACCAGCGGGCACGAATGCACGATGCTCGCCGAGGATGTGCAATCGGTCGTGGAGGCATTGACGGCCGCTGCCGTGTCAAGGCGAGCGGTCATCGATGAGGCGTTCATCCATCGCACCTCCACCACGGTGGCAGCGATCATCGAAAGCCGGTGCGCCCTTGGCCCGTTCTCTTCGAGAAGAGTCGCCTGACACGCCTCCCAGCCTGCCTGAACGATCTTGCAGCGGGCCTGGACGATGAACTGTCAGCTCAGATCAAGTCGATCGGGTTCATCGCCGGTTGCACGTGGTCCTCAAGGGGGCTCGATGGAGACGGCCCGGCCTCTGGCTGCGAATGAAATAGCGCGGCTTCAATGCGATCCAGCAACCAGGCTGGGTCGGGCTTTTGAGCCATCCTCCGGGCGACCGCATCACAGGCCTGTCTGACCTCCGGGGCGACCAGCAACCGGGCCAGCTGCTTTTGCATGCGCCGGCTCGACAGGCGCTTGGCAAGCAGCACATCGGCGACGCCCATTCGCTTGGCGCGACGCCCGTTCTCGAACTGGTCGTAGGCGAAGGGCACGATCAGTTGAGGGATGCCTGCACGGAAGGATTCTGCCGTGGTGCCGATGCCGCCGTGATGCACCACCGCTGCCGCACGGGGCAGCAACGCGGAGAAGGGCACCTGCGCCTGCCAGAAAACGTTCCCCGGCAAGGGATCGGGCACCTGCGATGGGTACGGTGTCACGAACACCCCGCGGCGCCCGAGCCGCGACAAGACGGTCGCTGCGGCACTGAAATAGCGCGCCGCGTGCCGGTGTCCCGTCCCTGGCGTGAACACGATGGGGCGATCACCATCGGACAAGAACTTCTCCAGGTCAGGAGGCAGCGAAGGCTGCGCGTCCGCGGGCGCGCTGACGAAATCGCCTTCCGTGAAGGGTTGGGGCCAGTCTGGTTGCATCGACGCGAACCACTGGGGGAACAAGCCCACTGAGGCGTTCGGGGCCTTCAGCATGTGTTCGAAGAAGCCCGGCACCTCAGGGAGCTTCAATCGCGCTCGCGCCGAGTTGAGGCTCGGCAGGATGGCCGGATCGATCCAGATCTTGTGAATCGCACGCCAAAGCGCTTGCCGCCAAGCCAGTGGAACCCAGCGCGGAATGGGCAACGAGCCCGCGGTCAGCATGTCATGGCTGCTGCACAAGTTCGACGGAGCCAGGTAGGCCGCCACCAAGCGGAGGTCCGGGCGGACCGACCGCGCCAAGGCGGCCACCGGAATCAGGATGGGGTGACTCAGGACCACGCAAGACTCATGTTCCGGCAAGCCTTGAATCACTTGCCGCAGGGCGCCGAGTTCGGGCACCAGGGAGTTCCAGATCACGCTGAATCCCTTGCGTTCGTCCCAGAGGTCAGGATTGTCCAGCACCGCCTGACCCTGTTCCAGGGTGCCAAATGTTCGATAGGCAAGCCCTGAGGCCTGCATGGCAGCCTCATGGAACCCGGATGCGAGCATCAACACCCGCCGACCGCGGTCACGAAGCCCTTGGGCCAGCGCAATGAACGGCAGCAAGTCACCGCGAGTGCCGGTGGTGGCGAGGATGACGAGGGGAGAGGCGTCGCTGCGTTCGGGGGCAACACCGGCAGCGCTGCCGGACAGGGGCGCATTGTCAATCATGGTTCCATCCCGCACTCACTGCGACGGTCCGTGCGCCCGGGGCCGTCGATGAGCACATCCTTTCTTGTTCACATTCGTTGATGCGGATCGTCTTCAATGGTGCGGTGTGGGAGTATGCCTCCGCTTTGGGGAAAGCTTCATGGCGCGCGGTCGGTCATCTCCGTCCGAACGCCGGTCAAGGCATCCGGCCCGTTGACTTTCTTCACCTGAGGCGTGATTGACAATCAACGAATCAACGAATCAACGCGCGACCCGGCAGCGCCATGCTGCCGAATGTGCAAGCCGGCGTTGCCAAAGAGATGCCCTGCCTTTTCACCATGACCAGATACCTCAAGAGATTACTTCGTCTTGCCTGCCCACTGACCGTGTCGATTCTGGGGATGGTCTGCCTGCAGGTCGATGCCCGGCCGCTCGCGCACAAGGATTCATCGACGCTGTACCTTTCGGTCGAGAGTCCTGTTCGCTCGACAAGCGGGCACGTTGTCGGCGACGGCCCCTATTCGTACCGTTTCATCGTTCGCAGCCCCCAGCACATTGACCAGCCGCACCGACGGGCCGGCTACCAGATCCTGCTGCAAGGCGGCTCCGTCTTCAGTGACCGGAATGATGTCTACCGCGGCACCACTGATTCGCAAGGCCGTACTGCCACGTTCCGGACCCGCCGGCCGGTGCCATTGACGAATTGGGACGTGCGTCCCACAGAAGGCCGGGGCGAGTTCGGCCAATCCTTTTCATTGAGTTCGGACGATGGCGCGGGACTCTCCGAATTTCCCTACATGGTGAATGTCGCCACGGGCCCCATCTACTGCGGATATTCGCTTCCAGGCGGACTCACTGCACGTTATCAAACGCTGCAACCGTCCGGACTGAGCCTGTTCACCTTGAATGCTGCGCAGTGCCACGGTCTTCAGCGGCGGGTCAACGCGGTGATGCAGCGCGCCACACGGCAAGGCCGCATCAGCGGCTTGCAGCACCTTCTCGCAGATCGGCGCTTCGAGGAGCATCACGACATGCTGAGATCCAAGCTCAAGGCGATTGTCCTGCACGACGGCTCGCTGGCGGAAGTCCAACGCTTGCGGGCGGACCTCCTGGCCAAGCGACCAGATGCCTCGCCGGCGAAGCGCGCATCCATTCTGAACGGCCTGGCCTATCAGCTCGCGAGCCAGCAACCTCCACGCCTCGTGGACTACGCCAATGAACTGATGGACGAATCGCTCTCGTTGGACATGAACTTGTACAACATGGACAGCAAGGGCTGGATCCTCTATCGGATGGGCCGATACGAAGAGGCTTTGGACTGGCTCAATCGCGCGCTGGCCTCATTCAAGACCGAATGCACGAAATCGGAAAAAGCGGCCTATCCCGAAACCCTGGGACATCGCGGGTTGGTGTTGTGGACACTGAAGCGGCGCAGTGAAGCGCTTGTCGATTGGGCACGGGCGAATCGTTTCACCACGAACGGCTCATGGACGAATGGCTTGCCCCACTGGTCCAAGATCGGCCCGTTGATCGAAGCCACCGGAGCCCGTCTGGACACGCTCGATAACGAGCCGTCGACGTGCCGTGAGTCCGCGCTCAAGACGCAAGCAACGGGGCCCGATGCACCTTAGAAGGCGAGGCCCGCCGCGGCCGTGCATGTCACGGTTCGAGGGGCCGCCACCGGCAGAGGGGGAAGTCTTCGGGCGCAGCAGGAAGTGCGCAAGCGCCGGCAGCAGCACGAGCGAGCCCAGCATGTTCAGGATGAACATGAAGGCGAGCAAGATGCCCATGTCTGCTTGGAACTTGATGGGGGAGAATGCCCAGGTGCCCACCGCCAAGGCCAGCGTGATGCCGGTCAGCATCACCACGCGGCCGGTGAACTGCAGCGCGTGTTCAAACGCCTCGGAGAGCGTTGCACCGGCGCGCAGCCAGGCCAGCATCACGCTGAGCACGTAGAGCGCGTAGTCCACCCCGATGCCCACGCCGAGTGCGATGACCGGCAAGGTGGCAACCTTCACTCCCATCTTCAGGCCCACCATCAGCGCTTCGCACAGGATCGAAGTCAGCATCAGCGGCAGCAAGGCGACGAGCACCGCACGCCAGGAGCGGAATGTCACCCAGCAGAGCACGGCCACGGCCGCGTACACCCACCACAGCATCTGCTTCATCGCCTGCTTGACGGCGCCGGCGACGGGCGATTCGCTCCATGAGATGTTGAGGTAGGCGGCGCGCATCTGCAAGTCACGGCAAATGCTCATGGGGCCGACAAAGAACCGGGCGCCTGTGAAAATTTTCCCCAGAGATTTTGCATGCGGGTTTGCTGGAGATTATTCCCGCAGAATCAGTATCGGTTGATGTCGAGTCGATCGGAAATGATGGGCTGACGCCGCCAACTTCTCGCTCGGTGCCGCCGGCCCGATCACGAGGGACGTGCCGGCCGCGGGGGCCCTGGTCAACCCGAAGGCTTCTCATCGCCCCTCGGCAAAAACGGCGCCACCAAATCCATCGGCAGCGGAAACACGATGGTGGTGTTCTTGTCCGCCCCGATGACGGTCAGCGTCTCCAGGTACCGCAGCTGGATGGCCTGCGGCTCCTGCGCCAGCACCTGCGCGGCCTGGAACAGTTTTTCCGAGGCCTGCAGTTCGCCTTCGGCATGGATCACCTTGGCGCGCCGCTCGCGTTCGGCCTCGGCCTGCCGTGCGATGGCCCGCACCATCGATTCGGTGAGGTCGACCTGTTTGATTTCGACGTTGGTCACCTTGATGCCCCAGGAGTTGGTCTGCGCGTCGAGCGCCTGCTGGATGTCCAGGTTGAGCTTCTCGCGGCCCGCGAGCATGTCGTCGAGCTCATGCTTGCCCAGCACGGACCGCAAGGTGGTCTGTGCCAGCTGGCTGGTCGCGTTGAGGTAGTGCTCCACCTGGATGATCGCGCGCTCTGCATCGATCACCCGAAGGTAGACGACGGCACTGACTTTCACGGAAACGTTGTCGCGTGAGATCACGTCTTGCGTGGGCACCTCGAACACGACGGTCCTCAGGTCCACCTTGACCATCTGCTGGATCACCGGAATGAGCAGCACGAGGCCCGGTCCCTTGACTTTCCAGAATCGTCCGAGCGCGAAGACGACGCCCCGTTCGTATTCACGAAGGATGCGGATGGAACTGGCGAGCAGGCCTCCTGCCAGCAGGAACAGCACGGCCCAGGTGATTCCGAAGATCATCATGCGCTCCCTTCCGGTTTCATCGGCTGTGGCTCGACATGCAGGGTGAGGCCGTCCAGGCGGGTCACGCGCACCTGCTGGCCGCGTGCAAGCGGCGTGGCGCTGTGGACACGCCAGGTTTCGCCCCGCACTGTTGCCCAGCCTTCGTCGAGGCCATCGGTCAGCACTTCGCCCACTTCGCCCAGCAGGTCCTGCGGCCCGCTCACCACGGGGCGCCTGCGCGCCTTCGTGGCCATGCCGGCCACGGACAGGACGAACACGGCCGTCAACGCGGCCAGCATGGCAATCAGCGGCAAGGGGATTCCGTAGCCGGGTGTGTCGGTGTCGATCAGCATGACGGCTCCGATCAGGAAGGCCACGGTGCCGCCCACCGCCAGTGCGCCCGATGTGGGCACGAACACCTCGGCCACGAGAAACGCCAGCCCGAGGGCGATCAGGCCGATGCCGGCATAGTTGTAAGGCAGCATCTGCAGTGCGAACAAGCCGAGCAGCAGGCAGATGCCGCCAACCACGCCGGGCAGCACGTAACCGGGGTTCGAGAATTCGAAGAGCAGCCCGTAGAAACCCAGCATCATCAGCACCAGGGCGAGGCTCGGGGAGGCAATGACGGCCAGCAGCCGCGTGCGCCAGTCGGGTTGGATGGCGATGATGTCCGCACCCGCTACATCGATGTTCGCCGTCGCCGCGCCCACTTGCACGCGGGTGCCGTGCACATGCTGGAGCAGGTCGCGCACATCCGCGGCCACATGATCGATGACATGGCGTTTCAAGGCCTCGTCGGCACTGAGGCTGACGGCCTCGCGGACCGCCTGCTCCGCCCATTCCGCATTGCGGCCACGCAACTGGGCGAGGCTGCGCATGTAGGCCGAAGCATCGTGGATCTGCTTTTGCGTCATCGTGCTCTGCTGCGCGGAGGGCGTCGGCCGGTCCTTTGCCGGCTCGGATCCCTTGCGCTCCGGTGGCGTGGCCGGTTCATGCTCGGGCCCGCCCAGCCCCACCTGCACCGGTGTGGCGGCGCCGAGGTTGGTGCCCGGTGCCATCGCGGCGATGTGGCTGGCGTAGAGGATGTAGGTGCCGGCGCTGGCCGCGCGTGCGCCGCTCGGGAACACGAAGGTGGCCACCGGGACGGGTGACGAAAGAATGCTCTTGATGATGTCGCGCATCGCGCTGTCGAGCCCACCGGGGGTGTCGAGCTGCAGCACCACCAGGCGGGAACCGTTTTCCACCGACCGCTTCAAGCCACGCGTGAAGTAGTCGGCCGAGGCCGGTGACACCGGACCATCGATCGTCAGGACGGTGACAGCCGCCGGACCCGCGCTGGCCGGCAGCGGCAGCAACAGCGCGAGCAGCAGGAACAGCGAGAAGAGAAGCCCCATGGCACCCCCTCCTGACAGGATACTCCCCGCCCGCGGGTCAGGGGCGGTCCTGTCTGCCCTGATCGCGGGGGATCAGGCGGCCGGGGCGCTGAAGACGCCTTGGATGGCCGGAATGGCCGAAAAAACCACCGGCCAGCCGGCATAGAAGGCCAGGTGCGTGACCACCTCCGAGACCTGGGCTTGGGTGATGCCCATCAGCACCGCGCGGTTGAGGTAGAAGGCAAGCGGGCCGGTCAGGCCACCGGCGATCAGCGCGCTGATGGTGGCCAGGGCGCGGTCTCGCGGCACCAGACCCGGGCGACGCCAGACTTCACGAATGAGCACCTCCTCCGTGTAGTCCATGAGGCCCGGGAAGTTCGGGCGAAGGCCCTCGACGACAGCCGCCAGCACGGTTTCGTCCGGCAAGGCTTGCGCGACGGGCAGCAGTTCGAGTGAGACAGGCGGAAGCTGGTCGGCACCGATGCCGCGCTGCGCAAAGATGTCCTTCACGATGGCCACTGCAGCGAAGGCATGGGGCCAGCCGGCGTAGAAGGCCACATGGGTGATGAGCTCGGAAATCTCACCAGGGGTGACCCCGGCATCCAGCGCCTTGTTGACGTAGGGCAGCAGCCCGATGGTCTGGTTGCGCATGATCAAGGCTGCGACCGTGACGATGCTTCGCTCCCGCGCCGACAGTGCCGGACGCTTCCACAGGTCGTTCACGACAAGGGCTTCGGTGTATTTCGCAAAGGCGGGCGACACCGATCGCACGTCGTCCAAGGTCATGGCGGCGGGCGCTGGGTTCGAGTTGGGCATGGGGTTCCTTCTTGAGGGTTGGGCGTGTAGGGAAGGGGATGCTAGCGTCGAACTGAGGTCGCCAGTGGCGACATTTCTTCCCATGAATGTCGTGTTGCAGGCGACAATCAGGCCCATGCAAAACACACTGGATGGCGTGGCCGTGTTCGTCGAAGTGGTGCAAGCCGGTGGGTTCGCCCGCGCGGGCGAACGCCAGGCCCTCTCGCGGTCGGCCGGGGGCCCGGCCATCGCTCGGCTGGAGGCGCGCCTCGATGTGCGGCTCTTTCATCGAACCACCCGTGTCCAGAGCCTCACGGAAGCAGGCCAGCTCTACTACGAACGGTGTGTGCGGGCGCTCGGGGAACTGCGCGCCGCCCAATCGCTGCTGGAGTCCGGCAGGCGCGAAATCGCAGGCCGCCTGCGCGTGACCATGTCGGTGCTCTTTGGCCGCCATTGCGTGGCGCCCATCCTGCTCGGCTTGGCGCAACAGCATCCGAAGCTGCACCTCGACCTGCATTTCAGCGACCAGCCGATGGATGTCCTGGCCGACGGCTTCGACCTCGCAATCCGCAGCGGTGCGCCCGGCCAGGGTGATGGCCTGCGCATGCGGCGCCTGGCCGTCCAGCAAAAGGTGTTGTGCGCCGCGCCCGCCTATCTGGCCGCTCGCGGCCGCCCCGAAAACATCGCGGCCCTCACCGGGCACGATGCCTTGCATTACAACCGCGGCGGCTTTTCCCCTGTATGGCGCCTGCCCGACGGCAAGGGGCAGGTGGCCGAAGTCACGCTCACCTCGCGCCTGCGATCGGACAATCTGGCCGTGATCGCCGACGCAGCCGTCGCCGGGTTGGGCATTGCCTGGCTGTCGTCATGGCTCGTGCGCGACCAGATCCGCGCCGGAACGCTTGTGACAATCCTCGACGACCTGCCCGGCGCGACCATCGAGACCCATGCCCTGTGGCCGGCCACGCCATCGGTGCCGCTGCGGGTTCGCTTGGCCATCGACACGCTCGCGTCGCAACTGCCGCGGGCAATCGAACCTTGATTCTCGTTCTTCCGGAGGTTGATCCATCGCTTGTCTCTCCGGCGAAAGCCGGAGCGCACTGCCAGCAGTGGATACCGACGTTCGTCGGCATGACATTGAAGGGTGATCCAACGCCATGGATTGCCTTTAACATGCGACGCAGCGCCGCCACTGGCAGGTCCAACCCCTTTGTGAAGGTTCAGCGCGCATGCCTACTGCAGAGACAACGCCGTGCATTTTCGTGACCCAAGGCTCCGGCAACAGCTACAAGCCTTTTCTGGTCTCGCATCAGATCGCCAGGCGGTGCGACTGGGTCTTCGTGGATGTGCTGGGCGGCCAGACCCGCACGGCCGAATTTCGCGCCGTGAATCCGAGAGGGCAGGTGCCCTTCATGTCTCGCACGCAGGGTGAAGGCCTGGCCGAATCCAATGCCATTGCCTGGTACCTTGCGGAAGGCTCGGCGTTGATTCCTGCCGATCCCCTTGAGCGGGCGCAGGCATTGCAGTGGATGTTCTGGGAGCAGACCTGCTTCGAACCCAACGTGTCTCCCGCGAGGTTCTACACGGCCATCGTGCCGCAGCAGAAAAGCGCGCATGAAGGCGAATTCCCGGGCTGGCTCTCCCGCGGCGCAGCGGCGCTGGCCTTCCTCGAAGACCATCTTCAACGGCATGATTTCCTGGTCGGCGGCGCATACTCCATCGCCGACGTGGCCGTCTACGGTTATGGGCACGTGGCCCACGAAGGCGGCTTCAGGCTGGAAGACCATCCCCGCGTGACCGAATGGATCCAGCGGGTGCAGGCGCAACCGGGCCACGTGCCGATGTCGATGCTCGCGCCGGGCAGAGCGTAGCGAGTCCATCGCTCCCGCCCGGGCAAGAACGCCCCGATCTCAGGCCATCTTGAACACCGTCACCGCTTCCTTGAGCCGATCGGCCTGGTCCTTCAAGCTCGATGAGGCGGCGGCGCTTTGCTCGACCATGGCCGCGTTTTGCTGCGTCACGTTGTCGAGGCTGGCGATGGACTGGTGGATGTTGCCGATGTCCTGGCTTTGAACGCCGATGGAGGCGGCCACCTCCTGAAGGAGCGACGACACGCGTTGCACGTTCTGCACCAGGGTGCCGATCGATTCGCCCGCGGCGGACATCAACCGGGCGCCTGCATTCGTGCGCTCCACATTGCCCTGGAGCAGGCTTCGAATCTCCTGGGCGGCCGTGGCGCTCCTCCTGGCCAGCGTCCGCACCTCGTCGGCCACCACGGCGAAGCCGCGGCCTTGTTCACCTGCGCGGGCGGCCTCCACCGCGGCATTGAGCGCCAGGATGTTCGTCTGGAAGGCGATGCTGTCGATGACGCCGGTGATTTCCGCGATGCGGCTGCTGCCGTCGGCCATCTCCCGCATGGTCGTCACCAGCTGGTTCATCTGCTCGCCGCGTTCGACGGCGTTCTGGCTGGCGGCATTGGCCAGGCGGCTGGCCTCATCGGCCATCTGGGCATTGCCTTGCACGGCACTGGCGACGAGGAGCATGGCCGAGGAGGTCTCCTGCAGCGTGCCGGCCTGTTGTTCTGTCCGTGCGCTGAGGTCGCTGTTGCCGCTGGCGATCTCGCTCGACGCGCGTTGGACGGCTTCGGCGGAATGGAGAATGGCCGCCACCGTGTCTTGCAGCCGCTCGCACATGCGTTGTTGCGCGCCGAAGAGCTCGGCCAGTTCGCCTTCCACCGTGATGGTGCTGCGCGCGGCCAGGTCGCCATCCGAGACGGCGTTGGCCATCCGGATCGCTTCGGTGAGTGCGCGGCGAATGCCCACGGCCAGTCGCCAGGCCAGGACAACGGCGATGACCAGGCCCGAGATCCCGACGGCCAGCATGAGCCGGAAGCCGGCTGCCGACTGCGCCTCGGCCTTGTCCCGGCTCTGGTCCATGTTGGCTTGCTGGCGTTGCGCGAGTTGCTCCAGCAAGCCCTGGTATTCGCGGGACGAGGGCAGGAATTTGTCGTTGAATTCGGTTCGGGCGAAGTCGCTCGAGCCGCTGTCGAGCGCCTGCATGAAGTCGCGTGTCGCAGCGAGGTAGCGCTCATGGGACTGCTTCAACCGGCCTGTGTCCCCCGATGCGGCGGTTCGCCCCGCGAACTCCGCGTGCAGTTCCTGGAGCCGGGTGGTGTCGGCCTTCATCTCGGCGGCCAGCGGCTTGAGTTTGTCCGGGTCGCTCGTGACCAGCATGGAGTTGGCCGTCAGCGCATCGCGCCCGAGCAGGGCTTGCCATTGGCGGGCTTCCCGTTCGCGGGATGCGAGTTCACGGGTCAAGTGGCGCGAGAGGTCGCCCAGGCTTTGCAGTTCCACCCAGGCCATCGCGATGGTTGCTGCCATGAACGCTGCCATGGCCGCATACCCGAGTCCGAGCCGGCCGGTGATGGTCTTGGGAAAGAGACTCATGGGTAGCACCTGCAATTGTTCTCGCGCCATTGCGGTATCGGCGCGACCGTGGGAACGTGACGAGGGGCAACCCTGGCATGGAGCGGCCAGGGCGCTGTTCCGGCGTCAATGACGGCTCAAGACATGCGCATCCGGTTGTACCTATCGGGATGCAGTCCGGGTCGGCGGCGCCGCTGACGAGGCGGCAGGACGGGCCGTCGCAGCGGCCAGCTCGCGCCGGAGCTCATTGGAGTTGAGCGCCCAGGATTTGCCGTTGGCCAATTCGACGAACGGCGTATCGAGCGAACTCATCGTGGCCAGGATCTCCGTGGCGCCGCCTCGCACCTGCACCAGGTAACTGTCGCGGTTGAGGTGCCCGAAGAAGTCATACCGCACCGAGGTCATCAAATCGGGATGCGTGCGGCCTTCGAGACGGGTGTTCTTGATGAGGCCCATGAACTCCGCCGCGTCGATCTTGCCCAGGCGCAAAAGCCCGGCCTTGATGACTTGCACGGCGAAGTAACCCTTGACCGCATTGTGTTCGGGCTTTGCGCCGAAGCGCCGGGTGTAGTCGGCGACGAATGCCCGCATGCGCGGAGATGGCAACTCGACCGAGATGCCCGTGTGCGCGATCACGCCCTCCGCCGCGCTCCCGGCGGCCGCGAGGACTTGTGCCGAAACGAGGGGCCCCTCTCCGATGATCAGACCACGGTAAGCCTGATTCCTCAACGCCTGCAGGGCGGTGGCCGCCTCGCCTTCGTTCAGGTAAAGAACCACCGCATCGGGCTGTGCTTCCTGCACCTGCCGGACGAGGGCGTCGACGTCCTTCTGTCCCGGCTGCACCGTGCCTGCAAATGCCAGGGTGGCGCCTCTGCGGGTCAACTCCTCCGTGAGCAGCGCTCGGGCGTCGCGGCCGAACTCGTTGTCAGCGCAAAGCAAGGCGATGCGTTTCGCCGCGAGCCCGTACGTGGCCAATGCGGCCAGGCGCGGTATCGATCCTTGCTGGCTCAGCGAGGTGCGGACAATCGTCGGATGGTATTTTCGCGAGATGGATGCGGCTTCGCTGCCCGTGAAATGTGGAATGCCCGTCGACTGGGTTGCCGGCATCGTGGCAAGCGTCAGCCCCGAGAAAACGGGCCCCAGGATGGCGAAGGGCTTCGTGGCCACGGCGGACTTGGCGGCGTCCGCTGCCGCTGCAGGGGTGCTGTCGATGTCGAACTGCGTCATCGTCAGCCGTTGGCCGAGCACGCCGCCTGCGGCGTTGATCTCGTCGATCGCCAACTGGTACCCGTTGCGGAACGCCGTGCCGGCGATGGCGCCGCTGCCCTGGGTTTCGGTGATGCCGGCCAGTGTGATGTCTGCCCGCACGGGGGCCGACACGACGAGGCCGAACGCGAAAACGGTGAGGATTCGAGACAGTGGCATGGGTACTTCCTTTCGGTTGCTCGCCCTTGGTGCAGGCCGCGGCACCAAGATACGACAGCCCGACTTCGGCGTGCCGGCTTGTTCGCGCCGATTGCGCGGGAAGCGCGCGCCCTGCGCGGTCATTGAGCCTTCCTGGGGTTTCTCCGGGCAGCGATCCCGTGGGCTTCGAAGTCAGCCTCTGGTGCAGCGTTTGCACGTGGCGGCGTGCCGCAAGGTGCTTCTTGAAGAAGGCGATTGCGCCGGTATGGAACAGGACGTGAAATTGCGCACGCCGCGGAGTCACGGGAGTGCGGCAGACCCTCAGCAGCGCTGGTCATGGGGCCTGCCGTTCCTCGGTTCAGCGCCATCGCCGCCTTGCGGGCGCCGAACTGGCGAGGCTTCCTACGGAGAGGCGGTGTCCTGCAAGAGTCTGATGACGTCTTTCAGTCCCAGCATGACAGTCAAAGGCGCGATGGGAGATGGCTGAAAGCCATGCTTGAGGTAGAACTGCCTGGCATGGTCATCAATGGCGTGGCAGAGGAGAGCCCTTCCTCCGATGATGTGGGCAGCTCGAGCGCAACGCACGAGGGCATCTTTCAAAAGCCCGGAGCCGATTCCCATGCCACTCCAGGCCTCATCGACGGCCAGGCGGCCGAGAACGAAGACCGGCACAGGGTTTGGCATGTTGCGGCGCACCGCACCAGTGGCCTCCTGTGGCGCAATGGCACCCGGGGCCAATGCGTAATAGCCCACGACCTGGCCGCTGGTGGAGCAAGCAACGTAAGTTCTCGAGCCCCCACTGGCCTGGTTGGCCAAGGCACGCTTTTGCAACCATTCCGCGAGCGTTCTGTGCCGGCATGCAAAAGCCGAGCAGTCATGCTCGGCGGTGATGAGGGCAGGCGGCTTGAGCAATGAGGACTTCACCGCTCCCAAGGCGATTTCGTCCCTAGCAGACCTTGCAGGGCCCTGTTGTGCTCAACGGGTTGCTCCATCACGGCATGGAAGCTCTTCAACTGAGCCTCGCTCACCTGGAAGAACGCTTGATCGAGCAACACCCGTTGCGCTGCCTCCATGGAGGATTCCAGAATGAAATCAGTGCGCGTTTTTCCTTGGGCGCGGGCGGCCTGATCAATGAGGTCTCTCACCTCGGCAGGGGCGCGAACGTTGATGGTGGTCGCCGATTGCATGATGGGAAGCCCTCGGGGCGGGGTGCAGAAAGCTGGAGCGCTGAGCGCCATGATGCCGTCCTTGTGTGTACATTGTCAATACATTTTCCCGGGACTGTCGTCGTCACTCATTGCTTTTTCGATGCCACCTCGCCACGCCCGGAGGCAAGAGTTTGTTTGAAGAAGGCCACCACCTCCCCATTGAACAGCGCGTGAAAGTCCGCCCGCTCGAAGCCGGGACGGTCGCGGCAGAGCTCCGGCAGGGCTTGTGTCATCGCCGGTGTGCAGGGTGCGAGGAACGCGAAATGCCCGGCGTTCGCCGCCACATGCCAGTCGGGTGGCGTGGGCAGGTGGCGGCGAAGTGCCGCCACACTTTCAGGCGTCACGCCGTCGCCGCCATGGGCCGACGCCCACAATTGCACCGGAACAGTGACCCCCGAGAGGCCTTCGGCACTGAAGAAGCTCAAGGGGTCCACGACCACGGCGGCCCGGATGCGAGCATCACGCTGCGGTGCCGGTGGCATGTCGCGGCGCTTGATTTCTCCGCAGAGCGGCAGCGTCGTGGCGGGCGGGCAGAGGTCCTCGCGCGTCGTGAAATCGGGTACGGCCCCGATGGTTGCCAGAGCGGTGTAGCCGCCCCGCGAGAAGCCGAAGATGCCGACGCGTCCGGCGTCCAGGCTGGAGCGGCCTGGCCAGGCACCCAGCAGATGGTCGAGCAGCCGTTTCATGTCGACCGGTCGCGTGCCGAAGGCCGACAGGTGGCCCTGCTGACTGAGGTCCCGGAAATTGTCGCCCGGATGGTTGATGGCGGCGACGACAAAGCCCGCGTCGGCCAAGGCGGCCGCCGTGTCATGGTGCCCCAGCGAGGAGCCGCCGGTGCCGTGCGACACGATGATCAAGGGCAGTTGCGTTCCTGCGATCGGGCAGTCCCTCACGCCGCGCAGGACAAGGGGTTCCAGCACGATCGGGCCCGCGGGTGCCTCGCAGGGCGTCCACACGGTGCCGCGCAGCGCCGGCCCGTTCTGATCGGCCGGCACGTCGATGAAGGCCAGGCCGGCAGCCTGGGCGAGGGTGCTCAGGAGGCAGAGGGCCGTGGATGCGAGCAGGCGGGGCAGGTTCATGGCGTGTCGGTCGGTCCGGATGGGAATTGGCAAGTGGGTGCGCGATGGCGTGGAGTCACGTCCTCAGTTGCATGCGGCATGACGTTCGACATGAGCGGCTGCAGCTTTGGGACGTGCGCTCGATGGAAGGGTCAGCCGGCATGCAGCTGCATGGACATGTGCACTTCATCATGCAATTCGCCGTTGACCAACATGGCATCGGGCTCGTGACCAAAGGCCCTGAACCCGACGGACTGGTACAGACGGATTGCACCGCCATTCGTTGCG
This sequence comes from uncultured Rhizobacter sp., assembly GCA_966212105.1. Lineage (GTDB taxonomy): Bacteria > Pseudomonadota > Gammaproteobacteria > Burkholderiales > Burkholderiaceae_C > Rhizobacter. Next base: position 46,069 of record CBIHPH010000008.1, read on the forward strand.
TTGACGCACAGATTGACCCGGCGGACACCGGGTACGGAGCGCGCGAGCGACAGAACCGCCAAAAGAAGGGCCCGCCCGATACCTTGATCTCTGAATTGGGGCTTGACGTACAGGCCCCAGACAAGCGCCTTGTGCGCCAGCTTGGCCATGTTCTCCCGACCGAGCGCAACCAGACCAACGAGCTCGCCATCGACGAACGCGCCGAAGGGGCCACGGTCTGGCCGCACGGCAAGGCGACTCTCGATGATGGAAGCGCCGAACTCGCGCTCTTCCTCGAAACTCGAGCCGAACGCAGCGGGCGCCTCCTGAAGTGCGGCCAGACGAAGCGCCTGGAAGGCTGCCGCGTCGGCAGGAGTAAGACGGCGGATCTGCATGGCGGCTAACGTTCGACACGAGCCGCATGCCGCGGCTTGTCGGGGCGAGTCGGCTCGATGGACGGGTTGGCAGTCACTGAAGAAGCGCTCCATGTGCATTGGAAGGGCCAGTATCGCAGCTGACAAGTTGCGTCCGCACCGCTGGAGCTGGCCACAGGCTCGCTGCCCTCGCCAAGACGGTATGGCAAGGCCCGGTGGCAAGTTATCTCGGCGGCTAAGACGGCTCGAAGAGCAAGGGCGCTGCAACCCGGCCGGTGGCCTTGGAGCTGTGACCCACGCCGGGCACGGTGACCAGCTTCCAGGCCAGTGGGACGCCCAGCCGCTGGCTTTGCTCCTGTGCCAGCGCATAGAAGCGCTGGCCCCGCGCGAAGCGGTGTGGACCTTGGGACTGAGCGGCCTTGGAGTTCGGCAAATTCGCGCCGCTGGCGTCCGTGTCCGACTCCCCGAGAATGACTGTCAAGGGGCGCCGGAACGCGGCCCCCAGGCGCTCTTCCGAGATTGCTTGTTTGCTCAGCGTGTAGGGAAACGGCGTATCGGTCCAGCCACCGTAGGTCGGCATCGTATAGGTGCCGGCATTGGCCGCGACAACACCCAGAATGCGCGGTTGCCGGGCCATCAAGGCCAAGCGATGCGCGAACTGCCCTCCGGCGGAATGACCGAACAGATGGTAGCCCGTTGCAGTCAAGCCGTTGCTCTCCCTGATCAAGTCGAACAGAGACTCGATCAGGTTGTAAGTCCAATGGCTTTCGTCCGATGCGGTCAACCCGCCCAGCTGGAACAGTGCCTGGGGAAAGTCGGCGCTGCCGAACTCGGGGGCGACCAGCACGAGGCCGTACTTCTCAGCGGCCGCAATCCAGTTCGAGCAGGTCGTTCTGGCATCGCGCTCGACGCCGTGGATGACGAAGAGCACCCGGGCATCTTGCCGCGCCGTCTGCGCCTTGTAGTGGTAAACCGGCACCGTCTTGCCCTGGAAAAAGCCGGACGGGTGGTATTCGAAACGGGCGAGTTCACCGGCCACCAGTTGTTGGGCATGAGCCCCGGCACAAAGCCCGGCCAGCAGGGCGGCAAGCGCCTGACGTCTGATCATGTTGCTTCCCTTCCGGGGCGATTTTTCATTGGCTCTTGAATCATGTCGATGCACGCCCTTTTTTTGCCGCAGCGCATTGCAGTTCGCCGCCACCAGGACTAAGTTCAACATACGCGGCGCCGAGGCGTCGGGTCACGCCATGACGTGAAGGCGTGAGGGCTGGCTCCCGGTTCGGTGCCCGCGCGGTCGAACACATGACCCGCGTGGTCGGAAAGGAGCATGCCATGTTGGGCGATCGAATTGGCGAAGACGTGGGCAAGGTGACCTCTCAGCGGGTGCTGCCTGCCCTCAACGGTGCACCGAGGATGGAGACGTCATTCCAGGCCACTGGCTCCATCTACGGTGTGGACATCAACGAAACAGGCACCTACGTCGCCACCATGCGGGCCGATGGCACGCTGTACGGTGACGGCCACGGCGTGTTGCTGGGGCATGGGGGCGAGGCAGCCACCTGGACCGGCCAGGGCGTCGGCACGATGAAGAAGAACGGCACGATCAGCTATCGAGGTGCGTGCTTCTACCAAAGCACCTCCCCGGCCTGGTTGAAGCTGAACAGCATTGCAGTGATCTTCGAATACGAGGTGGATGGCGAGGGCAACACGAGGGGGTTGCTCTGGGAGTGGAGATAGCTCGAACGCTGTCCGCCCGGGCGGCGGGCAGCATGGCCGGCCGGGCACCTGCGGGTGCCGCGGCGGGTCTTTATGTTTGGCCAACGGCTGAAGCGGCTGGGTGCAGTGGGCCCCGGCCTGCGCCGGGGTGACGAGCACACCCACCCCCTGTCATACCGACGAAAGTCGGTACCCACTGGTCGCTGTGAGCTTCGGGGTGAGAACCGCGCGGTGTCCAACGACATGGGCTGAAGCGGCTGGCTGCAGTGGGCCCCGGCTTCGCCGGGGTGACGAGCACACCCACCCCATGTCATACCGACGAAAGTCGGTACCCACTGGTCGCTGTGAGCTTTGAGGTGAGAACCGCGCGGTGTCCAAAGACATGGGCTGAAGCGGCTGGCTGCAGTGGGCCCCGGCCTGCGCCGGGGTGACGAGCACACCCACCCCTTGTCATACCGACGAAAGTCGGTACCCACTGGTCGCCGTGGGCCTCGGGGTGAGGAGCATGCGGGATGTCGCCCCCCCGTTTGGGGCGATGCCGATGCCCGTTGGTCGAGCGAGAATCCGTGTCCGTCAGGCGGCAACCCACCTGCCACGGCGCCGGGCCGTCCCCGTTCCACGCTTTCCTGTTTTCATGTCCGATCCGGCACCTGTTCCGACGTCTCCCGGCCCGTTGCAGCCGGCCATGGCCGCCAAAGGCAAACCGGGCACCGATTACCTCCCTCGCAACGTCGTCAACGCGCCGGCCATCAAGGCATCCATCGCCAGGCGCAGCGCCGCCCGCGGGGATGACGCGCCGGTGGCGGCCTGGCTGGCCAACCACTTCTTTCGCTGGCTGATCGGCAGTTTCGAATCGGCCGTGCGCGTCCGCTCGATCGACGACTGCGCGGCCCTGCTCGGCCCGGGGGCGGAACCGCCGGCATGGCTGGTCCAGCAGTCGCGAACCTCGGGGCTGCCGGAGTGCTACTACATCGATCCCGAGCATGCGTTTCTCATCGAGAAAGAGCGCATGCTGGTGGAGTTCCTCCATGCCCGAAGAGGCACCCGGCTGGCCGACAAGCTGCAGCGCATCACCTGCAACCTGGCCTTCGAGATGTGGGAGCGCGAGCACCGCCGCATGCAGGCGCGGCGTGGCAAAGGTTGGGTGCCCAGCAGCGGCAAGGCGCTTCGCGAATGCCTGCGCTCGGCCCACGGCACCTTCTTCGAGTTCGCCGGGACGGATGCCCATTTGCGCGAGGAAATGGCCTTCGAGAGCTACCACATGCAGCATTGCCTCGGGCAGTTCGCCGATCGCAAGCGCTTGACGGGTGGATACGGCGAACAGTATGTGGAGGCCGCGCAGCTCGGCCGGCTCCGGCTCTTCACGCTCCGCGGTGCGGACAACCTGCCCCACGTCACCGTCAGCCTGCGTGTCGACGGCAGTTCGCTGCACATCGATCAGATCAAGGGCAAGCAGAACCGCCCGCCCGTGCACAAGTACGTGCAAGACACGCTGCAGTTCCTGCGTTGGGTTCAGCCGGTGCCCGAGCGGCATGCCGACTGCGACAGCATGGGCCTGATCCATCAGGAGGCCGAGGGCGCAGAAGGCGGTGGCTGGACCTTCATTGCCGACGTGCGCGACCAGGAGCTCATGCTTAGGGTCCTGGCGCTCCATCCCGACCTCGTCGCCCATTTCCCGCAGCCTCCAGCATCGCTGCAGTGGCTGATGCTGGGCATGGGGCCGGACAGGTTGCAGGCCCTGCTTCAGGCTGACGATGCGGTGCGGGCTGCTGCCCATGCCTTGTTGTCCGATGATGAAGACGGCGCGAACGGCAGCCCGTGGTGGATGAGCCCGTGGCACCGCCCAGCCCCGGCCTACCACATCGAAGGCATCGAGCTTCCCGCCCACGGGCGCTGGCTGGACGCGGACGCCGCGTCATGATTCGGTTCATCGTCTGGATCCTGCTCTACATCGCCCTGCATGTCGTCATGCGGGGCATGGAGCTCCCGCGGATGCTGGTGCCCCTGGTGTGGCTCGTGCTGTGGTGGACGTGGGGCAAGGGGCGCCGCGGCGGCCACGAGGCCGAGGCGCCCGTCAAGCCGGCCCGGCGCCGGTGGGCCTTGGCGCTCGCGGACATTCTCCTTCGGCGCAATGACCTGCCGTGCGATTCGGACGCCTTGCCCATGGCATTGACGGCCGAGCGCCGCAAGTCCCTGCGCGAGGCCGTGCTGAATGAATTCGGCATCTCGCCGAAGCTCGATGACGCGGCCGCCCGGCACCAGGTGCTGCGCGCCTTGCGCGCATGGCCCCAGGGGGCCAGGCCGGAGGACCAGGAATTCCACTACCGCATGGCCGTCGAGGGCAAGGTGCGCGATGCGATCGCGTTCCAGGTCGCCCGGGTGGCCTTCCTGGTGCGATGCGCGGCGGCCTTGCAGTTGTGCGATGAACAACGGGCGTGGATGGTGCTCCTGCTCAATGCCCAGCGCGCGCAAGACACCTTCCAGAGCTGGCAGGACTTCGGTGATGCCTACGCCCGCGCGCGCGCCGAATGGCTGACCAGCCGCGAGGGCGCCACCACCAGCCAGCGCGCCCGCCTCGAGGTGGCGCAATACCTGGCCGACCCGCGCAGCAATTGGTGCACCTTGCCGTGGTCGGCCTACCGCATCTTCGATCCGCAGCCCCTGGCGCCTCAAACGCCGTCCCCGTCTCCCTGACCCGCCAATGACTTCCATCGCATCCACCGCCGCGGCGCGTTCTTTCCCGGTGCCGTACCAGCCTCTCCCGGTCCCCGTTCCGGCGGCCGATCCCTGCGACATCAGCGGCTTGCTGAGCGCGCAGCGCCATGAGGACCTGGACAAGGCGTTGAGCGAGGCGGTCGACAACACCTTCGCGAATCGGGAGGGGGAGACCTTCTATACCGACCGGCTGGAAAACTTCGACCGTGCGCTTCATCGCGAAGGCGGGCCGAGCCTGGCGCAGATCCGTGCGTGGCAGGCGGCCTCACCGGGCTCCGGACACGCCCATCTGATGGAAGCGCACTATTGGTTCCATTGGTCCTATGTGTACCGCGGCAGTGGCTGGGCCAGCACGGTGACGAACGAAGGATGGGTGTGCGCCCATGCGGCCATCGCGAACCTGTGCGTCGCGGCCTTGCGCGCCGTGGCGCTCGATCCACGCCTGTGGGCTGCGCCCGTCATCATGATGCATGGCGTTGCGGCCTTCGGCGAGCCGGACTGGCTGACGGCGCTGCTGCTGACCGGCCGATCGAAGGAGGCGTCGGCGGGCTATTCGATGCCCGATGTGGACGAGGCGACACAGCAGCAACTGATCGCCATGCTGGCCCGGGCCGGCATGGCACCCGATGACCGCCTGCAGTTGCCTGAGCAGCGCCCGGTGGCGCTGCCTGCTCCCGTGAACGGCAAGAAAAGGAGCAAGTCGCATCACTACTGGATGGAAGCTGCGTTGCACATCCATCCGCGCCTTTTCCTCTTCCTGCGCCAATACATCTGGTTCCTGCAGCCGCGCTGGGGCGGCAGCCACGACCGCATCCGCAGCTTCGTGGCATCGGCGCATTGCGCGCACCTCGATGCCGTGGAGAAAGACCGGCTGCTGCATGAGATCTGGCGAGACGACCACCTCAACAGCTTTGTCGACAAGGCCACCGATCCCGCTGACGCGGAGCAGGCCATCCAGGCCACCCGGCGGCGGGCCGCCGAGGCATTGCACTTCTACCACCGGTACGAAACGCTGGCATGGCTGGCCCGCAGCCTCAACATGCTCGATCGCGAGACGGAAGCGCTGGAGTGCCTCAAGCGCGCCGAGGCGGAGTACCCCATCGACGACGAAATCGTCATGTACTGTGCCCAGTATCTGGCGCTGAAGTACGAGCCGGAGTCGACCTGGCTCGCGCAAGCGGTCTGTCGCAGCGCCGAAGGCGGCTACACCGATACGGCGCAGATCCTGTATGGCTACTTCGCGCTGCGCGGCATGCAAGGCTTTGCCTGCGACCCGGCCATCGGCAAGGCCTGGATGGAATCGGGTCATCGCGACGCGCCGAAGGCGATGCATTTCCGCGAGATCGCCCAGCACTTCCGGCTGATCGGGATGTTCCGTGAAGCCTTCGACATCTGCCAGGCCGGATACGACCTCGGCGCCCCGAAGTCCGCCCAGATCCTGGGGGACATGTACGAGGCCGGCCAGCATGTCGAGCCGGACGCACTCAAGGCGCTGCAGTACTACCAGGAGGAGATGGACAAGGGCGATAGCTACTCCGCCCTGATGGTCGGCTGGCTGCACAACGAGTTGGCCCGATCGGCCTCCAATGACGAAGAGCTGGCTCACCATGAGCGCGGGGCCATCACCGCCACGCTGCGTGCCCATGAGATGGATGACAACCGGGCGCTCGACAAGACCTTCCGCTACATCGCCAAGGCCACCCTCATCCGCATCCGCCATGAGCACAAGGACTGGGTGAAGAAGCATGCCGACGAGGGGCATCCGTTGGCGATGGCGGCGTGGGCCGGCATGCTCGGAACGTATGAAGACAAGGAGCTCTACAACCAGCGGGAGAGCGTCCGCTGGCTGATGGGCGCCCAGGCGATTGCGCCGGAGGATGCCGACGTCCAGGAAACCGAAGCATTCCTGCGGGGAACGGGCTGGGTCTCCAGATTCCTGTACGGCCTGACACGCAAGCGCATCCGTGCGCATGAGATTCCTGGCGCGGACAACGCCATGGTTTGAACCCATCCCCGCCCGTGCAACGCCTTCATCCCGCCATGCGTTCTTTTCCGGTGCCGTACCAGCCCGTTCCCGTACCCGCTCCGGCGGCCCACCCCTGCGACATCAGCAGGGGGCTGCGCGAGCGACGCTACCAGGAGCTCGACCAGGCCTTGCGCGTGGCCTGCGAGGAGAGCTTCGCAACCCGCGAGAAAGAGGCGTTCTACATCGATCGCCTCAACGACTTCGACCATTCGCTCGACCAGGACGACGCGACGGACCTGGCCCGGATCAGGGCCTGGCAGGCGGCGCTTCCCACGTCCGGTCACGCGTACCTGATCGAAGCCCACTACTGGTACCACTGGGCCTATGTGTACCGCGGCAGCGGGTGGGCCAGCTCCGTGACGGACGAAGGCTGGGCGTGCGCGCATGCGGCAGTGGCCAACCTGTGCGTGGCCGTGCTGCGGGCGCTGGCGCTCGATGCCCGCCTGTGGGCCGCCCCCGTCATCATGATGAAAGGCGTGGCCGCCTTCCGGGAACCGGGCTGGCTCACCGACCTGATGCTCACGGGCCGAAGCAAGGCGACATCCGTAGCGTTTGCGAGTGAGGATGCGGCCGTGCCGGCGCCACTGGCCAGCCTCCTGGCCCAGTCCGGCATGTCGCCCGATGACAGGCTGCAGGTGCCGGCCGAGCGTCCTGCCGCGCTGCCTGCCCCCATGCAGGGCAAGAAGCGGAGCAAGTTGCACCACTACTGGATGGAGGCCGCCTTTCACATCCATCCGCGGCTCTTTGTTTTCCTGCGCCAGTACGTCTGGTTCCTGCAGCCACGCTGGGGCGGCAGCCATGAGCGTGTGCGCGCCTTCGTGGCGTCCGAGCACTGCGCGCACCTTGATGCCGTCGAAAAAGACCGGCTGCTGCATGAGATCTGGCGCGACGATCACCTGGGAGACCACGTCGACAAGGAAAGCGAGCCCGGGTATGCGGCGCAGGCCATGGATGCGGCCAGGCGGCGGGCGGCCGAAGCGCTGCATCCTTACCATCGGTACGAGGTGCTGGTGTGGCTGGCGCGCAGCCACAATTTTCTCGACCGCGAGACAGAGGCGCTTGAGTTTCTCAAACGCGCCGAGGCGGAGCATCCCATCGACAGCGAGATCGTCATGCAGATCGCCCACTGTCTGTCGATCAAGTACGAGCCCGAGTCGACATGGATCGCACAGGCCGTGTGCCGCAGCGCCGAGGGTGGGCACACCGCTTCGGCACGGCTCCTGTATGGCTACTTCGCGCTGCGAGGCCTGCACGGCTTCGTCTGCGATCAGGACATCGGCAAGGCCTGGCTCGATGCCGCGCACCGGGCCAGCCCGAAGGGGGACCACTTCCGCGAGATCGGCGGCAACTTCTACCACGTCCGCATGTTGCGGGAGGCGGTTGATATCTGGCACATGGGCCATGACCACGGCAGCCCGAGGTGCTGTCAGGTCCTCGGGGATGTGTACGAGCAGGGCATCCATGTCGAGGCCGACAGTGACAAGGCCATGCGCTTCCACCAGGAGGCGATGGAACAGGGGGACGCCTATTCCGCACTGGAGGTGGCCTGGCTGCACCGGGTGAGGGCCCAATCGGCATCCACCGATGAGGAGCTGGCGCATCATGAAGGTGCGGCCATCGTGGCGGCGATCCGCGCCCACGAACTGGAGAACGACAAGGCGCTCGACACCAGCTTCAAATACGTCGCCTGGGCCCGGCTGGTTCGCGTCCGCCACGAGCACATGCCGTGGGTCAAGAAGCATGCCGACGAAGGCCATGCCATCGCGATGGCGGCCTGGGCCAGCATGCTCGGAACCTACGAAGACAAGGAGCTCTACAACCAGCGTGAAAGCGTCCGCTGGCTCATGGGCGCCCAGGCCATCGCCCCTGATGACGACTATGTCAAAGAGACCGAGGCCTTCCTGCAGGGAACGGGGTGGATGTCCAAACTGCTGTATCGCCTGACACGCAAGCGCATCGGTGCGCATGAGATTCCAGGCACGGACAACGCCATGGTGTGATCCACGATGAATCGAAAAGGGGAAGAGGCGATGCAGATCGGGCCAAACGAGGAAGCGGGGTCGGATGACTTCGTGCGCGTGGCCACATGCCACACGCCCACGGAAGCGCACCTGTTGAGCGGCGTTCTGCAATCGGCGGGCCTGACGCCCCGGGTTGCAGACGCCCATTTCCTGCAGGCAAACGGCTGGATGACCACCGCGGCGGGAGGCGTGCGGGTTCTGGTGCCCGCCTCGCAGGTCGAGGAAGCACACAAGGCCATCGCGTCGTTCCATGCTGGCGCGTTCGAACTGGAAGGCGAGGCCTCTACCGCTCCATCCTTCCAGGTGCAACCGTCACCGGCCTTCAATGCGGACCGGGCGGTGCTGCTGAGCTTTGTGCTGACGCCGGTGTTCGGCGCGGCCATTCACCTGGCCAATGCCTCGGCCTTGGGGCCTTCCCGGCGCCGGCTCGGCCTGTGGATCTGGCTGTTCGTGCTGGCGAGTGTCAGCGCGGCTGTCATCGTTGTGGTGCATCACTGGAACCCGGGGCCGTTGGCGGCGTTCCGCGGCAGCTGGCTCTTGTCGCTCGTCACCGTGGTGTGGTACTTCATCGCGGGACAGCAGCAGAGCAGGGCGCTGATCGCGGCGTACGGCGTGAACTACCGCAAGCGAGGCCTCGCCAAGCCAGCATTCGTGGCCGGCGCCGCGTTGCTGGCGCTGGGATGGATGCTGGACACGTTGGCGTAAAGGCTGCCGTTTCAAAGTGACCGCGGCCTTTCGATTCCCTCCAGCCGGCCTGATCCTGGCTGCGACGCTGCTTTCGTTCACCGGCCCCAGCGCCGCGGAGTCCATGCAGCCTTTCTCCACGGACGGCTGCAGCATGTTTCCTGATCGCGCACCGGTGGGCAAGGCGGATTGGTGCCGGTGCTGCCTGCTGCATGACCTCGCCTATTGGCGCGGCGGTACGGCTGACGAGCGGCTCGCCGCCGACCAGGAATTCAGGCGCTGCGTGGCAGCCGCTTCCGACAGCGCCCCGCTGGCCGAAGTCATGTTCGCCGGTGTGCGGGCGGGCGGCGCCCCCTACTTCTTCACGCCCTACCGCTGGGGCTATGGCTGGCCATACGGGCGCATGTACGAGCCGCTGTCGACCGCACAGGAGGCTCAGGCCGAGGCGCTGCGTGCGCGCTACATTGACAGCAATCCGGCGTTGGCCTGCCCGGTGCCGGGCAAGAGCGCCTTGCCCGCTGCCGAAGGGCATTGAGCTCGATGCGCTCAGTGATTCGACCGGCTTCCGGCGCTGCAGGGCATCATCAGTCAAGCGAGGAAAGGAACGAACATGACGCTCAAACGGATGGACAACGTCCTCATCGTTGTGGACGATCTCGAAGCCGTCAAGTCGTTCTTCATGGAACTGGGCCTCAAGCTCGAGGGCGAGACGGTGGTCGAAGGCCCTGCCATCGGAAGCCTGATCGGGTTGAAGAACGTGCGGGCCACCCTCGCGATGATGCGCACTCCCGATGGACAAGGCATTGAACTGGACAAGTTCCACACGCCCGACGCGATCAGGTTCGGGCCGGTGGACGCGCCCGTGAACACGCTGGGCATCCGTCGCATCATGTTCGCCGTCGATCACATCGATGCTGTCGTTGCACGCATGCGCGCTCACGGGGCCGAGGTCATCGGCGAAATGCAGCATGCAGACACCTACCGGCTGGCCTACATCCGGGGGCCTGAGGGCATCATCGTCGCGCTCGCGGAGCAGCTGGGCTGAGGCGCTTCTTGCGGCGGGCGGCGACCTTTCACTTTGACGCAACGTGAAAGTGAACGATGGGATATCGTCTCTGCACAAGGAGGCCACGTGATGTCCACATTTCCCACCAACATCGTTCGCCAAGGCGAGCCCAGCCGCTCGGCTTTCAGAGTCGCTTCATTGCGTGCCGTGCACCAGTTGCTGGACGAGCCGCTCGTGCTGCCCGATCCGATTGCGCTGCCGCTGCTGGGCGCCTCCACCGAGGCCGCGTTGCGAGAAGATCCGTTCGCGCTGAACGATCCCCTGTCACGGGGCCTTCGCGCTGCATTGGTCGTGCGCAGCCGGTTCGTCGAGGACGAGCTCTCGCGTTGCGTGGCGAGTGGTGTGCGCCAGTACGTCGTCCTGGGCGCCGGCCTCGATACCTTCGCGTATCGCAATCCATACCTGAATGAGGACCTGCAGGTGTTCGAGGTGGACCATCCGGGCACCCAGCGCTGGAAGCAGCAACTCCTGGCCGAGGCCGGCATCGACGTGCCGTCGTCCCTGACGTTCGTGCCCGTCGATTTCGAGCGCGACGATCTGGGGGGTGCGTTGCGGCAGATGGGGTTTCGGGCAGACCAGGCCGCTTGCGTCAGCTGGATGGGCGTGACCATGTACCTGACGGCCGACTCGGTGCTGAGAACACTCCGCACAGTGGCTGACTTTGCAGAGGGCAGCTGCCTGTGCTTCGACTACCGCGTTCCGGCAACCATGCTCAATCCGATCGAGCGGGTGATCACTGAAACCATCGAGGCCCAGATTGCCGCGCTCGGTGAGCCATGGCTTTCGACCTTTGATCCGGCTCAGTTGCAGGGCCAGCTGCTCGAAATGGGTTTCAGTTCCGCGCAAAGTGTGACGCCGGACGATCTCAACCCCCGCTATTTCGCGCGGCGCAAGGACGGGCTGCGCACCGGCGGCGGTGCCCGCATCATGTGCGCGACCAAGTAGGGATCCCGGCACCAACCAGCTGCGGGTGTACCTGCGCATGGATGGTGGCGGGGCTGGCATGGTGAAGTTCGACGACGTCTTGCCCGCCTCCGGATTGAACGGTCAGCTGCGGCCTTCCCTGTCGAGCGACGTGCGCACGGCCGGCCTCGCACGCATCCGTTCATACCAGGCCTTGAGGTTCTCCAGGCCGTCGAAGTGGATGTCCGCCTTGTAGACCGACTCCAGCCAAGACGCTTGCCCCCACTGGGTGAGCGAATAGAGGTACGCATCTGCCACCGTGTAGGTGTCTCCCATGAGGTAGTCCTTGCCGGCCAGTTGCTCGTTCAGCCAGGCATAGCGCCTTTCCAGCTTCGGCTTGGCCGTCTGGACGCCGTAGGTACCGGCCAGCCTCGCGTAAAGCAGCGGGATGAAGCCCTTGTGAATTTCCGAGTTTAGAAAGCTCAGCCACTCCTGCAGGCGATAGCGGTCCATGGTGCCGTTCGCCGGGGCCAGCCGCGATTCGGGCTTCAGGTCGGCAAGGTACTGAAGAATGGCCGGGCCTTCGCGCAACAGGGTGCCGTCATGGAGTTCGAGCAGGGGCACATAGCCAAAGGGGCTGAGCTTGAGGAAGTCGAGGCCGTCGGCTGTCGTGTGGGTCTTGTGGTCGATGGCCACCAGGGTCATGTCGAGGCCGAGCTCATTGGCAATGATGTGCGGTGACAGCGAGCAAGCGCCTGGCATGTAGTACAGCTTCACGAAGTTCTCCGATCGTTGCGTGGGGCGGCGCTTCCGAAACAGAGCACCTGGGGCGATGCTATGCACCAGGAATGAATTTGGAAGAAGGCAATAGAATCGCCTCTAGGTTAAAAAACGATACCGACCGGCCTTTTCCTGTGAATCTGCTATGAAGGCGAACGTCTCCGGCTGCTCGGTTGAAGAGGCCATGCGTCTGCTGGGCGGAAGATGGCGACTTCTCCTGGTGTCCTATCTCATCGATGGCCCCAAGCGCTTCAATGAGCTGCGTCGTGACATGCCGCGCATCTCCCAGCGCTCCCTGACCCTGGACCTCCGAGCGCTCGAAGAAGCGGGTCTCGTGAGGCGTACCGTGCATCCGACGGCGCCCATCAGGGTCGACTATCAACTGACGATCGATGGCGAGCGCCTCAAGCCGGTGGTCCAGGTGATGAAAGATTTCGGGCTGTGGCTCAAGGCGAAGGCGAGGGCCTCAGCCTGATTCGAATGTGTGCGTCATCCCGGTGAACGGTTCGCAGGGATGGAGTCGCTCGGCCTTCGCCTTCATGGGCCGGTTCCTCCCGGTCGTCAGAACCCCAGCGAGGCGCGGTACGCCCGCTTCTGCCGTTCGCGCCCGAGCCGGATCGTGATCTCCTCGAAGTCCACCGCCGCCGCCTTCAGCGCCGCCTCAGGGCTGAGCTGGCCCGACACCGCCTCGGCCAGGTGGAGGTCCAGCGCCAGCCAGTAGCTGTAGGCGCCCGGGATGCGCAGGTAGGGCAGTTGCAGCGGGTTGGTGTAGGTCTCGTAGTAGGCCTGGAGGAAGTCGCGCACGTCGGCCGGGTCCCAGCCGGCCCGGACGTAGTTCTCCAGCCTGGCTGTGCCCTGCGGCGGCAGGAAGTGGTAGCGCCGGCCGGGATCGATGCCGTCCCAGCCGCGCGTTGCGTACACCTCGGACTTCGGCTGGGACGCCATCAAGGCGAGCAGGTAGTACGTGGCCTCGGGCGCCTTCGAGAAGCGCGAGATCACGCCCGCCCACGAGCCACCGGTCGTGTTGCCGACGCGGTGCGGGGGATTCGTCGTCACCCAGCGCCGCTGCCCGATGTCGTAGTACTCGCGCACGCCCGGCAGCTGGGCGACACCCACCTTGCCGCGCACGCGGCTGCCTTCCTGCTGCGCGAGCGCGGCGAGGTCGCCCCAGGTGACCGCGAGCGCGGTGCGGCCGGCCAGGAAGTGGTCCCAGCCGCGGCCGAGGTCCCAGCGCAACATCTCCTTCGGCCCGTAAGGCACCAGGCCTGTCAGCACCGTGAGCGCACGCACGTGGCCCGGGCTGTCGATCAGCGGTTTCATGGTCTGGGGGTCGAACCAATACAGCCGCGGATTCGACGGGCCGATGACGAATGCCGCCGACAGCGACATGTAGTTGAACATGCCCTGCGCGTCGGCGATCAGCGGCAGCACGACGCCGTGGTCGGGCTCGCCGTCGCCGTTGAGGTCCTTGCCGTTGAAGTAGGCCGCGACGTCGCGGAACTGCTCCCAGGTCTCAGGAACGTGCAGGGCATAGCCGTACGCAGCCTGGAATGCGGCCTGGTGTGCCGGATCGGCCAGCAGGTCGCGCCGGTAGTACATCACCTGGCCGTCGTGGTCGTTGGCCACCATGTACTTGTGACCGCCGTACTGCAGCAGGCTGCGCGGCGCCGGCAGCACCTGGTCGATGTCCCAGGCGGGAAAGCGGGGGTCCTTGTACCAGGCGTCGTACGGCTGCACGTAGTTGCCTTCGACCAGCTCGCCCAGCCACCAGGCGCCGGCGATGCAGGCGTCGAACTTGCCGGAGCCGGCGGTCAGATCGGCCATCAAGGTGCTGAACAGCTCGCCGTAGGGACGGCGCACGACCTCGAGCGAAGCCCCGGTGGCCGCTTCGAACTCGGCCTTCAACTCGACCACCGGCCCGCTGATCGCCATGTCGTCGACCGACAGCACCGTGACGCTCTGGCCGGCGAAAGGGCAATGGCCCGGCTTGCACGGCGCGGCCACGCGGGGCGGCCGCACCTCGCCGGGCCGGACGATCACCGAATCGGAGCCCTTCGACCGGGGGGGCTGCCCCTTGCCTTGGCCGAGCGCAGTCACGCAGAGACTCGCTGCCAGCGGCAACGCGATCCTCGCCATCCATCGACGCAGTTCCACGGGCGACCTCCAGGCACGACGAATCGCGTGCTCGGCGAAACTCTCCCCGCGAAATCTTGCGCTTCCGGTGGCCAATTGCAAGCCGTGGCGCCCCCGGGGTTACGCTACACGTCGGCCTCAAGCCGGTGGTCGACGTGATACCTGGCTGGCGGCGGATCGGTCGCCTAGCCTACTTGGAACGTCGCAACCGTCGTCGTCAGCCGACGCGCCTGCGTTTCAAGCGACGCGGCGGCAGCCGCTGCCTGCTCGACGAGCGCGGCGTTTTGCTGCGTCACGCGGTCCATGTCCTGCACTGCAGTGGCCACTTGCGTGATGCCGTCGCTCTGCTCATTCGATGCGTGGGAGATTTCGTCGATCAGGTCGGCCACGCGGCGCACCGAGCTCAGAATCTCTTCCATGGTGCGTCCGGCGTCACCCACCAGCGTCATGCCGCTCTCGACGCGCTGGCTCGAATCGGCAATGAGCGTCTTGATCTCTCGTGCCGCTGCCGCGCTGCGTTGTGCCAATGCCCGAACCTCGCCCGCCACCACGGCGAATCCGCGGCCTTGCTCACCGGCCCGCGCCGCTTCCACCGCGGCGTTGAGCGCGAGGATGTTCGTCTGGAAGGCGATGCCGTCGATGACGCTGATGATGTCGGCAACCTTCTTCGAGCTGGCGCTGATGCCATCCATGTTGTCGACCATGCGCTCGAACATCACATGGCCCCGTTCAGCCACTTCGGACGCGCCCACCGCGAGCTGACGCGCCTGCTGGGCGTTGTCGGCGTTGTGCTTGACGGTGGCCGTCAGCTCTTCCATGCTGGCCGCGGTCTGCTGCAGCGACGAGGCTTGTTGCGAGGTGCGCTGTGACAGATCGAGGTTGCCTGCTGCAATTTCACGGGTGCCCGAATCGATGACGTCGGCGCTGCTGCGGATGTCGGTCACCGTCTGGGCCAGCTTGACCTGCATCTCCGCCATCGCATGCAGCAGGCTGCCGTCGGCGCCGGGCTGCAGCGCAACGGTGGCGGTCAGGTCGCCGCGTGAAATGCGCTCGGTCACGCTGGCGGCATAGGCCGGCTCGCCGCCCAGCGATGACACGATGCTGCGCGTCAAGCGCCATGACAGCAGCGCGATGACGGCCACGATGGCCAAGGAGATTCCGACAAATTTGCCAGCCGAACGCCAGAACGCCGCATCGATGTCGTCGATGTAAAAGCCGGTGCCGATCCACCAGTTCCACGCTGGCGAAGCGACGACGCCATTGAGCTTGGGCACGAGCGCATCGCCATCAGGTCGCTTGACGAGCAGGGTGACGAAACCAACATGTTCGCGGGCCATGGCCTCGGCGTACGCCTGGCCGTCGGGGCGACCGTCGAGCGTTTTCGCATTGCTTTGCGGGACCGTGCCCACGAGCTTCGCATTCGGATGAACATGCAACAGCCCGTTCGGATCGCGCACCCAGAAATAGCTTTTGCCGTCGTTGTTCAGGTGGGTCAGCGCCTGCTTGGCGGCATCCTGTGCCTGCGCCCCGGTCAGCGTGCCGGCCTTCTCCAGCGACTGGTAGTGCGACACCATGGTTTCGGCCATGCGCAGCATGTTGACGATCTGCGCACGCCGATCTTCCAGCATCGCGTTCTTGATCGAATACAGCGCGAAGGTCCCGAGCAGGGCGGTGCCGACGAGCGCGGCGCCAACCAGGCCGAACAGGCGGCTTGACAGTTTCATGGCATCTTCAGGGAAGAGGGTGTTCGATGCTTTTTCGACAACAGCGAGAGAAACTTGAGCGCCTCTGGGCCCCGGGCAAAGCGGATCTGTGTTCAACTGCCTTGTCGCTCCGATGAAGATGTCACCATGCTGAAGCTCAGATGGGTCGCCGTCATGGCCGCCGTGTGGATCCCCGCCATCTCCAGTGCAGCGTGGACGCGGATCGCTGAGAGCTCCACCACCGTGTACGAAATCGATGACGCTTCGGTGGCCGAGGTGCGAGCCGGTATCAGGTCCGCGCAGACGAGGCTGACCTTTTCGGAGCCTCAAACGAGCCCCAAGGGCTTCTCGTACAAGAGCTTGGAGGTCGGCCACGTCTATGCCTGCGACAAAGGGCAGTTGTCGATGCAGCGTGTGACCTACTTCGATGAGCGTGGTGCGGTGGTGCAAAAAGGCGGCAACACCGGCATCACCTTCACTACACCGGCGCCGAACACCGGTCCGGCATTCGCGCTGGCCCGCGTCTGTTCGGCCAGGCTGGAGCAGCCGTCAGCATCGAGCTTGACGGCAGCATTGAAAAGGTTCGACGAGACCCAATGTGTGGCGATCATGCCCACCGTTCTGGGGCGCCAGGGGATAAATGTCACGCCACCGCAGGCTGCAGCGACTTGTTCATGTGCAAGGAGCGCATTCGACCGCGGGGAAGTGCAGGCAGCGATGGCGCGACGAAACACATCCGCGGACCTTGCTGTCAACGAAGTCATGACGCAATGCGCTGAGCCCGTGATCAGGGCATTCCATCGAGAGCGCCTGGACCGGGAGCAGAAGGCCATGCTGCAGCAGCAGCGGCATTGGACAGATGCGCAGTACGAGCAGTACGCGAGCTGCATGGTGACGACAATGCTGCAAGCGACCAACAATGTGTCTGAGTCACTGGACCAGACCAGGGAAAGGTCAGCGGTCGAAGCAGAGCGCTGCTCAGCTCGGGTCCAGTGAGGTGGATTCGCCTGACTTTTCATCGCCGCTGCCGCGGTGATGGTCTCAGGAAGATCAAGGCGCCGGAGGCAGCCTCCAGCCGCAACAACTGCTGCGGCTGAAGGCCAGCCTCCCGTTCCAAGCGCTTCAGTTGAACTTCCAGTCCAACCCTGCATAGAACGACCGTCCGTCACCCGGCAGAAACTGCGGGCTGTCGGCTCCCCGGGCGTCGCGGATCACGCCTGTCGTGGCCGCGTACTTCCGGTCCGCGAGGTTGCGCCCCTCGGCAAACCAGCTCAGGCTCGACGTGATGTGCCCGGTCGCCTTCGCCCCCCAGATTCCGTAGCGGTCGGCACGCAGGGTGTCCGCGAAATCCACGGCATGGCCGCTGGCACCTTCCGCGTTGACCGCAAGCAAGGTGCCCCCGGCCAGCCGGTAGCCCAGTTGGGCCTTCGCCACGTACCTCGGCACACCGGGCAGCCTTCGGTTGCCATAGGTGGGGTCGTTGCGGAAGCGGAAGTCGTTCAGCAGTCCATTGAGCTGCCATTCGACGCAGCCTTGCGCAGATGCGAACGCCCGGCCGCGAATCCCGGCTTCGATGCCACGGTGCAGCGTCCTGGGCGCGTTGACGGTGATGTTCGCGTTGGCCGTGTCGGTGGCGATCTGGAGCAGTTCGTTCTTCAGGCGGGCCTCATAAAGCACCACGTCCCATTCGGTGGTGCCGGACTGCCCGCGGCTGCCGAGCTCGAAGCTCGTTCCGCGCTGCGCCTCGTTGAGGTTGGGCCGCAGGCCACCGGCGAGTTCGCTGAACGTGGGCGGCTCGAACATGCGCGAGACGTTGGCGAAGAACTGCATCTGGGGAGCAAGGTCCCACAGCACGCCGAGCTTCGGGCTGGTGCCGTGGTAGCTCATGTCGAAGTCTTCGGCCACCGGATCGCCTGCGGTGCCTGCGACGTAGCGGTCCTCGAGCCTGCGCTTGGCCTGCGCGAACTGCAGCCCGGTGATCACCGACCACTGCGGCAGCACGGCATGCTGGTTCTCGGCATAGATCTCCAGGTTGCGGGCCGTCTGCCTGCTCTGGTTGGTGCGCGCGCCCTCGGCGCCACCGATGTTCTGGAAGCGGTCTTCGTCCGTCGAGCCCAGGCTTGGGGAAATGCCGAAGGTGAAGCGATTGCGTCGGCCGGCCAGGTCGCCTGAGTAGGTGTATCGCAACTCGGCGCCGTAGTCACGGCTGTCCTGGTTCAACACCTGGAAGATGGGGTGATGCAGTTGCTTGTCGGACAGGTAGGCAAAGGCCTCGAGCTGGTGGTCGCCTTCCCGGTACACCGTCTTGTTGGACAGGCGGGTCCAGCGGATGTCGCGGTGATTGTTGCCGGTGACGCTGGAGGCGTTGGCCTGCCGCGGGTCGTCCTCAAGCTGCGCCTTCGTGATCGAGCCGGGCAGCTCCGAGTCGCTCTTGACATGGCCGATGTAGAAGCGTGTCTCCAACTGTTCGCTCAGTTGGTAGCCGAGGTTGGCGAAGAGGCGCTGGCTGTCTTGCCTGGCATGGTCCCGAAAGCCGTCTTGGGCAAAGCCGCTGGCTGCCAGGTAGTAATCGAAGCGCTCATGCACATCGCCCGTGGAGACGTGCAGGCGTCGGTAGTCGAAGCTTCCGGCCTCCGCGCGAACCCGGAAGCGGTCCGAGTTGTAGCCGTTGGGCGAGACGAAGTTGATCGCGCCGCCGAGGTTGCTGGCGCCGTACTGCAATGCATTGGCACCTCGCCACACCTCGACATAGCGCGCCGACAACGCCTCCACCGCCTGGAAATCGAAGCTGCCGTCGGCCAGGTTGAGGGGGACGCCGTCTTGCATCAGCTTCAACCCGCGGCCGTGGAACGTGCGTTGCAGCCCCGAGCCTCGGATCGAGATGCGCGCCTCCTCGGCGCCAAAGCGGGGTTGCACGTAGACGCCGGTCGCAGCGCCCAGCGCGTCGGACAACGTGGAGACCCGACCCTCGCTGTAGCGCGAGGCATCGACCACCCCGGCGCCTCCGGGGGTCTGCGCCAGACGCTTGCGGGCTGTCGGCAAGTCGGGCTGGGTGAGGGTGGAGCGGTCGGGGTCCTTGCGACCGATGACCACGACAGGTTCGAGCTGGCTGGCCGGCGGCTCGGCAGGTTGCTGCGCTTGAGATTGAGCCCAGCAGGCGGACACGCAAAAGGGAAGCACGGCCAACGCTGGCCGACGCGGGAAAGACATGGAAACTCCTGAACGATGACAGAACGCAGCACACCGTTGCCCGTCGGGCAAGGCGTCGCACTGCAGCAAGACAGTGGGTTCAGGAGAGAAGAGGGGGGCCGCGGGAAAGCGGGGCCAGCCACTGCGCCGCGAACTTCTGCAGCGTCAGGGGCTCGGCAGGCGCTTGTCGCAGGGGATGCACCGCCTTCCATTCAGCAAGGAATGGCGAGGGGCCGAAGGCAGGCAGGCAACACGAGTCGTGCATGTGCTGGGCGCTGGCCGGCAACGGGTCGCCATCGGCGTCCGTCACGATGCTGGAACCACTCGCCGAGCAGACTTCCATGCCGGTGGCCGCCATCACACCGAAATAGGCACCCAACGCCTGATACGCGAGCAGCACCGCAACGCACCAGAGGATGAGGAAACTCCGTGGTCGGGAAGGTCGCGCGGCGAAGGAAGCGGGGGCGGGCACGGGTGCGATTGTAGGGCGCTCGGCGGAATGCCAGATGGGCGTTCACGGGATGACCTGCTGCGTGTCCGGTCAGCCCGGAGCGGCGTTGACTTTGCGGATGGCTGGTATATGCTTTGATATATATCAGACGCCGATCGCGCAGGAGGTCCGATGAATGCCAACGCCGCTCACAACCCAAAGGCCGCCAAACTTTTCATCAACGGCCGCAGCCAAGCCGTGCGCCTTCCCGCGGAATTTCGTTTCCCACCCGAGGTGAGCGAGGTTTACGTGAGGCGTGACGCGCGCACCGGTGACGTGATCCTGTCCACCCAGCCGCGTTCACTCTGGGCCGAATTCATGGCAGTGCGCGCTCAACTCGGCGCACGCCCGGTGCCCGACGACTTCCTCGTTGATCGGCAGCAAGGCAGCGAAACGCGAGACCCATTGGCCGGGTGGAAGGAATGAGCGTGCCGGGACCAGCTGCCGCTCCATGGGCCTGACCCGCCGCTGAAGAGCCAGCCCCGTTCACATGCCCCTTTACATGCTCGACACCAACACGGCCAGCGCGGCGCTGCGAGGCACGGCGGCCCTGGACAGGCGATTGCAGCAGCTCGAGACCTCGCAGTGGTGCATCTCGGCCGTCACGCATGCCGAGATGCGCTACGGCGTGGCACTGAAGCCAGAGGCTTCCAGGCTGGCTCAATGCGTGGACGCCTTCCTGCAGGCCGTCGTCACGATGCCCTGGGATGCCGCGGCGGCTGATCGGCACGGCCAGTTGCGCGCACGCTTGCACAAGGCAGGCACCCCCATCGGCGATTTCGACGAAATGATTGCCGGCCACGCTCTGTCGCTGGGCGCCGTGCTCGTGACCGACAACATCAGGCATTTCGCGGTGGTCGACGGGCTGGTGGTGGAGAACTGGATTCGCCGCAGCTGATGCTGCTGCCGAACGCATCCAGGGTGCCTTCGGTGCCGGGCAAGGGCCGCGCCTTGCTCTGCGCTCTCCGAGGCCCGTTCGTACTGGGTTCCGTGGCGTTATGAAGTTATAACTCATTGAACTTAATGGGTTTTCCGTATAAAAATGCATAAATGGAAAATCTACGGAAAAGCGGCCGGGTGCGCGACATCGGAGAAGATGCCAGGCGGCAGTACATCGACGCCCAGGCGACCTTCACAGCCTGGGAAGACGCTGTGCAGATGGCTGCCGAAGTGCGCGGTGGGATGTATTGGAAGCGCCAGGGTCAGGGCGAGTACCTCATCAGAACCTCGCCGACGAACGCGCAGAAGAGCCTCGGTCCTCGTTCCGCGGAGACCGAACAAATCTATGCGCGATTCATGGCGCGAAAAGAAGCAGCGGAAAAACGTGAGCGTGCGCTATCGACGGAGCTGGTGCGCCATCAGCGGATGAACCGCGCACTTTATGTGGGTCGGGCGCCGCAAATTTTGGTCGACATCCTTGCTGTGCTGCAGCGGGCGACACTGTCTGAGCATTTCAGTGTGATCGGAACCCATGCTCTGTACGCCTACGAGGCCGCGGCAGGCGTGCGAATCGTCAACCCTGAGGCATTGGCCACGCAGGACGTAGACCTGTTGTGGGACACGCGCAAACGGGTCAGATTCGTCACTCAAATGAAGGTGCAAGGCTCTTCGATGGTGGGCTTGTTGCGCAAGGTCGACCCCACCTTCGAGATCCGACGCGACCAACTCTATACGGCCGTGAACGCCAAGGGCTTCGAGGTTGACATCATCCGTCGTGAGGCGACGGACGGCGATCCCCATCCTCTGCAGCTCACCGACGATGAGGAAGACTTTTGGGCTGCGCAAGCGCGTCGTGCGGGAACGCTTCTAAGCGGGCCCCGGTTCTCCGCGATTGTGGTGTCCTCATCCGGTCACATGGCGCGAATGAACACGATCGCCCCGCGTGCGTTTTCGCAGTTCAAGCGGTGGATGGGCGCGCAGCCTGACCGCGACCGCATGAAGCGTGACCGTGACCTCCTTCAAGCTGACCTCGTCGAGGAATTGTTGGAGGAGTATCTTCCCCACCTGCAATGAAGACCGGGGCAGGATGCTGGTCGATTCATCGGTCTCGCTCGAGGTAAGCATCATGCTGGCCTTACAACTCGTCGAGGGCCAGCCAAGCCGCTCAAACCTCAGGTGGCACATGCAATTCTCCATACTCCCTCAATCAGATCACCCTCTCGTCGCCCTCCGTCCCATCGACGCGGCCGACCTGCCGGTCTGGCTCAGCTATCTCCATCTGCCCGAGGTCTACGAGCACACCAGCTGGAACGCGCCGACGCTGGACGACCTGGCACCCTGCGTCTGGCAAGATGCCATGCGCAAGCCGGGCAATCTTCTTCGGTTGGCCGTCGTGTCGCGCTCGACCAATCGTCTTGTCGGCACCCTGGGATTCCACACGGTCATGCCCACGAACCGGAGCGCCGAAATTGCCTATGACTTGTCGCCCGAGTTCTGGGGCAAGGGCATCGCCACGGCGCTTTGCCGCCTGGCTGTGCAATGGGCGCATGGGCACGCCAACATCATCCGCGTTCAGGCCGTGGTGCTCGAATCGAATGCCCGTTCCCGGCGTGTGATCGAACGTGCAGGCTTCGTGCGCGAGGGACTGTTGCGCTCGTATCGGATGGTCCGCGGTACACCCGGCAACTTCCACATGTACGCCCACATCTCCGATTCTCCGAGCGCTGCCTGACGCAGCTGTCGCACAGGCTGCTACCACTCGCCGTAGGTGGACACGATTCCCCGCACCAGGGCGTCACGTTCCGCGCCGAGGTGATTGCCGCTGGCGTCGCCCGAAGCATCTTTGCCGACGGCGGTATGGACGATCACCAGTCTCAGTTGCGGATCGACGAAGATGGCTTGCCCGTAGACGCCCATCAGCATGAAGCGCCGGTGATGGGTGCCGGGGAGAATCCACGTTTGAAATCCGTAGCCGAAGTAGGTGCTGCCGTGGTACTGCATCTGCCCCGGCCGAAACGCTTCAGGCTGCTTGCCAGCGTCGGTCATCGCGAGCAGGTGTTCTCGTGACACGACTGTGGCGCCACGAACCTGCCCATCGTTGGCCATCATCATCCCCAGCCGCGCGTAGTCGCGCAGCGTGGCATTGAATGCGCCCTGGGCGAGTTCGACCTTGTCCGCCGGGTTCAGCAACCAGGTGGCCTCTGCCTCCGCGCCTACAGGCTTCCAGATCTTCTCGTCGATGTAGTCGCAGAGGGTTCGGCCGGTGGCGCCGCGCAGTACCAGCCCGAGGACTTCGGTTTGGGCTCCCGCATAGTTGAAGCGTTCACCCTCTGGATCGCTGCGCTCGGTGACCGACCGAGCCGCCTCGACGATCCCCAACCTGCGCGCCGTGTCATTGAATCGGGCGCGGTCGTCCTGGCCCGAATAGTCTTCGACATAGCGAGCGCCGGACGCCATGCGCATCAGGTTCACGATGCGGGTCTGGCCGTAGAGCGTGCCCTTCAGTTCGGGCACGTATGTTTCTGCCCGGTCGTCGAGGGAGTCGATCAGCCCGTCCTCGAGTGCTTTCACGATGCCGAGTGCGGTGATGGTCTTTGCCATCGAGTTGGACAACATCCGCATGTTGGCGCTGCGCGCGTAGTTGTAGCGCTCGGCCACGATCTCGCCGTCCTTCACGACCAGGAGGCCCGTGGCACGCTGGCGTTGCATGTAGTCGTCGAGTGTCAGGCCAGCCCGGCCGGCGAAACGGTAGTGAAACTTCGTTTCGTTGGCGGCCTTCTTCAGCGGAACCGGTTTGTCGGCCGGGGGCAAGGAGCAGGACGGGTTGAAGCTGTCCATCGCGCTGAACGAGCCGACGAGATAGGGTTCCTGGTAGGCCTGCTTCAAACTGCGCGCGGCGGGATAGCCTGCTGCCTTTCCCAAGGCCGCTTCGTCTGGCGCGGCTTTTCCTGAGATGGCGAACAGCACGAAGAGGGAAAAGATGAGCAGGCGCAGGTATCTCATGGGGGAGCGTTGTTCATTCGGAGCCGCAACTGTCTCATGCTCGCGTTGCTCCCGGCGCCGTCGCAACACCGTTCGGCGTCGCCATGCTGAACCGCCCCCCGGGGTTCACCGTTCACTGTCGCTGCTTTTCGAGCGACCCGGCACGATCAAGGTGCCGTCGCCATCGCCACGTTGACAGACCGGTCGCAAACCCGTTGCTCAAGGCAAGCGGCCGACCGCACCCAATCGTGACCCAGCACCACGCGCACCTGGGGCTGCAAGCCGGCCAGGGGCGCATCATCGAGATGGGCGGTCATGCGCAGCGCTTCGGCAACCCGCTGGGC
Organism: uncultured Rhizobacter sp.; assembly: GCA_966212105.1. Classification (GTDB taxonomy): domain Bacteria; phylum Pseudomonadota; class Gammaproteobacteria; order Burkholderiales; family Burkholderiaceae_C; genus Rhizobacter. The sequence goes on from CBIHPH010000008.1 coordinate 70,113, forward strand.
GGCGTCTCGTTGCCCGACACGGTACTGGATCGTCGTCTGCTGCTGGACGAAGGGGCGCCGGTTGGTCAACCGTTCCACGGCCATGCCTTCGTGCGCGAGCCATCGCTTCAACCGTGCGGCCGCGCCCGGGATGCCGTTGCCGTTGCTCAGTTCAAGCTGAACGACCGGCACGATGGACCCGAAGGGCTCGACCGGAGCGGGGCCCGCGGACTCCGTGATGGAAGGGCCCTCCGGGGCGACCGTGGCCGGCGTTGCCACCGCTGGTGCTGCTGGCGCCTCTGCTGCCGCCGCCGGAGTCTCTGCCATCGCGGCCGGCGCTTCGGCTGCCGCTGCTGGAGTCTGTGCTGCAATTGCCGCTGTTGCCGATGCTGGGGCTTCTGCTGCAACTGCCGCTGTGGCTGCTGCGGGGGGTGCGGCCTCGGTGCTGCCGACCTGCAGACGCTCCGAGCGTGACGTCGCCTCACGCAGGTTGGCCTGCGCCACGAGGTTTTGCGGGTCCAGCTTCACCGCGGCGGTGAGTTCGCCGACCGCTTGCTGCAGGCGGCCGCCGAGCATGAGCAGATGGCCGAGGTTGTTGTGGATGTGGGCGCTGTCCGGCGCCAGGGCGATGGCCCGGCGCAGGCTGGCTTCGGCTTCGGCCAGGCGCTGGGAACGTGCCAGCAGGACGCCGAGCGCGTTGTGGGCCTCTGCATTGCGCGCGTCAGCCGCGATGGCCTTGCGGTACGCGTCGATTGCCTTGTCCCATGCCTGTGAACCGTCGTGATAGCGGCCGAGCGCGTAGTAGGCCTTGCTCGACTGTTCGCCATGCCTCACATCCAGCACGGGTTCCACTTTCCATGGCAAGGCCTTGTGTTGACGAGGGGAAGAAGCGCAGCCGGCCAGTGCAAGCGAGACGGCGAAGGCAACGGCGCCGCGCCGCAGGCCGCTTTGGGGTCGCCTGCACGCGACAGGCGCGCTGTTGGATGGCGTCCGGCTGGCCTGCTGGCCGGGTGCCCGCGCACCCGCTTGGAATTTGACACACATGGTGATGCTCCTTCGGTTGTTCGTCAGTCGCTTCACGCGCTCGTACCCGCCATCGTTGGCAGCAGCACGCGGTAGATCTGGATCATGGCCGGCCCCATCAGCACGAGCATCAGCGACGGAAAGATGAAGAAGATCAGCGGGAACAGCAGCTTCAGCGCGATCTTGGCCGCCGCCTCTTCGGCCTTCTGGCGGCGGCGGGTGCGCAGCATGTCGGCGTGCACGCGCAGCGCTTGCGCGATGCTGGTGCCGAAGCGCTCTGCCTGAATGATCATCGACACGAAGCCGTCCACCTCTTCCACGCCGGTTCGGATCGCCAGGTTGCGCAGCGCGCGGTCCCGGGGCGCACCGGCGCGCAGTTCGAGGTTGACCAGCCGCATCTCATCGCTCAGCACCGCGCTCTTGTGCACCATGTCTTCGGCGACACGGTTGAGCGCGGCCTCGGTGCCCAGGCCCGCCTCCATGCACACCGTCATCAGGTCGAGTGCGTCCGGAAAGTTCTCGAAGATCTCGCGCTGGCGCAGGAAGACCAGGCGTGACAACACGAGGTTCGGCAGGTAATAGCCGAGGGCCGCCGAGACCAACAGCCAGAACAACAGCGCATGGCCCTTGGCCGCCGATGGCGCGAACAGGGTCAGTGCGACGAAGGTCAGGAGCGGCAGGCCCACGGCCAGCACGGTCTTCGCACCGAAGTAGGCGGCCGGTGCCGTGGCGCCGCGTATGCCGGCATTGATGAAGCGCCGGCGCAGCGCCGATCCTTCAAAACCCTGATCCGGCGCCGACAGCTTGGCCAGCGGGCTGGTCGCGTGTGCCACCTTGTCGATGAAGCGCTGGGTGCCCGACTTGGCGGCCGATGGCGCTCCAAGCACGCGCTTGGCCCGGCTGGCCGTGGCGTTGCCGCCGGCCAGCTGGATGAGCCCGTACGCCAGTGCCACGGTGCCGATGAACACGAACACCAACATGCCGATTTGCATCAATGTCATGGTCGTCTCCTCAGACCCGGATCTGGATGATCTTGCGCATCCACCACACGCCGACGGCCATCATCACGAGGGCCCCACCCACCAACTTGAGACCCATGGGATCGGTCCACAGAACCTCCATGAACTTGGGGTTGACGATGTTGATGAGCGCACCGACGCAGAACGGCAGCAGCCCGAGAATCCAGGCCGACATCCTTCCTTCTGCAGAGAGGGTGCGCACCTCGCCCATCAACTTCAGCCGCGCCCGCACGATGCTCGAGATGTTGTCGAGCAGCTCGGCCAGGTTGCCGCCCGATTCGCGCTGGATCATCACGGCGATCACGAAGTAGCGCAGGTCATCCACGGGCACCCGGTCCGCGAGGCGCATCAAGGCCTCGTTCTGCGGCATCCCGAAGTTCGTTTCGTCGTACAGCACGCGAAACTCCTTCGCGATGGGGTCGGGCATTTCGTCGGCCACCATCTTCACGCCGGTGGGGAAGGCATGCCCCGCACGCAGCGCGCGGCCCATCAAATCGAGTGCCTCGGGAATCTGCCGCTCGAACAGCCGCATGCGTTGGGTGCGCTTGCGTCCAAGCCAGAACCACGGCAGCGAAGCCAGCGCGCCACCGAGCAGCAGAGAGAACGTCCAGGGCTTGGACAGTGCCATCGGCAGCACGGCGCCGATCAGTGCGAGCACGGCGCTGTAGAGCAGCATCTCGGCGGCGCCGAGGCCGGTGCCCGATGTCTCCAGATGGCGCAGCAACTCGGGGCCCTTGGGCAGGCCGGCCAGCACGCTGTCGTCCAGCCAGTTCCAGCGCCGCACGGCAGCGCGGCGTTCGATCGACATGGCCACCGGCGCTCCGGCGTTGTCCAGGGAACGCAGGCGCGCAGCAACGCGCCTGGCCTCCGGGCTGTGCTTGGAGGCCCACATCTGGTAGCCCCCCTCCAGGGCCAGCACCACCGCCACGAACAGCAGCACGATGAAGAGGATGTAGCTCGAGTCCATGGGTCACTCCATCCGGCGCGAGGGGTCGAACAGCGATTCCGGCAGCGAGATGCCGCGCGCATTCAGGCGCTCCATGAAGCGTGGCCGCACGCCCGTGGCCTGGAAGTAGCCCTTGACGGTGCCGTCCGTCTCCACGCCGGTCTGCCGGTAGGTGAACACCTCCTGCAGGGTGATCACCTCGCCCTCCATGCCGGTCAGTTCGGAGATGCTCATCACCTTGCGGCGGCCGTCGGTGAGCCGGTTCACCTGCACGATCACGCCGATGGCCGAGGCGATCTGCGCCCTCGCCACCTTCGGGGGCAAGTTCATGCCGCTCATCGCGACCATGTTCTCCAGGCGGCCGAGTGCGTCGCGCGCGGTGTTGGCGTGGACGGTCGTCATCGACCCTTCGTGGCCGGTGTTCATGGCCTGCAGCATGTCGACGGCTTCCGGGCCGCGGGTCTCGCCGAGGATGATGCGGTCGGGCCGCATGCGCAGCGCATTGCGCACGAGCGAGCGTTGCGTGATCTCGCCGGTGCCCTCGATGTTCGGCGGTCGGGTCTCGAGACGCACCACGTGGGGCTGGCGCAACTGGAGTTCGGCGGCGTCCTCGATCGTCACGATGCGCTCGCCGGCATCGATGAAGCCCGACATGATGTTGAGCAGCGTCGTCTTGCCGCTGCCGGTGCCGCCTGAGATGAGCAGGTTCACTTCGGCCGCAGACAGCGCCTGCAGCACCTGCGCCATCTCCGAGGTGAGGGTCTTGTACTCGACCAGGTTGTCGATCTTCAGCGGCACCACCGCGAAGCGGCGGATCGACATCACCGGGCCGTCGAGCGCGAGTGGTGGCACGATGACGTTGACGCGCGAGCCGTCCGGCAACCGCGCATCGGCCATCGGGCTCGATTCATCCACGCGGCGACCCACCCGCGAGACGATCTTGTCGATGATCTTCATCAGGTGATCGTCATCGGCAAACGTCACCTCGGTGAGGGTCAGGCGGCCGCGCCGTTCAACGTAGACCTGGTTGGCGCCATTGACGAGGATGTCGGAGATCGTGGGGTCGGCGAGCAGGGATTCCAGCGGCCCCAGTCCGAGCATCTCGTGCTGGATGTCGCGCACCAGGCTGCGTCGTTCGGCCGTGTTGACGATGACGTTTTCCTCGGTCAGCAGCCGCTCCACCATCACGCTCAGCTCTTCGCGCAGGCGCTCCGATGACATGCCTTCCATGGCTTCCAGATCGAGCCGGCCCAGCAGCAGCTGGTGCACGCGCGACTTCAGCTGCTGGTAGGCGTGGGATGCCTGCCCCGGCGTGTCGACGGCCCGCAACTCCATGCGGGGAGTCTCTGGCGCGGGTTGCGCAGCAAGTTGTTCTCTCAGTCTCATGGTGTTCTCCTGGTTGCTGTCATGCGTTGCCGAACAGGCCCGATAGCCAGCGGTCTTTCTTGGCCGCCTCGACCGGAGCGACCGACTGGGCGAGGTCCAGCAGCGCGCGCGCCACCGGGTTGTTGCGCGACAGCTTGTCGATCGGAACCCCCTGGTTCACCGAGGCGCTGACGCTGCTGAAGTGGTTGGGGATCGTCTTCACGCCCTTGGTGTCCAGCGTCTGCTCGAGCGACTCGAGCGTGATGTCGCAGCCCTTCTGGAACCGATTGACGAGCCAGTGGATCTTTTGCGTGGGGTAATCCAGCGAGCGGAAGAGGTCTCGCAGCCGCTTGGCGTCGCGCATTTGCGGCAGGCTGAGTTGCACGATCGGAAAGATGCAGGTCGACAGGTCCAGCGCCTGCAGCGTCAGGGCGTCGATCGAGCGGCCCACGTCCAGCACGACGAAGTCGAACATCGACCGTGCCTGCTTGATGATCGCCTCGACGTGCGGGGCCTTCACCTCAAGCGCCTGCGAGAGCTCGGCGGGGGCGGGCAGCACGCTGAGCGTGCCGCTCACCTGCACCATCGCCGAGCGCAGCAGGGCGGCATCGAGCCGGCTGATGTTGCGAGCCACCTCGGCCACGTCGCTCACGGCGCGCTGGTCGCTGAGCATCATCAGCGTGTCGCCGAACTGCAGGTCGAGGTCGAGCAACGCCACCGTGCGACCGTCGCGGGCCGACAGCACGTGCGCCAGGTTGGCGGCCAGGAAGCTCGCGCCGCTGCCCCCCTTGCAGGCCATGAAGGCGAAGACTTCGCCCTGGCTCACCGGGGAGGCGGCAGACGTGCGCTTGCGCGTGACGCGCTGCACCGCGGCCTGCAGTGCCGCGCCGTCGGCCGGCGTGGGAAGCACCTCGCGCACACCGGCCTGCATGGCCTTCATCAGGAACGCGGGGGATTGTTCCGACGAGATGATGATGGTCTCGACCTCGGGATGGCTCTGCGTGTAGTGGTTGATCGCATCCAGCCCGGTCGAATCGACCGCATCGAGCACGAGCAGGCCAGGGCGGCTGCCGTTGATGGTGGCCTGCAGGCCGCCCGGCAAGGGCGTTGCAGCCTGGACCTCCAGTCCCGTCGCGCTGCCGCGCACGACTTTCGCGACCTGTTCGGCGCGTTCGGCATTGGGTGAAACGACTTTGATCTTCATGGGTCTGCTCGCTGGAAGGTCTTCAGTTGCACACCGGGTTGCCGGTGCTCTGCATGAACTCTTTGGGCAACGTCGTCTGGAAAGGCGGGATCGCGATCGACAACGGCACAAAGGGGATGATGGGCACGTGGGTGTAGCCGGAGAGGGTCACGCGCACCGACTTGCATGTCGCTGCGGTGCAGCCGGGATCGAGGTACTGGATCGTCACGTTGCCAGGCTGCAGGGCGGGCAGCATCTCCTGCATGCGCGCCTTGATGCTCGGATCGTTGATGTCGCAGACGACGGCCAGCCGGGCGCCGAGGCGGGTGGCTTCGCTGGCGGCGTTCCACGTCCACAGCAGGCGGGCCATTTCCATGGCGCCGAGCAGCAGCGTGAAGAACAGTGCCGACACCAGCGCGAACTCCACGGCAGCGACGCCTGCCTGGCGTTTCGGGTGACTTCCGCGGAAAGTTTTCACAGGTTTCCCCTCATCGTGACGCTGATGTCGTTGAAGTTCAGGGTCGCAGGCGCCACGAACGTCACCATCGAGTTGTAGACATAGCCACTGATGCTCACGGTCACCAGGTTCACGGAGCCGCTGCCGGTCGGCACCGCCGCATGGGTGTCGGGGCACGATGTGGCGTCGCAGATGTCGACCATGCCGGTGGTCAGGCCCGGCGCCAGCGGGGAGCCCGTTCCCTGGGCGTTGCCGTAGACCACCAGGTTGCGGGCGTCCGCGTTGGGGTCGGCCGCGCCGGGCGTGGGCGCCGTCAGGTACCGCGCCGCGTCGCGGGAGGCCTTGTCGATGGCGTTGTAGGTGTAGATGGCGCGGCCGTATTCGGTGACCCCGAAGGTCAGGACCAGCAGCGGGATCATCGTCAGCGCGAGTTCCACGGCCGCCACGCCGCGGGCTGACTGGTGCCGATTCATGTCGATGCGTTTCATCGGATGCTCCTATTGCACGAGGGCGGGCACGAGCGGGCCCGTGCTGCCGGCGGCGCCCACGCCCCCGACGGTCGCGCACGGGGTGCCCGCGTCCTTCGTGAACCCTTCGAACTCGAGGTAGATGGTTTGGTCGTTGGCGTTGGTCATGGGGTGCAGCAACAGGACGCAGGCCCAATCGAGCACGGGAATGGTCTGAGCACTGGCGAAGGCAGCGCAGTCCACGACCGGGACCGGAACGAAGCGGCGATCCGCGCCCCGCGCCGTCAGTGCTGCGGGTTGCAAGACGGTCGAGCCGGCGGGCTTGACGTCCAGGCCGGTGATCGCGTTGCCGTTTGCCACGCTGGTGCCGTACGGGGCATTGGCGGGACGGCGCGTGTTGATGAGATTGGATGCCGCGTTGAACTGGGTCGGCCAGTTGAACGGGGTGTAGCTGTAGCCAGAGCGGTCGGGGACCGGTGAATTGGGTCCGGTCGAGGGGATGGAAGGCTCGTAGATGCCGAACCGGGTGTTCCATGCCTTCCTCAGGCTCTGGATGGCTCCCGTGGCGCCCACCGAGGTTCCGAGGGGCACGGTGCAGGCACCACTGCCGAGCAATGCCGCCGACAACTCGCTGGCGCCACCGGACGGCGGGGAAAAATCGATCCAGTTGAAGCTGCCGCTGAGGCTGTCGGCATTGTTGAGACCGCCGTTGTACCAGTGGCCGGGCACCAGGCCGTAGCTGGGCGCGGCACCCTGGGTGCACATGCCGATCGGAATGGCAGTGCACGAGTTCTGCGAGGGCGCGAGCGTGGCCGTGGCCATCGCCTGCACGGTCTGGTCGCCGAAACCCATGATCTGCATGAACCAGGGCGTGATGCCGGTTTCCGAGATCGTGCAGCGCACGTACTTCGAGTTGGCCGACGGATTGGCGGCCGCACCCAGCCACGCGCCCGAATCGAGTGCCGTCCCGAATTGCACGTTGACATTGGTTGCGGCAATGGCCCCGCCTTGGAAGCCGACGCGGTTGCGCGTGGCAACCAGCTTGCCGCTGTCTTGCGCGATCGGGAAGCGGCTGGCCGGAATGTTCGGCGCACCGGTCAGCTCGAACGAGGCGGCCAACGCACACGCGTCGGCCGCGTTCTGCAGCTCGGTCTTGTTGACATACAGTCGCCCCCCGTCGAGTGCGAGCCCGGCGAATCCGATCAGCACCGCCATGGTGAGGCCCACGATGATGGCCACGGCACCGCGCTGCGCTTTCCGGGACGGTAGATGCTTACGTTGCTTCATGGTGCGGCTTCCTGCTCGGTCGCGTGCTTTTGGCGGCGGCTCAGCGGCCGCCGGAGGTCGGGATGGCCAACAGCGGCGGCTGGGCTTCCTTGACGGCGTAGCCATACGACTCCGCGTACTTGGTCATCGCGCCGGCCGCCGCCTTGCCATCGGTCGTGGTGGGCCCGGGGTTGCGGCTCGACGCCATCGGATCGATGACCTGGGAGGCGCGCGCCAGCCGGGAGGCATCGCCGAAATCGCGTTCCCAGTTGGGTGCCGTGGCGCAGCCGGGGAGCATGGTCGCCATCAGGGCGACGGTCGAGAGAATGGTCTTCATGATGGGGCTCCTAGTTACTTGACCTGAAATCCACCAGCGTCTGCACTGACCGGGGCGGCCTGCGCTGGCGCAGCAGACGATTCGTCGGGGCGCTCTTGCTCCGGCCTGCCTTCGAGCCGGCCCATGACATGCAGATCCGTTCGCGTGGGCGGCACGTAGTTGTCCGTGGGCAGCGCATACGTCGACGGCAGCGGCTTGGCCAGGCGCGGGGTGATCACGAAGACCAGTTCCGATTTGTCGCTCTGGAACTCGGTGCTGCGGAACAGAGCGCCCACGAGCGGCAGTTCGCCGAGGAACGGGAACGCCTTGATGTTCGCCGTCGTGTTGTTCTTGATCAGGCCGCCGATCGCGAAGCTCTGCCCATCCACCAGCTGTACCGTCGTCTTGGCACTGCGCGAAGTAAAGGAGGGCAGGACCGCCAGACCGCTGACCCCGGGCGCGGAGATGCCCACGCCGTCGCGATTGAGTTCCGAGACTTCCGTGGCCACCTCGAGGTTGATGCGCCTGCCGTCCAGCACCGTGGGCACGAACGCGACCGACACGCCGAACTGCTTTTCCTCCAGCGTGATGGTGCGCCCGCCGCCGCTGCTCTCCTGTGCCACCGGGATGAAGATCTTTCCACCGGCCAGGAAACTGCCCTTTTGCCCGCTGATGGCCATCACGGTCGGCTCGGCCAGCACCTTCACCATGCCGTCGGTCTTCTGGGCATCGATGCCGAGTTGCGTGGTGCTCGTTCCGAGGGCAGGCTTGATTTCACCGTTGATGAGCCTGACGGGACCGGCAAAGCTGCTGACCGCCTGGCCGTTGCTGCCCACCGAGCCGGCGATCGTGCCGTTGATCAAACCGTCGGTGGCACCGTTGACCTGCCCGGCCATCAGGCCCACGCCGCCCAGCAGCCCGCTGAGCAGCTTCATCGTCCCGCCATCGGCTGACATGAACGCGCGCGTGAAGTTGATGCCCCAGCGGTCCAGCAGGGCCTTCGACACTTCCGCCACCTTCACTTCGAGCATCACCTGCTGCGGTGCGCCGGTGGAGAGCATGTTGACGATGCGCGGGTTGGCACCCGCCACGCTGGCACCGGTGCCGCCACCCGAGCCGCGCACATACGCGTTGGCCAGGTCGAGCACGCGGATCACGGCCCCGGCGTCGGTCACCGAGCCGGTCAGCACGACGGAATCAAAGGCCGAGGTGACGCGCACATTCTTTTCTTCAGGGAGCAACTGGCCCAGCACGCTCTGGAGCGCGTTCGTGTCCATGTTGACGACCACGTCGTAGGCGGTGCACCGGCCCGCCTTGTCGAGCAACACGACGTTGGTGGAGCCAATGCTCTTGCCCAGCAGATACACCTCGGTGGGGCTGAGCAGCAGCACATCCAGTTCCGCCACGCCGGGGCGCATCTTGTCGATAGACGCGGGTTGGTTGCCGGCATCGCGATCGTCCTTGCCCTGGCCCTTGGTCTCGACCGGCTGCGCGGCGCGGGAGCCTTCGGGGTTGCCCAGCAGGATGCGGGTGATGGGGCTGGTGGGCCGGATGACCGTGGACTTGCCGGCACCAACCTGCACCACCGGCCCGATTTCCACGCGGGTGCACGGTGATACCGCTTGACTCGGCGCGGGATCGTACGCCGGCGGCGTGTCCCGGACCATGGTCGTTGCGGCCGCGGCCATCTTCATGGGGCCGGCCTGAGCCGTCCCTGTGGCGGATGCCAGCGAGAGGCCAGCGGTGAGCGCCAGCGCGATGCGCCGATGCACGTGGTGCGAGCCGGCTGATGAGGGGCGGAATGGGGTACGCATGGGGGTTCCTTCGTTCTCGCGTTCTTCAGAAGCACTCGGTGGATTTCACGGTGCCGCGAATCACCACGACGCAATTCGTGCTCGGATGGGGTGGGGGGGCGACCGGGGCGGCCGCCACCGCGACGCGTCGCACCGGTGCTGCAGCGCGCTTGTGCGGGGCCGGGGTCGGTGCTGACGCGGCCGGCGCCGGGTGCTGTTCCCCGAGCATCGTGCTCTTGGTCGCGCCATCGGTGGCACCGGGCTTCGGGTCCACCTGGTTGCGCAGCACCAGCGACAGCGTGCCGACACTGCGCGCAAGATCGAGGTTTTCGGCTTGTTCGGGCGTGACTTCGAGCGTGACGGCGTTGACCACCTTCGGCTTGGTCTCGTCGCGGCTGGCTTCCTGGGCAATGGCGAGCACGAGGATGCGCTCGAGCACGATCTTGCTGATCGACTTGTCCGGCTCACCGCGCTGGCTGCCTTCACTCTGCGTGTTGACCATGATGTCCACGTAGTTGCCGGGCAGGGCGAAGCCGGCCACGCCAATCACATCGTTCACACGCACGGTCATCGCACGCCGGCCCTCCGCCACCACGGCCGAGAGGCCGCCCTTGGTGCCGGCGGGCGCCAGCTTGCCTTCGAGGATGGGCTCGCCGCGCGTCAGCGAGGTCTTGACGACCCGGCCCTCGAGTGCGGCCAGCTCGCCGAATGCCCCCGGTGGCTCGCTGCCCGCGGGCCAGGTGACCATGCGCAGCATCTCCGGCACCAGCTTGGCGCCCAGTTCCACGTCGACCGCAGCCACGGCGATCTTCCCGCCGGTCTTGGCCTGGGCCTCCATCCAGCGGGAGGCAAACAAGACAGCTGCGCCGCCGGCCAGCAAGGCCACGAGCAGCATGAACAAACCTCGGGTCGCCTTCATGATTTCCTCTCCTGAGTGGCAGCCGCCAGGCTTGCCGGTTGCGTTGCGAAGTAGTTGTGCCAGGCCCAGTGCAGCATGTCGGAGGTGAGCTCCGGCTTGCGGCCGTGGTAGGCGGCGTAGTGGACGATCTGGCCGACCAGATCGCGCGGGTAGCATGCGAACAGTGGGCGCCCCTGCTGCAGGTGAAGCCCTTGCACAAGCTCGTCGAAGACCTCTTCGGTGCAAGCAAGGCCGTGTTCGTCGCACACATCGCGCAGGATGCGGCGGTAGTCCGCCACGGTGACCTCGCCCACGTAGATCTTGTAGCCAATGCGCCGCAGGAAGGCCTCGTCGGCCACCTCGGACGGCTGCAGGTTGGTCGAGAAGAACAGCAGCGTGTCGAAGGGGATGCGGAACTTGCTCCCGTTGCGCAGCATCAGGTAGTCGTGCCGGTGTTCCATCGGCAGGATCCAGCGGTTGAGCAACTGGCGCGGCGTGACGAGCTGGCGGCCCAGGTCGTCAACGAGAAAGATGCCGTTGTTGGCCTTGAAGTGCGGCGGCGCCTGGTAATAGCCGGCGCGCGCGTCGTACACCAGGTCGAGCATCTCGAGCGTCAACTCGCCGCCGGTCATCACCATCGGGCGCTCGCACAGCACCCAGCGGTCATCGCTCCGGTGGCGGCTGTCGATCGTCGCGCACGGGTTCTGGGTGGCCGGTGCGCAGTGGTGCACGAGCGGATCGAACACGCGGATGATCTCGCCGTCGACCTCGATCGCGTGCGGTACCGCGACCTGGCCGGTGAGCAGGCGCGCCATTTGTTCGCAGAGAAAGGTCTTGCCGGCGCCCGGCGGGCCGTACAGCAGGATGGCGCGATGCGAGTTCATCGCGGCGCCCAGCTGGTCGCGCACCTCGGGGCGAATCACCACCGAGGCCAGCGCCTGCTCCAGCGCCTGTTGGGTCACCCCCATCGTGCCCACGCTTTGTGCCTGCACACGCGCCACGTAGGCCGCGAGCGTCACGGGAGCGGGACCGCTGTAGAGATTGCGCGCGAGCGCCTCGGCGGCCCGCGTGCGACCCGCCTGGGTCAATTGGTATACGACGTCGCCATCGAGCGAGCCACGGCGGCGGATGTCGATCAACGCTTCCTTGCGCAGGTGCGTGAACAGGCTTTCGATCAGCGCGGCGCTCAGCTTCAAGTGGGCCGAGAGCTCCTGCAGATGGCTCAGCCCATGCTGGTGCATCACCTTCAGCGCCAGCTCAGAGATCAGCAGCAGGTGCAAGCCGGTCTCTTCGACCGTGCGCGGCGCGGGGGGCAGGACGCCGGTTTCGCCTTGCGAGCCGGGTTGGTGCGGCGTGCGTTCGAAGGCATCGGCCGTGGCAGCTGCCTCGTTCGCCGCGGGCGGGGGAATCACACGCAAAGTCATGGTGTCGGGACTCCTGAGTGCATCAACATGAGGATGAGTTCGATGGCGGTGCCGCAGGCAATGGCCACGGCATAGGGGAGGCGGCCTGTGCTCTGTGCGGGCGCAGTCACCTTCAAACCGCCGCCCGTCTGAGCGTGCATGAAGAGCATGACCAGCATCGTGTGCAGGTTCGCCAGCACCTGGCGCATGACGCCGCCGACCAGCGCCGCGAACAGGGCCAGCACACCGCCGGCCAGCATCGTCCACAGCGCGGCCCAGGCCACGTACTCCGGTCCGAGCCACACGCCCACCATGGCGAGCAGCTTGACGTCGCCTGCTCCCATGGTGCGCAGGGCGTACAGGGGCAGGAACAAGGCAAGCCCGGTGAGTCCGCCCAGCAGCGCGGCTCCGATGCCCGATGCGCCGAAGCGGTTCAAGAAAAGTTCGCCGCCCATTCGGGCCACGATCTGGAATGAAAGTCCCAGCGCGATCCCGACCACCACGAGGGTGTTCGGGATGCGCCGGGATCTCAGGTCGTACGCCACCGCGGTGAGCACGAGCGTGGCGAAGACCAGCAGGGCAAAAGGAGCTTGGAAGTCCATGCGTGCCTCCGATGCTTTGCCTGATTCGATTCGCCGTGGTGCGGTAGGGCGCAGCTCACTCAGTTAGGCGGCAGCAGGAACCACCAGCTTGGTCTGGATGTAGTTGAAAATTCCATCGAGCTTTCCGCCCACCAGCGTGACGGACCCGATGATGACGACGGCAATCAGAGCCGCAATCAGTCCGTATTCGATGGCAGTGACGCCATCTTCTTCACGGGCAAAGTTCTTGATGAATTGAACGAGTTTCATGATGCTTCCTTCCGTTTAAACACATGCCGTTGCCGGCTCCTCAAATCAGCCCGTTGCCAAGCTGAAATCCTTTGTCACCTTTGCAGTGCCGCAACAACGGCACCACTCCAGTACTCATACAGCGACCGCAACGACGTGCCTGTCGCCTGGAATGCGACGACGCAGGCCATGGCGATCAGTGCGGCGAGCAAGGCGTACTCGATGGCCGTGACGCCGTCGTCCTTGCGTGCCATCTCAGCCGAAAACCGGGCGATGTCCTTGCCGATGTCTGACATGAGAGGCCTCGCTGCTGCTTGTGTCTGTGTGCGTTCCATGGAGTCAACTTTAGGCATCGGTGCCGTGGCCCACATCGTTGGTTCTGCCCTGCGCCGATGGGTGCTTGCTCCCATCGAGGTGGGACACAATGCCTACCTCGTTCGAGGGCGCCGCGCCTTCACATGAGCGATGCCCGGCAAAGAGACAAGCCATCAGCTCGGCGTTGGGTGCTGTCTTGTGCAACCAGGCCTGCGCTCCGACAAGTCGCGCATGGGCCGCAGCGTGGGGATCCGACAGGCTCGTCAGCACCACGATCTCGCACGATGCGAGACGTCGCAAAGGCAGGATCGACGCAAGGCCGTCGTCGCCGGCCAAGTTCACGTCGAGCACCGCCGCGTGGGGTGTGGCTGAACGCGCCCGATCATCAATGCCTCATGAGGCGTGCCGGCCGCACCGGTGCAGAAGATGCGATGGGAATGAGCACATGTGAACGAAGAGCGGGCGGATTCACCCGAAGCAGGTTCTGCTCAACAAGCTGCGGCCGTGCCACGACTTCGTCTGGATGCGTTCGTTGCAACCAAGCGAAGCCGGAGGGGGTTCGCGTTGATCGACCCCTGGCAACGTTTGAGCGCCACCTGTTCTGGCCCGGCGTTCCGGGTATATCGTTCGACGGCCATGCCGCTGTGCTTTATGGCACGGCAGCGGCGCCACGGTTGAACCTCGGCGTCCGCCCTAGAACACGAACGGCACGATGCGATAACGCACCTCTGCACAGTAGGTGAGGTAAGCGGCCTGATGGTCGCCATTCTTGAGGACGGACTCTTCGCGAGACATGCGAACGGCCTGCGCCAGGTACAGGGCCACTAAAACCAATAGATTGAGCAGCGAAAAGTTGCTGAGCAGAAATCCGACGTGCGCGATGAGATAGCCAAGGTAGATCGGGTGACGCACGACCCGGTACGGACCGTGTGTCACCAGCCCCCGCACGGCCGGCAACAATCCGAAGCAGCGGCCAAGCGCAACCTTCGCGCTCAGCTGCCATGCGAGTCCGGCCAGTTGCAGGGCGAGTCCGACCCGTTCGGGAATGACATGCACGGTGTCGGAGTAGCCGAACAAGGCAAAGAACAAGACGGCATAAACCGTGGCCGCCACCGCAATGGGCGACAAGTCGTGAATCACGGCGCGGCGCGCGAAGAGCACGAGGGCGAGCGTGAAGCTTTCTGTCAGCAACAGAAGCAGCAGCGTGTAGCGGCTGGTGTCGGCCCACCAGTTCCAGGCCACATTGCCCACCATCGTCCCATAGGCGAGAACCGCGAAGGCGCGCAGCAGGCCCTCGGTCAATGCGCTGTCGCGGCGTACGGTTGTCATGGCGTCGCTCCGTTCAGGCAGGTGATCTGACACAGGAGCCGAGCGCTCCCCAAGACCACGGCATCCCATCGTGGGGTGTGCCGGCCGCACCAGTGCAGAACATGCGTCGCCACTCGGCGTTGGCAAGTCGGGCGAGGCCCTTGCTGATGTTCGACATGTGGAGCCTCGCTGCTGCTTGTGTCTTTGTGCGTTCCATGGAGCCAACTTTAGGCATCGGTGCCGTGGCCCACATCGTTGGTTCTGCCCGGCGCCGATGGGTGCTTGCTCCCATCGAGGTGGGACACAACGCCTAACTCGTTCGAGGGGGCCGCGCCTTCACGTGAGCGATGCGCGGCAAAGAGACAAGCCATCAGCTCGGCGGCGGGTGCTGTCTTGTGCAAACAGGCATGCGCGCCAAGACGCCGCGCATGCGCGGACACACGGGGGTCGGACAGGCTGGTCAACACGATCACCTCGCACGGTGCCAACTGCTGCAGCAGCGGAATGAGCAGCAGCCCGTCGTCACCTGCCAGGTTGACGTCGAGCACCACGACATCGGGTTGATGGGTGCGTGCGAGCGTCAGCGCCTCCTGCGACGTGCCCGCCGCGCCGATGCTGCGCATGCGCGGCCATTCGGCGTTGATCAATTTGGCGATGCCGCTGCGAATCGCAACATGGTCATCGACGATGAGCACCCTGACCGGACCTTCAAAAAGCATGACGACCATCCCTGAGCTGTGAGGCCCACCCCGATGGCAAGCCGATGTTCACAGACTAGGGAGGTGCACCTTCGATCACCAGAGCAGGTGCTACGGCTGGCGCCAGTCACTTTGTCCTGGTGGAGGAGGCCCCCCAGTCGCTTCGCTCCTGCCCCCGAGGGGCGACCCCTGGTCGGCCGGCAGAGCCGGCCTCGCGGGTGGCTTGGGGATTGGGCCCCCTACGGCGCGGGCGCGCCGGCCCCCGAGGGGGAGCCACGGGTCGCCCGGCGGAGCCGGGCTCGCGTGTAGCTTGA
>CBIHPH010000009.1:0-81246 GCA_966212105.1 uncultured Rhizobacter sp.
CTTCGCCGACGAGGCGCTGATCGTCACCAACCCGGAAGTCTCTTCCGTGCGCGACTCGGACCGCATCCTCGGCATGCTCTCGTCGAAGACGAAGCGGGCGATCGAAGGCAAGGAACCGATCAAGGAGCACCTCCTCATCACCCGCTACAACCCGAGCCGGGTCGTCGGCGGCCAGATGCTGTCGCTCGAGGACATCCAGGAGATCCTTCGCACGCCGCTGATCGGCGTGATCCCCGAATCCGAAACCGTGCTGGACGCGTCGAACCAGGGCCTGCCGGCGGTGCACCTGACGGGCACCGACGTCTCCGAGGCCTACAAGGACGTGGTGGCGAGGTTTCTCGGGGAGGAACGCCCCATGCGGTTCGTCGATGCCGAAAAGCCCGGCTTCTTCAAGCGCCTGTTCGGTGGGAGGTAAGTAGCGATGTCCTTTCTCTCATTCCTTCTCGGGGAGAAAAAGAAGACCGCCAGCGTTGCCAAGGAACGCTTGCAGATCATTCTTGCGCACGAGCGCAGCGGCCGTTCCGGACCTTCCGACTACCTGCCCCAGCTCCAGCGCGAACTCGTTGCGGTCATCTCGAAGTACGTGTCGATCAAGCCGGAAGACATCCGCGTGCACCTCGAGCGCACCGACAACCTCGAAGTGCTCGACATCAAGATCGAATTGCCTGAAGCGGCGAGGTGAAGCGCCGGGCCTCCGGCGAAAGCCGGGCCCGAACGCGTACCGAGCTCTCCAGCGATCCGGTTTTCAGGACGCCGCAGCAGGCTCCCCGTGAAAACCCATCAACACGCTCGCCAGCTCCAGCGCGCGCCAAAGGTGCGGCGGCATTTCCATGATCTTCTCGGGAGTGCGGGCCCGCGCGGTCCACGCGCGGATTTCGCGATGCTGAAGGGGTGTCAGCAGGTTCAGCGAAAGCATGACATCGAGCGTCTGCATCGGGGCCTCCCTTCCGGATGACCGCCGGGCCATCCCGTGCGTCCACTATCTCATGGGCGTTCGGGGCTGTGTGTGAAGGATGGTAGCGAAACCCTGGCCAACGGGGCTTCGTTCACGAACGGGGCCGCCCGAGTTCAGTTGGACAACAACGCCACGCCGAACTGGCCGCCGTCGCGCTCGATCGACAGCAGGCGGTCGATGTTGGGATGCTTGCCGGGATTCGCTCGCGCATCGGCCGTGTGTTCGGCATAGATCGACAGGCCTTCACGGGCAGCATCAACGTTGATGCTGCCGAAACGCTGCACCAACGCGTGGTAAACGGCAACCGAGCCGGCCTGGCCCGGCTTGTTCTCGATGGTGGCGACCAGTTGGCCCTGTGCATCGAAGAGCTGCAGGCCGGTGAGGTGGGTGATCGGGGGAAGTTGCTTGAGGTTGTCGGCGAAGGCCATGGCGAGGTTGCGCGGGTCGGCGCATGTGGCGGTACGGCCGCCATTCTCGTCCAGATCCCCCTGCACCTCGCCGAAACAGGGTTCATTTCATGCGGACTTCGCCGTGCTCTCCAAGATGAACCGGCTGCTTGCCGGTGATCGCCGCCTTGGCGATCTTGAGGAGTTGCACGAGCTTGCTGTCCTTGACGTCCCAGTAGTTGGCGTGCGTGATCTTGACTTCGAGCAGCGCGAGGTCAGGATCGGTCACCCCGCCTGGGAACCACGCTTGCGCGGCTTTGGACCACAACGCCTCCTTCTTGGAAGGGTTCTCGACCAGGGCCGCATCGCCGGAGACCGAGACATAGTTGTCGTGTCCGGGGTCCCCGTACACCACGTTCACCTGCGGATGCTGCGCAATGTCGGCCACCGTGTCGCTGCGCCGCGAAACGAAGAACCACAGGCTCGAATGTTCGTCGAGTTCAGAATTCTGTGTGGTCAGCGGCCGTGAGTGGAGGTGGCCATTGCTGTGTTGCGTCGTGAACATCGCAAACTTGATGTCCTCGATCAGTTCCCAAAGAAGCTCGCGTTCGTCGGTGTGCTTGGCCATGGCAGTGCCTTTCTGGAGGTGCGTGGTGTGGGTCACGAAGCTTCCATTGCACTGGCGCTGGTGCGGGGGCACTGTCAGGCCGCAGCGCAAGCGACTGTAGGACGTGACCGGGCCAGGTGACGGGCACCGGTCCCGCTCGCGCCACCCCGTGCCCCCATGGCATCTTGCGAAGAGGTTGCCAACCCGTGTCGGCGAGTTCATCCGTGTGCGCGTTCTAGTGACGGCAGAGGGTGCGACAGGCCACGGCCGATCGGCCAATTGTGACGACGGCCATGCGCGTGAACTGCGACACATCCCTTGCGCCGATCGCTCAAGCACGCACGCAATCGGCCGACTACAGTGCTTCTGCCAGCCAGATTGAATGGAAGTACCATGGACCACGATTCACCCGTCCTCGATCCCGCCACACTGCGCCAGCACCTGATGTCCACCCTGCCGATGCAGCGCATCAAGGCGCTGCACAGTTTCGAGCTGGAGCCTCCGGCCGGCGCCACCTCGGAACATGTGGCCGCCACCAGTGCAGCGGCCCGCTTTGCCGCCCGGGGCATCCCCTTCTACTCCACGCATGACGCCTCGTACCTGGCGTGGGTCGACAAGGCCGTCGCCTTGTGGCAACGGGTGCAGGACACCGCGTCGTTCACCCCCGTCAACGGCACCTTTTCGCGCGGCCGTGCCGTGCGGCACGCCTGACGCCCGTCTTTCTACAATGGGGATCCTCCGCAGGTCCCCATGCAAGACACCGAAGCCTTTTCATACGACGACGCCACTGGCCGCTTCCTCGCGCTGGTGGCCGCGAGCCTGTCGGCGTCGCGCCTCTCTCGCCTCGTGCTCTCCAAGCACCGCGGACCTGATGCGACGCTGAACCGCGTCGTGGTGCGTCCAGTCGTGCTGAAAGGGCAGCTGCACCTGTCCTTCGTGGCCAGCCATGCGACGAAGGACGTGACGCGCAACCTGCTTCCCACTGAAGGCCTTGCCCATCTGCGTGAGTTGATCGACACGCATTTCTCCCATGCCAACATGCTCACCTCCAGCGAGAATGTGCAGTTGCTCGTGAGCCGCAAGGGCAAATGCACCCTGCTGCGTCAACCTGCACGGGCCGATGCGCCGGTCCAACCGCTGGCCACTCATGACCGGGAGAAGAAGCGCTGGGTGTCGATCGATCGACCCTTCCTCGTCGAACTCGGCGTGACCGATGCGCAGCACCGGTTGATTCCGTCGATGTCGCGCAAATGGAAGCAGATCAACAAATTCGTCGAGATACTGGACGGTGCGCTCGCCGCGTCGCCGCTGGCGGCAGACGCAGCCCGCCCGCTGCACGTGGTGGATTTCGGTTCCGGCAAGGGCTACCTGACCTTCGCGGTGCACGACCACTTGCAACGCACGCTGGGCCGAGACGCGCGGGTGACGGGTGTGGAGTTGCGAGAAGACCTCGTGCAACTGTGCAACGGCGCCATCGATCGCCTCGGCCTTGCAGGTCTTCACTTCGACGCGGGTGATGTGCGCACCTACACGCCGCCGGCCATCGATGTGATGATTGCGCTGCACGCCTGCGACACGGCGACGGACCATGCCATCCACCTCGGCCTGCGCGCGAATGCATCGATCATCCTGTGTTCGCCGTGCTGTCACAAGCAGATCCGGCCGCAATTGCTGAGCCCGCACCCGTTGCGCCCCATCCTCCAGCACGGCGTGCACCTCGGCCAGGAGGCCGAAATGCTCACCGACGGCCTGCGCGCCCTGCTGCTCGAGGCCGCAGGGTATGACACGCAGGTGTTCGAGTTCATCTCGCTGGAGCACACGAACAAGAACAAGATGATTCTCGCGGTCAAGCGCGCGGTGCCCAAGGACAATGCCGAGGTGCTCGGCCAGATCCGCGAGATCAAGGCGTTCTACGGCATTCGCGAGCATTGCCTGGAGACGTTGATGGCCGCCACGGCCGCTTGACTCACGCACTCCCGGCGGGTCGCTCAGCGCGTGGACGCTCGGAGCCCCGGCGCGAGCCGTACGTGTGCGCGTAGACCCATGTGAATTCGGCACCGAGCAGGAAGATCTGCGCCGAGTAGTACAGCCATACGAGCAACACGGCCAGCGAACCGGCCGCTCCGAAGGCCGAGGTGATGCTGCTGCGGCCGATGTACAGGCCGATCAGATGCTTTCCCACGGTGAACAGCAGCGCCGTGGCGGCCGCGCCCACGCCCACATCGCGCCAGGCCACATGCACCCGGGGCATGAACTTGTAGATCATCGCGAACACCGCGGTGATGAAGAAAAAGCTCACGAGGAAGTTCAGGCCCTGGGCCAGGAGTGCCCAGGCGCCGAACAGGGGCGACCACCATGTTTCGAAGGCGGCAAGCGCAGCGCTGACGACCAGGGAGACCATCAGAAGAAAGCCGAGCCCGAGGATCATGCCGAACGACAGCAGTCGAGCGCGCACGAGCGCGAAGATGCCATTCGCGCCGCGCACGGGGGCCCGCCAGATGCGGTCCAGGGCACTCTGCAGTTCGGCGAACACGGTGGTGGCACCGATCAGCAGAGCCACGACGCCAATGAAGGTCGCCACTGCGCTCTCCGCCGGCTTGTTGGCGCTTTGCAGCAGGCCCTGGATCGCGGCGGCGCTCTGCGCGCCCATCAGGTGTTCCAGCTGGCCGAAGACCTCGCCACGGGCCGCCTCTTCGCCGAACACGAAGCCCGCCACCGAGACGACGATCAACAGCAGCGGGGCCACCGAAAACAGCGTGTAGTAAGCAAGCGCCGCCCCCATGCTCGGGGCGCCGTCGTCTGACCAGCTCTCGATGGCCTGCCGGCCCAGCCGCCAGAGCGCTGCAGGGCTGGCGAACATGAGCAGGCCGTCAGGCGTGGGCGGGGCGTGGGGCGGAGACCGTGCCCGGCGGTGTTGCGGCGGGTGGCGGATTTCCGCGGCCGCCGGATCCCGCGCCCAAGCGGTACGCCACGCTGGAACGAATGGCCAACAGCACGAATTCTCGAAGCATGGATGTCCTCCTCGCGGGCAGGGCTGCGGTGGTTGAGAATCGATCTTGGGTCGCATTTTGAATCGCCTGCCCCTGATTGCAATTCGCGCGAACCCGCCTCGAAACCCCCTGGGCAAGAATCGTGCGTGGGGTGCCGGGCTGAGCAAATCGGGCGCCAACCCGCGCCGTTGCTCACTCTTCGGTGTGTTTGCCGCCCATCGCAGTGATGACGGACTCCACCTCTTGCAGGAACTCTTGGTAACGAATTGGTTTGGTGATGTAACCATCGCACCCTGCATCTCGCATCATTTCGGCGTCTCCCTTCATGGCAAAGGTGGTGAGCGCGATGACGGGGATGTCGCTGGTGCGGGGGTCTGACCGCAGGAGGCGGGTGGCGTCCAGGCCGTCCATGTCGGGCAGCTGGATGTCCATCAGAATGAGATCGGGCCGCTGTTGACGGGCCATGGCAAGGCCCTTGGCGGCGGTGTCGGCCAGAACGGCGGAATGACCTGCGCGTTCGAGGATGCCCACGGTCAGCAGCATGCTGGCCGGGGAATCTTCGATGATCAGGATTCGCAACATAAGGCGAGAAGCTGCATGGGCAATGGGAACGATCGAATGTTCCAGTGCATCGTTGTAACGATTAGCCCAGTTCTCGGTCGCTGAGGCATCTGTCAAGTCTTACAGTTGATCCTTTGTGCCGCCCGGACAGGGTATGTGCCCTCGTGCCTGCGTGATTGGCCGACCATGGCGGACACGCAGAAAAACAAATCCGGGGAAGGATGATTGCCATGAATCTTCGACTAGCGGTGTTCGACCTGGCTGCGGCCTGGGGACTCCCGCCTCATGATCGCCGGCGGCTGCTGCAGCTGGCCGGATTCGGCGTGGAACCGGCCGGGCTGCCGTCACGCCTGGCCCAGGGCCTGGCGGTGGTGGCCGCTGCGCTGGGCGGGATGGGGCTGGTGATGTGGATCGCGGCCAACTGGAATGACTTCGGGCGTGCCGGCCGCTTCGCCCTGCTGCAGGGCGTGGTGGTCGTGATGGGGCTCGGTGCGTGGCGGCGGCCGGCCGCGAGACCGGCGCTTGGCCTGCTCACGTTGCTGGGCGTGGGGGCCTTGTTGGCCTACTTCGGGCAGACGTACCAGTCCGGCGCCGATCCTTGGCAGTTGTTTGCGCTGTGGGCCGCACTCGTGCTGCCGTTGGCGCTGGGCGTGCGCAGCGATGTGGTGTGGGCTCCCTGGGCGCTCGTGGCGATGACGGCGGTGTTCTTGTGGACGCGCGCGCATGCTGGAAATGATCGCTGGTGGAGCCAACCCGGTCTGGACACGACACTCGTGCACCTGGTCGGTTGGGCGATGTCGATTGCGCTGGTGCTGGCCCTCGGACCGGCGTTGCGAGGCAGGACCGGGGCCGGCGTCTGGGCCATGCGCACATCGGTGACGCTGTCTGTCATGGCGATCACGTTCTCTGCGCTGCTCGGGCTGGTCGGCGGGCTCGAACCGCTGTACGGGCTCGGCTTGCTCATGACGGGCGCGGCAGGGTGGCTGTTTTCCCGGCGCGGTCACTTTGACGTCTTTGCGCTGAGCGCCGTCGTGCTGGCCCTCGACACCTTGCTCGTGTCGGGTCTGGCGCGGTGGTTGCTGGAGCACAAGCGGCTCGTTGATTGGTACGGGCTGTTCCTGCTGATCGGGCTGTTTGCCGCAGCGTTGGTTGCGGCGTCGGTTCACGTCGTGATGCGCGTTGCCAGGACGCACGCTGTTTCGAAGGGATGGTCATGAGCGCGCGCGACCGCTGGACACAGGTCATGGACGCCGCGGTGGCCGAAGGGTTGCTGACGCAGGCGCAGGCGGCCGATCGGGCGGAGGAGCGCCCCTGGCCGGTGGTGCTTCTGACGGCGTTGGGCGCATGGCTTGCCGTCGTTCCCCTGGTCGGCTTTTTCGGTGTCCTGCTTTTCGACGTGGTCAAGGAAGCGTCCGGCGCCTACGTGATCGGCCCCGCTTGTCTTTTGGGCGCGGTCGCTGTGCTGCGTGGGCGCCGGATGCCACTGTTCGTCGAACAACTGGCCGTGCCCGGCCTGTTGGTCGGGGGATGCGTGCTGGCCTTCGGCCTGTACCGGGATCTGCGGGGCCACTATGCACCCGCGGTGCTGGCGGTCTTGACCCTCGGCGTGGCGGCGGCCGTGCCGCGTGCCTGGTTGCGCGCATGGCTCGGTGCGCTGGCCGCATGGTTGACCTCCATGGCGCTGATGTCCCATGGCTGGTCCCATCTGGCGGACGGTTATGTGCGGTGGGAGTTGCACATGCTGTTGCCGGTCTGGCTCGGTGCGCTCTTCACTCAACGGGTCAGCGGGCCGCAGGTCGCGCTGGCGCTCGAATCGATGGCGGCTGGATGGGTGCTTTCCGCGGTGGCCGGGCTTGCGGCCTCCAGCGGCATGACCTTTTTGGCGGGTGCGGCCATTGGGGGACCGTTGTGGAACTTCGGGTGGCAGGGAGAGGGGCTCGTCGAGCGGATCGTGTCCGTGATGCTGGCAACAGCGGGTTTCGCCTGGCTCGGGTTTGCCTGGCCTTCGGCCCGTCGGCTCGCCTGGGGCATTGCGGCGCTGGTATGCGTCGTTCTGGCCGGGGTCATGCCAGCGCTCGGGGACCTGCTGCTGGTGCTGGCGGTGTGCGCCGGCACAGGCCGATGGCGTCTCGCGAGCGCGGCCGGGCTGGGAGCAGCATGGGTCGTGGGCGCGTTTTACTATGCCATCCAGGTGCCGCTGGCTCACAAGGCCGTGGTGCTCGTGACCGCCGGTGCGGTGCTCGGCGCCATCGCCTGGCTGATGAGGCCTCGGCGCACGCCCTTGGCTGCGCCATCGCAGGGGGAACGCCATGCAGGGCCTTCGGCCCTCGTGCCGGTCACCGTGGCGCTGTGCCTGCTCGTCGTCAACATCGGCATCTGGCAGAAGGAGTCGGTCATCGCCCACGGCCGCACGGTGCTGGTGGAACTCGCGCCGCTGGATCCGCGCTCGCTGGCCCAGGGCGATTACATGGCGCTGAACTTCCGCCTGCCGCCAGTGGCCGCGAGGCCGAGCCCGAACGCCATGCCGCCCCACGTCGTGGTGCAGGTGGATGAACGTGACGTCGCCACGCCGCTGCGCATCGAGTTGGCCGGCGAGGAGGCGCCCGTGCTCGCTCCCGGCGAGCTGCGCATTGCGTTGACGGCCAAGGATGGCCGCTGGGTGCTGGTCACCGATGCATGGTTCTTCAAGGAAGGTGACGCCGCACGCTTCGCCGCGGCGCGGTATGGGGAATTTCGCATCACGCCCGACGGTGACGCCTTGCTCGTCGGTTTGAGGGACACTGCGCTGGTCCCCATTTCGCCCTGATTCGAACGCCCGACCATGCCCGCCACCACGGATGCCCTCATCGATGCCTTGCTTGCCGCGCGCCGGGACCGGCGGCCTGCACCCGCCGCGGTCTTTGCGCAGGTGTTGCGAACGGCCGATGATGCCGACCTCGTGCAAGCCGCAGTCGCCAATGAACTGGGCTGGCATGGTGACGCGCCACCCAGGCACTGGAAATCGGGCGGTGCCTCGCGAACGGCCACCATGGTGCATTCGGCGCTGCCGCCGGCCGGGGTATGGCCGACACCGGCCGAGTTGAATTCGTGGCCGTTCCGCCTCGGCGGTATCGAGGCCGAGATTGCGCTTCGGACGGGCCGGGACGTGGATGCGGCGCTGGCCCGCCTCCTTGGTGTCGACAGCGCCTCCGACCTGATTGACGCGATGACGGTATCGATCGAGCTTGTCGATTCGCGCTGGGATGCGGGTTTCGAGGCCCCGGCGCTGTTGCGCCTGGCGGACTTGCAGTCTCACAGTGCCCTCGTGCTGGGAAACTGGGTGCCGTACGTGCGGCGCGACTGGTTCGCCCAGCGCTGCCGCGTCACGCTTGGCGACGAGCCTTCGCGCGAGTATGTGGGCACTCATTCCTGCGGCGACCCTGCCTGGGTGCTGCCCGAATGGCTGCGCCATGCCACCCAGGACGGCCAGGTGGTCCCGGCCGGCACGGTGGTCACCACCGGCACCTGGTGCGGGGTGCTGACGGCCTCGCTCGGGCAGCGGGTGGTGGTGGAATTCGACGGGATCGGCGGCGCCAGCATCCAGCTGTGAGGTGACGCTCTCCGTCCGCAGGGGGGTCGTAAGCATATGCCGCGACGGTCTTTGTGCCGCGGGGCGCTTCTGGGCGACACTGCGCATTCTTGCGGGCGCTGCGCGCGCCTGCCGGCATCGGGGGCCTGGCAGCGGTTATGCTCGCGGGTTGGCCTTCGGGCCATGTCTTTTGTTCCCCTGCCAAGACCATGAGCAATTTCTACGAAGCCAAAGTCCTGTCCGTTCACCACTGGACCGACCGGCAGTTCTCCTTCACGACCACCCGCGACGCGGGCTTTCGCTTCCAGAGCGGCCAGTTCACGATGATTGGCCTCAACGTCGACGGCAAACCCCTGCTGCGCGCCTACAGCGTGGTGAGCCCGCATTGGCATGAAGAACTCGAATTCCTGAGCATCAAGGTGCCCGATGGCCCGCTCACGTCGCACCTGCAGCACCTGAAGGTGGGCGACACGGTGCTGATCGGCCGCAAGGCCTCCGGCACGCTGCTCACGCAGAACCTGTTGCCCGGCAAGAACCTGTACCTGCTGTCCACCGGCACGGGCCTGGCGCCCTTCATGGCCATGATCCGGGACCCCGAGGTGTATGACCTGTACGAGAAGGTCATCCTCGTGCACGGCTGCCGGCAGGTCAACGAACTGGCCTACGACAAGGTCATCACCGAAGAACTTCCGGCCAACGAGTTCTTCGGCGAGCAAGTGCAGGAGAAGTTGCTGTACTACCCGACCGTCACCCGCGAGCCGTTCCGCAACCAGGGCCGCATCCCGATGCTGCTCGAATCGGGCAAGCTCGCCGCCGACCTGGGGCTGCCGCCCATCAGCGCCGAGAACGACCGCTTCATGCTGTGCGGCAGCCCCGAGATGTTGCGTGATACCCGTGTCTTCTTCGAGAAGCTGGGCATGAAGGAAGGCAACATGAGCACGCAAGGCCACTTCGTCATCGAGCGCGCGTTCGTCGAAAAATGATGGGGGCGTGAAGCGGGGTCACGCGGTCAGCTTCAGGCCGAGGATTCCGGAGAGGATGAGGCCGATGCAGGCGAGCCTGGGCACCGTCGCAGGCTCGCCAAAGAGCACCATGCCGAGGGCAACCGTGCCGACAGCGCCGATGCCGGTCCAAACGGCGTAGGCCGTGCCCACTGGCAGCAAGCGCATCGCTGGCGCCAGGAGCCCGATGCTCATGACCAGCGCGAACAGCGTGCCAACGGAAGGCCACAGGCGGGTGAAGCCTTCGGTGTACTTCAAACCGATCGCCCACCCCACCTCGAACAGGCCGGCGAGAAGCAAAAGACCCCAGGCCATGACGCATCTCCTGGCGCATGCACGCCGTTGATCGGGTCGTCCCGTGAGTTGAAGGGCCAGCCAGTCGTCCTGACTGGAGACGCGGTTCGAACGCGCCGGTTCTTCAGTGTAGGGTGGGGGCTGCTCTGACGGCTTGGCGGCCGTGCTCGTCCCCGCGCGCCTTGGGTGGTTCCAGTGCAACGCCATGGGCGCCGGCGCGGTCCCTTTTGCAGGCCTCATTTCGTGGCCGGTTCGCTCCAACCGCCACCGAGCGCCTTGTACAGTGTCACGAGGTTTTGCACCCGCGCGGCCTGCACCTGCACGACGGCTTGCTGGGCGGAGAACAGTGCCCGCTGCGCATCGAGCACATCGAGGTAGCTCGATGCGCCGTTGCGGTAGCGCAGGTCGGCGAGCTGCAAGCGTATTTCCTCCGCTCGGGTGACCGTGGCCTGGGCCCTCGCCTGTTCGTCCAGCGTTGCCCGGCCGGCGAGTGCATCGGCAACCTCGCGGAAGGCGGTCTGTACGGCTCTCTCGTATTGCGCCACGGCGATGTCGCGGCCCGCCTGGGCGGCGTCGAGGTTGGCCTGGTTGCGGCCGGCGTCGAAGAGGGGCAGCACGATGGAGGGTGCGAAGGTCCATGCGCCGCTGCCGCCCTTGAACAGGCCTGACAGTTCCGTGCTCGCCGTGCCCGCGCTGGCGGTCAGCGAGATGCGCGGGAAGAAGGCCGCACGCGCCGCGCCGATGTTCGCATTCGCGGCAATCAGCGCCTGTTCGGCCTGGCGCACATCGGGCCGGCGCGTCAGCACATCGGACGGCACGCCCGCAGGCAGGTCGGCGGTCAGAGCCTGCCCGGTCTGGCTCTGACCGGCCGGCAGGTCCTCGGGAAGGCTTTGCCCCAACAGCAGCACGAGGGCGTTTTCATCGAGCGCACGCTGGCGTGTCTGCTGCGACAGGGACACTCTCGCCGATTCGAGCAGCGATTCGCTTTGACGGTAGTCGAGTTCGGAGGTCGCGCCGTGCTCGAACATCAGCCGGGTGAGTTTGAAAGACTCCTCGCGCGTCCGGAGGGTTTGTTGCGTTACGTTCAACAGGGCGTCGTCGGCCAGCACGGCGTAGTACGCGTTGGCCACCGAGGCGATCAGGCTCATCTGGACCGATTTGCGCGCCTCCTCCGTGCCGAAATATTGGGCGAGTGCGGCGTCGCTCAGGCTGCGGACCCGGCCGAACAGGTCGACTTCGTAGGCAGTGACCTGCAAGCCCACGGTGTACAAGGCCTCCATGCCGATGTTCTGCCGCTGCACATTCGCGCCGGCGTTGACGGTGGGCAGTCGATCAGCACGTCGCACGCCGTAGGCCGCCCGGGCTTGCTCGATGTTGAGCACTGCAACGCGCAGCTCGCGGTTGTTCGTCAGCGCGGTATCGATCAGCCGCTTCAAGCGCGGGTCTGCGAAGAAGTCCTGCCAGGCGATGTCCGTGGCCGGTGGGGTGCCGGACGGCGTGCCCGCACCGCTGTCCGGAAAGGCGGCGGCCACCGGCGCGGCGGGCCTTTCATACCGGGGCGCCATCGAGGCGCAAGCGGCGAGCATCGCCAGGGCCGCAGACGCGACCGCGGTGCGGACGGGTCGCCGCTCACTCATGTGAGCCTCCCTCCGCCAGTGTCGTACCGCCGCCGGTGTCTGTCCCGCGGGCGTACTTCATCCGTTCGCGTTCGCTGCCCTTGAAAATGCGGCGCAGCACCACGAAGAAGACAGGCACGAACAGCACCCCGAGTACCGTCGCGCTGATCATGCCGCTCATCACGCCGGTCCCGATGGCGCGCTGGCTGGCCGATCCCGCGCCGTTGGCGAAAGCCAGCGGCATCACGCCGAGGATGAATGCGAACGATGTCATCAGGATGGGCCGAAATCGCAGGTGTGCCGCCTCCAGCGTCGCCTCGATGAGGTCGCGGCCCTGGGCATGCAGCGTCTTTGCGAATTCGATGATGAGCACCGCATTCTTCGCCGACAGCCCGATGATGGTGATCAGGCCCACCTTGAAGTACACATCGTTCGACATGCCCGCCACCGTACCGCCGAGCAGCACGCCGAGCACGCCCAGCGGCACGACGAGGATCACCGCGAGCGGGATCGACCAGCTCTCGTACAGTGCCGCAAGGCACAGGAATACGGCGAGCAGCGAATAAGCGAAGACGGTGACTGCTTGCGAACCGGAAAGCTTCTCCTCGCGCGATTGCCCGGTCCATTCGAAGGCGAAGCCTGCCGGCAGCCGGGCGGCGAGGGCCTCCATTTCGGCCATGGCGTCGCCGCTGCTGTAGCCTTTGGCCGCCTCGCCGGCGATGCGCATCGCCGGGTAGCCGTTGTAGCGGATCGTCTGCATGGGGCCCGTGATCCATTTCGTCGTGGCGAAGGCCGACAGCGGCACCGGCTGCCCGTTCGTGTTGACCGCGTTGATGCGCAAGAGGTCGTCCGGCTGCATGCGCGCGGGTGCGTCGGCTTGCACGACTACGCGCTGCAGGCGGCCGGCGTTGGGAAAATCGTTGACGTACGTGGAGCCGAGCGCCGTCGACACCGCGGCGTTCACGGCATCGAACGAGACGCCGAGCGCGCTCGCCTTGTCACGGTCGACGTCGAGCTGCAGCTGCGGGGCGTCTTCGAGCCCGTCGGGCCGAACGCCGGTGAGCTTCGGGCTTTGGGACGCCATCCCGAGGAGCTGGTTGCGCGCGGCCAGCAGTGCGGCGTGGCCGTTGTCGCCCCGATCCTGCAAGCGGAAGTTGAAGCCCGAAGCGGTGCCCAGTTCGGGGATGGGCGGTGGGCTCAAGGGAAAGATGAAGGCGTCCTTGACCCGCATCAAGGCGCCGAATGCCCGGCCGGCAATGCCCTGGGCCGAATGCGCCTCGCCATGGCGCTCGTCCCAGTCCTTCAGCGAGATGAATGCGACGGCGGCATTCTGGCCCGTGCCAGAAAAGCTGAAGCCCAGCACGCTGACCATGCTCTGCACCTCCGGCTGCTTGAGGATGTAGCCCTCCACCTCCTTCATCGCCGAAAGCGTCCGGTTCTGCGTGGCGCCCGGCGGCAGCTGGACGTTCACGAGCATGATGCCTTGGTCCTCCGCGGGCAGGAACGACGTGGGCATGCGTGACACGAGCAGCACCACGACGGCAATGATGGCCGCGTAGATCACGAGGTAGCGCGCGGCCCGGCGCAGCAGCTTCGCGACGAAGCTTTCGTACCGTTTCGTGGTGTGGGCAAAGCCGCGGTTGAACCACCCGAAAAAGCCGGTCTGCGTTTGGTGATGGCCGGCCTCGACGGGCTGGAGCAGCGAGGCGCACAGCGCCGGGGTCAGCGACAGCGCCATGAAGGCGGAGAGCAGGATGGATGAGACCATGACGGCAGAGAACTGCCGGTAGATGTTGCCCGTGGCGCCACCGAAAAATGCGAGCGGGATGAACACGGACACGAGCACCACCGTCACGCCGACGATGGCGCCCGAGATCTGCCCCATCGCCTTGCGCGTGGCCGCGACCGGCGACAAGCCTTCCTCGCTCATGATGCGCTCGACGTTTTCCACGACCACGATGGCGTCGTCCACCACGATGCCGATCACGAGCACCATGCCGAACATCGTGAGCACGTTGATGGAAAAGCCCAGCGCCAGCAGCACCGCGAACGTGCCCATCAACGTGACGGGCACCACGACGGTGGGAATCACCGTGTAGCGGAAGTTCTGCAGGAACAGGAACATCACCAGGAACACCAGCACGACCGCTTCCACGAGCGTTTCGACCACCTGCCGGATGGAGATGTCGACGAAGCGCGAGCTGTCGTACGGGATCGCGTACTTCACGCCTTGCGGAAAATACTTCTGCAGTTCGTCAAGGCGCTCGCGCACCATCCGCGCCGTGGCGATGGCATTCCCGCCGGGGGAGAGCTGCACGCCGATGCCCGTGGAGGGTTCGCCGTTCAGGCGGGCCGAGGTCGCATAGGTCTGCGCGCCGAGTTCCACGCGTGCCACGTCCTTGATGCGCACGGAGGATCCGTCGGGGTTCGCCCGCACGATGATGTCGTTGAACTGCGTGATGTTCTCGAGCTGGCCCTGGACGACCACTGTCGCGAAGACCGGCTGGCCGGCCACGCTCGGCAGGTCTCCGATCGTGCCCGAAGACACCTGGGCGTTCTGCCCGCGCAGTGCGTTGACCACGTCGCCAGACGACAGGTTGAAGCCGATGAGCCGGGTCGGATCGATCCATATCCGCATGGCCCGCTCGGTGCCGAACAATCGCGCCTGGCCTACTCCCGGGACGCGCTGCAATTCCGGCAGCACGTTGCGCGACGCATAGTCGCCGAGCCCGATGGGGTCGTACGCCGGGTTCTCCGACGACAGGATCGTGAACAGCAGGAAGTTGGCGCGCGACTTGTCCACACGCACCCCCTGTTGCGTCACTGCTGCCGGGAGGCGGGGCGCGGCGCGGCCGAGCCGGTTCTGCACGTCGACCTGCGCGAGATCGGGGTTCGTGCCCGGCTCGAAGCTGAGCGTGATCGACCCGGTTCCATCGGCCTGCGAGACCGACTCCATGTAGATCAGGCCCGGCGAACCGTTCATCTCGCGTTCGATCACGCTCAGCACGGCGTTCTCCAGCGTCTGCGCGGAGGCGCCCGGGTAGACCGTGGACACGACGATGGACGGCGGCGCCACGGGCGGATACTGTGCCACCGGCAACTGCGTGATCGACACGGCGCCCATCACCAGGATGAACAGCGCGATCACCCACGCGAAAACGGGTCGGTCGATGAAGAACCGGGCCATGGTCGTGTCCCTTACTGCGCCGATGCGGCCGGTGCGGGCGCACTGGCACCTGGGCGCCAAGGCACTGGCTTCACCGGTTGCCCCGGCACCATCATTTTCTGGAAGCCTTCGGCAATGACTTGCTCGCCCGGCTTCAGGCCGCTCTGCACCACCCAGTTCGTGCCCTGCAGGGTGCCGATCTTCACCGCGCGCGGCACCGGTTTGCCGTCGCTTCCCACCACGAGCACCGTGTCGCCCTGGCTGCCTCGGGTCACCGCCTGCTGCGGGATCAGGATGGCACCGGGGAGTTCGGCCTGCACCAGGCGCACGCGCACATACTGGCCGGGCAACAGCAGGCCCTCCGGATTGGGCACCTCGGCTCGCAAGGTGATCTGCCCGGAGGTGCTGTCCACCGTCAGATCGGAAAACAGCAGCCGGCCCGGGTGTGGCAGTTCGCTGCCGTCGTCCATCACGATCCGCACCGCCACGGCACCGTTGCCGGCGCTGCGCAGCTGGCCCGCCTGCATCGCCTTGCGCAGGCGCAGCACCTCGCTGGCCGATTGGGTGAAGTTCACATAGACGATGTCGGTCTGCTGAACCAGCGCCAGTTGCGTTGCTTCGGCGGCGCTGACGAGCGCGCCTTCGGTGACGAGGGCCCGCCCGATGCGGCCGGAAATCGGGGCCGTGACACGGGCGTAGCCGAGGTTGATGCGCGCCGTGGCCACGGCGGCCTTGCCGGCGGACACGTCGGCCTCGGCCTGCTCCCGGGCGGCCACGACGTTGATGTAGTCCTGCTTGCTCACCGCATTGGCTTCGGCGAGCGGCTTGTACCGCTCGGCCTGCGCCGTGGTCTGCGTCAAGTTGGCGCGGGCCTTGGCAAGGGACGCCTGGGCGCTCTCCAGCGCGGCCTGGTAGGGGGCCGGATCGATCTGGAACAGAACGTCACCGGCTTTCACGCTCGTGCCTTCGCGAAAGAGCCTGCGTTGAACCACGCCATTGACCCGTGCACGCACCTGCGCCACCCGCAAGGCTTCGATCCGCCCGGGAAGTTCCACTTGCAGTGCCAAGGGCTGCTCGGCCACCGTGACGACGCCCACTTCGGGTGGCGGCATGCCGCCCGCTCCTGGGCCGGGCCCGCGGTTCCCGCCCTCTTTGGCGCCGCAGGCCGCCATGAGGAGGATGAGCGAAGCGAGAAAGATGATCCCGCCTGCGCGACCCGAGGGAGCCAAGACGTTCTGCAACGCGGACATGCGACACCTCCCGGGAAAAGCACCGTGGCGCTGACAACTGGGAATGTGAACCTCGCGCAACGGCCGAGTGGAACGCGGGGCTTCCCGGCCTGCCGCTGCGTCAGGTGGGCATGACGTTGAGAAATGCCACGGCCGTCACGCCGGCGCAGCCAGCCAGTGCACGCTGAACAGGCGCTCGTCGTCCGTCCACACGGCCCCGGGCATGAACCCGGCCCGGCGTGCGAGCTGGCGGAATCCATCGATCGTGTACTTGTACGAATTCTCCGTGTGCAGGCTTTCGCCCTCGGCGAATTCGAACGCCCGGCCGGCCACGCACACCGTCTGGGCGCGTCGGCTGACGAGGTGCATCTCCACGCGCTGCTGCACGGGCTCGTAGAACGCATAGTGATCGAAGGCGTGCACGTCGAAGCCAGCGCCGAGTTCCAGGTTGGCCCGCACCAGCAGGTTGCGGTTGAACGCCGCTGTCACCCCGGCGCTGTCGTTGTAGGCGGCGTGCAGCCGGGCCGGTTGCTTGACCAGATCCACCCCGATCAGCAGGCCGCCGCCCAGCACGCTCTGGAGCGTCTGGCGCAGGAATCGCACGGCGGCGATTGGCCCAAGGTTGCCGATCGACGAGCCCGGAAAGAAACCGATGCGGCGCGTGTGGGGCGGCAGCGCGAGCGGGCGCGTGAAGTCAGCCGCCAGCGGCATCACCTGCAGACCGGGGTAGTCACGGCACAGCTGCGCCGAGGCGTCCGCCAGATGTTCGGCCGAAATGTCCACGGGAATGAATCGGCCGGGATGCTCCCATGCGTCGAGCAGCAGGCGCACCTTCGTCACCGAGCCTGCACCGAACTCCACCAGGTCGGCTCCCGGGCCGAAGAGCGAGGTCATTTCGCGGGCGTGGCGGGCCAGCAGGCCCACCTCGGTGCGCGTGGGGTAGTACTCCGGGAGGTCGCAGATGCGGTCGAACAAGCGGGAACCCGCCGCGTCATAGAAGTACTTCGGCGAAATGCACTTCGGGCGGGTCGACAGCGCCACCAGCATCTCACGCTCGAAGTCGGTGACCATCGGAGGCGCACCGGGCCGGAGTTCAGACGCGACGTGGGGCGGCAGGGGCGTCGTGGCACGCATCGGCATCCTTTCGAAGGGGTCACAGGTCCCGCGCCAGCCGCAGCCCGGAGAACTGCCAGCGGGCCGAGGCAGGAAAGAAGTTGCGGTACGTCAGGCGCATGTGGCCGGGCGGTGTGGCCACGCTCCCGCCGCGCAACACCACCTGGCCCATCATGAACTTGCCGTTGTATTCGGCGGCAGCGCCGGCGAACGGCCGAAAGCCCGGGTAGGGGTCATAGGCCGAACGGGTCCACTCCCACACATCGCCGATCGCCGGCGGCGCGGCAGCCTCCCATTCGAACTCCGTGGGCAGACGCGCCCCTGCCCATGCCGCATAGGCCGCGGCCTCGTACAGGCTCACATGGCTCACAGGTTCGGTCAGTTCCAGCGGACGCGGGCCGTGCAAGGTGAACCGCGTCGGCTCGGGGGTGTCCACGCCGGTCCAGTACAGCGGGGCGTTCCAGCCCTGGGTCGTTACCGCGGCCCAGCCGTCGCTCAGCCACCATTGCGGATCACCATAGCCGCCGTCGCGGATGAACATGAGGAACTCGCCGCAACTGACGGGCCGGCTGGCCAGCTGATACGGACGCAGCAAAACCGGGTGGGCGGGGCCTTCGTTGTCAAATGCAAAGCCATTGCCGCGGTGGCCGATGACGACCTCCCCGCCAGGCTGGTCGAGCCAGCGCAGCGGCGTGGGGGGGGGTGCAATCGGTGCCTGCGCGGGCGGGCGGAAGGCCGGCTGCAACGGATTCTGGAACAGCAGATGCAGCGCATCGGTCAACAGCAGCTCCTGATGTTGCTGCTCGTGATGCAAGCCGAGCGTCAGCACCGGTTCCACCTCGGCCAGCGTGGCGTCATCGACTTCATGGAGCAGCCGCCCGATGGCGTCATCGATGGCCGAGCGGTATTGCCGCACCTCGTTGCCCGATGGCCGTGTCAGCAGCCCCCGGGCCGGGCGCGGATGACGTGGCCCCAAGGCTTCGTAGTACGAATTGAACAGGAACGCGTAGCGCGCGTCGAAGGGCCGATATTCCGGCATGAACCGCTGAAGCACCATGGTCTCGAAGAACCACGTGGTGTGCGCAAGATGCCATTTCGCGGGGCTCGCATCGGGCATGGACTGAACGCATTGATCCTCGTCCGACAGTGGGGCAGCGAGCGTGCAGCTGTGGCCGCGCACGGCGCCGAAAGCCTCGGCAAGTGCTCGGCGCGGATCGGTGCGAGGCACCTTGGCAATGGATGAGAACGGCAAGGCGTCGCCCCTTCTGCTCCGACGAAAACTGCCCGGGCGGGTTCGTGGGTGCAGCGGTTCCATGCGGGCAAAACGCATTTGGCGAAACACTGCACCAGGGCTTATTCACCTTAGCAGCCAGTCGCTGTCGCTGCAATCGTCCGGCCCCCCGAGAACGCACGTTGTCGAACAATGGGTCTTGTCCGATTGCGCGCCTTGGGGTGACGTGTTACGGGGCCGGCCTCAGTAAAGCACGCGGCAGCGAATGGTGTCCGGCACGGCACACAAAGCGCTGAGCGCCGCGTCTCCCGTCGCCTGGTCGACATCGATCACCACATACCCCACCACATCGTTCGTGCGCAGGTACTGGCCGGCGATGTTGATGCCCGCCTCGGACAACTTCTCGTTCACCCGCGCCAGCACGCCGGGCACGTTGCGGTGGATGTGCAGCAGCCGGCTGCGGCCGGCATGTTCCGGCAGCGCCACCTCGGGGAAGTTGACGGCGGAGGTGGTGGATCCGTTGTTGCTGTAGCGGATCAGCTTGGCGGCCACCTCGCGCCCGATGTTGGCCTGCGCTTCGGCGGTGGAGCCCCCGATGTGCGGCGTGAGAATGACGTTGTCGAATTCGGTGAGCGGTGATGTGAACACCGCGTCGTTGCCGGCAGGCTCGACGGGGAACACATCGATGGCCGCGCCCAGCAGGTGCTTGGATTCGAGCGCGTCCGTCAGCGCAGCAATGTCGACAACGGTGCCGCGCGATGCATTGATCAGGTGGCTGCCCTTTTTCATCCTTGCGATTTGTGCCTCCCCGATCATGTTCTGGGTTTGGGGGGTTTCAGGCACATGCAGGCTCACCACGTCGGCCACCTGCAGCAGCGCATCGAGCGATGCTGCCTGGCGCGCGTTGCCCAGCGGCAGCTTCGCCTCGATGTCGTGGAACACCACCGTCATGCCGAGGTGCTCGGCGAGCACGCCGATCTGCGTGCCGATGTGGCCGTAGCCGACGATGCCGAGCGTCTTGCCTCGCACCTCGTGCGAATTGGCCGCGCTCTTGACCCAGCCGCCGCGGTGCAGGATCGCGTTCTTCTCCGGAATGCCCCGCATCAGCAGGATCAACTCGGCCAGCACCAGTTCGGCCACGCTGCGGGTGTTGGAGAACGGCGCATTGAAGACCGGGATGCCCCGCAGCATGGCCGCCGACAGGTCCACCTGGTTCGTGCCGATGCAAAAGCACCCCACCGCCGCCAGCTTGGGCGCATCGGCGAACACTTCAGCGGTCAAGAAGGTGCGCGAACGGATGCCGAGGAAGTGCGCGTCAGCGAGTTGCGCCTTGAGTTCATCGCCGCCCAGGGCCCGCGGCGACGTGACCACGTTGGTGTAGCCATCGGCATTCAGGGCGTCTACCGCGGAAGGGTGGATGCCTTCGAGCAGGACGAATTTGAGTTTTTCTTTGGGGACGGACAATCGCATGCTCATCGGGCCGGGCTCCGGAAGTGGGCTCCCAGATTACCCTTGACGGCAAAACCTCACGGCGCGTCCGGGGTGTCAAGCGACGGTGTCGACATGCCGGCCCAGTTTCGGTGCCACGGAAAAGGTCATCACCGACCCGGGGTAGACCGTCAGCGTGTAGGCCCCGCCGTTGTCCAGCGTGTAAGGGCCGCCGGGCACCGTCGTGTTCAGTTCGATGTTCCTGTAAGGCGCCGCGCCGTGGACCACGCTGTCGCGCACGTATGCGGCCAGCGCAGAGGGCAGGGCAGAGCCGAGGGGGGAGACAATCATCCGGGGGCGAGCGCAAGGAAAACGCGACGGCGGGCACTATAGCCCGCCACCGCCCTGCCGTCGCCCCTGTGGTCGTCACGCCTCCAGCACTTCGGCGATTTGTGCCGCAGCCGAGGCGAAAGCCTTCTGCTCGGCTTCCGGGCCCATGGAGAGGCCCTCGGCGTAGACGAACCGCACGTCCGTCATGCCGAGGAAGGCAAGGGCGTTTTTCACGTAGGGAACCAGCGTGTCCATCGGCGTGTCCCGGTGCAGGCCCCCGCGAGTGGTCACCACAAGGACCTTCTTGCCGGTGAGCAGGCCGACCGGGCCCTTTTCCGTGTACGTGAATGTCACCTTGGCGCGATAGATGGCATCGATCCAGTTCTTCAAGGATGACGGGACGCCGAAGTTGTACATGGGCACGGCGAGCACCAGCACGTCGGCCGCCTGGACCTCGGCGATCAGCGCATCGTCCAGGGCGATGCGGGCGGCCTGTTCGGGGTTGCGCTGGTCGGCCGGCGTGAACAGGGCCTGCAGCGCGGCTTCGTTCAAAGCCGGATGCGGATGGCGGCCCACGTCGCGAACGTTCAGGGTCGCCTCAGGGTGGGTGGCGCGCAGGCCTGCGACGAGGTCGTTGGCCAGGCGGGTGGAGTGCGAGGCGTCGGCACGCGCGCTGGAATTGATCTGCAGGATGTTCATCTCGGACCTCTCTTTGATGCAAGTGCGATGGCTTCACTGTAGAAGTCCCGAAAACAATCCGGAAGACTGTGAATTGGATAAGATTGTTCCATTGGCGGAACTGAAGGCGCGCACACCATGACCGCGATCGAACCCAACGACCTTTTGCTGTTTGCCCGCGTCGTGGAAGACGGCAGCTTCACCCGCGCGGGCGACCGGCTCGGCTTGCCCAAATCCACCGTCTCGCGCCGCCTGGCCGGGCTGGAGGCCCAGCTGGGTGAACGGCTGATGCTGCGCACCACCCGCAAGCTGACCCTCACCGACTTCGGCCACAACGTGCTGGAACATGCCCGGCAGGTGATGTCCGAGGTGCAGGCCGCCGCGGAACTCGCCCAGCACCGGCAGGTCGAGCCGAGCGGGCAGTTGCGCATGTCCATCCCGGGAGATTTCGCGAACGTCGTGCTCGGCCATTTGATGGCGGAGTTCACGGCCAAGTACCCGCGCATCAGCTTGCAGGTGGATGTGTCACCGCGCCGGGTGGACCTGATCGCTGAAAACTTCGACCTGGCCATCCGCATGGGCCCGCTCGATGACGATGCGGCCCTGGCCGCCCGCCGTCTGGCCGTGATTTCGCGGTGCCTCTATGCCTCACCGGCGTACCTTGCGCAGCACGGCGCGCCGCAAGCACCTGCCGAGCTGATGCAGCATGCCGGCTTGTACCTTGCCACGCCGCAGCGCGAATCGCGGCCATGGCGGCTGACGCGGGAGAACGAGGTGTGGGAGGACACGCCCCCCTGCCGCGCCACCGCCAATTCGCCGGAGCTGTTGATCCGACTTGCACGCTCGGGTGCAGGCATCATCGCGGTGGCCGATCACTTCGCCGAGCCGTATGTCACCGCGGGTGAACTGGTGCCGGTCCTTGTGGAATGGGCGCTCCCGCCCGTCGAGGCCTGGGCGGTGTTCCCGGGCCGAAGGCTGATGCCGGCGCGCACCCGCGTGTTCCTCGACGCGCTGGCGGCGGAGTTCTCCCCGTCGCGCTGCCAGGCGGCTCATGCGCGCACGGCTAAGTTGCGCAAAGAACGCATCGAGGCTGTGCGCCGGGGGCGGGAGAAGCTCCCGATCTGAGCGGGGGCATTTCGGGTGTCGGCGGACTGGATGAGGCATGCCCGCCTACGCTTGCCGGCATGGACCTTGGACCACAACCGGGAGGCCTGCCATGAATGCCATCGAGCTTTTGATCCTGCAGCACCGCACGCTCGAGT
Organism: uncultured Rhizobacter sp.; assembly: GCA_966212105.1. GTDB lineage: Bacteria > Pseudomonadota > Gammaproteobacteria > Burkholderiales > Burkholderiaceae_C > Rhizobacter. Next base: position 22,416 of record CBIHPH010000009.1, read on the forward strand.
CCAGGCTCGACGATTTGATGACGGCCATCGACACCGGGTCGCAGGCCCGCATGAAGGCGCTGCTGGCCGAAGTGGGCGATGACCTGTCCGTGCACATCAGCTCCGAGGAGCTCGTGTTCTACCCCGCCGTGAAGGCGCACCGCACGGAAGACATCCTGCTGGAGTCTCTGGAGGAACATTTGTCGCTCAAGCGCCTGCTGGCCGACCTGTTGGCCCTGGCCCCGGGCGAGGGCACCTTCAAGCCGAAGGCCAAGGTGCTGCAGGAGCAGACCGAACATCACCACAAGGAAGAAGAGGAGCACCTCTTCCCGAAGGTGCAGAAGTTGTTCGACCCCAAGGTGCTCGACGATCTGGGCGACGAGATGCTGGCGCTGCAGCAGCGCCTGCGCGACGACGGCGATCCGCGCTGCGCGGTGCGCGGCGAGACCGACGAGGCGTCGCCGCTGCCCTGACGCGTCCGCGTCCTACAGCGCCGGTGAAGCGGCGGGGATAGGCTGGTCGTTGTTCCTTGCGAAGGAGAATCCCATGATCCGCGCCATCGTGCTTCTCATCGGGCTCACCCTGGTGGGCCTGTTCGCCCTGCTGAACTGGCCCGCGTTCGTGGCGCCGGCCTCGCTCTCGCTGGGTTTCACCACGGTCCAAGCGCCGCTCGGGCTTGTGATGCTCGGCGTGGTGGGCGTGTTGACCGTGCTGTTCATCGGCTGGGCCGTGACACTGCAGGCCGGCGCCCTGATGGACTTTCACCGCCTGACCCGCGATCTGCAGGCCCAGCGCGAGCTCGCCGACAAGGCGGAGGCGTCGCGCTTCACCGAGCTGCGTGCGTTCCTGGCAGCCGAATTGGCAACGGTCGCGGCGGCACACGAGCAGACGCGCACAGCGCTGCTGTCGCGACTCGATCGTGCGCATGAAGCCGCGCTGGCCTCGCAGGAAGAAACGTCGAACACGCTGTCGGCGTACATCGGCGAACTGGAGGATCGCCTGGAGCGGGCCCAGCTGGTGCCCGCCCAGTTCGAACGCCACGACAACACGCCGCTCAGTCGTTGATCACCCTTGCGACTCCGGCTCCGGCCGAGCGGCGGCGGCCTGCTCATGGTGATGGCGTTGTCCGATGTGGCGGGCGACCCACTGCACCACGTCATCCACGAACGTGAACACCACCGGGATCACGAGCAGGCTCAGGAACGTGGAGGTGATGAGCCCGCCGATCACCACGATGGCCATCGGCGCACGGAAGCTCGGGTCGGTGCCGATGCCCAGCGCGATGGGCAGCATGCCGGCGCCCATCGCCACAGTGGTCATCACGATGGGGCGGGCGCGCTTGTGGCAAGCGTCCAGCAGTGCCTCCCAGCGTGTCATGCCGTGTTCGCGGCGCGCCATGATCGCGTACTCCACCAGCAGGATCGAGTTCTTGGTGGCAATGCCCATCAGCATGATGAGCCCGATCATCGACGGCATCGACAGCGCCGTGTGCGTCAGGAACAGCGCAAGGAACGCCCCCGGGATCGACAGCACGAGCGCCGCGAGGATGGTGACCGGCTGCACGAAGTCCTTGAACAGCAGCACGAGCACGACGTAGATGCACAGCACGCCGGTGAGCATGGCCAGCCCGAAGCTTGCGAACAACTCGCCCATGGCTTCCGCGTCGCCGACCGTCGTCTGGATCACACCGGGCGGCAGCTGCTTCAGGCTCGGCAGCGCGAGCGCTTCCTTCTCGAGCTGGCCCAGCGGCTTCTGGTTGAGTTCGATCTCGAAGTTGATGTTGCGCAGGCGGTCGTAACGGTCGATCTGCGCAGGGCCGCTCTCGACCGTCAGATCGGCCACGTTGCCGAGCATCACCGGGCCGCGCGCGCCGGGCACGGCGAGCCGGGAGAGCAGCTCGACATCTGCTCGCGCCTCCGGGGCAAGCTTGACGACCACCGGCACTTGTCGCTGCGACAGGTTCATCTTCGCAAGACCCTGGTCGTAGTCGCCCGACGTTGCGATGCGCAGCGTCTCCGCGATCGCGGTGGACGTGACGCCGAGGTCGGCGGCGTGGGCGAAGTCGGGCCGCACGATGAGTTCAGGACGCACCAGGCTCGACGTGGACGTGACGCCGCCAATGCCGCCAATGGTGCGCAGTTCGCGTTCCACTTTCGCGGCATGCTCGGACAGCACGCGGCCATCCTCGCCGGCCAGCACGAGCACGTATTTCTCGCTTGATGCGCCGAGCCCGACCTTCACGCGCGCGCCGGGCAGCACCTGCAATGCATCGCGCATCATCGCCTCGACGGCCTGCTTCTTCAGGCCCTTGCGCTCCCTGCGCGGGGTCATGTTGATCGTCAGCGTGGCCTTGCGAACCTCGGGAGCGCCGGCGGGCGCGAACGGGTCTTGGCCGGTCGAGCCACCGCCGACCGTGGTGTAGATCAGCTTGATGTGCTCGTTTTTCGCGAGGATTTGCCGCGCCTGCTCGGCTGCCGCGTAGGTCTGCTCAAAGGTGCTGCCCGGTGGCAGCGTCAGGGTGACTTGCGTCTGCGACAGGTCGTCCGGCGGGATGAAGCCCGTGGGCAGCAGCGGCACCAGCATGAACGAACCCACCAGGAACGCCACGGCGGCGATGGTTGTCTTGACGCGATGCTTCAGGCAGTACTCCGCCCACCGCATGTACACCGTAATCCAGCGGCCCTCACGGTGTTCCTTCCTGGGGCGCTTGAGCACGTAGGCCGCCATCATCGGTGTCAGCATGCGGGCCACCACCAGCGAGAAGAACACGGCGATTGCGGCCGCCCATCCGAACTGCACGAAGAACTTGCCGGGCACGCCGCTCATGAACGCGGTGGGCAGGAACACCGCGATCAGGGTGAACGTGGTGGCGATCACGGCCAGGCCGATCTCGTCGGCCGCTTCCATGGCGGCCTGGAACGGCGTCTTGCCCATGCGCAGGTGGCGCATGATGTTCTCGATCTCGACGATCGCATCGTCGACCAGGATGCCCACCACGAGCGACAGCGACAGCAGCGTCACGGCGTTCAGCGTGAACCCGAGCAGGTACATCGCTCCGAACGTGGGGATCACCGACAGCGGCAATGCCGTGGCGGCCACGATGGTGGCGCGCCAGTCCCGCAGGAAGAACCACACGACGATGATGGCCAGGACGGCGCCTTCGTAAAGCAGCATCATCGAACCGTCGTAGTTCTCCTTGACCGGGTCGACGAAGTTGAACGCTTCGGTGAACGTCACCTCGGGGTGCGCGGCGCGCAGCGTTTCGAGTTGCTTGCGCACCCCGGCGGCCACCTCGGTTTCGCCGCCACCGCGTGTGCGCGTGATCTCGAAGCCCACCACCGGCTTGCCGTTCAGCAGTGCGGCGGATCGCTTTTCCGCGACGGTGTCGGACACCGCGGCCACCTGGTCGAGCCGGATGTGCCGGCCGTCGGTGAGCACGATGTCCATCGCGGCCAGCTCATTGGCCGACTGCACCGTGGCGATCGTGCGCACGGACTGCTCGGCGCCTCCCACGTCGGTGCGTCCGCCCGAGGCCTCGGTCTGGATCTGGCGCAGCTGGCGCGAGATGTCGGACGCAGTGGCGTTGAGCGCCTGCAGCTTGGCCGGATCGAGCTCCACATGAACTTCGCGGGTGACACCGCCCACGCGGGACACCTTGCCCACCCCGCGCACGCTGAGCATCGACTTGACGACGGTGTTGTCGACGAACCAGCTCAGCGCCTCCTCATCCATTCGCGACGATTCGACCGTGTACGTGAGGATCGGCGACCCGGACAGCTCGACTTTCGAGATGACCGGATCGCGCAGGTCTGCCGGCAGGTCCGAGCGGATGCGCGAGACGGCGTCGCGCGCGTCGTCCACCGCCTCCTGCACGGGCTTTTCGAGACGGAACTCCACCGTCAGCGTCGCGGTGCCATCCTGCACCTTCGTGTAGATGTGCTTGATGCCCTGCAGCGTGGCAAGAGAGTTCTCGATCTTGCGCGCCACCTCGGTTTCGAGCTGTGCGGGCGAGGCGCCCGGCAGCGAAGCCACCACGGTCACCGTGGGCAGTTCGATGTCGGGGAAGTTCTGGATCTTCATCGCCTTGAAGCTCGCCAGGCCCACGAGCGTGAGCATGAGGAACAGCAAGACCCCTGGAATCGGGTTGCGGATGGACCAGGAAGAAACGTTCATCATGGCGGGCTGCCCCCGGGTCATTGCTTGGCGATCGACGGCGCGGGCGCCTCGACCACCTTCACGAGATCGCCATCGGCGAGGAACCCGCCGCCGCTGGCCACCACCTTCGCTTCCGCAGGCACCCCGCTGGCGATCTCGATGCGGTCGCCAATGCGCCGGCCCACCTTCACCTTGAGCTGCGAGACCTTCGAATCCGGGCCCACGCGCAGCACGTAGTGGAAGCCGTCGCGCAGCATCACGGCGCTTTGCGGCAGCGTCATCGACTCCTGCGTGCCCACATCGATCTCGCCCCGCCCGAACATGCCGGCGCGCGCCTCATTGGAAGGCGCCAGGTCGACATAGACGAGGCCGTTGCGGGTCTGCACGTCCACCGTGGGGGCCACCATGCGCACCTTGCCGGTGAGTTTTGCGCCGGAGGCGGCCGTGACTTCGACCGCCTGCCCCGGCTTGACGCGCGACAAGTCGGCGGCCGGCACCTCGCCGCGCCACTCCAGGCGCCCCTGGCGGATGAGCCGGAACAGTTCCTGGCCCGCCGGCAGCACCGCGCCCACCGTGGCACTGCGCGACGAGATCACGCCATGGTCGGGGGCGAGCACACGGGTCTGGCCGACCCGCAGCTGTTGTGACCGGGCCAGGGCCCGCTGGGCTTCGAGGCGCGCCTGCGCGGTGCGTTCGGCCGTCAGGTACTGGTTGATCTGCTGGGCACTCAGTGCGCCCGTGGTCTGCAGCTCGCGGGCGCGCTGGGCGTTGGCCGCCGCCTCGGCGAGCGCGGCCTCGGCCTCCGCGACACTGGCGCGGATCTGCGCCTGGTCCGCCAGCACCGTGTCGGGCGCAAACGTGGCGAGCACCTGGCCGCGCTTGACGACATCACCGACGTTGACCTTCACATCGGCCAGCCGCAGGCCATTGGCCTCGGTGCCGATGCTGGCTTCCTGCCATGCGGCGATGTTGCCGTTGGCGGCCACCCGCAGCGGCACGGGGACGCGTTGCTGCTGCGTGACCGCGACCGTGAGGGCCGGACGGGGCGCTTGGCCGTTGGTTGCGGGATCCGCGGCTCGAACGCTGTACGACGCCGCCGCCAGCGCGACGACGCCGGCCGCGACCAGGCTGGGAAAGAGGGGATGGATGGCGAATTTCATGGCAAGTGTCCGGGACCTTGTTCAGGAGTTCTTCGGCGGGGCGGGCGTCCAGCCGCCGCCGAGGGCGCGGTACAACGTGATCCAGGCGGCGACGCGATCGCGTTCCAGGTCCACGAGGCTGACCTGGGCTTGCAATGCGCTTCGCCGCGCGTCTTCCAGTTCGAAGAGGCTGGCGAGCCCGCCGCGGTAGCGGGCCTCGACCGCGCGATACGAGGCGTCGAACCCTTCGGCCGCCGTGCGGGCATCATCGCGGCGGGCTTGGGCGCTGTCGAGCTGCACCAGCGCTTGCTCCACTTCACGGACCGCGTCACGCACCTTGGCGCGGTAGGCGACGGCGGTCTCGTCATAGCGGGCCCGGGCTGCATCGACGTTGGCGCGGCGCGTGCCGCCATCGAACAGCGGCAGCGACACCGTCAGCGGCCCCACCGCCCACGTGGTGCCCTCCACCGTGGCAGCGCTCGTCTCCACGCGCATGCGGCCGAACGAGCCGCCCAGGCTCACCCGAGGCAGCCGTGCTGCACGGGCCTGCGACACATCGGCGCTGGCCGCCTCCACATCGCGCGCGGCGATGTACAAGTCGGGCCGTTGGTTCAGCACGTCAGCGGGCACCGTGCCCACGGCGATCAGCGCCGGCACCGGCAGGGTGCCGGTGCCGGCGGCCAGGCGTGTGCGCAGGTCGGGCTCGGGCATCGCGGTGAGGGCGACCAGCGATTTGACGGTGTTGTCGCACTGCGCCTTGAGTTGCAGGTACGCGCTGTTGCCCTGTGCGGCGCTTGCACGGGCGAGCGCCGATGCGGCCGGCGCCTGGAACCCGGCCTGTGCGGCGATGTCCGTCAGCCGGGACGTCTGCGCACGAGATTCGGCATCGGCCCGCACCTTGTCGAGTTGGGCCTCGCAGGCACGCAGCCCGAGGTAGGTGGATGCCAGCTCGGCCGCCACGGCCACACGGGCCTCGTGCCAGCCCGCTTCGGCGCCGGTAAAGCGGGCGCGTGCGGCATCCCGGCCGGCGCGGTTGCCGCCGAAAAGGTCGATCTCCCACGATGCCTGGAGCCCGGCGCTGGCGGTGTTGGCAAGCGGCAGCGACAAGTCCTGGATGCCACGGCTCGCGCTGGCCGCGGCGTTCAGTCCCGGCAACAGGGCGGCATCGGCCGAAACGCGGTTGGCGCGAGCCTGTGCGATGCGTGTCCTTGCAGACGCGATGCTGGGGCTCGCGTCCTGCGCGGCCTGCATCATCTCGGCAAGCAGCGGGTCATCGAACTGCTGCCACCAGCGCGCGAGGTCGGTGGCCTTGCCCTCATGAGGCAGCGGCGCCTGCCATTGCGCGGGCGCCGTGACGGCAGGGTCGCGCACATCCGCAGGCAGCGGGCCTCCTGCGCAGGCGGTCAGGCCGGCGGCCAGCAAGGGGACCCAAGCGGTAAGACGTCTTGTCCGGATCACTTGTTCTTCGCTTTCTTGGAAGGTGGCACCGCCTGTTGTGCACGACGGCGCGCCTCGGCGTGGACCATGGCCTCGCCATACATCACCAGGCGTTCGGCCCACAAAGCCATGGCATCGGGGTGGTTCTTGAGGTTGGGGGCGATCACTTCGTACACCTCGTCGGTGACGAACAGGTTCACGCCGAGGGCCGTGACGCACACCGCGAGGCGGCGCAGGTCGTCATCGGGTTTGGCGGCGCCCACGTGCCGGCCCAGCATGGTCAAGATGGCATCGAACTGAGGCTCGATGCTTTCGTTGATCTCGACGCCGAGCAAACCGGTCTGTTCGAGCATCTCGCGGTACCGCAGCTTCATCCCGAGGCGCACCCGTTCGCGATCGGCCAAAGGCTCGAGGAAGGTGGCGTAAAGACCGCGCAGGGCCTCCGTGAGGCTCATCGACGGGTCGGAATACCGGGCGATGTCGGCCTCCGGTGACCCGCACAGCTCGAAGAACGCCGCCCGGTACAGCCCCGCCTTGTCACCGAAGTAATAGCTGATGGCGGCGATGTTCGTCTGCGCCGCTTCCGCGATGGCACGCGTGGAGGTCTTGCTGTAGCCGTGGTCGGCGAACAGGCGCAAGCCCGCCTGCAGCAGGCGCTCGCGCGACTGTTCGCCGTCTGTACGTCGGGGGCGGGGGCGGTCGGTGGGGATGGCACTCATCGACCGGAATGTAGCAAATAAATCAAACGTTTGATTTAATTCGCAGTGGGCAGCAGGGTTGAACGGCATGGCTGCTCACGGGCGAATGAGTCCGTGACACCGCAATAGACTGCGCGACAGAGCAATGAAGTCTGGTGGCCGTGGCGCCCTGGCAAGCTGGTCGGCAACGGCCGCTGCACAGCGGTTGCGGCCGTCGAATCACTGATCGGCTGATCGCTTGCGGCCATCAGCGGTCTTCCGCATCGCGCTCGAAATTCAGAGCGCCCAGCGCCTTCCAGCGGCAGCTATCCGGCGGTCCATCCGGAGGACGGGTCGACTCGGCCCGGCCACGTGCCGTCGCTCGAGCCCGGCAGCTCTTTGGCAGCGTCATCGTGACCGCTTGGCCGGGACAGCTCTCGTAGCCCGCTGCGTACCGCGCGCGCTTAGAGCCCGGTTCGGCTGTCAAGCCCGGGCTCCCCCCTCCGTCGTTCGGTTCCCCTGGCATAGTGAGGTGAGACATTCCTCCACCGTTCCCCGCACTGACCCTGCGACTGCCTCGATGAAGAAGCCTCACCCGATTAAGTTTCGAGCCATCCACACCAAAACCAGGTGGCGTGACTCCGACCACGAGACTATGGCAAACGCCCTGGGCAAGACGCGCGGCGCGCGCGCCCTATTTGACCATCTCAACAAGAGCATCAACTACGCCACCCACGGCGAACCAAAGTACGTCATCGTCTGGCACGAGAACGCCGATGAAGGCGAGATCATCAAGCCCGATCACGATCAGTGGGATGGGCTTCGACATGCGCCTATCAGCCGTGCAGACATCGATGCCTTCGAGCAACAAAAGATGCCGCCTGCCGACGAAGTGCTTGAGGAATACTTCCTCCCGCCGGCAGTGCGCGCGTCGGCTCTTCTCGCAAAGCCCGTCCCCGAGGACAAGGCCGCCGAGGTCAGCACCCTTGCGGAACTGGAAGCAGACCTTCAGCAGCGGATCGAGCGATCACGTCAGCTGAGTGCTGCCGCCCGGCGCGCGCGGCTGCAGCGCAAGGAAGCCCTTCCAAGACGGGTCGATGTGCAGACGAGCGCGTTCGTACGCAGTGCCGATGTGATCGTCGAGGTGCTTGAGCGGGCGCAGGGCACATGCGAGGCGTGCCATCAACCGGCCCCCTTCACAAGGGCAAGGGATGGCTCGCCCTACCTCGAAGTTCATCATCGCGTACCGCTTTCGCTGGGCGGAGAAGATGCGGTCGAGAACGCGGCGGCGCTCTGCCCAAACTGCCATCGCTTCTGCCACTACGGAAGCACGACTTGACAGATGCCTTCACGGATCATGAGGTTGATACCGCCCGCTGCACAAGCTGCGCGGCAGGGACATCACCTATGGTCATCCCAATGAGTCCTTCCTTGACCGTGCGTCGAACTTCTTCGAGTTCCGCGAGCAGCACCGGCGATCGCCAACGGAGGCTCTACTGCCAGCATTTCGAGCGAGCGACTGGCAGCCCCGCATCGACCACTGCCGACCGCGGACGTCTGCTCTACGGTCGTTCAAGTTGGAGGTCAGCTTTCCGGCGGTGAGATCGAGGCCCCGAGTGGCGCCGGCCGACCCGTAGCCGCCTTCCATCCTGCCAGACTCGCCGACCTGAAGCAGTCGCTCAAGGCTACCGTTCAGGCGGGGCCGCGTCTTCGTGACGGTCGACTGCAACGGTTTGTTTGGCGAAGCAGACACTCGACCATTAAGCTCCAACTGCGCGATGGCGGCGAGCTGACCTGCGAAGAGATCTATGATCTCTCCTCGGTTACAAGCAGTTCACACGGACGGCGCACGGTGATCTCGAGTCGATAATGGCTCAAGCCTAAGGCCCCGTGGAGTCAATGGCCATGGCTGGCTCTTCGTCATCAGGCAGCGTCCCCTCGACGCATGACGCCCCCTGTCCCGCACCCGCTCAGCCTCAGAATGATGCAAAAGAACATCGATGAATTTCGTGCAGCGTTCAGGATCAACGGAGCAGTCGACCTGGGCGAAATCGCACCATTGGTCGAAGCAGTGAACGATGCTCAGCGGGAGGCGTATGCAGCGGCCTTCGGTGTCGACTGGCCTACGCCCGCCGTAGGGCTTCGTGCGCAGACCCTAATCAATCTTTTGTCTCGGACCTACGAGCATGCCCAGGCCATGCTCGTTGCGAGCGTGACCGGCTCCCCTGCAAGCTCAGAGGTCCTCGGCCGCACCGTCATCGAAGGCTCCATCAACGTCGCCTACCTCGCCTCAAAAGGGAATGGAGGGATGATGCTGAATTTCCTGCAGTCCTGGGTTACAGAGCACAAAAAGAAGCTCACAGACTGGAGGCAGCTAATTGCAGGACACGCCCAAGCGGACGTGCTCAAGCGCATCGAATGTCGCCAGGAGATGCTTGACCCGTTGACCAACTATCTCGACGGAGTCGAGGCCTACTGCGGCCTCTCAGCGGAGCGGGCGAGTTCTGCCTGGCCGAAGCAGCTATTGCAGCGCTTCCAAGCTCTGGGGCGAGAGCAGGACTATTTCGAGTGCTACCACCGGCTGAGTGGTGCGTGTCACCTGACAGGCGAGGACACCATCAACTACCTCATCGCCCAAGAGGGGGATGTCGAGCTCCAAGTTGCCGCTGCAAAGGAGGCCTGGGCGTACTCCAAGATGATGACGATGTTCTCGACTCTGTTCTTCTTGGACGCAGCCCTCGCGTGCGCAGAGGCCTTTCAGGGCACGCTACCTTCCCTGAACAAGCATCGCCTTCGCATCACGGAAGGAATCGTGGAGATCGGCCCCGCCGCCGGCGTTCCGAAGGTCTCGTAGCAACCTCCCCTCAAGACACCTGTTGTCCTCCTGGCTCGTCTCTCCACAACACCTCTAGATCAACGTCCTCACTGGCAGGCTGTTTGTCGTTGGGTAGGCGGTCGACCTGGATGACCATTGGAAGCTCAAAGGCGGTCCCAGTCACCACGCAGCAGCCCTGGGAGAGCCCAGGGATGAGGCTGCGCGAAAGGGCATCAAGTGTCGAGATGGTGTTGTCGACAAGAAAGAGGTCTCTGTCGTTCACCAGGCGATGGATGAAGAAGTTGTGTAGCTGAGAAACGATGGTGGGCGAGATGTCGGCCGGGCGCTGACTGGCGATGGTCACGAACATGCCGAACTTGCGGCCTTCCTTGATAATTTCTTCGAACAGCTCGAGCCGGTAGTCTTTCCAGCTCTCGCTCTCTCGTGCCGACTGCTCGGACAGGATGTTGTGGGCTTCGTCAACGATGAGGTGAACCGTACGGTTTGGAGGCGTGACCGCAGTCGCCTTGTGGGCGTTGTAGAAGTGCTTGGCGAACAGTAGCGGAAGGACTTTCTTGACCTCGTTGTTGCACCGACGCAAAGAGATGACGGTCAAGACCTTTTCGTCCTCCTCGGCGTTCGCGATGCTGAGCACCCGGCGCATGCTCTTCAGAGATGACTCAACGCGCTTGAGCAACGGCTGGATGTGTTCGAACTGAACGTACCCGGCGTTCAGGTCGGACATAAGCTGGAGGTTGACGCGCACGATTAGCTGGTCGAACTCGTCGAGGCCTGAGGTGTCAATCGCATCGACGGTCGGTGCGATGTGATTGTCGTAGTCCTCACCCCCTGTGTCGAAGTACACGCCGTTGCGTGTGAACCTGCCAGCGCGCTGGTGCCAGTTCACTTGCCTGAGCAAATCATCCAGCGCCTGGTAGCTGATTCGCCGAGCAACCACTCGCATCAGGTCGAGAGTTGCCGGCCTGACCTCGCCTGCGCAGAACGCCTGCCGGAACTTGCTCTTCGCGTAGGTGTCCAGCGAACCGGCCTGTTGGTCAAAACGTGCCTTCCCCGTGAGCACGCGGCTCAGGAATGGTCGCTGCGTGTTCTGCGTGGCCTGAAACAAGAGGGAAAGGGTCTCCAGGTCCCAAAACTCGGCTGGTGCAAGCGGGAACCTGTCCCCAGCGTTGGCGCCGCAAGGCCGCTCTTGGGTTGATAGCTGATACCCCTTCTTGTGCTGAGCGGGTGCCAGTTGCCCACCGACGTACTCCCCGTTGAAGTCGAGGATGACAAAGCGGCTCTTGCCCGCGATGTTGGCCAGCTTCTTCTCAAACAGCACCGTGTAGAGCTTGGTCAGAGTGTTGGACTTCCCACTCCCTGTGTTCCCGAAGATGCCGATGTGGCTGTTGAACAGCTTCTTCCAAGGCAGGCCAACCGCAATCTCCTCCTTGAGCATCTGCCCGATCTTGAAGCTGCTGTCGGCCTTCCGGTCAAAGATGGATCTGATGCGATCTTCAGGTAGCAGGTACGCCGCGTCCTGAATCATGGGCAGGAACTTGATGCCCTGGGTAAAGCCGCTCCGGTCGAAGAATCCGATCGGCCTCGCCTCCACTTTGCGGATGAAGGTGGCCTTGCCATCGGTCGTGTCTACACGGCTCTCGTCCAGGTACTCGCCCTCGACCATGCAGATGATGTCGCGGAAACCTCGCTGGATCGACAGGTACTCCCGGATCGAGACGCCTTTATACTTGTGGCCACCGTGGAACAACGTCTCCTTGCTGGACTGTTCGTCGATCTTCAGGACGACCTTGGTCCCCTGGACAGCAATGACCTCTCCGACACGGATGCTCATCAGAACAAGTCCTCATCGTCAGCCGCGACAGCAGGCGCAACAGGGGCTGCCGTCGCCGCGGGAGGCTGCTGAGCGGCCACGGGCGTCGAAGTCACCGCCTCTGGCCAGACCAACACCTTTTCGTTGAAGGCTGTGAAGTCCATGTTCTCGTCGGCGAGGGCCAAGCATTTGACGTTGCGATGTCCCTTGAATTTCTCCTCCATGGACACCCGCCCTGACGCGCTGTAGCAGCAGATGAAGACCTGGAGGCCTGGGTTGGAGAGTGACCGCATCACGAGGTTCAGAATGTGCTCGTCGGCGAACGAAAAGCCGAAAGTGATGAGCACAGCGTTGCGCTTCTCGAGCTCGTAGCTGAGCAGGCGCAGCATCTGGTAGTAGTGCTCCTCGTACACCGTCTCGTGGAACTTCCACTTCGTCGGATTGACGATAGGCATGCGCTCGTACTTCGCCCAAAACGTGTCCAGCGTGTCGTTGTCGATGCCGGTGTCCGGTAGCTGAGCAAGCTCCGCATTTGGGTTGTTCAGCGCGGCCGAGAACGGCTGCAGCAAGGCGGCAGTGTCCGCACCAATCAGGTCTTCATGGTCCGCCGTGTCGTAGCTGACCTGGATCGAGTCACCAGCCTTGCTCCAGTACACCGACCCATGAAGATGGATGAGATTGACCTGCGGAATGCTGCTTTGGTAGCGCCCGAAAACGCCGGCCTGGCACAGGTATGACCCAAAGTTGCGGGCGTGCAAGACTCGCTTGGTGAAGCCACGGGTGCCATCGTTCAACACGAAGTCGGTGCAACCTTCTTTGATCAGCTCGTCAGCGACCAGGGGGAAACACCCGTCGTAGTTGGTGGTGAAGAGGTTGCAACGTCGGTCAAGCTGCTTGCGGCGGCTCACCATTTCTAACGCCGTGGTCAGGAAGATCCTGTAGTTCTTGATGGTCTTGGTGCCCGCTTCGGTGGCCTTCGCGACTTCAAGAGTCAGACGCTCCGCCGGGCGGATGCACGACGTGTAGTAGTGCATGAACAGCGGCACGAGGCGCCGACGGTCATCATCCTCTTGTTCGAACCTGGTGGCCAGCTCTTCAAGGGAATACCGTCCATCACCGACGCCCGTTCGCATCTGAAGCTGCAGCGTAGGTAGCAGGCCGGTCGACGCTCCTGACCCGAACAGGAAGTTGATGTCCTTGTCGTAGATGTCGCCGATTGAAATCATTCGCCGCTCCCCGGCATCGTTGTTCGAACCGTGGATCGTGCCAGCAGGCGGGGCGCGTTGCTATTGGTGTCTGCAGCGAGCCACGGTTCGAACGAATCGTGCGCACAGTGCACGGCGGAAGTCACCCGAGAGGCACGGATTTACTTCGAACCGTATTCACGGGACGTGCGGCAATGGCCCGTGTTCAGAGATGGCCGACCTTGGATGTGCGCAGGGGTGGAGCCGGTATGGCGCGCCATGCAGAACGAAATGAGCCCCCCTCGATCGGCGTCATTGGGGCTGAACCGCAAGTGGTGAAATCCGCCGCGCCCCAAAGCTGCCTTCCGCAAACGACAGATTCTGGCCGACCGCCGCAGGCCTCGAGCGGTAGCTTCGTAGATGCAGAACGTGAAGCATGCGGGCCGGTTGTCCGACAGCTTCGGAGCGCGTCGATGGGCTGGAATGGGTCGGGGGCCGTCACTCATACGGTGGGTTGAACGCGCGTGGGCAGCCTGACGCCTCAAGCGTTCATTCATCGACCTTCATGCCGCACACTTCATTGCCCAGACGGGGTAGTAGGCAGGCTGCGCCATCTGCTGACAACGGTGTGGAAGCAGCCTGCACGCCGCTGCTCACTGCAGCGGCAGGTGGGCCTGACGCGGGGTCCGGGGGGCCGGCAGGTCACCCGGCAGACGAGGCCGCGGCGTCCGGCGGCGCATCAGCACCGTGTGCGGCACGTACCCTTTCGAGTCGAGGTTCCAGCCGTCCACGGCCTGGTCGTCGTTCACGCAGTCGATGCGCGTGGTGCCGAGCTTGCGCGCACTGGCGCGTGCCACGATTTCTTCGCATTGGGCCTCGGTCAGCAAGCTCGCAAACGCCGTCCACCGTTGCAGTGCGAGCGGGTTGCGCCAGGCGTCTTCGACGGCCCAGCGGAGTTCGTGCGGTGTCGTGGCCTTGCCGGCTGCCTCGAGCACGCGGGGAAGCAGGGCATGGAAGAAGGTCTGGAACGCGCGCTTGACCGGTGGCCCCGGCAGCAGGTCCTCGAAACGCGCGAGCCGGTTGCTCCAGCCGGGCATGAGCATCTGCAGGCTGACGAAGGCCTGGAGCGCCTGCACCGGGTTGAACAGGCGAAGGCGATTGGGCGGCAGCACCAGCATGGGCAGCGCGCAAGCCTCGCCGTGTGACAGCCGTTCGACGAAGCTGCACAACACGGCCGTGCGCGCCCATTGGGCGGCGGTGAGGCCGTGCAGCCCGCCCACGGAGGCGGCCTCGATCTGGCGCACGAACCCGAGCGCGTCGCGGTAGCCGTATGCGGCCTTGGCGTGATTGGCCTTCGCGCTCATCACTGCCAGGTTGCCGGCGGCGTAACCGGCGTCGCTGCGCACCCGGTCGATGGAGGCATCGGTCGCCTCCAGCGTGGCCGCGCTCAGCGGCACGCGCATGATGGGGCAGTGGGTGGTGTCGATCTGCTGCAGGTAGTGGGGCGTGACCTGCACCAGTTCCACGCTGCGACCGCGCAGCCAGGCGTGCAGGCGCAGCTGCAGCCATTTGCGCACGTGGCGGGTGGGCTGCAGCGTGCGCGTGCCGAAGGTGGCAGCGCCGGCGAGCAGGCCATTGCGCAACGGAGAAGGTTCCTGGGCGTAGGGTGCGGGCAGGTGCACGTTGTAGTGCGCATGGTCCCATCCGAGCTCGAAGCCGATGTGCTCGTGGTTCGTGACGGTGTCGTGCGAAAGAGGCGCTGCGAGGGTCATGGGAGGCTCCGTTCCGTTTCACTGCAACCGTTGCAGCGATGAAGACAGTGTCCAGCCTGAGTGGCTCATGGCGTGAGCCACTCACTGATGATCTTTGTTATGCTTTTGCGTCTCTGTGGCTCATCTGGTGAGCCACTTCCATGCTGGGGAGCACCGCTTTGGACCGCACCGAACGCTTCTACAAGATCGAACTGCTGTTGCGCAACCGCGGCTGTGTGTCGTTCGATGTGTTGCTGGAGGAGCTTGACGTGTCACGCGCCACGCTCAAGCGCGACTTGCAATACCTGCGCGACCGCCTGAGCGCCCCCATCGTGTACGACCGCTTCACCAACGGCTACCGCTTCGATGCCGCCGCAGGCGGTGTGCGGCACGAGCTGCCCGGGCTGTGGTTCAGCGAGAAAGAGATCCATGCGCTGCTGACCATGCACCAGCTGATGGCCGGGCTCGACGAGGACGGGGTGCTGTCGCGCCATCTGCATCCGATGATGGACAAGCTGCAGGGCATGCTTGGCGCGGACGAGAGCGAGGTGCGGGAGCTGATGCGGCGCGTCAAGGTGATCGTCACCGCCCGCCGGCGCACGCCCAGCCAGTACTTCGAATTGCTCGGCAGTGCACTCGTGCAGCGGCGTCGCGTGTGGCTGCGGTACTTCAAGCGAAGCGACCGCAGCACGAGCGAACGCGAGGTGTCGCCTCAGCGGCTCGTGAACCACCGCAACACCTGGTACCTGGATGCGTGGTGCCATGCGAGCGATGGGCTTCGCCGTTTCGCGCTCGATGCCGTGCGCGATGCTCGCGCCCTGGACACCCGTGCCCGCAATGTCGCCATTCGCGATCTGGAAGCCGGGCTGGATGCAGGCTACGGCATCTACGGCGGTGGCGCCAAGCTGAAGTGGGCCACGCTCGTGTTCCAGGCCGACGCCGCCCAGTGGGTGGCCGGTGAGGAGTGGCACAGCGAGCAGAAGTCGCGCTGGCTCGACGATGGCCGCTATGAACTGCAGGTGCCCTACAGCGATCCCACGGAGCTTGCGATGGACATCCTGCGGCACGGTGACAGCGTGCTGGTGACCGGTGACAAGACCTTGGCGAACGTGATCAAGGCGCGCCTGGAGCGGGCGCTCGCCCAATACGGCTGACCCCAGGGTCAGCTGAGCATCCTGCGGCGCTGGAGCGCAAAGAAGCGCACGATCTCGCCACTGGCATCCGGCCCCTGGGGGTCGGTGAACGAGCCCGCCGGATCGCCTCCGGACCAGGCATGCCCGGTGCCATGCACTTCCCAGTGTTCGACGAAGGGTCGCCCGTCCCGGCCCGGAAACACGGAGTGCGTGAACGGGCGGCCATTGTGTTCGCCGCGGGTGATCTGCGCGGGTGGGGGCGTGCCGGCCAGCACGTCGTACACCACATGCTGGCCGTTGGCGGGATGCACTGTCTTGTCGTCGTCGCCATGGAACACGATGGTGGGCACGCCCGGCCCGCCCGAGCGCGAAGGCCCGAGCGGTCGCAACCGCCCGGTGTGCATCACGGCCAGCGCCGATGTGACGTCCTGGGCCGCACCTTGCGGCAGGCCGGAGTGCACGCCTGCCGCCGCGAACACATCGGGGTATTCCCTTCCGAGAATGGCCGCCATGGCTGCGCCCGCGGACAGGCCGGCCACGAACACACGATCGGGATCGGCGCCGTGGTGCTCGGTCACATGCCGTGCCATGCCGGCCAGCATGGCCGGCTCGCCGCTGCCGCGCCGTTGGTCCACGGGCGAAAACCAGTTCCAGCATTTGGATGCGTTCGAGCGCGGAGGCTGGAACGGATACAACGCGATGAAGCCGTGCCGTTGCGCGAAGGCGTTCATGCGGGTGCCGCGGGCGAAGTCGTCCGGGTCCTGCTGGCATCCGTGCAGCATCATCACCAGCGGCATCCGCTTGCCCTTGAACCCTTCCGGCACGAACAGCTTGTACGGCCTCGAACCCGTGGCGGTGGTGAACGTGCCCCCGTCGAATGGCAGCGCAGGGACGTGCTGCACCGGCGAATGGCGCAGCGCCGTGCGGCGCATCGAGGCGGAGGCGCGGCGGACCCACCGCACCAACATCGGACCGAGCGATTTCATCGGCCCATGGTAATGGCGAGGTCGTTACCATCGACTCACCTTGAATGAAGGATCTGTGATGAAAGCGACATGGAACGGCGTGACGATCGCCGAGAGCGACGATACGGTGATCGTCGAAGGCAACCACTACTTTCCCGAAAGCAGCCTGAACCGCCAGTACGTGACGTTCAGCAACCACCGCAGCAGCTGTCCCTGGAAGGGTCAGGCGCAGTACTACAGCCTGTTCGTCAACGGTGAAATGAACCCTGATGCCGTCTGGTATTACGCCGAGCCGCTCGAAGCCGCCGCGGAGATCAAGGGGCGGGTGGCGTTCGGGAGGGGGGTGAAGGTGGAGTGATGTCACTGTCCGGCGCGGACACGCCCTGGTGATGGCTGAGGTAGACGCTGCCGCGGAACCACCGCAGCCAATCGCTGGCCACCAGCGCATCGAGCACCGGACCCTTCACCTCGGACAGGTCGAGCCGCACCTGTCGGCGGGCCAGCAGCTCCTGCAGCAAGCGCAGCGCCTCGACACCGCTGAAATCGATGTGGTTCACCGGCGACATCTGCAGCAGCACGCGCCGCGTACCGGGCGCGGCATCGAGGCATCCCACCACCACATCGGGCAACTGGCGCGCGTTGATGTACAGCAGGCTTTCGTCGATGCGGATGCCCAGCACACCCGGTGTGGCTTCGGTGTCGTAGCGCAGCACATTGCGGTAGTGCTCCGTGCCGGGCATGCGCGCCACCACCACCGCATGAGGTCGCGCGGTGCGTTGAAGCAACAGTGCGATCGACAGCGCCACGCCGAACGCCAAGGCCCATTGCGCATCCTTCATCACCGTGATGGCGGCCACGCCGGCCATCATGGCGGCTTCGCTGCGAGAGTAGCGCCAGGCCTGCGTGAACCCGCGCCATTCGCCGGCGGCCAGCACGGACATGACGATGGTCGCAGCCAGCACGGCCTTGGGCAGCATGGCGAGCGGCGTGGCAAACAGCCACATGCCGGCGCCCGTGAACAATGCGGCGAACACGCCGGCCCAGCGGGTGCGGGCACCCGCTTCGGCGTTCACCGCCGTGCGCGAAAAACTGCCGCCCACCGGCATGCCACCGCCCAGGCCGGCTGCGAGGTTGGAGCCCGCAAGCCCCATCAGTTCTCGCCGGGCGCTCACCCGCCTGCCGCGTTGCAACCCGAGGTTTTCCGCCACGGCCAGGCTGCTGACGAAGGTGACGAGTGCGATCAGCGCAGCGCCTGGCAGCAGTTGCTCCCAAACGGCCCATTCGGCACTGGGCCAGGTGAGGCGAGGCTGCAGCGGCGGCAGCTCACCGACGAGCCGCACCCCGTGCGATGGCGCCGACGAAACCCAGGCCACCGCCGTGGCGATGACGATGACCGCCAGCGGCGCGGCACGAGAAGCCAGGTGGGCGGTGCGCACGGGCACCAAGCGGGCCAGCCATGCGGCGGCATGGCGGCGCGCGAGCGCCAGCAGGACCAACGCGCCGGCGCCGAATGCAGCCGTGGCAAGGTGCACCCCGTGCCCGCCGCGCCACCACGATCCCACCACCTCCGGCAAGTTGAAGCCGGCTGCGCTGGCGCCGAGCAACGCGGGCAGTTGGGACAACAGGATCGACAGGGACGCCCCCACCGAAAATCCTTGCAGCACCGGCACACTCAGCAGCGAGGCGAGTGCGTCGAACTTCAGCAAGGCGGCCAGTGCCAGCAGCGCGCCCGACTCGATCGCCAGCACGAGCGCCGCATCGACCGCGGGCACGCCTTGCGCCACCGGCGCGGCGATCGCCTGGGCCGTCATCAGGGCGAGCACCGCCGTCGGCCCGATCGAATTGACGTTGCTGGAGCCGAGCGCCGCGTACGCCAGCATGGGCAGCAGGCTGGCATACACCCCGGCTTCGGGCGGCAGGCCGGCCAGCAGCGCGTAGGCCACGCTCTGCGGCACGAGCAGGATGGAAACGATCAGCGCGGCGACAAGGTCGTCGGCCAGCGCGGCATCGCAGTAGTGGCGCAGGTCGCGCTGAAGGCGGGAAAACGGCATCGTTCGGGAAGCGAGTGAACGTCCGATGCTACGGGCTTTGCCTGGCCGCTCGATCTCGGGCGACCGCAGGGACTGACGTGCCAAAAAAGAAGGGAAGCGGGACGGGGATCCGGGGACTCGCTCTCATCCACCCCGGGCTGCCCGCTTCCCTGCGGACATCTCAAACGTGCCTGAAAAACAAATGCCGTGTTCAGCGCGTGCCGCCGGACGCCTTCGGTGGCGAGAACAGGGAAAGCTGCGTGGGCGTGCGGTGGGCCTGCAACACCTGGAAGGCGCGGGCCGGCGGCGGCGGCAGCGGCCTCACGGTGGTGGGCATCACGGGTTTGCGGGCCCCTTCGGGGCGGGCCTGCGGCGGCGATTGGGGGTGGAGCAGAGCCATCGGAACCTCGTCTGGTTCGGGGGTCAGTGACCGATCAGCCACTGGCTGGGGGCGAATTCGCTCGGGCGCACCTGGAGTGCTTCGGCCGGAACGGGGGTGAGCACGCCCGCGGCGCGGGCGAGCCAGGCGGTCACCTGGATGCCGCGGGATGCCGTGGCCGAGACGGCCGGCTGCGCCAGCCGCAGCAGCGAAGAGGCACCTCCTCGGCAGCTTGGGGTGGCAGGGCGCGCGAGGCGCCGGTTGCGGCGGGAACGGGGCGGGCGTTGCGACATGACACGGTGCTCCACTGGCTGTCGAATACAGCGCAGCTTTTGTGCCAGTGTGATTTGCGCTCCTTCGCCCCCGCCTCGCTCCATGAAAACGTCTTTTTGTGGCGAACCGGTAAGCAGGCGGTTACATCATCGACCCGAATCGTCAATGGGCACGGGCGCTGTGACGTATTCAGCCACCTGACGCACGACCTCCGAATCCGAGAGCAACCGGCGATGACCCAGGCCGTTCGTGGCGAGCCAGCAGCTCCCTGCCACCCGGTCGGCGAGCTCGCGGGCCAAGGCGGCCGGTGCGGCCTTGTCCTGCTCATCGTGCACGATGAGTGTGGTTCGCGGCAAGCGCGGCGCCAGCGTGTCCGGCTCGAAGCGCCCGAGTTCGATGCCCTCGCGCTGCTCGATGAGCCGGCGCATCTGCGTCGACATGGCCGCGCCCAGCCCGAAACCATGGGTGAACCAGGACAACACGAGCCTGGGCGGTGGCGACATGGCGATCAATGCGAGGCGGGCCACCGGCAGCCCGTGAGCAGCCGCGTGTGCACTGGCCATCGCGCCCATGGAATGCGCCACGATGGCCTGCAGTGGCCCCAGCCGCGCCGACGCCGCCCACAAGCCCCGCACGAACTGCGGCAGCGTCGAGCGCCATCCGTCGCTGCGGCCATGGCCGGGCAGCTCGATCATCACGGGATTCAGCCCGGCGGCAAACACGGCATCGGCGAGTGCCTGCAACTGCAGCGCATGGCCGGCCCAGCCATGAACGAGCAGCACGGTGGGAGCGTCGGGCCGCGCGTCCGCACGGCGGTACACGGCGATCGAGCGGGTCTCGAAGGGCCAGTGTTCGAGCGTCCAGCCTGGGGGCAGTGCCCGGCGCCGCGCGACCCGCTTTGTGGGCAGCGGTGTGAAAAACAGGCGGAGCGCCAGCCGCGCGGCCCAGCCGGGCGCGAGGCGTTGCACCGCCTGCAGGGCCTGGCCGAAGCCTCGCATGAGGCGGCTTCCGCCGTAAAACCCGGCCACGGGACTGGCTGTCTTGGCGCTCATTGCGGCCACCCCAGGTCGGCGTTCTGACGCGGCACGGTGCGCACCACGCTCACCAGCCACAGGCCGCTGCGCAGCAGCGCCAAGGAAGACACGAGAAGAAAAATGGGCATCATGGCCACTCCTTTGTCGCACGATCGTGCGAAATTTAGGCAACAGTTATGGCGGTGGGGCATGGCAAGGGCGTCAGGAGGCGGCCGAGCGGATGAGGCGCTCATACGCGGCCCACGCCCGATCGCAGGCGCGCGGATCGCGCAGGAAACGGGCCTCGCGGATCAGTACCACGAGCAGGCCATCCAGCTCGAAGACAAGCTGCTCTGCATCGGTGTCCGCGCGCAGGTGGCCGACTTCGATCGCCTGGTCGACCGACCGGCGCAGCGTGGCCCGCCAGTGCAGGACATGTTCGAGCAGGAGATCGCGCAGCGGCCCATCGCAATCATCGAATTCGAACGCGCCGGCGCTGTAGAGGCAGCCAGTGTGCCGCTCCACCTTCCTCACGCGCTCGATCGACAGGCGCATGATGGCATTGAGGCGAGGCAGACCGCGCGGCTCGCGCATGGCCGGCACGAACACGTCCTGCAGAAAGCGCTTGCCGTATTCATCGATCACGGCCTTTTGCAGCGCCTCGCGCGAGCCGATGCGGGAGAAGACACCGCTCTTGGACATCCCGGCCCGCTTGGCGACCTCGCCCAGGCTCAGGCTGTTGAGCCCTTCGGCCAGGGCCATGTCGAGCGCGGTCTCGACGATGGCGCCCAGCGTGGCTTCGCTGCGTTCGGTGCGGGTTTCCATACGCTCAATTTAGCACGACCGTGCGGAATGGCAAGCACGAATTTCACGAGCCAGGCGTTCGGCCTTGCTTTGTTGCAGTGCGTCAGGCCGTCAAGCGATCCGGACCGGCCTCTGCTGTTGCGCATCGCCGCAACACTTCCAGCAACACTTCGACGAGCCTGGGCGATTCGCTGGGGACCAGGGTGGCAAATGCGATTTCGCGGGCAAAGCGGTCGCCGCGGATCGGCGTGATGGTGCAGTGCTCGCTCCAGCGCGAGAGACCTGCGTACTCCGGGATGAGGCTCACCCCCACGTCCTTGTCCACGAGCAGCGTGATGGCTTCCAGCGCGTCGAGGTCGAGCATGGCTTCGATGTCGATGCCCCGCTCGGCAAGGTACGCCTCTGCAAATCGCCCGCCCCATGCGTGCCGGTCATACCGGATGTAGGGACGTTCCCGCAGGATGCGGGCGACCCCCTTCTCAGGCTTTTGCTTGGACAGCAGCACCAGACGCTCCTTGCGCAGAGGCGTCATGCTGACGCTCGCAGGCACGTCGAACTCCGGCATCACGAGAATCGCCGCCTGGATTTCGCGGTTCAACAAGGCACGGTAAAGCTCCTCGGAGGTGCCGGGCATGACGCGCAGGCGCGCTTGTGGCGCCTTCGATGTGAAGTCCACCAGCATTTGCGGCACGAGCCCGGTCAATGCGGTGGAGATCACGCCGAGTCGAAGGCTGCCCGTCAAGCCCGAGGGATCGACGTCGCCCGCGATCAACTCCATCTCGCGCACGATGTGGCGGGCGCGCGGCAGCAGGTTCAGGCAGGCGTCCGTGGGCCGCGCCATGTGTCCGGCCCGTGAAAGCAGCGTGAAGCCGAACGCCCGCTCCAACGCCTGGATGCGTTGGCTGACCGCGGCAGCGGTCAGGTGCTGCGCTCGGGCCGCCTCTGCAATCGAGCCGCGTTCGACCACCTCGATCAAGCTGCCCAGGTAGCGCGTGTCCATCAGAAATTCTTTCGGTGTGCCAAAAACAATATGCTATTCCTTTCGGATGGAGGCCAATAACATTTCGGGCGATGACTCCTCCATCGACGAAAGGACCGTCAGTGAAAGCACTGTTCCATCTCGCCTACCATGTGCGCGACCTCGACGAGGCGCGTCGTTTCTACCGTGACGCACTGGGTTGCGCCGAAGGCCGCAGCACGGACACCTGGGTGGACTTCGACTTCTTCGGCCACCAGATTTCCCTGCACCTGGGCAAGCCCTTCGAGACAGCCCCCACCGGCAAGGTGGGCGACCACATGGTGCCGATGCCTCATCTTGGTGTCGTGCTCGACATGGCGGCCTGGCAGGCATTGGCGGACAGGCTGGTGTCACGCCAACAGTCCTTTGTCATCCCTCCGAGCATCCGCTTCGCCAATCAATCCGGCGAACAGGCCACCATGTTCTTGCTGGACCCGTCGGGCAATCCCATCGAGATCAAAGGCTTCGCTTCGTTCGATCGGGTGTTCGAAGCATGAGCGGCACAGGCAACCATCGGCGCGCGCTGCCTTTCCTCGCCGCCGTGAATGATTCATCCGTCAACGCCTGGCTGGATGCGCTGCAAAAAGCGATGCCCGCTGAACAGGTGTGCCGGCTTGAAGCCATGAGCGACGACGAAACCGCCGAATGCGAGGTGGCGATCGTGGCCAATCCCGATCCGGCGGCGTTGGCGCGACTGCCGCGGCTGAGATGGGTCCATAGCGTCTGGGCGGGCGTGGAGCGCCTGTTGGAGAGCACTCGGGGCGCCGACCTGCGCATCGTGCGCCTGGTCGATCCGCAACTGGCGCAGACGATGGCCGAGGCCGTCTTGACCTGGACGCTGTACTTGCATCGCGACGGTCCGACGTATCAACGGCAACAGTCACAGCGCATGTGGCGCGCGTCGGACCATGTCAAGCCGCAGCAGCGAACGGTCGGCATCCTGGGCCTGGGCGCCTTGGGGAGCGCTGCGGCGAGGGTGTTGTGCCAAGCGAACTTCCGTGTGCTCGGCTGGAGCAGGGAGCCGGTCCGTCTGCAAGGCGTCGAGGCCTTCGCCGGCGCCGACCAACTGCCGCGTGTGCTCGAGCAGTCCGACATCGTCGTCTGCCTTCTGCCGCTGACGCTGGACACCCGCGGTCTGTTGAATCACGAGACCTTCGGCCAACTGCGTGCGGGCGCGTCCTTCATCAACTTTGCTCGGGCAGCCATCGTGGACGATGCGGCGTTGCGATCTGCGCTGGACACCGGCAGGCTCGGCCATGCCGTCCTGGATGTGTTCCATCAAGAACCGCTGCCAGCGTCGGCCTGGCAATGGACGCATGAGCGGGTCACCGTGCTGCCGCATTGTTCAGGCCCGACGGACCGGGTGACGGCTTCTGCCATCGTCGCGGAGAACATCGCGCGGTTCAGGCGAACGGGGGAAATCCCCGAAGGGGTGGACCGCAGGCGAGGGTATTAGGCCGCTTGCTGGTCACTGCGGCACGTACCCGCGGGGGATGGCGGCGAGCAAACGGCGGGTGTAGTCCTGCTGGGGGTGATGAAGCACCTGCGACACCGGGGCCTGCTCCACGACGTCGCCATCCTTCATCACCATCACTTCGTCGGCCATGAACCGGACGACCGCGAGATCGTGGCTGATGAACACGTAGGCCAGCCCGAGTTCGTCCTGCAAGTCCTTCAGCAGGTTGAGCACCTGCGCCTGCACGGACACATCGAGCGCGCTGACAGCCTCGTCCAGCACCAGCACGTCCGGATTCAGCGTGAGGCACCGGGCGATGGCCACGCGCTGGCGCTGGCCTCCGGAAAATTCGTGCGGGTATTTGTTCATGGCCGAATCGTCGAGGCCCACGCGCTGGAGCAGTGCGCGCGCACGGTCCTCGCGCTCTGCATCGGATGCGCCGATGCGGTGGATGGCCATGGGCTCGACCAGCGTGCGCCCGATGGCAAAACGCGGGTTGAGCGAGGCGTACGGATTCTGAAACACCACCTGGATGCGGCGTCGCATCGGCAGCATGTCGCGCGGCGACAAGGTGAGCAAGTCGTGGCCGTCGAATGTCACGCGGCCGCCCTCCGGGCCACTGTGGGGCTCATGCAGGCGCAGCAGCGCCAGGCCCATCGTCGTCTTTCCAGAGCCGGATTCGCCCACGACGCCGATCGTGTGCCCGCGCCGCAGCGTGAAGCTCGCGCCCTTGACGGCCTTGAACTCGCGCCGGCCGAACACCCCGCGGCGCAACCAGAAGCTCTTCGTCAGGCCCTCCACCTGGAGGACCACCGGCGCTGCCGGGTCCTTCGGCACGGGCGTCACGGCCTTGGCGGACGGAAGGTCGTCGACGGCCATCAGCCGCGCACCCTGCTGCAGCGACGGGCGGCAGGCGAACAGCGCGCGGGTGTAGGCGTCCTGCGGGTCGCAGAAGATGCGGGCCACCGGGCCCCGTTCGCGGACGGTCCCGTGACGCATGACCACCACCTCGTCCGCAATCTCTCCCACGACGCCCAGGTCATGGCTGATGAACAGCATGCTCATGCGGTGCTTCTCCTTGAGCCGCGCGAGCAGCTCGAGGATT
This sequence comes from uncultured Rhizobacter sp., assembly GCA_966212105.1. Taxonomy (GTDB): domain Bacteria; phylum Pseudomonadota; class Gammaproteobacteria; order Burkholderiales; family Burkholderiaceae_C; genus Rhizobacter. The sequence continues at coordinate 47,560 of CBIHPH010000009.1, forward strand.
TGCCGCTGGATGGTGACGTCGAGCGCGGTGGTGGGCTCGTCGGCAATCAGCAGCTTGGGCTCGCAGGCCAGGGCCATCGCGATCATCACGCGCTGCTGCTGGCCGCCCGACAGCTCATGCGGATGGTTCGACAGCCGCCGCTTCGGCTCGGGCAAGCCCACCTCTTCGAGCAGCGCCTCCGCGCGGGCCAGGGCCTGGCGCGCACTCAAACCGAGGTGCTTGCGCAGCGGCTCGCTCACCTGGCGGCCCACCGTGAACACGGGGTTGAGCGAACTCATCGGGTCTTGAAACACGCAGGCGATGTCGCGGCCGCGCAGCGCCTGCAGCTCCGAGAGGCTGGCTTGCAGCAGATCGCGCCCCTGGAAGGCAATGCGGCCGCGCCGCTCGGCGTTGTCCGGCAGGAGGTTCAGCACGGACATCGCGGTGACGCTCTTGCCCGAGCCTGACTCGCCGACCAGCGCCACCGTGGTGTTCTCGGGCACATCGAGGCTCACGCCCACCTCGCCGCGCCCGACGGCCTCGGTGCGGATGACAGTGCCCTGTTCCTTGCCCACGCGAAACGCCACGTGGAGATCCTGAATGCTCAGCAGCATGGCGTGACTCTCATTCCAACCCTCGGAGTTTGGGATCGAGCGCATCGCGCAGCGCGTCGGTGAACAGCGAGAACGCCGTGACAAAGACCGCCATGAACAGCGTGGCGGCTGCGAGCTGCCACCAGTAGCCCTGGATCAGCTCGGTCTGCGCCTCCGCCAGCATCGTGCCCCAGCTGACCTCGTCCACGGCAACGCCGAGCCCAAGGTACGACAGGATCACCTCGGCCTTGATGAAACCCACCACGTGCACCGACAACTGCACGAGCAGCACATGGCTGATGTTGGGCAGGATGTGCCGGAACATGCGCGATGTGGTGCTCGCGCCGATCGCCTCGGCCGCGCGCACGTATTCGCGCACCGAATGCTTCAGGAACTCCGCGCGCACCAGGCGGTAGATGCCCGTCCAACCCGCAAAGCCGAGGATCAACACCACCGACTGCGTACCGCGCCCGGCCACCGCCGCGAAGGCGAAGATGAGCAGGATGCCCGGGATCGATGTGAAGACGTTGTAGACCCATTCCAGCAGATCGCCCACTTTGCCGCCGAAGAAGCCGGCGAGGGCGCCGAGCACCGTGCCGATGATGGTGGCCACCACGGCGGCGAGCACGCCGACGAGCACCGACACCTTGGCGCCCTGCACGGCCTTGGCGAGCACGTCCCGGCCCTGCAGGTCCGCGCCGAAGGGCAGCGTTGTTGCCTTTTCGGCCTCTGCGTGCTCATACGTGGCGGCCCGTTCCGCCCAGGCCTTGTATTGCGGGGCCAGGGGATCGATGTCGCTGAGGTCGGCATTCGGGCCCTTCGGCACCGCAAGCCCGTCGGCCTCGTCCCGTTCCGCCGGGCCCATGAAGGTGGGCGGTGCGTACGAAACGCCACGTTCCTGCTGCCAGTCCGAAGCGATCAGGCCGGCGGATGCCAGGCCGACCATCAGCAGAAAGAGCAGCACGACGGCCAGCGCAGCCATGCCCACCTTGTCGCGGCGCAGGCGGCGCCACGCGGCAGCCCAGACGCCCTCGGTCGGGGCCCTCATTTGAGCACCACCCGCGGATCGGCGAGGGTATAGAGCACATCGGTCAACAGGTTGACCACCAAGGTGATGACGGCCAGGTAGATCGTCACCGCCTGGATGACGGGGTAGTCACTGCGGTTCACCGCGAGCAGCACTTCGCGGCCCACGCCCGGGATCGAAAAGAACACCTCGATGAGGAACGACCCGACGAAGATGCCGGGCAGCGCGCCGCCGATGCCGGTGAGGATGGGGATCAGCGCATTGCGCATCACATGGGTCAGCAGGATGCGTTTCTCCGTCAGGCCCTTGGCGCGAGCGGTGCGCACATAGTCGTTGCCGATCTCATCGAGGAAGTAGCTGCGGTACAGCCGTGTCTGCGGGGACAGTGACACGAACACCGCGAGCAGCACCGGCAGCGGCGCGTACTTCACGAGGTTGGTCCACACGGAATCGGTCCAGCCCTGCACCGGAAACCAGCCCAGGCGGAACGCGAAGACGTATTGGCCGGCGATCACGTACACGAGGAAGGAGATCGACAGCGCGACCGTGGTGACGACCATCACCGCCCGGTCGGTCAACGAGCCGCGCCAGTACGCCACGGCCAACGCGAACGGGATGGCGAGCAGCACCTCCAGCACCAGGATGGGCACCATCACGGTCAGCGTGGCAGGCAACCGGCTCGCGAACAGCCCGGACACCGATTCATTGGTGGCCCAGCTTCGGCCCCAGTCGAACGTGATGATCTGCTTTGCGAAGATCCAGAGCTGCTCCCACACCGGGCGGTTCAGGCCCAACTGCTCCTGGATGGCCTTGACCGTCTCGGCGGTGGCGTTCTGGCCGGCGAGGATCTCGGCCGGGTCGCCGCCGAAGTACTTGAACAGGAAGAACACGAGCAGCACGACGCCGATCAGCGTCGGGATCATCTGCCACAAACGTCGCAACAGGTAGGCCGTCATGCGGGGGAAGCCTCGGCTCGGGATTCAAAAGGTGCAATCGGGTGTTCTGCGGCCCTAGACTAACGGCCATGAACGCCTGGTTGCAACTCTTTCGGTGCATCACCGTCATCTGTGTCGCGGTACCTGTGTGGGTTTGCGCACAACCGGCGCAAAAGGTGCTGCGCATTCCCTTCGTGGCGGCTGAGACCGGGTTCGACTACGCCCAGGTCAGTGACCTGTACTCGAACACCGCGATCTCGCACATGTTCGACGCCCCGTACGAGTACGACCACCTGGCCCGGCCGTTCAAGATCAAGCCGGCCACGGCGGTGGCCATGCCTGAGATCTCGGCCGACTTCCGCACCTACACCGTGCGCTTGAAGCCGGGCATCTACTTCGCCGACGATCCGGCCTTCAAGGGGCGCAAGCGCGAGCTCGTTGCCGCCGACTATGTCTATTCGGTCAAGCGGTTCTTCGATCCGAAAATCAAGAGCCCGCACTACTCGGGCATGGTGGAGGAGGGCATCGTCGGGCTGGAGCGCCTGCGGGAAGCGGCCTTGAAGAGCAAGAAGCCATTCGATTACGACCGAGACATCGAAGGGGTCCGCGCGCTTGACCGCTACACGCTGCAATTCAAGCTCGAGGCCCCGCGCCCGCGGTTCATCTACACGCTGACCGGATTGGTGGCGATGGCGCGGGAGGTGGCCGACATGTACGGCGATGCCATCTCGGAGCATCCGGTGGGGACCGGCCCCTTCAGGCTCACTCAGTGGCGGCGCAGTTCCTTGATGGTGTTCGAGCGCAACCCGAACTACCGTGAGGTCTATTACGACGCAGAACCGAATCCGGACGATGCCGAGGGCCAGGCGCTGCTGGAGCGGTTCAAGGGCCGCCGCCTGCCGATGGTGGACCGGGTGGAGGTCAGCGTCGTCGATGAAAGCCAGCCGCGCTGGCTGGCGTTCCTGAACAACGAGTTCGATGTGGTCTCCGTGCCGCTCGAATTCACGAACGTCGCGCTGTCTCAGGGCAAACTGGCCCCCAATCTGGAAAAGCGCGGCATCCGGCTGCATCGCCGGCTCCGTTCGGACGTCACGTTCTTCTACTTCAACATGGAGGATCCGGTGGTCGGGGGCTACACGCCCCAGAAGGTGGCCCTTCGGCGCGCCATCTCGCTCGGCACCGACGTGGACAAAGAGATCCGCCGGGCGCGCCGCGGCCAGGCCATTCCGGCGCAGTCGGCGCTCGCGCCCGATACGTACGGCTATGACCCGGCGTTCAAATCGGAGAACAGCGAATACAACCTGGCCAGGGCCAAGGCCTTGCTGGACCTCAACGGCTACATCGACCGGGATGGCGACGGTTGGCGCGATCAGCCGGACGGGCAACCCCTGGTGCTGAAATACGCGACGCAGCCGGACCCCATCTCGCGCCAGTTCGACGAGCTGTGGAAGAAGAACATGGATGCGCTCCAGGTGCGCATGGAGTTCGAGATCGGCAAGTGGCCCGAACAGCTCAAGCGAGCCCGGGCCGGTCAGCTGATGGTGTGGGCGCTCGGTTCGTCTTCCTCGTCACCGGATGGCCAGGGCTCACTGGCCATGGCCTACGGGCCCTCGTCAGGCGGTGGCAACCTCGCACGGTTCCAGCTCAAGGCCTACGACGATGTGTACCGCCGCGTCAATGAACTGCCCGACGGGCCGGAGCGCCTCGCGGCCATCGATCAGGCGAAACGGCTGCTGGTGGCCTACATGCCGTACAAGTACAACGTGCACCGGGTCTACAACGAGCTGACTCAGCCGTGGGTGATCGGCTACCGGTCACCCACGTTCTGGACCAACTATTGGCACATGATCGACATCGACACGTCGCAACGGCCTCGGCCGTGAAACCCGCTCAGCGCGTGGCCCAGGCGACGATTTGCGCGGCCTGCACGGCGCCCGGCTGGCGCTTGACCTCGCGCCCCTTGTCGAGCTTGACCAGTGTCGGGATGCTGCGGATCGCGAAACGCCCCGCGGTGCGCGGGCTGGCGTCGCTGTCCACCTTGACGAGCACGGCGCGCCCCTGAAGCTCCCGCGCCGCCGCCTCGAACTGCGGCGCCATGACGCGGCAGGGGCCGCACCAGGCGGCCCAGAAATCCACCACCACCGGCAGTTCCGAGCGGCTCACGAACGCATCGAAATTCGAGTCGTTCAGCGTGAGGGGTTCACCCGGCAGCAGCGACGTGCCGCAGCGGCCGCAGACGGGTTCGTCACGCAGCCGTTCGTCCGGCACGCGGTTGGTGGTTTGGCAGTGGGGGCAGGCAACATGCATCGACGGAACTCCGGTAGTGACATCCTCGATTTGCTGCCGGCGGTCTCGGATTCAACCACACGATCCATGGGGTGGACGCGGTGTGCCGCCGGGCATAGCATGACTGGAAGCTGGCCGGTATTTGCCGGCTCAGGAGATGGTCATGTCTTTCGACACGCGTTCGCGCCGGAGTGTGCCCTCGCCGGATCCCATGTGGTTGTCCGATACTTCGCCCGTTCAGCCACCCGGCTGGCGCCCCTCGGTGGCCCGGCCGCCGGTGCTTCAGGCTTCTCCGAAGCTGCTCGCCAAGGTGGGAGAGGCGTTCTCAGGTGCGCTGGCTGCACTCCATGATCACTTGCTCGATTCGGACCCGCAGGCGAAGGAGGCCTGTCTGGTTGAAGTGGAGCGCCTCGAGAATCTCGGTCTGCAGGTTCAGCAAATGGCCCGCGTCATGGGGCATGGCGGCGCCCATGCGGTCGAGGACATCGACCTCGTCAACGCTGTCCAGCGCGCCCTGGCACTCTGGCGCGCCCCCGCTGCTGCCCGCGGCGTCGTGCTTCAGGAGCCTGAGCCCATCGCTGCGCCGGTGCACGTGGATGCCGCGGCGTTCGAGCAATTGCTGGATCTCACCCTCGAATACGCCGTCGATGCCGGCGACTCCGTCGCCCTTCGCGTGCGTCCGCAACCGGCCGCGCATCAAGTGTTGCTGCTGATCGACGTTCAGCAAAGCGGCCCCATCACGTCGGCCACGTCCGGCGACGGCGCCGCCCCGGCAGACGACGAAGAGGATCTGCACTGGCTCATGTTGAGCCAGGTGGCCAGGGCAAGCGGCATCGGCGTGCGGCGCGAACGCTCCGGCAGCATGCTGAGCGTGGTGTTGATCTTCCCGATGTCGGCGCTCGGCAGCGATCCCCGGCAGGCGGTTCAGGCCAAAGGCAGTTCCGTGTAGTAGCGGCCGCCGTGGAACAGCAGCGGCTGGGCGCCTTCCCGGTGCTCGCAGCGTTCCACTTCGCCCACGAAGATCACATGGTCGCCTTCCTCGTAGCGGCTCCGGTTGAAACACTCGAACCGGGCTGCGGCCCCGTCGAGCAACGGCACGCCGCCTGCGCCTTCCTTCCATTCAATGCCGGCGAAACGGTCGATGTCCTTCGTGGCGAATCGTTGGGCGAGGTCCACCTGGTCGGCCGCGAGGATGTGGATCGCGTAGTGCGATCCACCCGAGAAGATCGGCATCGACCCGGCGCGGCGCGACAGGCTCCACAGCACGAGCGGCGGGTCGAGTGACACCGAATTGAACGAATTGGCCGTCAGGCCCACGAAGGCGCCGCTGGCGTCGCGGGCGGTCACGATCGTCACGCCCGTAGCGAATGCACTGAGGGCCTGGCGGAATTCCAGCTTTGAAAACGTCGGTGACAAGGCTTGGGGCGAAGGGCTCATGCCGCGATTGTCGACGAACCGCCAATCCAACGCCCACCCTGTCTACACTCCCGGACCATGAATGTTGGACATGCGCACGGTGCGCCGAATGCACCGCGTCGCGCGCCGGGCGTCCCCGGCGGGGTCCCGCGCCTCCTGGAACCGTTCCGATGACCACCCAATCCCTGTCGCCCTTGCATGTCCGCGCGCTGGCTTTCCACCGGCTGCTGGTCGTGGCCGTCCTCGGGTTCGCATCCGGCCTGCCACTCGCCCTGACCGGGCAGGCAATGCAAGCCTGGCTGAGCGGCGTGGGCCTCGACGTGGCCACGATCGGGTACTTGAGCCTGGTCGGGCTGCCGTACACGTTCAAATTCCTCTGGGCTCCGCTGATGGACCGCTTCGAGTTGCCGTGGCTCGGACGCCGCCGCGGCTGGCTCGTGCTCACGCAACTCGGTCTGGCGGGCGCCCTGTGGTGGATGGCCGACACCTCGCCCACCGCCTCGACCCGCATGTTTGCCCTGCTGGCCGTGCTGATTGCCTTCGTGTCCGCTTCCCAGGACGTCGTGATCGATGCGTACCGCACCGATCTGCTCCATGCGCACGAGCGCGGCCTCGGGTCGTCCCTCAATGTGCTCGGCTACCGGCTCGCGATGATCCTGTCGGGCGGTGTGGCCCTGATCTGGGTCGATCCCACACAGGGGGGCGGCTGGACGTGGCCCGAGGTTTACCGAACGATGGCCGTGCTCATGGTGGGCGCGGCTGTGCTCTCCGTGGTGGCTTTGCCCCGGCTCGCCACGGCCGTGCGGCCGGCCAGCGTTGCGTCGCACGACCTGCGCGGATTCTTCTGCGTCGCGCTGGCCATCGGGGCCGGCTACATGCTCACTGCCGGCCTCGGCGAAGCCCCGGGGCGTGATCCGCTGCTCGCCCAGGGCTTGTTCCGTCCGCTGGCCGCTGCTGCGCTCGACCCGCTGTTGTCCGGCAGTGCGCTCGCCCCGGCGCTGAAAGCCAAGTGGATCGATCTGCTCACGCTCCTGATGGGCATCGGCGCCACCCTGCCGCTGGCCGCCTGGGCGGCCCGCAAGGCGCAGTTCGAAACCCTGCTCGGCGGCCTGGAAAGCTACTTCCGCCAGCCGGGCGCCGGCGGTTTCCTCGCGTTCATCGTCCTCTACAAGCTCGGCGATGCATTCGCCGGCTCCCTGATGACCCCGTTCCTGCTGAAAGCCATGGCGTTCGCGCCGGCCGAGTTCGGCGTGGCGAACAAGCTCATCGGGCTGTGGCTGACCATTGGCGGCGCGCTGCTGGGCGGAGCGCTGATGTTCAAGCTCGGGTTGTGGCGTTCCCTGATGCTGTTCGGGCTGCTGCAGATGGTGAGCAACCTGGGCTTCTGGTGGCTCGCCGTCAATGGCAAGGGGGTGATGCCGGCGCTGACCATCCCGGCGTTCGATCTTGGCATCGTGTCCCTCGCACAGCCCACACCGGTCGACGGCGGGCTGCTGATGGTCATCGCGTTCGAGAACCTGTCCGGCGGCATGGGCACGGCGGCCTTCGTGGCCTTTCTGATGGGCCTGTGCAACCAGCGCTTTACCGCGACACAGTACGCTTTGTTGTCCGCATTCGCCTCGGTGGGGCGGGTGTGGGTGGGGCCGCTGGCCGGTGTGCTGGCCGAGACCATCGGCTGGCCCGTGTTTTTCCTCGTGTCCACCGCGGCGGCCGCGCCCGCGTTGGGCTTGCTGTGGTGGCTGAGGGCGCCGGTGTCGGCCCTCGAGGTGGACCCGGACGCGCCGCTGACCGATGATTGAAAGGTGGATTTTGAGTACTGAACAGGCTTGATGATCATGCCGCAACACACTGATTCCGAGGATTTCACCTGGGCCCCTGTGGGTGACCATGTCGTGGCTTGTCGTTGTCCGCTGCACTCGCGCCGCCTGTTCACGGGGGGATTGCTTGCAGCCGGCGCTTTGGCGGCCGTCCCCGCCTTCGCGCGCGAAGGCGTCGACGTGGGAGACCGGTCCCAGTTCGCGAAGCTGGCGCCCGCCCAGCAGATCGAGGCTGCCGCGCTGCAGAACTACGGCCAGCTCAAGCAGGCGGCTCGCCGGAAAGACGCTTTGCTGCCGGACGATCATCCCCAGGTCGTGCGCCTGCGCGCCATCGCTGAGCGGTTGATCCCGTTCAGCTACGAATGGAACCCCCGCGCCCGTGAATGGACGTGGGAAATCAATGTGTTGTCATCCAAGCAGATCAATGCCTTCTGCATGCCGGGCGGCAAGATCGCCTTCTTCACCGGCATCCTGCAACAGCTGCAGCTCAACGATGACGAGGTGGCGATGGTCATGGGCCACGAAATCGCCCACGCATTGCGTGAGCATGCGCGAGAGCGCGTGGGCAAGTCCATGGCCACCCAAGGGGCCATCTCGCTCGGGGCCGCGGTGTTCGGCCTCGGCAACAACGCCCGCATGGTCGCCGACCTCGGTGGCCAATTGCTCACCTTGCGGTTCGGCCGTGAAGATGAATCCGAAGCCGACCTGGTGGGCATGGAACTGTCCGCCCGCGCGGGGTACGACCCGCGTGCCGGCATCTCCCTGTGGCAGAAGATGGGCGAAGCCAGCAAGGGCGCGCCGCTCGAGTTCCTGTCCACCCACCCATCGGGCCCCACCCGCATCAAGGACATCCAGCGGGCGTTGCCACAGGTGGAGCCGCTGTATGCCCGAGCGCCGAAGCCTGCTAGGCGGTTTGAGCCGCCCCCCAAGGGGTGAGGTGGCGCAGGACTGAATTTTCAGCCGACAGTGTTTCATCCATGTACGGGCACGCATTGGCGTCTTGATGCATGGGCCTGCGCATCGTCCCTACTGCGCACGACCGGGAATCAGGCTGAAGCTTTTGACCGGAGGGCCCAGCTCGTCGCTTCGACATGCAACATGTCGCCAGACTGTAGTTCGATCTCGAAGGCGTTCGGCCCAAGCTGTCTGACAGCGTTTATGAGAACTGATGGTCCCCACGGCTCCCTACGGGGGAAACCCAGCATCGAGAAGCCTTCAAACACCAGAATATGCGGGCCTTTGCCGACGGGTCTTAATTCGAGGTCGCACCGCGCTGCGTCGTAGCTGATGTGGATCGAAGATAAAACTGCGTCGTGAAGCTGTAGGAAGTCGAACGTCATGCGATTTCTTCGGGCAGGTAAATGTATCTGTTTCAAGCCTGACGACCGACCGCTTCAGAGGTCGATCTCATTCCAGCAGGGCCTCCAACTTTGCTGTCATTGAGTCCAACTGCCCAGCTCCTCCGGTCCGAGGATAGCTGCTGCCCGTGTTGAAACGGTCGTCAGGGTGATGTCCTCGGGGAAGAGAGAATGGCGGCATGCAATCCAAGGACCGAGCGAATTCATGATCAAGGACACGACCGCACTGTGGAGCCCGGTGGTCGAACGGCTCAAACCCTACGTGCCGGGTGAACAGTGCAACGACCCTGAATGGGTCAAGCTCAACACGAACGAAAGTGTGCTCGGCCCATCGGCCCGGGCGGTGGAAGCAATCCAGCGCGCCGCCGGCGACGGCCTGCGCATGTACCCCGACCCGCAGGCCTTGGCGCTGCGCGAGGCCATCGGACGCAGCCACGGGGTGGGCATCGAGCAGGTGTTCGTCGGCAACGGGTCCGATGAAGTGCTGGCCCATGCGTTCTGCGGTCTGCTCCAGCACACGCAGCCTGTGCTGTTCCCGGATGTGACGTACGCGTTTTATGCGTCCTACTGCGTGTTGTATGGCATCACGCACCGCTGCATCCCGCTGACGGATGACTTCCGCATCGATGTCGCGTCGTACCGGGTGCCCAACGGCGGCATCGTGTTCGCGAATCCGAATGCGCCCACCGGCCGCATGCTGGCATTGCCGGAGATCGTGGAGATCCTTGAAGCCAATCGCGGTTCGGTCGTGGTCGTCGATGAGGCCTACATCGATTTCGGGGGCGTCTCGGCCGTTCCGTTGGTGAAGCACCATCCGAACCTGCTGGTCGTCCAGACCTTGTCGAAGTCGCGTGCACTCGCCGGTCTGCGGGTTGGATTTGCGATCGGGCAGGCACCGTTGATCGACGCGCTGGAACGGGTGAAGAACAGCTTCAATTCGTACCCGCTCGGCAGCCTGGCGATGGCCGGTGCCATCGCTGCGGTCGATGATGCCGAGCACCTGGCGCAGGTCTCCGCCGTCACGATCGCGAATCGGGAAGAACTGACGGCAGGCCTTGAGGCGCTCGGCTTCGAAGTGCTGCCCTCTGTCGCCAACTTCGTCTTTGCGCGGCGGGAAGGTCGCACGGGCCAATGGCTTGCCGAAGGGCTGCGCGAACGCCGGATCCTCGTCCGGCATTTCAATCAGCCGCGCACGGCCGATTTTCTGCGCATCACCGTCGGCACACAGGCTCAGTGCCGCGCATTGCTGGCTGCGCTCGCCGACATGCTTGCCGCGTAGCCCGTCGTCAGAACGGAAACGGCCCGGGGCTCGGGCTTGTCACGGCGGTATGGGTGATGAACCCGTTCTCCGTCCACCGGTGCAGCATGAAGCCGGGGGGCTCCAGGCAGAAACCTTCAGGGGCGTCGGGCCGCAGGTCGAGCGGGATCTGATGCGCGGTGCTGGGGCATGTGAGCGCCCGGCAGCCAGCCACCACGGTGTGAATGGCTCGGTGCAAATGGCCGCTCAGCAACAGTTTGACCTGCCGGTGGCGGGCGATGATGTCGGCAAAGGCTTCTCGTCCGGTGATCAGCCCCACCTCATCCATGAACCGGATGCCGGTGTCGAAGGGCGGGTGGTGCAGCAGCACCAGGGTAGGGCGCGAGGGGCTGCTCGTCAGCGCCTGATCGAGCCATGCAAGCCGGGTGGCGCACAGCTCGCCACGGGTCTCGCCGGGCACGACCGTGTCCAGCCCCATGATGCGAAGCGGGCCGGCGTCATGCACGAACTGCAGGAACGGGCCGGGCGGCCAGCCCGGGAACGCGGCGCGCAGTGCGTCGCGGTCGTCATGGTTGCCGGCGATGCACAAGACCGGGGCCCGCAGCGGCGCCAGCAGGGCGCGCAGGCGAACGTATTCGTCCGGATGACCGGAATCGGTGAGGTCGCCTGTGAGGACGACCAGGTCGGGTGGTGTGGTCAGGGCCAGCACGGCCGACACGGCCCGGCGCAGCATGCCTGCCGTATCGACGATGCCGCCGGCCAGCACACCCGGCCGTGTGATGTGCATGTCCGTCAGTTGGGCAATCAGCATGGGCCGCTCCGATGTGGTCCGCCCATTCTGTGCCCAGCAGTCGCAGGTTCGATCAGTTCGGGATCTTCGCGTAGGTGCCCTTGAGCGCGACGCCGACGATGATGCCACCCGCATGGCATTCGTATTCGGTCGGGCTGCTGAACGTGTTGCGCTTGTAGTAGCTCACCATGTCGACGACGGCATTGGCACCCATCGACTTGGCCTTGTCCTGGAACGCGACCAGGGCCGACAGCACCGCCCATTTGCAGGCGACCTCGTCGGTCTTGTTGGCACCGTTGGTCTTCTTGTTGGAGATGTCGTCGCCCATTTTCTGCAGCACCTTGGGCGTCTTCTGCCCGGCCAGGAAGAATTTGACGGAGCCGTCCAGCTTCTCCTTCGCCTCGGGCATCTGGAGCACTTCGTCGAAGGGCAGCTTTAACTCGGTGTCGCGGGCCAGTGCGGGCAAGGCCATCGTGCAGGCCAGCAACGACAGGGCGATCGTTCTTTTCATTCCATGGATCTCCGGGAAGACGTTGAAAGTTCGCGGGCGGACCCGCCATGAAAACGAAGGCAGTTTAGTGCAGTGTTCCGCGTTGCCGGAAGCCACCGTGCACGCTTCGATCCGCACCGTCAGCCTTGTTCGGCGACCAAACGTGTCAGCAATCGGGCGAGTTCGAGGGCCTCTTGTTCGCCCAGTTCCACCGGGTCGCCGTGGGGCTCCACGGTCTTGATGCAGATGCCGCCCGTCGGGTCGAGCCACACCAGCACATCACCACCGGCGAGTTTGTGAACGGTTGGCCTGGCGTCAGTCACGTGCTTTCCCTTTCCTTGTGAAACTTTCGACCGCGGTGCGGGTGGGGGCGCTGAGCCGGCGTACGAGGCGGGCAAGGTTGGCCCTGTCCACGCCCAATTCCCGTGCGGCGGCGGCGCGGTTGCCGTGGTGCCGCACCAGGCAGGATTCGATGTATTGGCGCTGGAACGCCTCGGTCGCGTCGCGGAGTGCGGCTGGGTTGGCCACGGCCTGCGCGGCATCGGCCTGGGCAACGACGGTGGACGCGGCAGGAAATCCGATGTCGAAATCGGCGGCGGTCAGCGTGAGGATGCGTGGGCGCTGCGGATGGCGTCCGATCGCCCGCAGCGCGCTGCGGGCGATCGCGTGTTCGAGTTCGCGCACGTTGCCCGGCCACGGATGAGTCAGCAGGGCGGCCTGCGCATCCGGGGCAAGGCGAAGGCCCCTCAAGCCCAGGCGTGAACGGTTTTCCTCGAGGAAGCTGCCGCTGAGCAGCAGCACATCCCGATCGCGTTCGCGCAGCGGCGGCACCCGAAGCGGATACACGCTCAAGCGGTGGTACAGGTCGGCGCGAAAGCGGCCGGCGCGCACCTCGTCGGCCAGGTCGCGGTTCGTCGCCCCAATCAGCCTCACATCGACCTTCAAATCATGATCGGACCCCACCCGTTGCAATTGGCCGCTCTGCAGCACCCGCAACAGCTTTGCCTGCGCGGCCAGCGGCAGTTCGCCCACCTCGTCGAGGAACAATGTGCCGCCGTCGGCCAGCTGGAACTTGCCGCGGCGGTCGCTCACCGCGCCGGTGAACGCACCCCGCACATGGCCGAACAGCTCGCTCTCTGCCAGCGTCTCGGGCAGGGCCGCGCAGTTCAGGCTGATCAGCGGCCGTGCGGCACGTGACGATGCCGCGTGGATGGCTTTTGCGACCAGTTCCTTGCCCACGCCCGTCTCACCGCCGATGAGCACGGTGAGTTCGCTCGGCCCGACCAGCGCGATGTCCTTCTGCAAGGCCTTGAAGGCAGTGCTGTGTCCGAGCAGCGGCCGGGGGCCCGTGGCCGCCCGGAAACCCTCCGCGTTCAAGGAGAGCTGATCGATGTGCTCAGCCACGCGCACGGTGGCTTCGGCAAGGCTCGCAAAGGCTCGCAGGGCGTGCAGGTCCCGAGGCGAAAACCGGGACGGGGCCAGCGCGTCGAGTGTCAGCACGCCCCAGGGGTGTCCGGCCACCCGCAACACGCATCCCATGCAGTCGTGCACTTCGAGGTGGGGGCCTGCGCCGTCGATGAGCCCGTCGTAGGGGTCGGGCATGCCGCAGTCCGGGGCAAAGTGCACGGGACCGTCGCTCCGAAGCAGAGTCGCCAGCCGCGGCTGCCCGTCCGCATGGAAGCGTCGCCCCAGCGTATCGTCGCTCAGGCCGTCCACCGCAAGCGGGACCAGGCTGTCGCCGTCGAGCTTGAGCAGCGCGGCGGCATCGCTCGGCAACACCACGCGCAGGGCCCCGAGAAGGCGCCGATAGCGCTCGCGCTCCGGCAGATCCAGGGCCAGATCGGCCACCAGCGGGACCAGGGCATCCAGAAGAATGGGGGGTGTCATGCAGACCTCATTGGAGTCAGGATGACTCCCATCGATGGATGTCATTCTGACGCGCTTGATGCCAAGTCCTTGATTTGCGCGCTCCGATTCATGGCATGGCAGTTGCCAATGGGGGGCATCACCACCAAGAGGACCGCCAATGCTGACTTCCGGCCAACGCGACATCATCAAGGCCACCGTGCCGCTGCTCGAAACCGGCGGCGAGGCGCTGACTGCGCATTTCTATCGGCTGCTCCTCACCGAACACCCCGAGCTCCGGCCCATGTTCAATCAGGCGCACCAGGCGAGCGGCGCCCAATCGCGCGCCTTGGCGCAGGGCGTGCTGATGTATGCGAAACACATCGACCGGTTGGAGGCCATCGGCGGCCTGGCTGCGCAGATCGTCAACAAGCACGTGTCGCTGCAAGTGCAGCCCGGGCAGTATCCGCTGGTGGGCGAATGCCTGCTGAGGTCGATCCGGGAGGTGCTCGGAGCCGAGGTGGCCACGGATGTCGTGATCGATGCGTGGGCCGCTGCTTATGAGCAGCTCGCTGGCATCCTGATCGGCGCCGAACGTGCGGTGTACGAGGCCCAGGCGCAAGCGGTTGGGGGCTGGACCGGTGCCCGGCCGTTCCGCATCGCGCAGAGGATTCGGGAAAGCGCCGAGATCACGTCGTTCGTGCTGGTGCCTGCCGACGGGGGCGCCATCATGACCTTCCAGCCGGGCCAGTACATCGGCCTGAAGCTGGTGATCGATGGGGATGAGGTGCGGCGCAACTACTCCTTGTCGGCTGCATCCAATGGGCGCTCGTACCGCATCAGTGTCAAGCGCGAAGCGGGCGGCCACGTGTCGCGGTTCCTGCATGACCGTGCGCAGCCTGGCGACCTGCTCGATGTGTTCCCGCCCGCGGGGGAGTTCGTGCTGCCCGGGGGAGACAAGCCCCTGGTGCTGATCAGCGGCGGGGTCGGCATCACGCCGTTGCTCGCGATGCTGGAGGCGGCGCTGCCGAGCGGCCGGCCGGTGCACTTCATTCACTGCGCGCGCGATGCAGCGGTGCATGCTTTCCGCGATGCGGTCGACGGGCTCGCAGCGCGGCATCCGCAACTGACGCGCCGCTACTGCTATGCCGACCATGCCGGCTCTGTGCCGGAACCCGATGCCGTCGGCTTGCTCACCGCCGATCAGCTGGACGCCTGGTTGCCTGAGTCGCGCGATGTGGAGGCATGCTTCGTCGGCCCGAAGGGGTTCATGCAGGCGGTGCGGCGCCAGCTGATCGAGCTCGGGGTGCCTGCGTCGCAGACGCACTGGGAGTTTTTCGGGCCTGCGTCCGTGCTCGCCTGACCGGCGCCTGCGGATCAGGTCTCGTCGGGCAGGGGGGCGGCACGCTTGCCGCGTGCCTTCTTTTGCGCCCGCTCCGCATCCCGTACGGCCGCGGCAGCCTGCCATGCCAGGAACTGCTCGGGCGTCTCGAGCGTCACCCGCCCGAGCCCGCCGTTGCGGAACTCATGGATCAATATCTCCGAGGCCTTCTGCAGATTCACCCGCCCGCCGCTCTGCACTGCACCGCGGCGTCGGCCGATGGCTTCGAGCCACGCTTCGTCGGGCAGCGCATCGGCATCTTTCAGTTGAAACCGTTCCTCGATGTGGCCGGGGTAGTTGGTGCGCACGGTGTGCAGCAGCTCGAGCGCAACCTCTTCTTCGTCGAGTGCATTGCGGCCGACGGCGCCACTGGCGGCAAGGTGGTAGCCGCTCTCGGGAACCGCGATGCGGGGCCACAGCATCCCCGGCGTGTCGAAGAGGTAGAAGTCGCTCGCAAGCGAAATGCGCTGTTCGACTTTCGTGATGCCCGGCTCGTCACCGGTTTTTGCCGCCTTCTTCCCGACCAGCGTGTTGATCAGCGTGGACTTGCCCACGTTCGGGATGCCGCAGATCAACACCCGCAGCGGCTTGGCCATGCCGCCGCGCAGCGGTGCGAGCGACCGGCTGGCGTCCGTGAGGCGCTGGGCCGGCGCGGTGATGCTGGCGTCGAGCGCGATGGCCTGCGTGGCCGGCTGTGCGTTGTAGAAGGCAAGCCACTCGGCCGTGCGCGCAGGGTCTGCAAGGTCTTGCTTGTTGAGCACCTTCAGCGCGGGTTTGCCTCGCGTCAGATCCGCCAGCAGCGGGTTCGCGCTCGACCCCGGCAAGCGTGCATCGAGCAGTTCGATGACCACATCGATGCCGCCTTTCATCCGCTCGACGATGGCCTTTTTCGTCGCATGCATGTGCCCGGGATACCACTGGATCGACATCAGCGGGCCTTGGGCGACAGGGAAGGGCAAGAGGGTGCGTGCATGCAGGGATTATCCCTGCACGCCCCGCGCCGTTGTCCGAGTCGTTCAGAACCTGAGCGTCGGTCAGTGCAGCAGATCGCCAGGGACATTGCCGCCGTTGGCGGCGATGCGGGCAAGCACGGCCTTGTGCAGCCACATGTTCATCTCGGCGGAGTCGCCCATCTTGTCGGGCGGGCAGCCCAGCTCCACGGCGAGTTCCTTGCGGGCGGTGAGGCTGCTGTCGATGTCGAGCAGCTTGAGCAAGTCGACGATCGACGTTCGCCAGTTCAGTTTCTGGGGGTTCGATGCCGCGCGTTGCTCCAATTGCGCGACCACGTCGACGATCGGGATGGCGGTGGGGGGTGATGGCGTTGCAGCCGATGCACCGGGGCTTGCCGATGCGGCGGCCGATGGCGTCCCAGATGCAGGTGAGGCCGGGGACTGCGGGGAGGCAGGCGCCGCTTTGGCGTCGTGGCCGATACCGAGCTTCTCAAGAATCTTGCTGAAGAATCCCATGATGTGATGCTCCTGGCTGACAGGCGGAAAGCCCGCCCGGCCGGATTGCCGAAGCGCACCACCGCCTTGGACCTCGAAGGCGCATCGTACGAACAAACTCCGAGCAAGGTCGACCGCAAACGTGGGGGGCACAAGGTGCCGCGTCGACATTCGTCAGAGCGTGAAGTCGTAGTCGATGATCAGCGGCGCATGGTCGGAGAACCGCTGGTCGAGGTAGATCGACTCCTTGACAGCGAGTTTGGCGATGGCCGGCGTGGCCAGGTGGTAATCGAGCCGCCACCCCACGTTCTTGGCCCATGCCTGGCCCCGGTTGCTCCACCAGGTGTATTGCTCGGGTTGGGGATTCAGCGTTCGGAACACGTCCACGAGGCCCACTTCATCGAGCGTGTGGGTCATCCAGGCGCGTTCCTCGGGCAGGAAACCGCTGTTCTTCTGGTTGCCGCGCCAGTTCTTGAGGTCGATCTCCTTGTGCGCGATGTTGATGTCGCCGACGAGGATGAATTCACGCTCTGTCTTGAGCCGCCGCAGGTGCGGGGTCATGAGGGCCAGGAACCGGAATTTCGCGAGTTGCCGCTCTTCACCGCTCGAGCCGCTCGGAAAGTAGCAGCTGATGATGCTGAGTTTGCGGGCGGGGGTGTCGAACTGCAGTTCGAGGTAGCGGCCTTCGGCGTCGAACTCGGGCGAACCGAATCCGACGACCACATTGGAAGGCGCTTTCCGGGTGTAAACCCCGACCCCCGAGTACCCCTTCTTTTCGGCAAAGTGGAAGTGCCCGTGCAGGTCATGCAAGCGCTCGAACCGGCCTGCCACATCGGCTTGCTGCGCCTTGATCTCCTGCACCCCCATACAATCGGCGCCCAGGGCTTCGGCCCAGGGAACGAGCCCCTTGGTCGCAGCGGACCGGATGCCGTTCAGATTCAATGACACCAGACGGAACACGAAAGACTCCCATGAGCCCCACGCGCGAATCCGACCTCCTCGCACAAGATTTCGTGAAGCTTGCAGTGGAGGCCGGCGCGTTGCGCTTCGGGGAATTCAAGACCAAGGCCGGGCGGTTGTCGCCCTATTTCTTCAACGCCGGCCTGTTCGATGACGGCGCCAAGCTCGGCCGCCTGGCGGAATTCTATGCGCGCCGGCTGATCGCCTCCGGCCTGCAGTTCGACATGCTGTTCGGCCCGGCCTACAAGGGCATCGCGCTGGCCGCGGCCGTCTCCGTCGAATTGGCACGGCACGGCCGGAACGTGCCTTTTGCATACAACCGCAAGGAAGCGAAAGACCATGGGGAAGGCGGTACCCTCGTGGGTGCCAAGCTCGCGGGCCGCGTGCTCATCATCGATGACGTGATCTCGGCCGGAACGTCCGTGCGCGAATCCATTGCCATGATCCAGGCGGCCGGTGCCCAGCCCTCGGCCGTCGTCATCGCCCTCGACCGCCAGGAAAAGGCCACCGACAACGGCAGCGATGCGCCCTGGTCCGCCGTGCAATTCGTGCAACGCGAGCTCGGGCTCGACGTCTGCGCCATTGCGACGCTGAAGGACTTGTTGCAGTATCTGGAAACCAATCAAGATCCGGCCCTCGGCGCGCATGGCGTGCGGGTGGCTGCCTACCGGGACAAATATGGGGTGTGATGGTGCCGTCGATGCGTGAGCATGGTCCGGTCCGCCGCTGGCTGGCGGTGTGTTGGCTGCTGGCCTGCGCGGCGGACGCCAGCAAGGCGGCCGGCATCTACAGCTGCGTGGATGGCAGTGGACGGCGCCTGACATCGGACCGGCCCATTCCAGAATGCTCCACGCGGGAACAGCGCATGCTCAACGCCGACGGCTCCGTTCAGCGTGTCGTGCCGCCCGCCCGCACCTTCGACGAGCAGGCCGAACACGAGGCACGCGAACGCCAGGCGGCGCTGCAGCGCGCGGCGCAGCAAGATGCCGTCCGGCGCGATCGCAACCTGCTGGTGCGCTTCCCCAATGAAAGCGCGCACCGCAAGGCACGCGAGGCCGCGCTCGACGATGTGGACAAGGGGGTGCGCTTTTCCGAGGGGCGCCTGAAGGAACTCGAACGTGAGCGCAAGCCGCTGCTCGACGAAGCCGAGTTCTACAAGGGCAAGCAGATGCCCCTGAAACTGCGCCAACAGCTGGATGCCAACGAAGCGGCCACCACCGCGCAGCGTACCCTGGTGGAGAACCAGAAGGAAGAATTGCTGCGCATCGACCGCCTCTACGACGCCGAGCTTGCCCGCTTGCGCAAACTCTGGGCCGGCGCCGCCCCCGGTTCCATGGGGGCCTTGCCTGCAGCATCGGCGCCTCCGCGCAGGGACGCTGCCCGCTGACAGGGCGCGGCCCGCAATGCCGGGCCGCGTTCCGTTCCCTCGCCGTCAGCCTGCCAGCTTCTTTTTCAGCAGCTCGTTGATGGCCGTCGGATTGGCCTTGCCCTTCGTGGCCTTCATCGCCTGGCCGATCAACGCGTTGAACGCCTTTTCCTTGCCGGCACGGAATTCCTCGACCGACTTGGTATTGGCCGCCAGCACCTCATCGAGGATGCGTTCGAGTTCGCCCGTGTCGCTCATCTGCTTGAGGCCCTTGGCCTCGATGATGCCGTCCACCTCGCCGCCGTCGGTCCACAGGGTGTCGAACACCTGCTTGGCACCGTTGTTCGAAATGGTGCCATCGGCGATGCGGCCGATGAGCTGCGCGAGCACGGCCGAATTCACCGGGCTCGCGCCCAGCGCAAGTCCGTCGGCATTGAGCCGGCGCGAGATTTCGCCCATCAGCCAGTTGGCCACGAGCTTGGGCTGGCCGCTGGCCTTGGCCGCCGCCTCGAAGTAGGCGCCGGTCGCCTTGTCCTGCGTCATCGCGCTGGCGTCGTACGCCGGCAGCCCGTATTCGGCCTGGAACCGCTCGGCCATCTTGCGCGGCAGCTCCGGCATGTTCGAGCGCACTTCCTCCACCCAGCTGTCGGCGATCACCAGCGGCGGCAGGTCCGGGTCGGGGAAGTAGCGGTAGTCGGCCGCATCTTCCTTCGAGCGCATCTCACGCGTTTCGCCTGTGTCGGGGTTGAAGAGCACGGTGGCCTGCTGCACCTTGCCGCCGTCTTCGATCAGGTCGATCTGCCAGTTGATTTCATAGTCGATCGCCTGCTGCATGAACTTGAAGCTGTTCAGGTTCTTGATCTCGCGGCGTGTGCCGAAATCGGCCCCGGGCTTGCGCACCGACACGTTGGCGTCGCAGCGGAACGATCCTTCCTGCATGTTGCCATCGCAGATGTCGATCCATTTCACAAGCTCGTGCAGCGTGCGTGCGTACTCGACGGCCTCGGCGCTCGACCGCATGTCGGGCTCCGTCACGATCTCCAGCAGCGGCGTGCCGGCGCGGTTCAAATCGATGCCGGTCTGGCCCGCGTAGTCTTCGTGCAGCGACTTGCCCGCGTCCTCTTCGAGGTGAGCGCGCGTCAGCTGCACTTTGTGCTTGACGTCGCCGACGTAGAACTCGATGACTCCGCCCTGCACGACCGGAATCTCGTACTGGCTGATCTGGTAGCCCTTCGGCAGGTCCGGGTAGAAGTAGTTCTTGCGCGCGAAGATCGACAGCGGGGCGACCTTCGCCCCCACGGCCAGCCCGAACCGGATGGCGCGTTCGACCGCGCCGCGGTTCATCACCGGCAGCGTGCCGGGCAACGCGAGGTCCACGGCGGAGGCCTGGGTGTTCGGCGCGGCACCGAACTGGGTGCTCGAGCCGCTGAAGATCTTGCTTTGGGTGGACAGCTGGGCGTGGGTCTCGATGCCGATCACGACCTCGTAGCCCCGAATGAGTTTGGACGTTGTGGACATGGTTGCGGTCAGTAGCCGGTCGGGGTGCGGGCGTGCCAGTCGGTGGCTTGCTGGAACGCGTGCGCTGCATGCAGCAGCACGCCTTCCTGGAAGTAGTTGCCGATCAGCTGCAGTCCGACTGGCATGCCGGCTTCCCCTTGGCCCGCGGGCAGGCTCATGCCGGGCAGGCCCGCAAGGCTCGCCGGCAGCGTGAAGATGTCGGCAAGGTAGTTGGCCACGGGGTCGTCGCTCTTGTCCCCGAGCCTCCACGCCACGGTGGGCGCAACGGGGCCCGCGATGACATCGCAACGCTGGAAGCAGGCCTGGAAATCGTCGGCGATCATGCGGCGCAGCTTTTGCGCCTGCAGATAGTAGGCATCGTAGTAGCCGTGGCTCAGCACGTAGGTGCCGATCATGATCCGGCGCTTGACCTCGTCGCCGAATCCTTCTGCGCGGCTCTTCTTGTACATGTCCACGAGGCCGTCGTACCGTGCCGCCCGGTGGCCGTAGCGCACGCCGTCGAAGCGGCTGAGGTTCGATGAGGCCTCGGCCGGCGCGATGATGTAGTACACCGGGATCGACAATTCGGTTCGAGGAAGGCTCACGTCCACCAGCGTGGCGCCGAGCTTTTCGAACTCCGCGAGCGCGGCACGCACAGCACCGTTCACGTCGGCGGCCAGCGCTTGCGGGAAGAACTCCGCCGGCAGGCCGATGCGCAGCCCCTTGAGCGGCTGGGCCGCCGTGGCGCCTTCACGCGCGGTGGACAGCGCCGCGGCGTAGTCCGTGCGAGGCTGATCGGCGCTCGTGGAATCGCGTTCGTCGAACCCGCTCATGGCGGTGAGCAGCAGGGCGCAGTCTTCCGCGGTGCGTGCCATCGGGCCGGCCTGATCGAGGCTTGATGCAAAGGCAATCATCCCGTAACGGGAGACCCGGCCATAGGTGGGCTTGATGCCCGTGATGCCGGTGAAGCTCGCCGGCTGGCGGATGGAGCCGCCGGTGTCGGTGCCGGTGGCCACGGGCACCAGTCGCGCCGCCACGGCAGCCGCGGAGCCGCCGGAAGATCCGCCAGGCACGCGGGTGACATCCCAGGGGTTCTTGACCGGGGCATAGGCCGAATTTTCGTTGCTGGAGCCCATCGCGAATTCGTCGCAGTTGAGCTTGCCGAGCGTGACCATCCCGGCCTCGGCCAGCCGGTGCACCACGGTGGCGTCGAACGGGCTCTCATAGCCCGCGAGCATCTTCGAGCCGGCCGTGGTGGGCAGCGCGGAGGTCACGAAGATGTCCTTGTGCGCGAGCGGTACGCCCAGCAGCGGCCCGCGCTCGCCTTTGGCGCGGCGTGCATCGGCTGCGGCGGCCTGGGCCAGCGCCTGTTCGGTGCTGGTCGACAGGAACGCACCAAGGTGTTCATGGGCGGCAACGCGTGCGAGCAGATGTTTCGTCAATTCGACGCTGGAAACGGTCCCGGCGTCGAGCGCGCGGCCGAGTCCCGCCACGCCGAGGGTGTGCAGGGACGAACTCATTCGATGACTTTCGGAACAAGAAAGAGACCGTCTTCGACGGCCGGGGCGCTGCGCTGGTTCTGCTCGCGCTGGTCGGATTCGGTGGCGCGGTCCTCGCGGAGCCTCAGCGCCACGTCCTGCACGGCCGACAGCGGGGTGTACAGCGGCTCGACGCCGCTGGTGTCGATGGCGCGCATGCGTTCGACGATGGAGAAAAAGCCATTGAGCTGCTGCAGCATCGCGGCCTGCTCGGGCGCCTTCAGTTCCAGGCGGGCGAGGTTGGCGATGCGGCTGACGTCGTCAGGTGTCAGTGCCATTGAATATTGCGCTCTAGAAGAGGTTGCCGCGTGGGCGAAAACGAAGGGTGATGCAGTATTATCCCCGGTTATCCACAAGCCCTTCCGGGTGTGCGACCGCCCCAGTGCCATCCGCCGGGGGTTCCGTTTCACCCTGGCCGGGCTCGAAACCGTTTTTGCGCTCACGCGGGCGATTTTCGATCGTCGGCGCGGGCATCTGCCCCTCCCATCCACGGAACCACGTCGCCCAGCCTGCCCTCCGAGCCCGTATCCGGTCCCCCAGGCGCCGCCTGGCCGATCGCGATGCCCGCACCGACAGCCAGACGACCCAACACCTCAAATCCATGTTCGCATCCCTGCGCCGCTACTTCTCCACCGACCTCGCCATCGACCTTGGCACGGCCAATACGCTGATCTACGTCCGCGGCAAGGGCATCGTGCTCGACGAACCCTCGGTGGTGGCCATTCGCCACGAAGGCGGCCCCAACGGCAAGAAGACCATCCAGGCCGTCGGCGCCGAAGCCAAGGCCATGCTCGGCAAGGTGCCGGGCAACATCGAGGCCATCCGCCCGATGAAAGACGGCGTGATCGCCGACTTCACCGTCACCGAGCAAATGCTCAAGCAGTTCATCAAGATGGTCCACGACTCGAAGATGCTGCGCCCGAGCCCGCGCATCATCATCTGCGTGCCCTGCGGTTCCACCCAGGTCGAGCGCCGCGCGATCCGTGAATCGGCCCTGGGTGCCGGCGCCTCCGAGGTGTACCTGATCGAAGAGCCGATGGCCGCGGCCATCGGGGCCGGCCTGCCGGTGTCGGAAGCCAGCGGTTCCATGGTGGTCGACATCGGCGGCGGCACCACCGAGGTGGGCGTCATCTCGCTCGGTGGCATGGTCTACAAGGGCAGCATCCGCGTCGGCGGCGACAAATTCGACGAATCCATCATCAACTACATCCGCCGCAACTACGGCATGCTGATCGGCGAGCCCACCGCCGAGGCCATCAAGAAGAACATCGGCAGCGCCTTTCCCGGCTCCGAAGTCAAGGAAATGGAAGTCAAGGGCCGAAACCTGTCCGAAGGCGTGCCGCGCAGCTTCACGATCAGCAGCAACGAAATCCTGGAAGCCCTGACCGATCCGCTCAACCAGATGGTCTCGGCGGTCAAGAATGCGCTGGAACAGACCCCGCCCGAACTGGGCGCCGACATCGCCGAGCGCGGCATGATGCTCACTGGCGGGGGCGCGCTCCTGCGCGACCTGGACCGCCTGCTCGCCGAAGAAACCGGCCTGCCGGTGCTCGTCGCCGAGGATCCCCTGACCTGCGTCGTGCGCGGCTGCGGCATGGCGCTCGAGCGCATGGAGCGCCTGGGTTCGATCTTCACATCCGAGTGACCTTTTGACGCGCGGGGCTGCAGGGGGCGTCTGCCCGCCTGCAGGCCCGTTGAAACCACCGAACTGCCGACACGGTTTCACCCATGGCCTTAGGGATGCTCGACCGGACGCCGCCACCCTTCTTCCGACAAGGGCCGTCGGCGCTCACGCGCCTGATGTTCTTCTCGGCGCTCGCCTTGTTCTTGATGGTCGCCGACACCCGCTTCCAGCTGACTCAACCGCTGCGGGCCGCGATGGCCACGGTGCTGCATCCGGTCGAACGCGTGCTGCGCGTGCCGGTCGATGCATGGCAGGGCGGGGCCGAATACTTCCTCGGGCTCGAACACGCACTGGCAGAGGAAGCCAAGGCACGCCAGGAGCTGTCGGCGCAGGCGGCTCGCTCGGCTCGGGCCGACCAGCTGGCCCAGGAGAATCTGCGGCTGCGGGCGCTGCTCGAACTGCGTCCGGCCTTGAAGGTGCGCTCGCAGGCGGCGGAGATCCTCTACGATGCGCCCGATCCTTACTCCCGCAAGGTCATCATCGACCGCGGCGTGCGCCATGGCATCGCGCTGGCGTCCCCCGTCATCAACGAGGCCGGTGTGCTGGGCCAGGTGACTCGCGTGTTCCCGTACAGCGCCGAGGTCACGCTCCTCACCGACAAGGAGGCAGCCATCCCTGTGCTGAACAACCGCACGCAGGCGCGAAGCGCGGCGTTCGGCAACCCCAATGGCGCGGGCCTCGAGCTGCGCTTCATGGCCGGCAATGCGGATGTCCAGATCGGTGATGAACTGTCCACGTCCGGTGTGGATGGCGTCTACCCGGCCGGGGTGCCGGTGGCCAAGGTCACCCACATCGATCGCCGCGTCGACTCCGGGTTTGCGCGCATCTCGCTTGCGCCGCTCGCCTCGCCCGACAGCGTCCGCCATGTGCTCGTGCTGGAGCCGGTCGGCCTGCAAATGCCGCCGAAACCCGAGCCCGAGCCAGCGAAGCCGGCGGTCCCTCCCAAGAAAGGAGGCCGCAAATGATGCCCCGTGGTGCCGACCAGCTGCTGCTGCCGGTGAACCCGTTGTTCATCTGGTTCTCGCTGCTCGTGGCCTTTGCATGCAACCTCGTGCCTCTCGGCCGCAACCCGGCACTGCCCGACCTGCTGGCGCTGGTGCTCGTGTTCTGGAACGTGCACCAGCCACGCCGGGTCGGGGTGGGCGCCGCCTTCATGTTCGGGCTCATGATGGATGTGCATGACAGCGCCGTGCTGGGGCAGCACGCGCTCGCCTACACCTTGCTGAGCTACTTCGCGATCACCATCCACCGTCGCCTGTTGTGGTTCGACCTGCTCACCCAGGCCCTGCACATCCTGCCGCTCTTCCTTTCCGCCCATGCGGTCTCGCTGACCGTGAGGATGTTGGTGGGCGGCATGTTCCCGGGCTGGGAACTGTTGCTGGCCCCTGTGTTCGAAAGTCTGCTGTGGCCCGTGGTCTCGTTGCTGCTGCTGGCCCCTCAGCGCCGCCCCCCCGATACCGACAAAAATCGACCTTTGTGAACGCCACATGAGCCCGCTGCTGTTCCCGCGGACCGCATTCCTGCCGTGGCGCGCGGGCCACCCGCGCACGCCCACAACGAGGGCGAGCGAGCAAAGCGAAGCAACGCCCCGAAATGCAAGCGACAGGCAGGCAAGCGAAGCGAAGCCGCAGATCAAGCCACACGCGAGCCCGGGTCTCCCGGGCGACCCGTGGCGCCCCCTCGGGGGGCAGGAGCGAAGCGACGTGGGGGCAGCATGACCGAGTTGAAGAACGTCAAGCGGGAACTGGGCCGGTTTCGCACGCGGCTGCTAGCTGCGGCCGGCTTCGTGCTGATTGCGTTCGGCCTGCTGGCGGCGCGCCTGTACGTGCTGCAGGTGGTTCGGCATGAGGAGCTGTCCACGCGCGCCGAAAACAACCGCATCGCGGTGGTCCCCGTGGTGCCCAACCGCGGGTTGATCGTCGACCGCAACGGTGTCGTCCTGGCGAACAACTATTCCGCCTACACCCTTGAGATCACCCCATCCAAGGTGGATGACATCGAGGCCACGATCGATGCGCTCGGCTCGCTTGTCGACATCACCGCCCGCGACCGCAAGCGCTTCAAGCGCCTGATCGATGAAAGCAAGAGCTTCGAATCGCTGCCCATCCGCACGCGGCTGACCGACGAGGAAGTGGCCAAGTTCACCGCCCAGCGGTTCCGCTTCCCCGGCGTGGACATCAAGGCCCGGCTGTTTCGCAACTACCCTCTGGGCGAGGTGGGGGCGCACCTGATCGGCTACATCGGCCGCATCAACCAGACCGAAAAGACCGCCATGGAGGACTGGCCGGAAGAGCAGCTCAACAACTACCGCGGCACGGAATACATCGGCAAGCTCGGCATCGAGCAGAGCTATGAATCCGAACTGCACGGCATCACCGGTTTCGACGAAGTGGAGACGAGCGCCGGCGGCCGGGCGGTGCGCCGCCTCAAGAGCCACCCGGCCACGCCCGGCAACAAGCTCGTGCTGTCGATCGACATCCGGCTGCAGGCGATGGTCGAAGAATTGTTCGGCGACCGGCGCGGTGCACTCGTGGCAATGGACCCGCAGTCCGGAGAAATCCTGGCGTTCGTCAGCAAGCCCACGTTCGACCCGAACCTGTTCGTCGACGGCATCGACGCCGAATCCTGGCGCGAGCTGAACGAATCGATCGACAAACCGTTGCTCAACCGCGCCCTGCGCGGCACCTACCCGCCCGGCTCCACGTTCAAGCCCTTCATGGCGATGGCCGCGCTGGCCACCGGCAAGCGCACGCCCACGCAGATCACGTACGACGGCGGCACGTTCCAGTTCGGCAACCACACCTTCCGCAGCCACGGCGACGGCGGCCTGGGGCAGGTGGACATGACCCGCTCGATCGTCAAATCGAGCAACGTCTATTACTACTCACTCGCCAACGACATGGGCGTGGACCTGATCCACGATCAGCTCGAACCGTTCGGCTTCGGCCGCAAGGTGGGCATCGACCTCGAGGGCGAGGTGACCGGGCTGCTGCCATCCACGACCTGGAAAAGGCGCGCCTACAAGAAGCCTGAGATGCAGAAGTGGTACCCGGGTGAAACCATCTCGCTGGGCATTGGCCAGGGCTACAACAACTTCACGATGCTGCAGTTGTCGACTGCGCTGTCCACCCTGGTGTCGGGCGGGCAGCGCTTCAAGCCGCGCCTGGTCCGCCAGGTGGAGGACGTGGTCACCCGCGAACGCCGGGACATCACCCACGATGCGCTGGAGCCTCTGCCACTCAAGCCCGAACACGTGCAGCTCGTGATGAAGGCGATGCACGGCGTGACCCAGGAAGGTACCTCCACGCGCGTCTTCATGGGCGCGGGCTACCAGAGTGGTGGCAAGACCGGCACGGCGCAGGCGGTCAGCATTCGCCAGAACGAAAAGTACAACGCGGCCAAACTCGAGGAGCATCGGCGCGATCATTCGCTCTACACCGCGTTCGCGCCGCTCGATTCGCCGACGATCGCGCTCGCGGTGATCGTCGAGAACGCAGGGTTTGGCGCTGCGGCGGCAGCCCCGATCGCCCGCCGCGTGATCGACTACGCGTTGCTCGGCAAGTACCCGAGCGTGGAAGACATGGCACTGACCCGCGAAGGCAAGACCGCCGCCCCGGTCGGCGCGGCACGCGCTGCTTCGGCCATCCCGCTGCCCGGTAACGCACCCTCCGTCGCGGTGACGGGGCCCGTGGTCCCCGCCGCGCCTGTCGTGCCGGCGCCGCCGGCGGCCTCGGCGTCCGCCCCCAAGTCTGCCGCCTCCGGAGCGTCCCGATGAACGCCGTGTTCGAGAAACCATCGACGTGGGCACGGCTCAAGCCGGTGTTCCTCGGCTTCGACGGCCCCCTTTTCCTGGCCATCGTGCTGCTGGCGGCTGGCGGCCTCGTCACCATGTACTCGGCCGGCTTCGACCACGGCACCCGCTTCGTCGACCACGGCCGCAACATGCTCATTGCGCTCGGCGTCCTGTTCGTCGTGGCGCAGGTGCCGCCGCAGCGCCTGATGGCGCTCGCCGTGCCGCTGTATGGCGTCGGCGTGATGCTGCTGCTGGCGGTGGCATTGTTCGGCGTCACGAAGAAGGGCGCTACCCGCTGGCTCCACGTGGGTGTGGACATCCAGCCGAGCGAAATGCTCAAGATCGCCACCCCGTTGATGCTCGCCTGGTGGTTCCAGCGGCGCGAGGGTCAGTTGCGCACGCTCGATTTCGTCGCTGCCATCGGCATCCTGCTCATTCCGGTGGCGCTCATCGCCAAACAGCCCGACCTGGGCACCGCGATCCTCGTGCTGTCCGCGGGGCTGTTCGTGATCTTCTTCGCCGGCCTGTCGTGGAAGCTGATCATTCCCGTGGTGCTGGTGGGCGCCGTCGGCATCGCCGCGCTGGTGGTGTCCGAGGACCAGATCTGCCAGCCCGGTGTTTCGTGGGCACCGTTGCTGCGCGACTACCAGCGGGACCGTGTCTGCACGCTCCTCGACCCGAGCCTCGACCCGCTCGGCAAAGGCTTCCACATCATCCAGGGCATGATCGCGATCGGTTCGGGCGGTGTGTACGGCAAGGGGTTCATGAAGGGCACGCAGACGCACCTTGAGTTCATCCCGGAGCGCACCACGGACTTCATCTTCGCCGCGTTCTCCGAGGAGTTCGGCCTTGCAGGTTGCATCGCCTTGCTGCTGGGATTCACCTTCCTGATCTTTCGCGGGTTGATGATCGCCGCCGATGCGCCCACGCTGTTTTCACGCCTCCTCGCCGGGGCCATCACGCTGAGCTTTTTCATCTACTGCTTCGTCAACATGGGCATGGTCAGCGGCATCCTGCCCGTGGTGGGCGTGCCGCTGCCATTCATCAGCTACGGCGGCACGGCGATGGTGACACTCGGCCTGGGCCTCGGCATCCTCATGTCCATCGCCAAGGCACGCCGTTTCATGAACGGCTGACGCGCGGCTTCCGGGGCTGGGCGCTCACTTGGGTTTCGGCAGCTTCAGGAACTCCGTGTCGATGTCGAGAGAGGGCTTCACGCCGATGTCGTCACGGTGCTTCTTGAGCCAGCGGGCCGCGGCCGTGCGGCCCATGTGGAACAACTGTTCCAGGAACTCACGTTCGGTGTTGAACTTGGTGCTGGCGCCCAGGGGGGCCAGGCCCTTGTCGTCGGCCACCATGTGCAGGCGCAAGTCCTTGTAGCGCCCCGGATCGAGCTTGCCTTCACGCACCAGGCGCGACACGAACGAGATGGCGCGCATTTCCGAGATCAGGCCCGCATTGAACGTGATCTCGTTGATGCGGTCCATGATTTCGTCGCTGCGGTGGGGCACTCCTTCCCGCACCAGCGGATTGATGCGCACAAGCAGGATGTCGAGAAATTCCGTCTGATAGATCAGCGGATAGATCGCCGGATTGCCGGCATAGCCACCGTCCCAGTAGGCGTCATCCCCGATGGTCACTGCCTGGAACAGGAAGGGCAGGCAGGCCGATGCCAGCAGCGCATCCACGCTGAGCTCTTGGCCCGTGAACACCCTCGGCTGCCCGGTGGTCACGCTCGTGGCGGTGATGAACAGGCGAAGCGAACAGTCCCGGATCGCCCGTTCGTCCACATGGCGGTGCAGCACATCGCGCAGGGGATTGAGGTTCAGCGGGTTGAACTCGTACGGGCTGAACGACCGGAAGAACGCGCTTGCCCATTGGTAGCCCGGCAGCATGTCCAGGCTGAAGTTGTCCGTGATGTGGTTGACCTGGCTTGCCGAAAACGGCGCAAAGATGGAGCCTGACTGGCTCACGTCCATCCAGAAGTCACGCAGCGCCTGGCGCGCGCCCTCGCGCCCGCCACGCTGGAAGCCGGTGGCCATCACGCTCGCATTGATCGCGCCGGCACTGGTGCCCGAAATGCCGTGGAATTCGAGGTGGCCATCCTCGAGCAGCCGATCGAGTACGCCCCAGGTGAACGCACCGTGCGACCCACCGCCCTGCAGCGCCAGGTCAAGATGCCGGATGGTCGAGACGTTGGGGTCTATCGGGCGGGCGTCGTCGGGCATGGCGGATCCTCGGTTGACCCGCCCGAGTCTATCTCGGGGGTTCAACCCGGGGGCGGCAAGGTGGTGCCGGCATCGGCCGGCGCTGCGGGAAAACGCACGGTGAACCGGGCACCGGGGCCGGTCGGCGCCCCGTCGGGGAGCGGGTCGCGCGAACGCAGGTCAGCGTCCTCCAGCGACACCTTGGCCCGGTGCTGCAACGCGATCTCCGCGACGATGGCCAGACCGAGGCCCGAGCCGTCCACGTTGGTGCCCAGAGCGCGGTAGAAAGGCTGGAAGACCTTGTCTCGTTCGGCCACCGGGATGCCGGGCCCCGAATCCTCCACCTGCAGTTCGACCACCTGACCGGCAGGGTCGCCCATCACCCGCACGGTGACAGTACCGCCCGCCGGCGTGTAGTTCAGCGCGTTGTCGACGAGGTTGCGGATCAGTTCGCGCAGCAGCACCGGCTGACCTCGCACCGTCAAGCCGGTGCCTCCTTTGCCCGAGCGTTCGGTCTCGGGGCCCTCGAACCCCAGGTCGATGCGCTTTTCGAGGGCGCGCGGCACCAGATCCTGAACGGCTTCGGTTGCCAGGCGCGCCATGTCGACCGCCGGATGGATGAGCGTCTGGGCGGCGTTCTCCGCGTGGGCCATCGCCAGCAACTGGTTCACCATGTGCGCGGCCCGTTGGCTCGAGCGGGCGATCTGCTGCAGCGACTTCTTCAAGGTCTGCGGGTCGGTCTGGCCGGCATCGATCTCGCGCTGAGCCAGCTCGGCTTGCGTGCGCAGCCCGGCCAGCGGGGTCTTGAGCTGGTGCGCGGCGTCGGCGAGGAAGTGCTTCTGTGCACTGATGCTGCGGTCCAGGCGGGCGAGCAGGTCGTTGATGGCACGCACGAGGGGCGACACCTCCTCCGGGGCATCGCGCTCGTCGATGGGGCTCAGGTCATGGCTTTCGCGGCGCCGGATGCGCCGCTGCAGCTCGTTGAGCGGCGCAATGCCGCGCACCAGCGCAAGCCACACGAGCAGCACGGCAACCGGCAGGATCACGAACTGCGGCAACATCACGCCCTTGATGATTTCCGTGGCCAGGCGCGAGCGTTTCCCGAGGGTTTCCGCCACCTGCACGAGCGGCGAGGCACCGGCCGCAAGCCCGGGCACCCGCACCCGCACAGAGGCGATCCGCACCGGCTCGCCGTTCATTTCGTCGTCGCGGTACGTCGTCGTGCCCAGGGCAGGCATCTGATCCTCGGCGGGGGCGGGCATCTGACGGTCCCCTCCGATCCATGCCCCATTGGGCGCGACCACTTGATAGTAGAGTGCGTCCGCTTCGTCGGCGTGCAGCCATTCAGCAGCATCTGCCGGCAGCGAAAAAACCATCTGCGGCGCAGCGCCCGGTTCGCTCCGGACGCTCAAGTGCTGAGCCAGCAGGCGTGCCTTGTCGCCGAGTTCCCGGTCGAACGGCTTGTTGGCGATGCCCTGCGCCACGAGCCACGTGAGCACCAGGCTCAACGGCCACAAGAGCAATAGGGGGGCGAGCATCCAATCGAGGATCTCCCCGAACAGGGAGCGCTGCTCGCGAGGAAACCCCGCGCTCTCGGCGGCCGGCAGGCTGCCCTCACCGCGGTCCGCCGAGCGGCGCCGCCGGCGCAGGACATCAAGCCGCAATCTTTTCCAGGCAGTAGCCCAGCCCTCGGACCGTGGCAATGCGGACCGGCCCATGTTCGATCTTCTTGCGCAGCCGGTGGATGTAGACCTCGATGGCGTTGTTGCTCACCTCTTCGCCCCATTCGCACAGGCGATCGACCAGCTGATCCTTGCTGACGAGGCGGCCGGCGCGCTGCAGCAGCACTTCCAGCAGGCTCAGTTCGCGGGCCGAGAGTTCGATCATCTGGTCATTGAAATACGCCACCCGGCCGGTGGTATCGAAGCTCAAGGGCCCGTGCTTGAGCATGTGCGAGGCAGTGCCCAGGCCGCGGCGGATCAGGGCCCGCACTCGCGCCTCCAGTTCCTGAAGCGAGAATGGCTTGGCCATGTAGTCATCGGCACCGAGGTCGAGGCCTTTGACCCGCTGTTCCACGCTGTCGCCGGCCGTCAGGATGAGCACCGGCACGCTGCAGCCGCGGCTCCGCAGCTTTCGCAGCACCTCCAGGCCGTGCAACTTCGGCAGACCGAGGTCCAGGATGAGCAGATCGAATTCATGCGCTGCCAGGGCGGCGTCGGCTTCGCTGCCGCTGGCCACATGGTCGACCGCGTAACCGCCGTTGCGCAGCGAACGCAACAGGCCGTCTGCCAAGACCTGGTCGTCTTCCGCTATCAGGATGCGCATGAACGGTCCGGGGATCCGGTGGGAATGCGATCAGTTTCGCATGCGGTTCCGACGGCGGGCTTCGGGGCTAGCCCAGGGGTGGTGCCAATAAGGGGCACTCGAAAAGACTGTACAAATAACCAGTCTTGTAGATAATCCGGGGCAACGTTTTGGAGATTGCACATGGACGCCGCCGTCAAACCCGCCACCCTCAACACCGAAAAGGCCAAAGCCTTGCAGGCTGCCCTCGCCCAAATCGAGAAGCAGTTCGGCAAGGGCACCATCATGCGCCTCGGCGAAGGTGAAGTCATCGAAGACATCGACGTCGTTTCCACCGGCTCCCTGGGCCTCGACGCCGCGCTGGGTGTGGGCGGCCTGCCGCGCGGGCGGGTCATCGAAATCTACGGCCCCGAATCCAGCGGCAAGACCACGCTCACGCTGCAAGTCATTGCCGAAATGCAAAAGCTCGGCGGCACCTGCGCCTTCATCGATGCCGAACACGCCCTCGATGTGCAATATGCCCAAAAGCTCGGCGTGAACCTGCCCGACCTGCTGATCAGCCAGCCCGACACCGGTGAGCAGGCCCTCGAGATCGTCGATGCCCTGGTGCGCTCCGCTTCGGTCGACCTGGTCGTTGTCGACTCGGTCGCCGCACTGACCCCCAAGGCCGAAATCGAAGGCGAAATGGGCGATGCGCTCCCCGGCCTGCAGGCCCGCCTGATGAGCCAGGCGCTGCGCAAGCTCACGGGCACCATCAAGAAGACCAACACCATGGTCATCTTCATCAACCAGATCCGCATGAAGATCGGCGTCATGTTCGGTTCGCCCGAAACCACCACCGGTGGCAACGCGCTGAAGTTCTACGCCTCCGTGCGTCTCGACATCCGTCGCATCGGCTCCATCAAGAAGGGCGAAGAGGTCATCGGCAACGAAACCAAGGTCAAGGTCGTCAAGAACAAGGTGTCGCCCCCGTTCAAGACCGCTGAATTCGACATCCTCTACGGCTTGGGCATCAGCCGGGAAGGCGAAGTCATCGACATGGGTGTCGAAGCCAAGGTGCTCGAAAAGTCCGGCGCCTGGTATGCCTATCAAGGCGAAAAGATCGGCCAGGGCAAGGACAACGCCCGCGAGTTCCTGAAAGAAAACCCCGATCTCGCCCTCGAAGTCGAAAACAAGGTGCGTGAAGCCATGGGCATCCCCTTGTTGCCCGTTCAACAAGCCCCGGAGGTCGAGGCCAAGCCGGCCAAGGCACCGAAGGGCAAGGCTGCAAAGGATGCCGCCGAGGAGTAGTCGGCGCCATGACCCGCGGTGTCGTCCGGGTGCAAGCTGAGACCCACCGCCTCGCCCCAAGAGATGCGAATTCGACGTTATCCCGGCGAAAGCCAGGACCCACTGCGACCAGTAGATACCGGCATTCGCCGGTATGACATGGGGGTGGTCAGACCGGCGCTCGCCGCACGCCAACAACGTCATCCCGGCGAAAGCCGGGACCCACTGCGACCAGCAGATGCCGGCTTTCGCCGGCATGACACCGGGGTGGCCAGACCGGCGCTCGCCGCAGGCCAACAACGTCATCCCGGCGAAAGCCGGGACCCACTGCGACCAGCAGATGCCGGCTTTCGCCGGCATGACACCGGGGTGGCCAGACCGGCGCTCGCCGCAGGCCAACAACGTCATCCCGGCGAAAGCCGGGACCCACTGCGACCAGCAGATGCCGG
>CBIHPH010000010.1:0-79950 GCA_966212105.1 uncultured Rhizobacter sp.
ACTGGAAGCCAGGCGAAAGAAGGCCGAACAAGATCAGGCTGCCGCCCGAAAGGCCGAAGAAGACAAGCACAAGGCCGCCAAGGCGGAGAACTGCGCGCGCGCCAAGTCCTACCTGAAGGCCATCGAAGAAGGCCAGCGCATGTCTCGCACGAACGCCCAGGGTGAGCGCGAAGTCTTCGACGACAAGATCCGGGCCGAGGAAAGCAAGCGCACCCGCGACGTGATCGCATCCGAGTGCAAGTGAGCCGGCGGCATCAGGCTCTCTCGCGCTGACGCGCCCGCGCTCTCTGGCCATGCCTGAGCCGGCGTGCCTCCTTCGGGTCCACGGTCAGGCCCCGATACAGCTCCACACGGTCCAGGTCGCGCAGCAGATGATTGGCCGCACATGCGCGCCCCCATACCCCCATCGGGGCACCGGCAAGTTCAGGGAACTCAGCTAACAGACCGCTGGCCTCGAGCGCCTGGGCGGCGGTGCTGCCCGCAGGCAACAGCAGCGGGACGCGGCGCACGTCATGAGGCGCCTGCCCCCAGATCACCTCCACCCGCAGCAGGGCACCGGATGCCTCACCGGGGGCCATAGACCTGTTCCGCGCGCTTGACGAACGAATCGACGAACGTGTTGGCGATGCGGTCGAAGACGGGGCTCAACAGCATTTCGAACGCCACGTTGGAGAACACGTACCGCAATTCGAACTCCACCTTGGACGCCGTCTGTTCACTGCCGGCCGGAGCGGGCAACGGCACGAAACGCCAGATGCCGTTGAGCACCGAAAAGGGCCCATCGACCAACTCCACGGTGACGCTGGTGTCGGGCACGTGCGTGTTGCGGGTGGTAAAGGCATGGCGCGCACCGGCAAAAGACAGATTCAGGCGGGCGGTCATCCCGGTGGCGCTCTCCTCCAGCACCTCTGCCTTCTGGCACCACGGCAGGAACTTCGGATACGCGCGCACGTCGGTCACCAGACGGTACATCTCGGCGGGCGAATACCAAAGGAGGACGGACTTTTTGATGTGCTTCATACAATGCACGGATTGTATTGAGAGCGAGCCACCCTACCTCACCGCCATGTCCATTGCCGAAAACCGAAGAGCCCGATACGACTACCACCTCGAAGAACAGCATGAGGCCGGGATGGTGCTGCAGGGCTGGGAGATCAAGGCCATCCGGGCAGGCCAGGTGCAGCTGACCGATGGCTACGTCGTGATCCGCGACGGCGAGTTGTTCTTGATCGGCTGCCGCATCAACGCCCTGCGCAGCGCCTCCACCCACGTCAACCCCGAAGCGGACCGAACGAAAAAGCTCCTGCTGCACAAGGAGGAGATCAAGCGGCTCGTGGGCAAGGTGGAGCAAAAAGGCTTCACGCTCGTCCCGCTCGACCTGCACTACAAGGGCGGCCGCGTGAAGGCCCAGATCGCGCTCGCGAAGGGCAAGGCGGAGCATGACAAGCGCAACGCCGTGAAAGAGAAGGATTGGGAGCGGGAGAAAGGCCGGCTGATGAGACACAAGGTCTCGTCAGCCCCGAAGGATTGAGCGTCGAGCGGGGCCGGTGCCCCGCGGCAATCACAGGGCTGTCAACGCCTGCGCGCAATCGGCGATCAAATCGTCCACCGCCTCGAACCCCATGGAAAAACGCACCAGGGTACCCTTCCAGGCCGGATCCGAACGCATGGCGGCCAAACCGTACGGCACCACGAGGCTCACCGGGCCGGCCCATGAGAAGCCGATCTTGAAAAGGCGCAGGGCGTCGACAAAGGCGTCCACCTGCCGGGCGCTGTAGCGTTCGTCGAACACGACTGAAAACAAGCCGGCGGCCTTGCTGCAAAGGCGCCGCCAATCGGCATGGCCCGGGCTTTCCGACAGCGCGGGATGGAGCACATGGGTGACTTCCGGACGCGCCTCCCACCATTCGGCCAGGCGCCGCCCGGCCCAGTCCTGCGCGTCGTAGCGCAGCGCCAGCGTGGGAAGTGCGCGCAGCACCAGTTCCACGTCGTTGGCCCCCACGCCCCAGCCGGTGCGCATGTGGCTGAGCTTCAGGCGCAGGTGCAAGGCTTCATCCCGGGTGGTGACCGAGCCCATCAGCACGTCACCGCCACCCGAGGCGTATTTGGTGAGCGCCTGCACGGAAATATCCACCCCCACCGTCCCGCCCTCGGGGAGCGGCAGGTCGAAGGCATTGAATGCGAGGCCCGCACCCCAGGTGTTGTCGAGGGCGGTCAGCACTCCCCGTTCGCGGGCGATGCGCACGAACGCCGGAAGGTCCGGAAATTCCATCGTCACCGAACCGGGGGTCTCCAGCCAGATGAGGCGCGTCTTCGGCCCGATCAAGGCGGCGAATGCCGCCGGATCCATCGGATCGAAGAAGCGGTGGGTGATGCCCCAGGCGGCCAGTTCATGGCGCGCCAGTTCCTTGTTGGGGCCATAGGCGTTGTCGGGGATCAGCACCTCGTCGCCTTGCTTCAGCAAGGCCATGTCCACGAGCGCGATTGCGGCCAGGCCGCTCGGGGTCAACAGCGTCTGCAAACCGCCTTCCAGCGTGGCGATACGCGCCTCGAGCGTGAAGGTGGTGGGCGTGCCGTGCAGCCCGTAGGTGTAGCCGGTCTTGTCTTTCCAGGCCCGCGCATGCAGCGCCGCGGTGTCCTTGAAGATCACGGTCGAGGCCTTGAACACCCCAGGTGCCGGCGCGGCAAAGCCCGCCGGCGGCTCGTACGGATGATGGATGAGGCCGGTGGTGGGCGGTGAAGACATGGCTCAGACGGGTTGAGCGATCAAATCGTGGCCCTGCACCCCCACGATGCGCGCCTTCGTGAATTCGCCCACCTTCAGCGTCTTGGACGCTTTCTCCGGCGGCAGCAGCTTCACGCTGCCATCGATCTCCGGCGCATCGGCGTAGCTGCGCCCCACCCCGCCCTTGCGGCCCAGGGCCGGCGCGGCATCGACCAGCACCTGCATCGTGGCACCGATGCGGCGGTGCAGCCTCTCGATGGAGACGGACTCTGCCACCGCCATGAACTGCGCACGGCGCGCCTCGCGCACCGCCTCGGGCAGCGCACCGTCCAGCTCGTTGGCGGTAGCGCCTTCGACCGGTGAATACGCGAACGCCCCCGCGCGATCGATCTGCGCCTCGCGCACGAACGACAACAGGTGCTCGAACTCGGCCTCGGTCTCGCCGGGAAAGCCGGTGATGAAGGTGCTGCGAACCACGAGCTCCGGGCAGGTCTCACGCCACTGCTGCAGACGGTCGAGGTTCTTCTCGCCATTGGCCGGGCGTTTCATGCGCTTGAGCACATCGGGATGGGAATGCTGGAACGGCACGTCGAGGTACGGCAGGATGAGGCCTGCGGCCATCAGCGGCAGCACCGCATCGACGTGGGGGTACGGGTACACGTAGTGCAGGCGCACCCAGGCACCATGTGCGGCAGCCAGCTCGCCGAGCTTCTCGCACAGGTCCAGCATGCGGGTCTTGACCGGTTTGCCGTCCCAGAAGCCGGTGCGGTACTTCACGTCGACGCCGTACGCGCTGGTGTCCTGGCTGATGACCAGCAGCTCCTTGACCCCTGATTCGAACAGGCGCTGCGCCTCGCCCAGCACATCGCCAATGGGCCGGGAGACCAGGTCACCGCGCATGCTCGGAATGATGCAGAAGCTGCAGCGGTGGTTGCAGCCTTCGCTGATCTTCAGGTAGGCATAGTGGCGCGGCGTGAGCTTGATGCCCTGAGGCGGCACCAGATCGACGAACGGATCATGCGGCTTGGGCACATGCGTATGGACGGCATCCATGACCTCGTGGGTGGCGTGGGGCCCGGTGACCGCCAGCACGCTCGGATGCATCTGGCGCACGAGGTTGCCGCCGCCCTCGCCCGCCTTGGCGCCCAGGCAGCCGGTGACGATCACCTTGCCGTTCTCGGCCAGCGCCTCGCCGATCGTGTCGAGGCTTTCCTTGACCGCGTCGTCGATGAAACCGCAGGTGTTGACGATGACGAGATCGGCCCCGGCGAACGTCTTGGAGGTGTCGTACCCCTCGGCGCGCAACTGGGTGAGGATCAGTTCGGAGTCGGTCAGGGCCTTCGGGCACCCGAGGGACACGAAGCCGATCTTGGGAGCCGGAACGGCGAGCGTGGAATCAGTCATCCGGGGATTTTCGCCGATCCGGCGCCCCGGTGCCCGATTTCAGCGCTTCGGAGGCGTGAAACCCGGGAACAAGGTCTCGGCTTGTTTCGCCATCTGCTCCTGCATCTGCTGGAACATCTGCCGGGATTGCTCCAAATACGCGCCCATCACGCCTTGCACGCCCGGCACCTGCCCGTTCAGGAACTTCGTCCACAGCTCCGGATTGATGGCGGCGGGTTCGAGCATGCCCTGGCTCTGCTCCGCCAGGCGGGTCTGGATGTCGGTGAAGGTCTGCAGGTTCTTCTCGAGGTAGGAGCCCATCATCCCCTGCATGGCGCCGCCATAGAAGCGGATGATCTGCGCGAGCATCGGCGCCGAGAACATCGGCATGCCGCCGGTTTCCTCTTCCAGGATGATCTGGAGGAGGATGCTGCGGGTCAGGTCTTCGGCCGTCTTGGCATCGCGCACGACGAACGGCTGCATCGCCAGCACCATCTTCTTGACGTCGGCCAGGGTGATGTAGCTGCTGGTGTAGGTGTCGTAGAGGCGCCGGTTCGGATACTTCTTGAGGACACGCGGGCTGCTCGATGAGGGTGCGGCGTCGGGCGCATCGGGACGGGGTGGTGCCATGAGGGGGGCAAGCTCCTGGTGGTTCGTGTGCAGTTGCACAAGATTCTAGGAGGGTGCCACAAGTCGCCCCGGAGGGGTTTTCCCGTCATCATCCGGCGCGTGGCGCAGGCAGCGCGCCATGCACCTGCGGGAGCCCGGCCGCGCCTGCGTGGACGCGCCGCCGGCGGTCAGTATCCCAGCGAAGGGTCCACCACGTTGCGCAGCGGTCGCCCGGCCCGGGCGCGCAGCAGGTTGTCGATGGTGATGTCGACCAACCGGCGCGCGCTGTTCGGTGTCCATCCCGCTGTATGGCAGGTGATCACCACCTGGGGCAAGCGCCACAGCGGCGACGCGGCAGGCAGCGGCTCGGGGTCGGTGACGTCGAGCCCGGCACCGGCGAGGTGCCCGGACTGCAGCGCGGACAGCAAGGCCGCGGTGTCGACGAGGGCCCCGCGGGCGATGTTGTACAGGTAGGCGCCCGGCCGCATGCGCGCGATGCGGGCTGCATCGAACAGGCCGCGCGTCTCCGCCGTCAGGGGCAGCGCGACGATGACATGGTCGGCATGCGGAAGCTCCTCGTCGAGTTGCGCCAGGCCCACGGTGCGCTCCAGCCCGGGCACACCCTCGGCTTGGGGGTCCCGGCGTACCGCGGTGACCTTGAGGCCGAGCGCAAGGGCCTTGCGTGCCACCTCGCCACCCGCGGCGCCCAGACCGACCACGAGCGCCGTCTGCCCTTCGACCTCGAAGAGTCCGGGCAAAGGTGGCGGCGGCCACGCCTGGCGCTGCTGCGCATCCCGCAGCAAGGGCAGTTGCCTGGCGAACCCGAGCATGAGCGCCATCACGTGCTCGGCCATGTTGACGGCGTGTGCGCCGCTCGCGTTGGTGACCACCACGGGGCTTGCACGCAAGCGGGCCGTCAGCACCCGGTCGACACCTGCCGCCGCAGTCTGGATCCAGCGCAGGCCGGGAGCTGCACCGAGCAGGTCATCGACCGTGACGCCCTGGTGGCCGAGCAGCACGGCATCGGCATGGGCCACGGCATCGACCCAATCCCTCGCACCGGCCCGAACCAGGCGCACCTCCGGCACCACGGCATGGAGCCGCTCCACCTCCGTATCGGGCAGCGGATGAAGAAGTGTCAACTGGCGGATCGGTGCAAGGGTCAGGGACATGGAAATCGGCCGTCATCGAGAGGTCGAGTATCCGGCAATTCGCGTTCCACGCCGGCCCATGCCGCACCCCGATGATCCGGCCCGAAGCTGGGTGCGCCCCCACGCCTGAGGGACTGCAACGAGGCGTCGTCCTACACCGCGCCTCGGCGGCGCGCAGATACTGGGAACATCGGCGTGCCAAGCGGCGGCCGATTCGACAGGGAGTTCAACATGCACCGCCCAGGCAACAAGCCCGAAGGTGCGAAGGTCCGACCGGACGCAACCGTGCACGACACGCGCGAGCAGGCTTTGCATCACGCGTATCTGCGCGAGGTGGCCGATGCCACGGAAGCCGTCCTTCCTCTGACCGACGCCGATCGCTACCGCTGGATCCGCGCCAACCGCGGCAGCACCTTGATCACCGACGCGCTGCAGAGCGCCGACTTCGACAGCGACTTCGATGCGCAGATCGACGCTGCCGTGAGGGCCCAGCGGGCCGGCCGCCACATCGGGCTGCCCGCGCATCCTGCCGGGCCCATGTACGGACGACGCCGAACAGACTGAACGGCCCGGGCGCCGTTGTCAGGGGGATCGGCGGGCACCCGTCCGGCGCCTGGAGCGCGCGCGCCTCATGCGCAGGAGCGCGCAGGAAAACCGCACGACCACGCAGTGAAACCCCATCGCCTTATCCTGCACCGCTCGACGAAGGAGACCCTCACGATGCCCGTACCCGCGGATGCCGCGCTCGTCCCTCACGATGTACCGAACCGGATCGACTTCCTTTCGAGCAACGACGATGAATGGCTCTCAAGCGCGAGCGACGCCCTCCCGCCGCATCGTGATCACTGCTTGCGCGTTGCTGCCGAACTGAAGGCACTGGGCCGCCCGTTCCCTCGCGCGTTGGAATTGGGCTCAGGGCCGGGCGAGCTTGCCGAGACCGTGCTGCATGAAGTGCCGGGCCTGCGGCTCGTTTGCCTCGACCTTTCCGAGGGTCCGCGCCAGGAGGCCCCTGCTCACCTCGGCAGCAAGGAAGGCCGCATGACGTGCGTCACGCGCAGCTTGTTCGATCCGGGCTGGGCCGACGGGCTGGGGCGTTTCGACGCCGTGATCGTCGGGCCCGCCCTCCACGAGCGACACCGGGGGCCGGGCAAGGTGGCGTTCTACGCCCGCGTGCGCCCCTTGCTGCTGCCTGGGGGCATCCTGCTGTTGTGCGACCGTGCGACAGGTGCAGGCGATCCGCGCAATGCCGCGTCCCTGGGGGCTGAGGACGCTTTGGGCGAGGCCGGCTGGAACTCCACCCAGTCGCTGCGGCAAGGACAAGGCCAGGTGCTCTTGAAGGCCCGCCCATGACTTCTCCGGCTTCATTCGCCACGGCGGTGCAGCCCATCGTGGCCGACACCCTCGTCATCACCCCGGAAACCGGCCTGCGCCACGGCGACATCAGCGTTGCCACCGCCACCGGCACCATGCCCGCATACTTTGCCTGCCCCGAAGGCGAAGGACTGCATCCGATCGTGCTCGTGATTCACGAAATTTTCGGTCTCCATGAACACATCCGCGACGTGGTCAGGCGCTTTGCGAAGGCAGGATATCTCGCCGTCGCTCCGGAGCTGTATTTCCGGCTCGGGAGGCCGCAGGATGCGTCATCGATCGATGAGATCCGGGCGAACTTCGTCGCGAAGGCGCCCGATGCCACCGTGCTGTCCGACCTCGACAACAGCCTGGCCTGGGCCGAGGCCCACGGCGGCGACGCGGCGCGTGCCGCCGTCACCGGATTTTGCTGGGGAGGCCGCATCACCTGGCTTTACGCGGCCCACCAGCCGAAGCTGCGCGCAGCCGTGGCTTGGTATGGCCGCATTGACGGGCCCACGGATTCGCTGCACCCGCGCCACCCCATCGATCTGGCCGCCGCGCTGAAAGCCCCGGTGCTGGGCCTATATGGCGCCAAGGATGCCGGCATCCCCCTGACGGACGTCGAGCGCCTGCTGAGCGCGTTGGCGACCGCGGGGAGCCCGTCCACGGTGCACCTCTACGCCGGCGCACCGCATGCCTTCTTTGCCGACTACCGGCCCAGCTACCGCGCCGAGGCTGCCGACGACGGCTGGCGCCGCGCGCTCGATTGGCTCCAACGACACGGCGCCTGAGCGACCTCCCCCTCAGCGGGAAGGTATTTCCCGCGCGGCGTCGGCGGATTCGCCCGTGGCCTCGTCATCTTCTTCTGCATACGCCTTCAACCGGTTGTAGAGCGTCTTCAGGCTCACGCCCAGTGCTGCAGCGGTACGCTCCTTGTGGTTGTCGAAATGCTGCATCGTCGCAAGGATCAGCTTGCGTTCGGCCTCCGCCATCGACGTGCCCACCTTGACGGAGATCTCCGTATCGGGCGCATCGTTGGTGTCGGGGTTGCGAGGCAACCATTCGTCGGAAATGACCGGCCCGGGGGTCATGACGTACACCCGTTGCACGACATTGCGCAGCTCGCGCACGTTGCCGGGCCATCGGTAGGCGCCGAGCCGGGCGAGCGCCTCGGGCGAAAACCTTTTGACTTCCCCCTCGCGCCGGGCGATGTCGTTCAGGAAGTATTGCGCGAGCAGCGCAATGTCGGTCGCCCGCTCCCGCAAGGGCGGCAGATCGACCGGGAAGACGTTCAGCCGGTACAGCAAGTCCTC
This sequence comes from uncultured Rhizobacter sp., assembly GCA_966212105.1. GTDB lineage: Bacteria > Pseudomonadota > Gammaproteobacteria > Burkholderiales > Burkholderiaceae_C > Rhizobacter. The sequence continues at coordinate 8,535 of CBIHPH010000010.1, forward strand.
CCGCAGGCGGCCTCGGGCGACAGCCTCGAGCGGCTCGCGGTTGGTGGCTGCGATGATCCGCACATCCGCATGCCTGCTTTCGGCGGAGCCGACACGCGAGAAACTGCCGCTTTCGAGCACCCGGAGCAGTTTGACCTGCAGTTCCTGCGGCATCTCCGTGATTTCGTCGAGGAACAACGTGCCACCATGCGCCCGTTCGAAGAACCCCTGGTGCAGGCGTTCCGCACCGGTGAAGCTGCCCTTCTCGTGGCCGAAGATTTCGCTTTCCATCAGGTTTGGCGAAACCGCTCCGCAATTGACGGCCAGAAAGGGGCAATGGCGCCGCCTGCTCAAGCCGTGCACGGTCTGCGCGACCACCTCCTTGCCCGTGCCGCTTTCCCCGGTGATGAACACGGTGGCCGCAGTTCCCGAGACGCGGGCCAGTTGCGCGTAGATGCGCCGCATGGCATCCGAACGCCCCCACAAGGCACCGAAATGACCTTCGCGTTCGAGCGCATCCGTCATGGCCGATAGTTCGGCCTGCAGGGCGTCGGGCTTCATGAGGCGCGACATGACGCCTTCCAACTGGACTGCGCCGACGGGCTTGATCAGGTAGTCGGCAGCGCCCAGGCGAAGTGCCTGAATCGATGTTTCCAGCGTTGCATGTCCGGTGATGAGCACCACCTGAACGTTGACGCTGAACTCCGGGTTGTCGAACAGGGTCATCCCGTTGCCATCGGGCAGCTGCAGGTCCAGCAGCACGAGGTCGGGCCGCTGCAGGCGGATTTGCAGCCTGGCGTCGCGCAGCGATCCTGCCGTGGCCACGGTGTAAGGCCCCATCGTCTCGATCAGGGCCGCCATCATTTGAGCCGAATCGGCATCATCCTCGACGATCAGTACGTGGTTCATGGACACAAGTGATTGATGAACAACTCTAGAGGAAGCCAACTGCATCTCCAATTGGCGCTGTTTGATATCCCTGTCAATCGGTACCCCGGTCATCGAGGCGCGCGCAGCAGCTGCTTCAACTGCGCCGGGGAGACCGGTTTGACAAGGTGGGCGTCAAAGCCCGCGACCAGGGCGCGCCTGACATCGCTCCCCTGGCCGTAGCCTGACAGCGCAATGAGACGACCAGGATAGCCAGCGGCCCGGGCCCGCTTCGCCACGGCATAGCCATCCAGAAGCGGCAGGCCGATGTCGACCACCGCGACATCGGGCCGCTGCGAAAGCAGCGCACCCAGAGCCGCCTCGCCATCGACCGCGGCGGACACGCTGTGGCCGTCGAGTTCGAGCATGGAGCGCAACGATGTGAGCGCATCGGCGTTGTCGTCCACGACCAGCACGCGCATCGGACGCGCTGCCGACATGGATGGGCCTTCGAGCGCGGGTACCGGGGGCTCGATGTGCCTGAGACGCACGGTGAAGACGCTGCCCTCGGGTGAACTGCTTGCCGTCACCTGGCCGTCATGCAGCTCGACCAGCCTGCGCACGAGTGTCAGCCCGATGCCCAGGCCGCCGGCCCGCCGGTCGAGGGTGCGCTCACCCTGCACGAACAGCTCGAACACCCGGGGCAGCAAGGACGGCGGAATGCCCAGCCCGTTGTCCGCCACACGCAGCACGGCTTCGCTGCCCTCCGCGCTCGCCGTGAGGTCAATGGTGCCGCCCGGAGGCGTGTACTTGATCGCGTTGGTCAGCAGGTTGTGGATCACCTGCTCGATGCGGGTGGGGTCGGCATCCACCCAGGCGTCTTCGGCGCAGACGTTGACGGTGTGCTGCGCGCCCTCCCCCGTCACGCGCAAGGTGTCGGCCACCCGCTGCACGAGCACACCGAGGTTCACACACTGGCGCGACAACAAGACCTTGCCGGAGATGACGCGCGCCACGTCGAGCAGATCGTCCATCATGTGCGCGAGGTGGGCCGTCTGGCGCGAGATCACTGCACGCGCGGTGGTGGCGAGCTCCGAGCTGGAGTCGACTCGCTCGAGCACGTCGACCGCCGAAGCCATCGCGCTCAATGGATTGCGAAGTTCGTGACCCAGCATCGCGAGGAACTCGTCCTTGGCCCGGTTGGCCGCCTCCGCTTCCAGCCGCGCCGATTGCTCGAGCCTCATCAGCGCCGCGCGGGATTGTTCAGCCTGCTTGCGCGCACTGATGTCCACCATGGCGCCAATGGCACCCCGTGGCAGACCGCCCGGCGTCCGCAACGGCGCGGCGTTTGCAATGACGAACACCGATGGCCGGCCTTCCGAGCACAGCTCGAGCTCCATGGGCCCCACGGCCATCCCGCTGGCGGCCGCCCGCAGCAGGGGCTGTCTTGCCGGCGGCAACGGTTCACCTCGCTGCATGACGACTCGTTCCGAGGCTTGCGGGGTGCCGCGACGCCCCAGCAGTTCGAGCATGGCCGGGTTGTGCAACACTGCCGTCCCGTCCCGGTCCTGCGCGAATGCGAGGGCAATGGGACTGCTGTTGAACAACGTCTCGAATTCGTCGGCCTTGCGCTGCAGCCCCTCCCGGGCGGCCTGATCCTGTGCACGCGCAGCGAGCAAGGCGTCTCGCAACCCCGCGATCTCCCGAACGTGAATGCGAGACGTGGGTGGCGCCGCGCCCTGGGTGGCGAGCGCATGCAGCGGTCCGGTGACCCGGCGCGCAAAGAACAACGCCAGCATCACGCCCAGCACCAGGCACCCTCCTGCCGTGGCGAGCGCGGTCACCATCGCTTCGCGCTGCGCCACACGCACCGGCTTGGCCGGAATGCCCACGGCCACGCCCCATCCCAGGCTCGGAACACGCTGCCATGCGGTGTACGTGAGTTCACCGCCGAGCAGGTCCGTGAGCTGGGCACCTTGCGGTGCAAGTCGCGTCAGCTCCACCTCGTTCGGTGACAGCGGTTCACCCACGAACTGCTCGGGCAGCAAGGTGCGGGCAATGACGACGTTGCGGCTGTCGAACACCGTGTTGAAGCCATCGAGCGGCGGACCGGCCTGCTGGATGAGGTCCTGCCAGACGGACACCGGGATCCACACCCCCAGCACATACCGCAGCTCCGAGCCCACATGCACCGGCACCGACACCACCGTCGCATAGCGCGAATGGAGACCGTCGATCACCAGATCGGACACGAAGGGCCGTTGCAGCGAGAGCATTTGGCGCACCTCGTCCACGCCCGGCCCGCGCGATTCAGACACCCGCAGCCGCGACGTGTTGAAGACCACCTGGCCCCGGTTGCGCGCATCGAGCAGGAAGGCACTGCTCCAGCTCGTGCGCAGCACCGGACTGCGGTTCAGGAAATTTTCGAACTGGACGACATCGCCTCGCTGAAGCGAATCGCTCTGCGCCAGGATGGCCAGGGCATCCATCGACGAGGCGATTTCGCGCTCCACCGTCTGCGCCAGTGAATCGGCGTTCCGACGCAATTCTTCCTTCATCCGCGACTCCTGTGCGGCGACGTTGGCGAAGATCTGGTCGCACATCAAGACGGCGCTCGGAACGGTGGCCAGCAAAAGCAACAGCACGAGGTAGGTGCGCAGTGAGGCCGTCGGCCTGGGCCATGACGGGCGCCATCCTGGCGACCAGCGTCGTTCCGCGTGCATGGTTCTCCTTGTCATTGCCGCGGGCACCGGCAAAAGCGAAAGGGCTTGCGGCAAAAAGCGATTTCAAAGATGGTACGAAGTGCCGTTTCCCGTATGACTGCACGGCGTTGCGCGGGGTAAGCAGCATCCGGGCCTGCCCGGCACGGGCATTGCAACCGAGTCCAGCACTCAGCCTTCCGGGTCTCAAGCCATGACCGCTTTGCATGCTCGGCTCGAGCAACACCAGACGCAAAAACTTTCTCCGCGCTTGCAGCAGGCGGTGCGGTTGCTGCAGCTGTCCTCCCTCGAGTTCATGCAAGAAGTTCATGCCTTGCTGGATTCAAACCCATTTCTGGAGGTGCCCGAATCCGACACACCGGCCGCGGGACCACCCCCCGCCTCGGAGGATGACGCCGCCCAGGATCCGCTCGGCAAACTCGCGCGCGATGACGCCGAATCTGACCGCGAAAGCTGGCAGACCGATGCCCGCAGCGCAGGCGCAAGCCGGCTGCCGGTGGATGGCCGGGAGTCCGGCGCCATGGCGTTGATCGAGGCTCCTTCGTCTTTGGCAGCACACCTTCATGGCCAACTCAATGTGCTGTCGCTCCCCCTGCGTGACCTCGTGCTCGCGAAGGCCATTGTCGAATCGCTCGACGACGACGGCTATCTCCGTACCTCGCTCGACGAGATCGCGGCGTTCGCCGAGCTGACCCCTCCTGCGTCCGCGGAGGAAATGCGCATTGCGCTACGCCGCGTGCAGGCCCTGGAGCCGGCCGGCATTGCTGCGCGAACCGTTGAAGAATGCCTGCTGCTTCAGATTCCGGAATTCGTGGACGAGGAGCGCCGCGAACTTGCCCGCCGGATCGTCAGCGAACACCTCGATGCGTTGGCCGCAACGCGCGATCCTGCGCCGCTTGCACGGCGACTGAAGCTGCCGGTCGACGAGGTGCGGCCGGTGTGTGACCAGATCCGCCGCTTTGATCCCCATCCGGGCTGGCGCTACGCGCATTCGCAGATTCAGTACATCACGCCCGATGTGATCGTCAAGAAAGTGCGGGGCCAGTGGTTGGCCTCCTTGAACCCGGCGGTTTTCCCGAGGGTGCGGCTGAACCAGCTGTACGCCGACATGTACCGCCGCTCCCGAGGCGACCACAGCGGCCCGCTCGCAAACCACTTGCGCGAAGCGAGGTGGACGGTTCGCAATGTGCAGCAGCGCTTCTCCACCATCCTCGACGTGGCGCAGGCCATCATCGCCCGCCAGACCGCATTCTTCGAATTGGGCACGATGGCCATGAAGCCGCTGTCGCTGCGCGAGATCGCCGACGTGGTGGGGGTGCACGAGAGCACGGTCTCTCGCGTGACGAACAACAAGTACATGGCCACCCGGCATGGCGTGTTCGAACTCAAGTACTTCTTCTCCCGGGCCATGAAGGCGCGCAGCGGCGCCGAATTCTCCGGCACCGCGATCCGCGGGCTCGTGGCGGAAATGATCGAGGCTGAATCCGCGGAAGCACCGCTGTCGGACGCCGAAATCGCCCGCATGCTGGCGCAGCAAGGCCTGATGCTCGCACGGCGCACCGTCACGAAGTACCGGCAGCAGCTTCGGCTGGAGCCGGTTGAGCGGCGTCGTCGCGCGACGCGCTGAGGGGCCTCAAGACGCGCCGGGGCGCGCGCTCGGGCCGACCCACTTGAACCACCCTCAATCCGGCGGCCACCCATCGCGCCACCGGAAGTGCGTTGCGGCCGTCGAGCACGAACCGGTGGCGCAGCACCTCTGACACGCGCGCCGGTGGAAAGTCCACGAACTCTGCCCATTCGGTCAACAGCACCAGAACGTCGGCCCCGGCCAGCGCGTCGGCTGCACCGGCCGCCCATGCCAGCCGGTCGTGAACGCCCATGACGGCCACCGCATTGCGCATGGCCACCGGATCGTAGGCTCTGACGAAGGCCCCGGCGTCGAGCAGGGACTGCACCGTGGGCAGGCTGGCGGCTTCGCGCATGTCGTCCGTGCCAGGCTTGAATGCCAGACCCCAGATGGCCACATGAAGGCCGTTCAATGCGGATCGTCCACCGTAGGCACGGGCCAAGCGATCCACCGGCCAGCGGCGATGGCGCTCGTTCGTGCCGGCCACTGCGCTGAGCATGGCGGGCGCGATGCCGTGGGCCGCCGCCTCGTGGCGCAATGAGCCCACGTCCTTCGGAAAGCACGATCCGCCATACCCGATGCCCGCCTTGAGGAACGCGGGGCCAATGCGGGCATCGCTGCCGATCCCGCAGCGGACCTCCTCGATGTCTGCGCCCGTTGCCTCGGCGATGTCGGCCATTTCATTGATGAAGCTGATGCGGGCAGCCAGCATGGTATTCGCGGCGTATTTGCTGAGCTCGGCACTGCGGGTGGACATGCGAATCAGCGGCACGCCGCCTTGCGTCAAAGGCTCGAAGGCGCGGATGAGCGCGCTGGCATCCCGCCGGCGTCGGGCGCCGATGAGGATGCGGTCCGGCATGAGAAAGTCCCGCGTGGCAGTGCCCTCTCGCAGGAACTCGGGGTTGCTCAGCACCGGCACGTGCCAGTGCATGCCTCGCCGTTCCAAGCTGCGCCGCAGTTTCGCCTCCACGGCGTCACAGGTGCCCACTGGCACGGTGGACTTGATGGCCACCGTCAATGGGTGCGAGAGCATGCGGCCGATGTCCTCGACGGCCCGGTTCAGGGCAGACAGGTCGGTCGCCCCGCAAGCGTCGGACGGTGTGCCCACCGCGATGACGAGGAGTTCGGCCCGTTCGATGGCTTCGTCCATGCGATGCGTGAATCGCAGGTTGCCATGGGCCATCCGCGAGGCCACCAGCGGTTGCAAGCCGGATTCGAAAATGGGCATGGCCCCTCGCTGCAGTGCCTGGACCTTGCCAATGTCCGCATCCACACCGACCACATCGTGCCCGAGATGGGCGAAACAGGCGGCGCTGACAAGGCCCACGTACCCGGTGCCAATGACGGCGATCTGCATGCGTTGCATTCCCTGCACGGCATCGGGCTTCATCGGGGTTCCCTTCCCGCCTCAGGCGGCTACCTCGTCGAGCACCGCGAACGCCGCCGTGGTGACATCACCCACTGCGATGGCCGCAGCGCACTCATGCCCTGTCGGACACACGCGATGGCTGCATGGCCGGCAGGCCATGGGCGCCCACAGAACGCGATGGCGTTGCCGATCACGCGGAGACCACCGGGACACGTCCGCCCCCGAACTGATCACGACGCTGCGCGTGCCCAAAGCCGCCGCGACATGCGACACGCCGGTGTCGTTGCAGACAAGCAGCCGGGCTCGGCGCAGCAACGCGCCCAGTGTCCACAAGGTGGTTCTGCCCGCCAGATTGATGATGCCGCCGGGAGCATGCGCAGCGATGGCGTTGGCCACATCGCGTTCCCCGGCCGTACCGGTCAGCACGACCGTGTGCCCGCGATCGGCAAGTCGCGCCGCCACCTCGGCAAACCGCTCCGGCCACCAGCGACGTGAGGGCAGTTGCGCGCCGGCATGCAGACACACGATGGAGCGGGCCATCGCGAGCTCGGGGCATGCTGCCAGCAGCGCCACATCATCCTCGGGCCGCAGGGGAAATTCCAGTGCCTCGCCGGCGCGCGGAATGCCGAGGGCGTCCGTCAGCATCAGCAATCGCTCAATCTCGTCGCCCTCTTCCGGCCACGGACAACCGGTCTGCAACGTGTGCGCCCCTTTCACGAGAAACCCTGCCGAATGACGGGCACCGAACAGGGAGACCAGAGCGTTGGTCAGCAGACCACTGCCGTGGCATTGCAGTGCCACATCGAACCGCTCTTGCTGCATGGCCCTCAGGAACGGAGGGATGGCCTGCAAATCGGGCGTCTGTTCGGGCAGGCCCGGAAAGCCGGGGAAATGCACGAAGCGGTCCACCTGAGGGCAGCGCGCGACCCACGCGCTCGCCCACGGCAGGCCCACGAGCACGATCTCCGCATTCGGAAGGGCATGACGCAACGCACGCAGGGCAGGAACGGCGCACAGCATGTCACCCAGCATCAGTGCACGGAAGACCGCCACCTTGCGCGCCCCGCGCCACATGAAGGCATCCGCGTTCATGCAGCATCTGCCATCGTCGGTGGCAGCCAGCAGCGTGCGGCCTCGGCCACATCATGGGGAGTGATCTGCAACAGGCACGCATGGTGGACCTCCGGACACACGCTCTTGAGGCAATTGCGGCACGGCACATCGTGGCTCAGCACCTTCGAAGGCACGTTCCAGGGCGTGTGTTGCGGATTCGTGAGCGCGTACAGCACGACCACCGGCGTGCCGAGCGCAGCTGCCACATGCGCCGGGCCGCTGTTGTTGCACACCAGCACCGCCGCCTGATCGATCAGCGCCGCGAGCTCACCGAAAGTGAGGTCACCGGCCAGCGAACATGAGGCAGCGCGCATGGCGCCGCGCGCGGCCGCGACCAGGGCCACATCGTCAGGACCGCCGGCATACACCGTGGGCACGCCGTTAAAACCCGCGAGCAAGTCAGCGGCCTGCCCGAATCGCTCCGCGGGATAACGGCGTGATGCTGCCGTGGCGCCCGGATGCATCAGGACAAAAGGCTGGCCTGCCTCGATGCCGCCGGCTCGCAATTTCTGCTGCACTGATGACACATCCGATTCATGGAGGTTCAGCAACAGCCGATCGGAAGGCGCCTCGAACCCGACGGAGCGGACGAGCGCCTGCTGACGCTCGACTTCATGCCGCATGCCGTCGCACACGACATCGACATCGCGCACCCAATGGGTCAGCAGCTCATACGGATTCTCTCGGGCATGTGCGAGCCGGAGCGGGATGCCGGCCAGCCGGCACATCATCGCTGCCGGCAATGCGCTTTGCGTGCAGACCGTGAAGATCACGGCCGCATCGAATTCGCGTGCCGCAAGTGCGTCGATGAAACGCAGGTCGTCGGCCCCAGCGCCGCATGGTCCTCGCACCCAGGGTGCGTCATACGACATCACCTCGTCGATCACGGACAGATGCGGCGCCAGCATGTGGACGCTGCGCGAGCCCAGCAGCGTGATGTGCGCGCCGGGAAGGTCGCGACGGATGGCGGCGATCGCCGGCGTGGTCATCAACACGTCGCCCAGATTGTCGAGGCGCACGGCCAGCACCTTGCGCAGTCCCGACCACGGTGAATCGGGCGTCATGGGCGCATCCTTCCGAGCCTGAGCGATTCGCCAACGCAAGACGCTGCGACGATGTGGCGGGCCGCTTCCAGCAGGTCCGCCGCCCGTCGGTCGGGAATCCGCTCACGGGTCACATGCCAGACTGTTTCACTGCCCACGTCCATGAACACGGCTCGGCACCCCGCGCGGTGTCCCGCTTCCACATCATCGAGAATGTCGCCGACCATCCACGATGACGAGAGATCGAGGCGCAGTGAACGGGCGGCACGGTGGATCAGCCCGGGTGCGGGCTTGCGGCATGGGCAGGCCGGTCTGCCGTCCGGCCGGGGTGCATGCGGACAGGCATAGAAGCCGTCCAGCTCGAGCCCTTCGTCGGCCAGCATGCGGCGAAGCGCCTGCTCCAGTCCCAGGAGTGCGGCGCCGTCGAACCGATGCGTTCCAATGCCCGGCTGGTTCGTCACGATGACCAGCCGGTACCCGTGCGCGGCCAGCAGACGCAGTCCCTCGATCGCATTCGGTGTGAAGACCACGAGCGCGGGGTCCACATTGAACGGCACATTCTTCACGAGCGTACCGTCCTTGTCGATGAACGCCGCGGGCCTGCGGCTCGCGGCCGAGTCCACCTTCATGGCGTGGCCGCCGACATCACTGCACCCGCTGACGGAATCGCCTGCGCCGGCCGGCGGTCCGCGCAGATGTCCTCGAACACACATTCCAATTGGCGGGCCACTTCCTTCCAAGTGAACATCGACCTCGCCCGCCGGATGCCGGCCCGGCCGAGTGCCGCTGCCAGCGCCGGATTGCCATGGAGTTCGGCCAACCGCATGGCGAGTGCCGCCGGATCACGAGGTGGCACGAGGAATCCGGTGACGCCATCAGTCACCGTGTACTGAATGCCTCCCACCGCACTGCCCACCACGGGAATGCCACACCCCATGGCCTCCAGCGGTGTGATGCCGAAGGGTTCATACCAGGGCGTGGTCACGAAGGCATCTGCCGCTGCATAGCATCGGCGCAATTCAGCGCGGCGGCGCTGACCGATGAACAAGACACGCTGGCCAACCCCCGCGTCTGCAGCCACCCTCCGAAGCCGCGCAATCTCTGGCGTGCGTGCTTCATCGGGCTCCCGGGTCTCCCCGCCGACAACAACCAGGCGGGCACGCACGTGAGCCGGCAATTGCGCGAGCGCCAGGATGACGTTGTCGATGCCCTTGCGCGGTACCAACCGGCCCAGCTGCAGCACGATGAACTCGGAAGGATCGAGCCCGAGTTCCGCCCGGGCCCGCAAGCGGTTCATCGGCCGAAACTCCGCGGGATCGAATCCACACGGCACGATCGGCATGCGCGCCGGATCGCCTCCATAGAGCCGCACCAGGTCGTCCTGGTCCTGCGGACATTCGGCGATCACGCGGTCCGCGCCCTGGACCAGCGACCGCTCGATGGCCGCCCGCTCCGGTGGAAACCCGTCGGCATCGCCTTGATGCTCGCGTCGCACGAGCCCCAAGGCATGGAACGTGACGGCATAGGGGATCGCCCATTCGGCTTTCAGCCGGCGCGCCACGATCCCCGACATGAAGAAATTCGCATGCACCAGGTCGTACGGCACGCTGCGCGCGACGAGGCCCGATGTCATCCGGGCAAATGCAGCCATGTGCTGCAGGAGTTGCTCCTTGGGCACGAAGCGCGCTGGCCCGGCAGGAATGTGAATCACACGGGCGCCTGAACGCATGTCCACCACGGGCGCGAGGTCCCTGCTGTCGCGGCGGGTCAGCACGTCCACGTGGTGGCCAGCCTCGGCCAGACAGCGCGCCATGTGGTCCACATAAATGTTCTGGCCACCGGCGTCGACGCCGCCTGCCGCCGCCAGCGGCGACGCATGTTCGCTGATCATCGCGATGCGCAAGGCTGTCTTCATGATGGGCACTCCAGTCGAACGATGCGTGTCTCCGGCAAGCGACGTGCCCTTCGGGCATCGTCTTCGGCACACCGATTGCCCCTCCCTGAGTCGGCGGCCCGAGCGGGCCGCCGTTTCGATGGTCCACAAGACAGGAGCGATCAACATGACTCAACGTGAACGTGAACACGGCGGCCGTCGCGGCGGTAGCGACGAACGTTTCGGCCAAGGCGGCCGCGAAGAGGAACGCTCGCCTCAGCAAGGTGACTATTACTCGGGCGGCTCCCGCAACATGGAGCAACGCAGCTTCGGCGGCGGCCAGCAAGGCGGCCAAGGGGGCTACGAAGGCTACGGCGGCGGCCCTGGCGGCTTTGGCGGCGGCCAGCAAGGCGGCTTCCGGGGCGACTATGAAAGCGGCTTCCGTGGACAACCCGGCGGCCGCATGGGCGGCGAATACGGCGGCGGCGGACAAGGCGAGTATGGCCAGAGCAACTACGGTGGCGGCCAACAAGGCTATGGCGGAAGCCAGGGCTACGGAGGCCAAGGCTTTGGTGGCGGCGGCCAGCAAGGGTTCGGCGGCAGCCAAGGCTATGGCGGCCAAGGTTTCGGCGGCGGCGGCCAGGGCTACGGCGGTCAAGGCATGGGTAGCCAACAGAACTATGGCGGCAGCCAAGGCTACGGTGGCGGCGGTCAACAGGGCTACGGCGGAAGCCAGGGCTACGGCGGTCAAGGTTATGGCGGCGGTGGCCAACAGGGCTACGGCGGCAGCCAGGGCTACGGTGGACAAGGCTCCGGCGGCGGCAGCCAATACGGCGGCAGTCAGGGTCAGGGCTACGGCAGCCAGAACTTCGGCGGCTCACGCGGCGGACGCGAGAGCGAGTTCGGTGGCGGCTCCCAATTCGGGTACGAATCCGGTGGTGGCCGCGGCGGCTGGGGCCAGCAAGGCTTCGGCGGTCAAGGCGGCGGTTCACAAGAGCGCTGGCAGCAACGCGGCGGCGGCTTTGAGTCCCAGTCCCGCGAACAGCAGTTCGATCCCGAGTACGTCCAATGGCGCATGGAGCAATTGCGCAACCTCGACGACGACTACCAGTCGTGGCGCCAGGACCGCTACAAGAAGTTCTCCGATGAATTCAACACATGGCGCACGGGCCGTCAGGGTGGATCCGGTTCAGGCGGCGAGGGAGGTTCTGCATCCGGCGGACAAGGCAGCTCGGCATCCGGTGGTCAAGGTACCTCGGCGTCCGGAAGCCAAGGCAGCTCGGCATCAGGAGGCCAGGGCAGCACCTCTGCATCGAGCGGGCATGGAAGTTCGCGATCGAGCAGCAGTGATGACAGCTCGGGCGGCGGCTCGACATCGTCCTCGTCCAGCAAGAAGTCCCAGCAATAACATGCACGCGTCGCCTGGCCCGCGGGGGTAAGTCCCGCTGCACGGCCAGTCGTCGGCGTCCAGTGACAGGGAGGATGACCGATGAGCGACTTCGTGCTGGTACCGGGTGGCGCCGGCTTCCTCGGCAGCCACCTCTGCGATCGCCTGGTCGCAGCAGGGCGCGACGTGCTGGCCCTCGACAATTTGTCGTCGGGCGATCAGCGGCACGTCGCGCACCTGATGGGCCGTGCCCACTTTCGCCTGCTTCGCCACGACATCACACAACCCTTGCCTCGGGAAGCGTTCGGCGCGGCCTGGATGTTCAACATGGCCTGCCCCGCGAGCCCACCCTTGTACCAGGCCCGCCCGGTGCAGACCACCTTGGCCAGCGTGCTGGGTTTGTGGCACCTGCTTGAACAGGCCAGGCTCTGTCACGCCCGTTTGATGCAGGCATCGACCAGCGAGGTCTATGGAGACCCCGAGGTGCATCCGCAGACTGAAACCTATGTCGGCCATGTGAATCCCATCGGCCTGCGGTCTTGCTATGACGAGGGCAAGCGCTGTGGCGAGGCCATGTGTTTCGCTTACCACCGGCAATACGGCGTGGCCGTTCGTGTCGCGCGCATTTTCAACAGCTATGGCCCTCGGTTGCGTCCGGGCGACGGCCGCGTGGTGAGCAACTTCATCGTACAGGCGCTGACAGGTCGACCGCTCACCGTCCATGGGCACGGCCAGCAGACCCGCAGTTTCTGCTACGTCGACGATACGGTCGACGGCCTCATGCGGCTGATGGAAAGCGATGCCGAAGGGCCGCTGAACATCGGCAGTGCGCAAGAGCACACGGTGCTGGAGCTGGCCGAGACCGTGCTTCGCCTCACCGCGAGCCGCTCGCACATTGAACATCGGCCCATGCCCGAAGACGATCCCCGGCGCCGGCGCCCGGACCTGGCCCGGACGACGGCCACACTGGGTTGGCAACCACGGGTGAGTCTTGAAGACGGCCTGCGCGAAACCATCTCCTACTTCCGGCGCGAACTCGCGGAAAGCCGCCTGGCGGTACCCGCTTGATCAGCCTGCCACTTCCGCCAGCACCTTGCACCAGTCGCCAATGAAGCGGTCGATGTGAAACCGCTCGTTGGCCGTGCGCCGGCCAGCCTCGCCCAGTGCCGCGGCTTCCGAGGGGTCTTTGAGCAGCCTCACCATGCCCTCGACCAGGCGATCGATGCGGGTGTCGATGAGCCCGTTGTGTCCGTGCCGGATCACGCTGACGAGCTCGGTGGTGGCCAATGCAACGACAGGCGCGCCCACCATCATCGCCTCGATCACCGCCAACCCCAGGCTTGTGTAGCGGATCGGGTTGAAGAAGAAGCGGTGTGCGGCCACGCGACCCGGCAATGCGTGGTTCGGCACCTCCCCTTCCCCGCCGCAGCGCTCGCTGCCCATGCCCACGAGCGTGAGGGGCACGTGGGCGGCGACATCGCGGTACACATCCAGGCCGAGCCGGCGCCCGCGCCGGTCGATGTTGTTGACCACGACGATGCCACGCGCTGTTTCGCCATGCCACCGGGCCTCGGCCAACGGTTTGACACCGTGCTCAATGACACGAACCGGCGTCCGGCCCGAATCCCACATCAGGGCGTTGAACGGCGTCACGTGCACCAGCATGGCCGATGCATCGTCGACCCAGTGCACGGTGTTCGTGGGATGGGCCTGAGGAGGATCGTGCTCGAGGTAGACGCATGGCAACCTGCGTTGCGCCTCGGACAACAGCGTGTGACGATCCCCGTCCCAGGTATCGCGCGACTGGTACAACACCACGTCGAAGTCCATGCGTGTCACCTCAGGCGCCTGCACCTCGAACACGTTGTCGCCCCACGGCAGGGTGCCGCTGCGTCCGGTGCGGTGCATGGACTTCGCCTCATCCGTGACGAGATGGAAGTCGTGCGGCAGCTGGGTCAGGTTGTAAAGGTAATTCCCGTGCACATGCCACGTGAGGATGCGCAGGCGGCGTCCCGAACGTGGAGCGCTCACAGGAACACCACCTTGAAGCGCCACGCACCCCGCAGACGCCAATAGACCGACAGGAACGGGATGAGCGCGGAGGTGAGCAGCATCTCGACCACGTGGCTGGCCGTGCGCGCCGTGCCGTGCAATCGCCGTAGCGCAAACCTCAGTATCAGCGCCAGCACGACGGCGCCACATGCGGAGGCCACGGCCCATTCGCGGGCCGCAAGCAACCAGAGGAGCGCCAGCGTGAGCACCACGATGACGTAGTAGTCCCAAGGCGGCACCGGCCGGATGCGCTCCCGGTAGAGAGTCGGATGCTTCTTGTAGAGCAAGGCATCGAAGAAGGTATTGCGCTGCTGCCGCAGGCACACGCCCCATCGTTCCTCGCGCACGGGGTGGATGACCACGGCGTCGTTCACGCGGCCCACGGGGCCGAGCGGCAGCAGCCGGAACTGCAGGTCGGCATCTTCCCGCCACGCCCGAAGAAACCGTTCATCGAAGCCCTGCACCGCCCGCAGCGCACGTGTGCGCACGAACGCATTCGCCGTGACGAATTCAGCTGTCTCCAGCCCGTGTGTCATGCGCTCATGGTCCGTCGGAGGCGTGGCTGATGGGGGCACTCGAACGGCGCCCGCTGCAGCGTTCCACGAAGGAGCGGCGGCCATGGCGGCAACGCCTGCCGAGAGCCAGCCAGGCTCGGGAATCGTGTCATCGTCCGTGAAGGCCACGAGTGGTGCCTGCGCGGCGCGCCAGCCCGCGTTGCGGGCCGCCGCCGGTCCTCGGCCGGTCTCGGCTCGGAGGTACCTCAGTACCATCCGCTCGGGCACTTCTCTCTGCAGAGCGGCCACCATGTCACGTGTCGCATCGTCGCGAGCGTCGTCGACGACGATGGCCTCCACCGATTCCATCCCCGTTCGGAAAAGCCGCTGGCCGAACACCGCGCGCAGACACCGCGCAAGCAAGACCGGCCTGCGATAAGTCGGAATCACCACCGACACGCAGGGTGTCGTCATGGTGAGCCTCCGGCCGGCTTGCGCACCACGAACGAACCGATGACCAGGGCATCGAGCGGCGTGGTGTAGAAGGCCTCGATGGCATCACGCGGGGTGCACACGATGGGTTGCCCCCGCACATTGAATGACGTGTTGACCAGCACCGGCACCCCGGTCCGCCGGCCGAAGGCACGCAGCAACGCATGGAAGCGCGGGTTGGTGTCCCGGTCCACCGTCTGGACACGCGCGGTGCGGTCCGTGTGGCATGCCGACGGGATTCGGGCCGCCTGCCCCGGGACGACGCCATAAATGAAAAGCATGAAAGGCGAGTCCCCTCCGTTGGCATCGGCCGGCAAAAACCAGCTACGCAGATCCTCGCGTGGAATGGCTGGAGCGACCGGCCGGAAATCCTCCCGGTCTTTCAATTCGTTCAGTCGAGCCTGCATGGCCGGATCGATCGGCGAGGCAAGAATGGACCGGGCTCCAAGCGCCCGTGGTCCGAACTCCATCCGCCCCTCGAACCAGCCGATCATGCGGTTGTCGGCCAGCAATTGCGCGCCTGCCTCGACCACGTCCGGCACCCGCTCGAACGGCAGCTTGGCCCAGCGCAACTGGCGTTCGATCTCCTCGTCGCTGAAGCCTGGCCCGAGGTAGGCATGTGCCATCTGCCAGCGGCGCGGCGCGAAGGTGGTGCTGCCTTCCGCCGTGACGTCGCCCGCCTCGCCAGAGGCAGACGCCCTCCGCTGGCGCCCGTCCACCCAAAGCGCAGCGCCAAGTGCCGTGCCGGCATCGCCCGCGGCAGGTTGAACCCAGACGCCCTCGAAAATGCCGCTGTCGCGCAAGCGGGCGTTCATCACGCAATTGAGCGCCACGCCGCCAGCCATCACGACATGCCGCTCCCCGCTGGCTTCGCGCAACCACACCGATAGCTTCAATACAGTCGACTCGAGCACATCCTGCAGTGAGGCCGCCAGGTCGAGATGCTCCTCGGCAAGCGGTCCCCCGGCGCGCCGCCGAGGCCCGGCAATGGCCTCGAGATCGATCGGCTCCACCGTGTAGCGCCCCTCGTCGCCCACATGCACGCGGGCCGCCAGCGCGTCGCGGTAGCGCGGCGTTCCCAAGGCAGCCAGCGCCATCACCTTGTATTCATCACTCGAATGCAGAAACCCGAGGTAGGACGTGACCTGCTCATACAGCATGCCCAGCGAATGCGGCATGCGCACCTCCCCGAGGGGTTCGTAGCGATCACCTCGATACCGGCCATACGTCGTCGTGGCATGTTCGCCCCGCCCATCGAGTGTCATCACCGCGCACCGGTCGTAGGGTGATGCCAGAAAGGCACTCGCCTGGTGGCAGGCATGATGGTTCACGAAGTGCCAACGGTATGGGGCATCGCTGGCCCGCACGCCGCCGAGGCGCTGGCGAAGGTGGTGCGGGGCCCCATCGGCAAGCTGGCGAGGTGCATTGATGATGTACGCCGCAAAGAGCGGATCCCAAGGATTTTCCCAACGCCCCTTCGGCGCGTCCGACGGCTCCAGCGGAAGGCTCAGCATGGAGCCGCCAGGCTCCAGGCGATCGCCGATGAACTCGGCCGGATCGAAACTGTAGGCCACGTGGTCCACATCCCTCAACGTCACGCCAGCCTGCCGGAGGCAGTCGTCGATCGCGTGATACGGCAGTTCCCATGCGGCAAAGGGCACCGGCCGCTTGGCGTGCTTGATCCGCGTGAATCGCTCCTCCTCGGAGGCAGCGATCACGACGCCGTCAACGACGAGGGCCGCGGCCGAATCGTGGAATGCGGCGTTCAGTCCCAGGGTGATCATCGGCGCCCCTTTCGTGCGGCCATCAGGGCCAGGATGTTTCGCGCATCGGTAGAACCATGACCTCGGGAATCACGGTCTCCTCCGGCTGGGTCAGAACGAAGCGCACGGCCCGCGCCACGTTGGCCGGGTCCTGCAGCACGCCTGGGTCGATGTCGGGAAACCGGTCCAGCAGGAACGGCGTGCGCATGCCGCCGGCCACCACGGCCGACACCTTGATGCCCTGCGGCCGAAGCTCCGCATGCAAGGCATGCGACAGTCCGAGCAGCCCCCACTTCGTCGCGTGGTACGCAGCCGCATTGGGCCACGCGCGCTTGGACGCCGTGGACGCCACGTTGACGATGTGCCCCCGGTGCGCGCCGGAAGACGACTGCGGTCCCATGACTCGCACGGCATGCCTGGCCACGAAGAAAGGTCCGGTCAGGTTCGTGCGCACCACCCGCTCCCAATCGGCCCCGCTGAGCTCGTTGATCGGCACGGTGATGTCGATGGCAGCGTTGTTCACGGCCGCATCGAAGCGTCCGAACCGATCGCGGACCTCGGACACCACGCGCTCGACCTGCGCCTCATCGCCCACATCGAGATGGAAGGCCGCCGCCGTGATGCCAGCCTCACCGAGAAGAGCCACCCGCTCCTCTGCCCGGTGCTGCGCGATGTCGGCAATGGCGATGCGTGCACCGGCTTCGCCGAGCACCTGGGCAATGGCCGCGCCAAGTCCGCGCGAACCGCCGGTGATCAGCACCACGCGGTCCACCAGCGAAGTGCACGCATCATCGAGAGACGTCCGGGTCGCGGGATTGGACATGTCAGCTCCATTGCGCGATGCGCGGTCCAGGAACCCGGACACCGGCATGCGGTGTTCCCAAGGGCCCACCTCATGGGCAGGGCGACAGCGGGGTCGCGGACTGGTCTGGTTGAGTGGAAGTTGCCGCAACCCTTTCCGAGTCCCCGCGCGTCGCCAGGCGATACAGCGTCTGCACGAGCTCACGTGGATCGACAGGCTTGGCCATGTGCACCTGGAAGCCCGCCATCAGGGCGCGTACGCGGTCATCCGTGCTCCCCAGCCCCGTGAGGGCGATGGCGGGCACCCGCGCGTCCAGGGACATGCCGCGCTCGGCCTCCAGCTGCCGCACCGTGCGAAGAATCGTGTGACCGTCCTCATGACCGAGCATCACATCGCAGACAATCGCCTGGGGCCAGAAATTCTGACCATGGCTGCGGAGCCATGCCAACGCATCGGCGCCCTTGCCGAAGGACAGCACCGCCGCCCCCTCAGCCTCCAGCAACAGCGTCAGCGATTCACGTGCGTCTGATTCATCGTCGATCAAAATGATGCGCAGGCCGTCCAGCGCACGATCCGCCGGCACAGCGGCCGTTGCCTCTGCCGTGACGGCCACGGCGCGCAATGGCAGTTCTACCGTATAGCGCATGCCGCGGACAGACGTGGGAGGCTCGACCGCAAAACGCCCTCCTTGCCGCTCCAGGGTCGATCGCACGGCCAGGGGATCGAGTGGCACGGCCCCGGGAAGTGCCGGCAGCGCACTGTCCCGGGATGCACGGGTGTGGCGCCCGTCGATCACACCGATGCGGGCCCAGCCCGTGACCCGCTCCAGCCGAAGCTCGATCCGGCCGCCAGGCGGCGTGGCCGACAATGCCCCCGTGCACAACGCATGCAGCACCTGAGACAAGGTGTTCGGATCGCCCGTCACCCCGCTTGCCGACGGATCGATGTCGGTGAACAAGCCCACGTGGCGTGCCTCGAGGATCGGCCGCATGCCGTCGATGACCGCAGCGATGAGCGGAGCCAACTGCACCGGCTGGCGCGCCATCTGCCGCTCCACCCGTTCGAACTGCTGTTGCTGACGTTGCAGGTTCCACAGCTGTGCGTAGAGTCCATCGCGCTCGAGCAGGGCCTCGTGGCGGCCCCGCTCGACCACACGGCCCTTGTCCATCACGACGATCTCGTCCGCATGAACGATGGTGGACAGCCGGTGCGCGATCACGAGCGTTGTCCGCCCCTGCGATATGCGGTCCAGCTCCACCTGAATCGCCCGCTCGGCCCTCGTATCGAGCGCCGATGTGGCTTCATCGAAGATCATGATGGGCGGGTTCTTCAAGAACGCCCGGGCAATCGCGATGCGCTGCTTTTCGCCTCCTGACAGCTTGGTGCCCCGTTCCCCCACCTGGGTCTCATACTGCTCGGGCAGCGACTGGATGAACTCGTGCACCTGGGCCGCCTTCGCTGCCTCGATGACATCCGCCAGCCCGGCTCCGATGCGCCCATAGGCGATGTTGTAGGCGACGGTGTCATTGAACAATACCGTGTCCTGCGGCACGATCCCGATCGAATCACGGAGCGAATCGATGCGAACGCTCCTCACGTCCTGTCCGTCCACCGTGACGCGCCCGGCCTGAACGTCGTACAGGCGCAGCAGCAACCTCGCGAGCGTCGATTTCCCCGAACCGCTGCCGCCCACCACAGCCACCGTCTGGCCGGCGCCAATCGCAAGATTGATGTCGTCGATGACGCGGCGGCCCCGCTCGTACCCGAACGACACATGCTCGAAGACGACAGCCCCGCCGTGCACCTGCAACGGCGCCAATCCCGGCCTGTCGTCGATCTCCGGCTGCTGACGCAGCAATTCAAACAGCTTCTCGGTGTTCACGATGGCGTCGCGCGCCTCGCGAAAAACAAACCCCAGCGCATTCAACGGCAGACAGATCTGAATCACATACGCGTTGACCAGCACGAGATCGCCCACCGTCATCACGCCCCGCATGGTCTGCTGCCCGGCCAGCAGCATCACCGACGCAACGCCTGCGGCGATCACCGCGCTTTGTGCGATGTGCAGGCCCGACAGCGCTCTCTGGTTCTGGATGCTGCTGGCAATCCATTGCTCACAGATCGCCAGGTAACGTTCACGTTCGAACGGCTCACGGGCAAACGCCTTGACAGTGTCATAGTTCAGCAGCATCTCGACGAGGCGACCATTGGCCCGGGAATCCATTTCATTCACACGCCGCTGGCGAAGCTCCCGCTTTTGCGTGAGCCACGTCGTGACGCCCGCGTAAACGAAGAACGTGAGAAGGATGACGACGGTGAACCAGGCGCTGTAGCCCAACGCCATCACCGCCAGCACGGCCGCAAACTCGACCAACGTCGGCACCACCGTGAAGAGCCCTGCGCCAAGAAGAAAGCCCATGCCGCTGATACCGCGCTCCACATCGCGGATCAAGGCACCGGTGTTGCGCTGACTGTGGAATTGCGGATTGAGGGACAGCAGGTGCGAGAACGTCCGCTGCGAGAAGGCGGTCACGGTGCGCCGCGTGACCGGTGCGAATACCAGGTCCCGCAGTTCCGTGAACAGGGTTCCCGTGAAACGAAGCAGCGCGTACGCCAGCAGCAGGAACACCGGGAGGACGAGCGCCAACGACGTTCCCCCCACATCGAAGCCCCGGACCGTCTCGGCCAACGATTCAGGGCGGCTGAACTGGTCGACCACCGCCTTGAGCAGCAAAGGCACGCCCACGCCAGCCACTTTGGCAAGCAGCAGCAACAGCAATGCCAGTGATGTGCGGTGGGGGTACCGCCATGCGGCGGACCACAGTTCCGCATAGACGCTGCGCCGGTTGTCAGAAGGCATGTCCATGGCCGCCGGCAGCAATGCACGTTCCCCGCCTGCCGGGGCGTGCGGGGGAAGGATTGCCCCTCAGCGTTGCTGGCGCAGACGGTGCGCGAGCAGCCCCACGACCACGCCAGCCGCCACGGCCACGGCCGCCGTGGGCAGCCTCGTGCCGCTGCTCTTGTGCCGATAGCCACCATCGATGCCCGAACCGACCGACGGGGCGAACAGGTTGCCGTCGGTGCGCGGGGCTGAATCGGCCTGGCTCAGGTACCGTCCCACGATCTTTGCCCCAACCCAACCGGAAAGGGTGGGCGAGACGCGATACAGGAACTGCAACGCGGTCGCTGCGCCCCCCACGGTGACCGAGGGTTTCGGGTTCCGCGCAAGCGCCACCATTGCCGCTGCCGCGTCTCGCGGGTCATACAGCGGTGGGGCGGGACGCAGCTGACGGCCCGTGTAATTCGCGGCATGAGACACCCCTGGTGTGTCCATGAACGCTGGATAGACATCGCACACATGGATGTCGGGCCAATCGTGCAATTCGCCGCGCAAGGCTTCCGAGAAGCCACGCAGGCCGAACTTGCTGGCCGAATAGGCAGTGGCATACGGCGCCGCTGCCAGCGCTCCAAGCGAAATCATGTTGATGAGCACGCCTGTCTTGCGTGCGATGAAATGCGGCAGGACCGCATGCGCTCCGTTGATGTGCCCGAGCAGGTTCGCCTCGATGACACGGCGGTGCGATTTCAGGGGCGTTTGCACGAACGTCCCCACGGCGCTCACCCCGACGTTGTTGATCCACACGTCGATGCCCCCGAAGCGCGCTACCGCCGCACTGGCGAGCGCGCGCACGGCGCGCTCATCCGTCACATCGGTGGGCACGACCAGCGCTTGCGCGCCCAACGCCTGGCATTGGGCCGCCACTTCGTCGAGCACGGCCTGGCGGCGCGCCGCCAGGACCAGATCCGCCCCTGCTCGCGCGAACTGCACGGCCGTGGCCCGGCCAATGCCACTCGTGGCGCCGGTCAGTACGACACACTGCCCTACCAGGTTGCGTTTCTTGCTGGTCATGCACCCTCCTCGGCCGTGCCGCAATCGTCACGGAGCCGATGGGGTCGGCATCGTCGAACTGGGCGGCATGCTGGCCGAATCCATGGGTCCGGAAGCCGGACCTGATGTACTTGGCATCGGCGGAGGTGGCACGGGCGCCGGCGACGGGGTGGGCGCCGGAGCGGGAGTCGGCGTCGTGGTCGTGGTGGTGGAGGTCGTGTCCTCGCGCTTGCTGCAGGCGACCGACAGCACCGAGAGGGTCAGGATCGCGGCGAGATAGAGTGCCTTGGATTGTTGCATGGGCGGGTCTCCTTGTGGATGCCGGCGGAACATGCCGCCGCAGCATGGTTGGCAAGCCGCGTGCCCGCTCCGGGATGGCAAACGTGCATGGTCGGTCCTCCCCGGGAACTTCCTGCGAAAAGGAGGCAGCTCTCAAGAACTGCCGCGAATCACCAGTTGGAACCCGACGTCCACGCTGTGCGGAACGCCTGATTCCCCTCGCATCAAGGACATCAGCATCAAAGCGGCCTGTGCGCCGATCTGCGCACGCGGCGTACGCACCGTGGTCAGCGGCGGCAGCATCTGATCGCTGCCTTCGAGATCGTTGAATCCGGCCACCGAAACCTGCTCCGGCACCCGCACCCCCAAACGCAAGGCGGCGAGCAGCCCCCCTTGTGCCAAGTCGTCGTTGCAAAAGAAAATGGCGTCGACGTCCGGATGCGCTGCGAGCAGAGCGGTGAAGAGTTCGCCGCCGAGTGCGATCGACGAACGGTTCGGATCCAGCCATTCCAGCTTCGGATCGTGCAGCCCTGCGTCGCGAAGGCACCGACGGTAGCCTTCGGCACGCTGCAGCACCCGCGCATCGAGCTGAGCCCCGACGAATGCGATGCGCCGGCGGCCGCGGGACACGAGATGCTGCGTGATGGCGTGCCCCGCCTCATCCTGGGAAAAGCCCACACAGAACACGCCCGGCGCCGAACTCGTCTCCATCACATGCACACACGGAAGCCGGCTCGATGCGACGATTCGACTGCTTGCCTCACTGCGCTCGAAGCCCGTCACGATGAGTCCGGCCGGGCGATGGGCCATGTAGCTGCGCAGAAGCAGTTCTTCCTCCTGCGCGTCATAATGAGTGACGCCGATCAGGCTTTGGTAACCCGCCGGCATCAGCACACTCTGAACGGCTTCCAGCAAATCGACGAACAGACGGTTGGTGAGCAACGGCACGAGCACCGCGACATGGCTGCTGCGACTCGACGCCAGTGCCCGTGCCGCCAGATCCGGCACGTAGCCCAATGCATCGGCGGCGGCCAGCACCTTGTTGACCAGCGCCTCGCCCACCCCCCTGTCGCGCCGCAGCGCACGCGACGCCGTGATCGGACTGACTCCGGCTGCTTTGGCAACGTCGGCAAGGGTGATGCGCCCGGAGGAGCGCCGGCGGCGTTCCGTGGGCAGCTCTGCAGAAGACTTGAGGGACACGGGGGCTTTCGTTCGGCTGTATCGTTCGTTTTCGGCGGTCAGGATAGCGCTGTCCAACAGTTCTCTGCAAGCGGCAGCGCTTGTGCCCCTGACCATGGGACGGCGCGTGTGACCACGCGCTTTTTTCAGCCCCTTTCTGGATAGCGCTGTCCTGCGTCTCCACACACAATGACCCGGCTTGTTTTGATGGGTGTCGCAGGTTGCGGCAAATCTTCCCTTGGCGCCGCCTTGGCGCCAGTGCTTGGACTGCCAATGATCGAAGGCGATGACTTTCACTCCAACAAGAGCAAGCGGCTGATGCGCAGCGGCGTGCCCTTGACCGATGAACTTCGTGCCGGATGGCTCGAATCCCTCGGCGGAGAGTTGGCTGCTCGTCCCGCGGGCGCCGTGGTCACTTGCTCTGCGCTCAAGCGGGCGTATCGGGATGTCCTGCGCCGGCATGCGCCCGATCTGCGTTTCGTGTTCCTCGAGCTCAGCTATGAAGAGGCGTTGCGTCGCGTCACTGCGCGCGGTCGCACCCACCTGTTTCCTCCGAGCCTCGTTCGATCGCAGTTCACCACACTCGAGTCGCCCATTGGCGAGCCCGATGTACTGCGTGTCGATGCGACTCGGCCGCTGCCCGAACTCGTGGACCGGGTGGCCAGCTGGGTGAGCAGGGAATTCGCATGACCTCACGCCCCCTGTGGCAGCGCGCCTCCGAATCGGCCATGGCACTGTGTCTTGCCACGATGGCTGTGGCCGTGTTCCTCAATGTCGTGTTGAGGTACGGTTTCGGCAATGGCATCGCCGCCAGCGAAGAGCTGTCGCGTCTTCTGTTCGTCTGGATGGTGTTCATCGGCGCGACAGCCGCTTACCCGCTCGGCGAGCACATGGCGTTCACCGCACTGCTGCGCCCGCTGCAACATCGCTCTCCGCGAGCGCTGTCGCACCTGACCCGGTTCATTCACCTGCTCGTGGTCGCCGCCTGCACCATGGTTGCCTGGGGTTCGTGGCAGCAGCTGGTCATCGGCATGCGCAGCACGAGCGTCGTCCTGGGCTATCCCATGGCGCTGCTGCCGATGCCCGCATTTCTTTGCGCGACGGCCATTGGCGGGATGGCCCTGCTGGATGCGCTGCGCAACAAGCCCATTGATTTCGGTCATGCATCCGACATCGAATGACATCGCCCTGACATGAATCAGGGGCTTGTGGCCGTCATCTTCCTGCTCGGCATGCTGATGTTCATGGGCATCGGCGTGCCGCTCGCCTTCGCCCTGCTGCTCACCGGCGCTTCGATGGCCTATGCGCTCGATTTCTGGGACACACAACTGTTCGCACAAAACCTCGTGGCTGGGGTAGACAGCTTCCCGCTTCTTGCCATCCCGTTTTTCATCCTTGCGGGCGAACTGATGAACGCCGGCGGAATCTCCAGCCGCATCATCACGATGGCACAGGCCTGGGTGGGCCACATCAAAGGGGGGCTCGGGCTGGTCGTGATCGCCGCCGCCGTGCTGATGGCCAGCATGAGTGGCTCTGCACTCGCAGACACTGCGTCACTCGCTACGATTTTGCTGCCGATGATGCGCCAATCGGGGTATCCGCTCGACAAATCCGCGGGACTGATCGCCTCGGGCGGCATCATCGCGCCCATCATTCCACCGTCCATGCCGTTCGTGGTGTACGGCGTGACGACCGACACCTCCATATCTACGCTGTTCCTGTCGGGCATCGTGCCCGGCCTCATCATGGGTGTGGGGTTGCTGATCGCATGGCACCTGGTGGTCAGGAAAACGAACCTGCCCGCGGGGACGCCCCTTCCGGCCAAGGAGCGCCTGCGGGCCACCGGACGCGCCTTCTTCGCCCTGCTGATGCCCGTCATCATCATCGGCGGCATGAAAACGGGGCTGTTCACGCCCACGGAGGCCGCCGTGGTGGCCACGGCCTACGCGCTCGCCATCGCCATGCTGATCCACCGGGAAATGACGTGGATGCAACTTCACGGCGTGCTCGTCCGCGCGGCGAGAACCACCGCCATCGTGATGTTCCTCGTGGCAGGCGCCCAAGTCGCGAGCTACATGGTCACGCTGGCCGACCTGCCCGCCACGCTGACCGACTGGTTGGGCCCGCTCGTCGAACATCCGCGCCTGCTCATGGCGCTGATGATGTTGGCGCTCGTCGTGATCGGCACCGCACTCGACCTGACCCCCACCATCCTGATCATGGCACCGGTGATGTTGCCCATTGCCGTGAAAGCCGGCATCGACCCCGTGTACTTCGGCCTCATGTTCGTGCTCAACGGCGCGATCGGACTGATCACGCCGCCGGTGGGAACGGTGCTGAATGTCGTGGCCGGTGTGGGCCGCATGCGGCTCGAGCAGGTCGTTCGTGGCGTGAACCCCTACCTGCTGACCTACCTGGCCATCCTCGCCCTCTTCGTCGTTTTCCCCCAGATCGTGACCGCGCCCGTGGCGTGGATGCGTTGATCCGCTGTCTCACCTGAAGGAGCCCTTGTATGACGTTCATTCGACGCACGCTGCTGGCCGCGATGGCGAGCCTCGCCGCCGTGGCGCTGCCGCCGGCCTTCGCGCAAGACATCAAGCCCCGAATCATCCGTTTCGGCTACGGCCTGAACGAGCAGTCGAACCAGGGCCGCGCCGTCAAGGTCTTTCAGAAAGAAGTCGACAAACTCTCGGGCGGCAAGATGAAGGTGCGCGCGTTCGGCGCTGCCAGCCTCGGACCTGACATCCAAATGCAGCAGGCATTGATCGGCGGCGCGCAGGAAATGATGGTGGGCTCCACGGCCACCCTCGTCGGCATCTCGAAGGAGATGGCACTCTGGGACACGCCGTTCCTGTTCAACAACACCCAAGAGGCAGATGCGGTGCTGGACGGCCCGGTGGGAGAGAAAGTCATGGCCAAACTCACGGAAAAAGGCCTTGTCGGCCTTGTGTACTGGGAAAACGGCTTCCGCAACGTGACCAACAGCAAACGTTCGATCACCAGGCTCGAGGATCTGCAAGGGGTGAAGCTGCGCGTCATGCAGAACGCCGTATTCCTCGACAGCTTCAAGGCGCTGGGCGCCAACGCGGTGCCGCTGCCCTTCCCTGAACTCTTCCCCGCCCTGGAGACCGGTGCCGTGGATGGCCAGGAGAATCCCTTCAACACGATCCTGTCGAGCAAGTTCTACGAGGTTCAGAAATACCTGAGCGTGACGAACCACGTCTACAGCCCGTGGATCGTGACGGTCAGCAAGAAATTCTGGGACAGCCTCAGCCGCGACGAACAAAAAGTATTGATGGACGCCGCAGCGAAGAGCCGCGATTTCGAACGCAAAGACACGCGCGACGAAGCCGCCCGATCACTCGGCGAGCTCAAGGCCAAAGGCATGGTGGTCAACGAACTCACGCCGGCTGAAACAGCCCGAATGCGCGAGAAGCTCATCCGCATCAATGCCAGCGTGGCCAGCAGCGTCGGCCTGGATTTGTGGAGAGAAACGCAGGAAGCGTTGGCCAGGCTTCGCGCCAGGTAACTCGCTCAGGGCGCAGGCCCGCCTGCTGCCGCAGGGGCCGCCCCGTGTCCGCCGAGCCGCGCCATCAGGTAGGCCGACAGCCGCACGTTCTGGCTCATGATGACATTGAAGCGGATGTGGGGATCGTTCGTGGCGCCGTCCACGCGGAAATGGCTGCCCGGTGCCAGCACGATCTGTTCGCCGTAGGCCCCCCTGACCAGCGCAGGGATGTCGATGCCCTCGGGCAGACGTCCCCACAGGAAGACGCCCGCATCACCCATGGCATCGAACCGGACACCAGCCTGTCGCAGGCTCCGGGCCGCAGCGACGCGCGCCGCCCCAAGGCGCCGCTGGAGTCGCTCGGCATGCTTGCGCAGCCGGCCTGTCGAAAGCATCTCGAGCAGAACGAGTTCATTCAAGGTCGGCGTCGTCAGTACCGAATAGATTTTCTGGCGCAACAGCATCCTCAGCAGTTCGGGCGCTGCGGCGATGTACCCCATCCGCAGGGCCGGGCTGAGCACCTTGCAGAAACTCGAGTAATAGATCACTCCCTCGAAGCCGGAGAGCTGCGCGAGCCGGCTGGCCTGGCCGGATTGAAAGTGCCCGTGGACGTCGTCTTCGGCGATCAGGACGCGGTGCCGTTCGGCCGTCTGCAGCACGCGGTGCACATTGGCCGCCGTGCTGGACCAACCGGTGGGATTGTGCAGCACCGGCTGCAGGAACATCAGACGTGGATGATGATCGACACAGGCTGCTTCCAATTCGGCAAGATCGACACCATCGGGCAGGCGTTTCACCGGCACGATGCGGACCCCGGCCTGCCGCAGGCGCTCGAACAGGAGGAAATAACCCGGGTCCTCCACGATCACCGCGTCACCCGGCTTCAGGAAGGCACGCACGATGAGGTCAATCGCATGGGTGCTGCCGTACGTGGTCATGACGCGGCTTGCGTCGACACCCAGGCCCTGTGCGCGCATCAACATCGCCAGCCTCTCGCGCAATGCGCTCATGCCTTGGGGCGGGCAGCGCGAAGCCATGCCCAGACCGTGGCTCAGGGCCCGCTGCACGAGTGATGTGGGAATCGCGTCCTCCAACCAGGACATCGGGAGCGCGCCCCCGCTGGCGAGGAGGACGCCCGGGCGCAAGTCGTTGGACTGCTGGGCCAGCCACACCGGCTCGTGAGCATCGCCTGCTTCAAGCGGCGCCGAGTCGATCACGCTGTTTGGCGTCTCTGCCACGAAATACCCTGCCGTACCGCGCGAATACACGAGGCCGTCAGCCATCAGACGGTCGTACGCGGTGACCACCGTGTTGGGGCTCACCTGCAACTGCGAAGCGAACTGGCGTATGGATGTCAGCCTGGCACCCGGCAACATCCGTCGTTCGGAGATCATGGCCCGAAGGCGGATGTCGATCTGCTCGGAGAGTGGGACAGTGGATTCACGATCGAGCAAAAACATCGTCACATTGTGACCGATGGATCGCGCGGTACGCCATGGCGCTCCAGGTAGCGCAGACGTCGTTCGAGATCTTCCGGACCACGCGCCGCAGCAAGAAAGCGTTCTTCGTCGGAGCGGCCCAACCGTTGCCACCACGAGGCCAACCAGCCCACCGCCGCAGACCTGCGCGGGAGTGGGAGGACCGCCGGGTTGGATGCGAAAGTAGTCTTGAGCGTGTTCATGGCTCAACGATAGGAGGTGGCAACCCGCTGTCCAAGGCACAAGGGCGGGCGATACAGCGTAGTCCTGTATCAGTTTGGCGGGTCACACAACGCGTATGCTTGCAATTGGGCTTGCGCAGGTCCGACGGCCCTCGCAGCGAATGGAGGCCCTGATGAACCTTCGGCACATCCTCGTGGCGCTCGGCGAAGACCCACCGGCGGCATCCCGCGTGCACCTGGCCGCCCGACTGGCGGTGGCACACGGCGCCCATTTGACGGGCGTGGCGCCCACAGGCCGCCTGGTGATGGCCGACAGCAGTACCTCCGCCTCTTTCGCAATGGAAGCAGCCGACCTGGCATTGACCGAAGCCTGGCAGCGCGCCGACGAACATGCCAGGCATTTCCGGCACACGGCCACGGCAGCGGGGGTGTTGTCCGTCGATGCCCAGGTTGTCGAGGGCGACGCCGCGGCGGTGCTGTTGCATTACGCGGTGTGCAGCGATCTCGTGGTGGTGAGCCCGCCCGAGCCCTCGAGCCAGGCGTGGCGCAGCGGCATCCATTTCGTCGAGCAGGTACTTGCACGCAACCCGAGACCGACCCTGGTCGTGCCAGGCGAAGGCCGCTTCGAGCATGCCGGCCGGAGCATCCTCCTCGCCTGGGACGACAGCCCGGCTGCCGTGCGCGCGGCGACCGATGCCTTGCCTGTCCTGCAGCACGCCGACCAGGTGATGCTGTGTGTCTGGCGCCGACTGCATCAGGAATCCGATGACGGCGTCGGCCTGCGCCTTGCCGAGGTGGCCAGTTGGCTCCAGCGGCACGGGGTTCATTCGGAAACGCGCATCGCGCGCACGCGCAGCGCCATCGGTGACGCGCTGCTGGCCGACGCCATTGCACTCGGGGCCGACCTGATCGTCATGGGCGCGTTCGGCCATGCGGCATGGATGGAAAGGCTCACCGGCGGGGTGACTTACACCGCCTTGCGCAACACACCCGTGCCGTTGATGGTCTCGCACTAGTGTCGTGAGTTGGAAGTTCGTTGAATAAGCGGGGGCAGATGATGGAGCGGTTCATCAACGAACTTCCAACCAGAGTGCAACACCTGGGCATTTCGCTATACTTTCGCCCAGGCGCTGAGGGGCGCCTCCCCGCAAAAGAGGCACTCACCCTTTTCTCGCTGCTCACTCATCTGACAGCCCTTTGTTTTCGTCTGGCCATCGCGGGAATGGTCTTGCACGAAATGGAGCGTTGTCATGCCTTTCCCGTTCTCATCCTTTCCGCCGCGCACACCGTCTGAGCCCGCGCCGGCGTCGAACCCGTCAATCACCGAACTCAAGACGCGCGCACGCCTGGGTCTCAAGGCATTGCGCAACGGCGACGCCTCCATCCTGGCGCGCGCCCGCGCGGTGTCCGGGCTGCGTCACGCTCACCCCCCTTCCTGGCGCCTTGCCCATTGCCTCACCCTGGCGGCTCAAGGCGTCGGCTTCCGTTCATGGGATCAAGCGCGGCAAGTCCTCGGCGGCCAGGCCGCCCGGGAACACGATGCCGGCACCTTCTGGCATGCGCCGCGGTGCGAAGGCCTGGTTAATCACTGGTTCGCCAATCTGGAAGAAGCACGCGCATGCCTTGCAGCCCTGCATGACCACGTGCTCTTGCCATACCGGCGGCAATTCGTGGTCGTGAGCCGCGATTACCTCGAAGCGCTCGGCGTCTCTGCCGAGGCACCGGATTGGCACATTGCCCGACGCGACCTCGTGGCCGCATACGGCACCCCGCCTTGGCGTCAACTGTGTGTCTCTCGGCTTCGCACGCCGCTGGACGCATGGGTGTCCACGGTGGCCTGAGCGCGCTCAGGGCGTGCCGACGGTCACAAAAGCGCCCGCCCCGAGGGTGCCCGTCATCGGGGCGGCCGTGGTGTTCGTGACGGTCATCGACAGATGACCATCAGGCTCCACCACGAAGCCGAAAACACGGCTGAAGTCACCGGTGAACTCACTGGTGATCGAGGCCGTCAGGCTCGCGCGCACCCTGTCGTCGGCGTCGGCCATCGTGATGGACGCATGAAAATTCGCGGGATCCACGTTGAACCAGGTTCTGCTGTTCAGCGTCGATGCCGCTCCATCAATTTTCAGCAGACAGAGCGCCCGAAATGTGAACGACGCACCGGCGTCCAGCGAGAACCGGCGAGACCAGGTGGCATGGGACTGGATCTCGGACGTGGGCAGGCGCCTGCTGCCGGAAGCCGTGAGGCTGTCGAGGTGGGCGATGCCGTCCGCGCCCGCGTTGCCGTTGAGAATGGGCATATGGCCCAGCGCCTCGCCCATGCTCAACGGCGGGCCCTCGTGCCGGTGCAGATCTGCGTTGCCGAACCAGGCGGTCCACGCCGGCTGGCCCGTCTGCGGGTTGGCGCCGGTCTGGTGGCGGACGTAGGCCGCCGCGTGGGGCACGCTCTCCGAGGTCCAACGGCCATCCACGCTGTGGGTGCCGTCGAGTGCGGACAATCCCGTGCGCAACGCGGGCAAAGACGCAATGAGCTTGCTCTCGTATTGCTCCAGGGCGTGCGTGCGGCCCAAGCAGGCAAGGCCGAGAACGGCGGCCATCACTTTGCCGATGATTCCCATGGCGCTCACCCCACTTCCGACGCTCCCGCCAGACGATGGTAGACAGCAGTCCACTTTGGCGATGCCCCCCATTCCAAGGGGCCCGCCCACGGCTTCAACGACCGATCATGCCGTTGCCTTGGCCCGTCCCTGCTGCCACGCCTTGAGCGTTGTTTCCCATTGGCGCGTGGCGGCCGAATCGCCAGCTTCTGCGAGCGCGGCGAGTTGCTCCAGCAACGCCTGCTGACGCGAGTTCGGCGCGTCCGGGAACGTCGGGATGACCGTCACGACATGGTCCCCCCGCTCCGGTCCATCATGCCGCAGCGGCCACCCCTGCCCGCGCAGGCGATAGATGCGACGGCCGCGGCGCAGGCGCATCTGCTGCAACCCACCAAGGGTCGGAACGGCAATCCATGCTTCAGCCAGCCATGCGAACCCGTCGACCGGCATCTCGCACCGCAAGCTGCCGTCATCGCCCGCGGTGAAAAAGGGGTGCGGCGCAAGTTCGACCTGCATCTCCAGCGTACCGTCGAATCCGCCAGCATGGCGCCCGGCACCATCGGCCGTCAGCACATCGCCGTTGCGCACGCCGGCAGGAAAGCGCACGGATTGCTCATACCGGTGCACGAGCCGGCCGTGCCCTTGACACGCCTCACAACGGGCACGGACGGCGCCGCTGCCTTCGCAAGGGGTACACGCCTCGCGGGTGGTCATCCACCCGAACCAGAGACGAGAGCGGGTCGCACCCGCGCCATCGCACTCGGCACACCGCGTCATCTCGGCCAGCAGTCCGCTGCCATCGCAATCCGAGCAGGTTTCAGTCAGTTTGCCGCGCAACACCCGGATGCAGCCCAGCGCCGCCTGCTCCAGCGACAACCGCACGCGCCGGCGTACAACCCGGCCCGCCGCCTTTTCGCGCCCCTCCTCGGCGGAGGCAGCCGCCGGGCCGTCGTCGGCCACAGCAAGGCGGATGCGGTCGTAAGCGTGGTTGATGCGCTGCATCCGCGCGGCCGCATCGGCCGAACCGTTGCGATCGGGATGCCACCTCGATACCAGGCGCCGCCAGGCGGCCTTTACTTCCGATTCACTCGCCCCAGGCGCCACACCCAGCACGACATACGCGTCATCGAGGCCCAACCGCATCCTCCTGCCGTTTCGTTCGACATGGCTGCGCCCCGGACTACCCGAGCTGCGCCGCCCCTCCGCCATTGTGCACTGCAACGGAAGGCCGCATGTCTACCATGACACAGGCTCTGGGGATTCGTCCCCGCTTTCGGCGACGCGCTCAGGTGGCCAGGTGCCGGGCCCTGAGGATCAGAAGGGAACCGTGGCGGTGGGGTATTTCCAGAAGTCCTTGATCAAATAGTTCATCGGCAGGTTCATGGTGACGTTCTTTGGTGGAATCGGGTGCAAGAACCACTTGGCATAGATTTCATGAATCTCATGCGAGTTGATCAGGCGCTTCATCTCGTCGTCCACGATCGCCTTGAATTCGGGATCGTCCTTCGACAGCATGATGGCCAGTGGTTCGATGGTCAGGAACCTGCCCACCACCTTGAGCTTGGCCGGGTCGGGTCGGCCGGCCCTCAATCCGTACAAGAGCACGTCATCCATCACGAACGCATCGGCGTCGCCCCGTTCGACCATCTCGACGCCTGTGGCGTGGTCCGGTGCCTGAAGGATGTTGATGCGCAGCAAGCGCTCGCGGTTGGCGTATTCGATCGCCTTCATGGGCGTCGTGTTCTGGGTGGAAACCACCTTCTTGCCGCTGAAGTTCTGGAGATCGTCGAGAGTACTGTCCGCGCGCACCAGATACCGGGCGCCCGTGATGTAGTGCGGCACCGTGAACTCGACGGTTTGCCGGCGTTCGGCATTGTTGGTCGTCGATCCGCATTCCAGATCGGCTTTTCCTTCGGCCACTGCGGCAATGCGGTTGGCCGGGGTCACGAGCAGGTAGACCGGCGTCAAAGACTGCATGCCCACCTTCTTGCGCACGGCCTCGGCCACCTTCAGGCACAGGTCCAGTGCATAGCCCACTGGCTTTTTGTCCGGCAGCGTGTATGAAAACGGAACCGACGATTCCCGGTGGGCCAAGGTGATCTGCCCCGTTCTCTTGATCCGATCGAGCGTCGGACCGGCCCAGGCCGACGGTGCGACAGCCGCCAGCACCAGCATGATCCGAGAACAAAGTGACAGCATCTTCAACATGAAGCTCCTTCTGAGCAAGACACGTCCCGCCGAAGAGCGTTCGAAGTGACGCCGGACTTTGGAACAGACAAACCGTGCGTACATTGAAACAAATTAGCGGACGGGCATGTACGGTCTCCACCAACACGCCAACTTTGTTCCGTCAACTACTGCACGCAGTCTGCTCCGCGGCTACAGGGGCTTGACGGAGGCCGGCCCCGGCTGAACGCAAGTTTACCGGCACTGACGGGCCTCGGATCAGCGGCGTCATTCACGCCTCGAGGCGGCGGGCGCACGGTCGGCGAATGCGTCAGCCGGCCACGGAAGCCGGGTCGCTGATCCATCGGGCCAGCGTCGCAAACATCCCTTCCATGTCGATGGGCTTGGTGATGTGGTCGTTCATGCCTGCCTCGAGTGCCCTTTTCTTGTCGCCCGCCGTGGCGTTGGCAGTCATCGCAATCACCGGCAGGTCGCGCAGTTCGGGCCGCTCGCGAAGCGCGCGCGTGGCGGCAAACCCGTCCATCACCGGCATCTGGCAGTCCATCAGCACAGCATCGAAACGATGCATTCCAAGCATTTCGAGCGCCTGGGAGCCGTCCTCGGCGGTCTCCACGATGAGGCCTTGCGTGCTCAGAAGTTCAATCGCAAGCTCCCGGTTGATTTCGTTGTCTTCCACGAGGAGGATGCGTGCACCTTGCAATCGGGATCGATGCGCCATGAATACTCCTTTGCGCAGCACAGTGCCGAACGCATGACGAACGACGCGCCGTCCCCATGGAAGACAGCAGCGTCCATCGCAAAAATGCTATCGATCGCACCGCGGCGAAGGAACTGGTGTTTGTGCGGTGCTTCAGTGCGTTTGCTACGGCTGAACGTCGCCGCGCTGCTGCTGAAGTTCCATGGCGAATCGGCCATTGCCCACCGACCAGTCCGAATAGTCGTTCTCGTGCACGAAGATGAACACGTCTTCCCTCGGGATACCCGCACTTTGGAGCCTCTCGGCAATCGCAGCATAGAGCGACCGCTTCATTGCATCGCTTCGGCCTCGACGCATCGTTATTTCCACGACCACCACCTGATCCGAGCGGCGAATGCCATTGAAAGTGCGGCTGCAGAAGAACTGTCCAGGCTCATGATCCGACACCAGGTTGAACAGTTCGTCCTCGGGCATGGCGATGGACTCTACCAATGCGCGGTGAATTCCCATGACGATGGCTTCTCGCTTTGCAGCCGGCGTGTCACGATGCACTGCGGTCCGGATGAAGGGCATTTGCGTTCTCCTGAAAATGATGACAGGAGATTCTCAGCGGCAGAACGAATGAACATAAGCGATTTCGGCGCCATCTCTATGTGCAATAAGATCACAACATGCCGAAGCGTCGTCTCCCATCTCTCAACGCATTGCGCGCCTTCGAGGCTGCGGGCCGCCTCGGTCGCATGACGACGGCTGCCGAGGAACTGGCGGTGACACCCGGGGCCATCAGCCGCCAGGTCCGTCAACTGGAAGACGCGCTCGGCACCCCGCTCTTCGAGGGTCCGAAGCAGCGGCCGGTGCTGACCGAACTGGGCCGTCAGCTGCTGCCCGCCTTGTCATCTGCCCTGGACCAGATAGAAGCTGCGGTTCGTGCCGTGGCAGACGATCCCGACGGCACACTCGATGTCTCCTGCTTCAGCACCTTCACCATGCGCTGGCTGATTCCTCGGCTGCATCGCTTCCACGCCGAGCATCCCGGCATCGATGTTCGATTGAGCACCACGGACCGGGCCATCAGCGTCGAACGCGAGCGCTTCGATGTGGTGATCACGCTGGACGACAGTCCGCAGCCCGAGCGAGTCCAAGTGCAGACGCTGTTTGCCGAATGGCTCGGCCCGGTGTTGGCGCCATCGCTCGCGCCATTGCCGCAAGACCGAGCACCTCCACAGGGCAAGCAGATGCTGCGCACACGCACGCGCCCGCAGGCGTGGGCGCAATGGGCAGAGCGCACGGGCAAGGAATGGCCCCAGCCAAACGGCCAGGTTTTCGAGCACTACGATTTCACGCTGCAAGCCGCCGTGCGGGGCCTCGGCTGGTGCATTGCCCCGTGGCATCTGGTCGTCGACGACCTCGACGCCGGCCGACTGGTGGCGCCTTGGGGCTTTTGCGCCAGCGGCCACCACTACGTGGCATTGCGGAGCCCGCAACGCAGCATCAAGGCCGAGCGCTTCTGCACTTGGCTGGCCAGGCAAGCCGCCGAGATGCCGCAGCCTTGCCATCGGACTTAGGCGATCAAAGGCCCCGCGACGCGCACATCGTGCAGCGCATGGCCTACTCCCGCCGCCGATGTCACGCTTCCATTGAGGCGCATTGACAGGCCACCATCGGAAGGGAGATGCTGCACATCTTCTCCCGCGGCCGGGTCTCCCGCGAGCGGCCGTGACCCCGTCTATGCCATTCCTCACGCCCCGCTATGACCCTTGGGTGGTGGCTGCGTCCTTCCTGGTCGCATGCTTCGCATCCTATGTCGCATTGGACTTGGCCAAGCGCGTGCGCACCCTCGACAGGGCCGTGGCCCTGAGCTGGTGGATCGGCGGCTCCATTGCGATGGGAACCGGCATCTGGGCCATGCACTTCGTCGGCATGCTCTCGTTCACGCTGCCGATTGCGGTGGGCTACACGATCAAGCTGACCTTCGTCTCATGGCTGGCTGCCGTCGCCGTTTCGATGGTCGCGCTGTGGGTGGCGAGCCGCGGCTCGCTCTCGCTGACTCGGCTGGCGTGCGGTGCACTGACCATGGGTGGCGGCATCTGCAGCATGCACTACATCGGCATGGCGGCAATGGACATGACGCCAGGCATCGTCTGGGACATGCCCCTGGTCGCCGCGTCTGTGTGCATCGCCGTCGGCGCATCAGGAGCGGCACTGCTGATTTTTTACTGGCTGCGCGACGTCGGCGACTTGCGCGGCCACATCTATCAGGCTTCGGCCGCAATCGTGATGGGCCTGGCCATCAGTGGCATGCACTACACCGGCATGGCAGCCGCCCACTTTCCCGAAGGATCGGTCTGCCTGAGCGCCGGTGCACTGTCGAGCACCGCCTTGGGAACACTCGTGGTGATGGCGACGATCACCATGCTGGCCCTGACCCTGTTCACCTCCATTGTCCATGCGCGGCTGCAGGCGAGTGCCGTGGGGCTTCAGCGCAGCGAGGAGCGAATTCGCAGCATTCTTGCGAACGCATCCGATGCGTTCATCAGCCTGGATCACCGGGGCCTCATCACCGAATGGAATCAGCAGGCCGAATCGACGTTCGGTTGGGCGCGTGCGGATGTGGTGGGACGCCCCCTGGCCGAGGTCATCATTCCGCAACGCATGCGAGACAGTCACAACAAGGCCCTGCAAAGATTCGCCCAAACGGGCAAGGGCCCGGTCGTCAACCAACGGACCGAAATCATGGCGTTGCACAGGAACGGGCACGAGGTTCCGATCGAGTTGTCGGTAGGAGCACTTCGCACTGACGATGGATTCATGGCCCACGCGTTCCTGCACGACATCACGGAACGAAAACAGGCCCAGGCCCGGCTGGCTGCGAGCGGAAAACTTCTGCGCGACATCACGGACAACCTCCCGCTGCTCATTTCATACATCGACAAGGATCTGTGCCTTCGCTTCTGCAACGCGACCTGGCGTGAATGGATGGGGGTCGATCCCACGTCGGTCGTCGGCCGGCCTCTCTCCGACCTGATCGGTCAGAACCTCTATGAGCAGCGCAGTGAGCACTTGGTACGCGCATTGGCCGGGGAGCGGATCAGCTTCGAAATGGAGTCACCGGCTTTGGGAGTCAATCGTTTCCTTCAAACCGTCTACATTCCCGACGTGCGCGCCGATGGCGACGTGGCAGGGATCTACGCCTTGAGCACCGACATCACGGCGTCAAAGCACGTGGAGATGCGACTGAGCCAACTGGCACACGTCGACACGCTCACGGGTTTGCCGAACCGCCGCCAGTTCGAAGACAAACTCCGGGAGGCGGTATTGCGCAACAGGCACAACCACCATCCCATGGCCTTGATGTTCCTCGATGTCGATCATTTCAAGCAGATCAACGATGCACATGGCCATGCCGCAGGGGATGCGGTGCTGAAGGAATTCGCCACCCGGCTGCAGCGATGCGTCCGCATCACGGACACCGTGGCACGGCTCGCCGGAGATGAGTTCGTGATCATCCTCGAGGGGCTGCAAGACGCTGCCGACGCCGAACTGGTGGCCCTCAAGATCGGCACCATGTTGCAGCCGCCATTTTCTTTAGGGGAGCTCACGCTCCCTCCAGTCACCTCCAGCATTGGGGTGGTGGTCTTGACCGACAAGGAATTGGCCGCTGCCGACGTCGTCGCGAAGGCTGACGAGGCGCTGTATCGAGCCAAGCGAGCCGGCCGCGACACCTTCGTGATGTCACACTGGTGAGGCGATGCAGCCTGCGATGTACAACGACCGCAATGCCCCGCTCGAGACCAAGTTGGTGCGCGTGTACGGTCGCGTGCAGGGCGTGGGCTATCGGTACGCCTGCGTGCAGGAAGCGCGGACACTGGCCGTGACTGGCTGGGTGCGAAACCGCATGGACGATTCCGTCGAGGCGATGCTGCAGGGGACGCCGCAGCAATTGGCCCAAATGTGCGACTGGATGCGCGAAGGGCCACCTTCAGCGCTGGTAGAGCGGCTGAACATCACTGACGTGCCAGCCCCCTTTCCAAGGTTCGACGGTTTCGATCAACGACCCACGATGTGAAGCCCCCCTTGGCCGCAGGTCTGGTTAATACATCGCTCTATTGACATCACGGAACGCCCCCTTTTATCGAGACGTCTGCAAACGCGATTACCATCTGGCGTTTCATAGAAAGTCGCGAGCGGTGAACCATCCTCCAAAAGGGAGGCGTCACAAAAATGATGCTCACTGACGAACGATGTTCATTTTTGTCACGCAACTCCGAATCCGATCGCACCAACACCGATTTTGCACATCTTAGGAATCGGCGCCACAAAATTATTGCAACGACCAGTGAATAAGCCTCGAAATGATCAATAGCGCAGATTTGCATCTTTATCAATGGCTTGCCGTGCCAATCTGGCTATTTGACAGAAGACTCCTGCGAATCACCTGGGCCAACGCAGCAGCACTGCAATTCTGGAACGCCGAGTCACTCGCCGTGCTGTCCGAGCGTGATTTCAGCGACATGACATCCGTCGCCCTGCTCCGACTGGACAAGGTTCGCCAGGCAGCATTGAATGGAGAAAAGGTCGAGGAAAGTTGGACCATCTACCCGCTCGGAGAACCGAAGCAGGTGGTCCTTCAAAGCGAGATCGTCGTCACCCGGGACGGAAACAGTGACGGCATTCTCTTTTGTGCGAACAAACTGAGCGCCCTGCCCGATTCGCAACTGAGAGGCGTCCAAGTGCTGCTCTACACGGATGCACTGGTTGCGTTGTACGGGTCTACTGGCAAAGCGTTGTTTCGCAACCCGGCAGCGGCCGCTGCGTGGGACTCCATCGGGGATGGCGACTTTGCGAGCACCTTTGCTCACAAGCACACCGCCAATGAAATTTTGCGGGTCGTCGCAAACCAGGAAGTTTTCAGCGGCGAATGTGAAATGCGTTCCTCAAGGGGAAATCGAATCTTTGCAGTTAAATGCAGTCCGGGTATTGATCCGGTCGACGGGACTGCGGCCATCGGGGTCACGGCGGTCGACATCACGGACCACAAGGAGGTGGAAAGAGAACGTGACCAACTTCGAGAGGCTCAGGTCCGTTTGGCACAAGAAGATGCCTTGGCGGAGAAGCGGAGAACCGTCTTGAGTCGCCGCTACTTCATGGCGATTGCCAGTCATGAGCTTCGCACACCACTGCAAACGATCACGAGCTGTGTGGACAGACTGGAACAAGCGCCACATGACATCCAACAATGCCTACCCGAAATGCAAGACGCCGTGGACCAGATCAATCAAATTGCCAGTGATCTTCGAGACTTCGTCATTGCCGACAGCGCTCCCGGACTTCGGCTCAAGGTCGTCAATTGCGCGGACCTGATTGGACGAGCCATATCATCGGCCCGAAAACAGGCAAGGGAAAAAGGACTCCATTTTGCAGTCGACACGTCCGCCGCAACCTCCTCTGCCGAGATTGACGAAACACGCGTTCGAGTGATCATCGGCAATTTGGTGAGCAACGCCGTCAAATATACGCCGCGTGGTGAGGTATCCATCATTGCGGCGATCCAAACACGAAACGTGGCTGGCATGTTGACGCTCACCATATCCGATACCGGCATTGGCATGCCGGCCGACCGCATCGCCGAAGCGGTGAAACCCTTCACACGTGGTCACGGGAGCGACCAGTTCGATCCCAAGGGACTGGGAATGGGCTTGGCGATCGTACAGTCTCACATTGCCGAGATGGAAGGCGAGCTGCGCATCGAATCGACGGTAGGACGCGGAACAACCGTCCGTGTCATCCTGCCATGTCGCCTCAGGCAGTCGGAAGACGCAACTGCCGATCTAGCTTGGAGCGCAGTTTCTCCGTGAGAACCGCCAGTCTCGTGGGTTTCTCCAGGAAATCCACATCATGTTTTGAGATCACAGCAGCGATATCGCTTTCATTGGCGCGCTTGCTGTGAAGGGTGCCGGTCAAAAGTATGATGGGCGCAGCACCATCCACTTTCCTGATGGCCTCAATCAGAGGCAGCACCGTTTTTCCGTCGCCAAGACTCCAATCGAGTACGTAGGCGTCGGGTGAATCTTCCGACTTTTGAGCGATCAGCGAGAGGACCGGATCACAATCCGAGTAATGCATGGCATCGAAACCGGCCGTGCGCAGATAACGCACCAGCACAGTGGTCGCCTC
Source organism: uncultured Rhizobacter sp. (assembly GCA_966212105.1). Taxonomy (GTDB): domain Bacteria; phylum Pseudomonadota; class Gammaproteobacteria; order Burkholderiales; family Burkholderiaceae_C; genus Rhizobacter. The sequence continues at coordinate 48,286 of CBIHPH010000010.1, forward strand.
GTCATCCACGACCGCCACTTTCGCTCTGGCCACCATGGGCTCGACAATCTGCAGCCAAGTCACCTGCAGCACGTCAGTGGAGTCGCCGCTTTCGGGCGACACGCAGACTTTCCAGCCTCCGTCCTCTGCCTTGATCGCCGCCAATCCGCCAGCCTCAACACGCGTCACTGGTTTTCCAATGAACGAACAAGGAAATTGAGCACCACCCGCATGGAGCGTGCCATCGAGGCACCCAGGCCTTCGCCTTTCTCCTGGATATACCGACGCAATCATCTCTGAGACGGTCGTGCCGAAACGCACAGCGACGGCTCGCAGCTCATTCAGGGAAACCGTTCCTTGCGCCTCCAGGCGCCTGCGCGCCGTGTTGGCATGAATGCCCCAAATGGAAGCCAAGGTGCTCGCCCACATGTGCTCAGGCACACCGCAGCGAACAAGTAGATCACTGAGCACCGAACACCGATCGGGCGTGGATCCGATCATCGCGTTCTCTTCATCCATCCTAGGCTCGCTCCCGCTAATCGCACCAAAAATGTAAACAAGACCAACGCAACGCGCAAAAATGGTGTAAATGCAAGGTCAGGCGCTATCATTGCGCACACAGCAGCGGACGGCAAGCGATTGGGCATTTGCCCATTGGCGCCTGCGTATTTCCGTTTCCAATCGAAACATATCGGCGCCGATGCATCCGCCGTGGCATCTTGCCAGCTCCCGGGCAGCGGCGCCTCCGCAAATCGCAGCCCTTTTTCACGCAGTACTCTATCCCATAGACCGATAAAGAGGATTGGACAATGCTCATCGACACTTATCGAATCTCTGCAGGCGGAGGAATCGCCAGCCTCACGCGGAAGTCAGAACCCGCCCCCGAGCTGCGGGCCGGTCAAATCCGAATCGCTGTTCGGGCGGTCACTCTGAATGCCCGGGATTTGCTCATTGCCGGAGGTGGTTATCCCACTTCGCACGAGGGCCCGGTGGTTCCCTGCTCCGATGGCGCCGGAGAAGTGATCGAAGTAGCGCAAGACGTCACCGACTGGAAATGCGGCGATCGAGTGGTCGGGGGGTTTTTCAAGGATTGGTTTAGCGGCCCACCTGGCGCGGATTCGACCGCCACCACGTTCGGATGCGACATGGACGGCTGGATGCGCTCTGAACTGGTCATGGACGCAAGCTCCGTCGTTCGTGTTCCCGCAGGCATTTCGTATCTCGAAGCAGCAGCAGCACCGTGTGCTGGAGTGACGGCATGGACATCCATGTTTGACTATGCTCGCCTCGGAGAGGGTGACTCCATGCTGGTTCAAGGCACAGGCGGTGTCGCGGTCTGGGGAGCCCAACTCGCGAAAGCCGCGGGCATTCGGTGCGTTGCCACCTCGAGGAATCCCACCAAACTGCGTTCGCTTGAAAAGCTGGCCGGAGCACATGGTGTCATCAGCACGCCTGGTGCATCCTGGGTCGACGACGTACGAAGTGCCTGCGGCGGTTCTGGAGCAAACCTTGTCCTGGAACTGCTGGGGCAGGAGTCCATCCAGGACTCCATCCGCGCCGCCGCATTCAACGGCCGCATTGCCGTCATTGGGGGGCATACGGGCTGGGAATACCCCAGATTGTCGATCCCGGAACTATTGGTTCGCCGGATCTCCCTCACGGGCATCTATGTCGGAAGCAACCAGATGCTCAGTCAGCTGCTGGAGTTCTGCGCCACGAACAAGGTGCACCCGCATATTGACAGCGTGTATTCCTTCTCGGATGCACCAAAGGCCTTCGAGCAACTTGCCGAAAAAACTCACTTGGGCAAGATCGCAATCTCTCTCGACTGACGCCTCGCCTGCGTTGCGGCCGGGCAGCCCTGCTCGGTCGCAACATGCCGCAAGCAGGCAATCGAAAATTCGAGTTCGGTTCGCGGCCGATTCTCTCCTGGCGCTCGAGGCCCAATGAAGAGTCAGTCACCTACGCGCACGAAGCGACGCTGCAATTTCCCGTCCACTTCCAATTCGCCAAAAAACATGTCGTGCGGGCGGACCCAGAAGCCGGTGTCTTTATCGAGTTGCCTATAGCACACGAGCGGCTCCATCGTTTCGCTGTGGCGTGCGATGGAAAGAACGAGATATTCGCCACCTTTGTAGTGACGGTAGCGTCCGATACCATCCTGCGGCAAAGGCTGGGTATGGGGATGTTGACTCATGATGGCTCCTGCTGATTGATCGAACAGCGGTCTGCGTAAAGAACCAGTATGCCTTGACCCGCTGACGGGCTGGAGCGCGAGCTGCGCTGCGCGTCCCCATCGCCAAACTGGCCGCCAGGCCGTACAAGCGCCGAAAACAGGAAAGCCCGGAAACCATGTGATTTCCGGGCTTTTTGTGTTGGTAGGCGCGATTGGACTCGAACCAACGACCCCCACCATGTCAAGGATGTTGCCTCGCCTTGGCTGACAACAACTTAGCGTGATTTCTTGGAAACGACTCGATTTTAACCGAGGACATCCAGGCCCATCGCAAAGGTTCAGTCATTCACTTCGCTCAAGCCACCGCCAGCATAGGCGACCGTCGCTCATAGAGCGCCTGCCGCATGCACGGCAATCAACAGCGTGCCATCATGCGTCCGGATGACCGCCCGAGTCAGACTACCCGCTCTACCCGCTCGATGACCGACCCCGACCTGCCGTACAACCGCTCGCTCCACGACCTGGAATCGCTGCTCGCCCGCGTCGATCGCCCCGGCGATTTCTGTGTGCATGGGGCACTGCCTTTGCCAATGCCGATGGTCCACGTGGACGGCGTCGGATCGTTGTCGTTCCCGCTACTGGAAATGCAGGCCGCGGCGTTGATCGCAGCCGCCGAACGCGCGCCCTACGGCCGCGGCGAGCAGACCGTGCTCGACACCTCGGTGCGCCGTGTGTGGCAGATCGATGCAACGCGGGTGCGCCTGGGCGGCAAGAGCTGGCCACAGTCGCTGCGGCAGGTGCTTGCCGACGCGGCTCGCGGGCTGGGGTGCGAAGGCGCGGCCATTCGGGCCGAGCTGTACAAGCTGCTTGTCTACGACCCGGGTGGATTCTTCCTACCCCACCGCGACAGCGAAAAGTCGCCCGGCATGTTCGCCACGCTGCTCATCCAGCTGCCGTCTGCACACACCGGCGGTGAGCTGCGAATCCGCCACGGCAGCCGCGAGGCGTGCATCGATCTGTCGGCCACCGATGGCTCCGAGCTCGGCTTCGCCGCCTTCTATGCCGATTGTGAACACGAGGTACGGCCGGTGGAATCGGGGCACCGGCTCTGCCTGGTCTTCAACCTGCTGCGCGACGCGGCAAGCGACGCACCCCTGGCCAATGCGCCGAGCTACGAGCTCGAAGTGGCACAGGCGGCGCGACTGATCGGCTCGGCCTTCGCTGCCCAAGATGCACCGTGCAAGCTGGCCTGGCTGCTCGGGCATCACTACAGCCAGGCCGAACTTGGTTTCGAGGCGCTCAAGGGGGCTGATGCGGCCGTGGTGGGGGTCTTGCGACAAGCGGCGGACACAGTAGCTTGCGACGTGCACCTGGCGGTGATGCACATCGAGGAGTCAGGGCCAGCGGAGGTCCACTACACACCGAGGTCCAGGCGCCGATATCGCGACGACTTCGATGACGACGGCGAGATCGATGCCGCCGCGACGAGCTACGAGGTCATCGAAGTCTCCGACGCCGAGCACTACATCGACCACTGGATTGGCGCCGACGGCCACGCCCCCAGCTTCGGTCCCCTGCCGCTGGCAGACGGCGAGCTGCTGCCCGCGGGCGCGCTGGACGATGAGCCGCCAGACGAGGAACGCCTGCTCGAGGCCACCGGCAACGAAGGGGTGAGCTTCGAGCGTGCCTACCGGCGCGCCGTGCTGGTCCTGTGGCCGCGGGACCACCAGGTCGAGGTGCTTCTGCAGGGCGGCATCGGCTCCGCGTTGCCGGCGCTGGAGGCGATGCTTTCCTCGCACGGCGCAAGCGCCGATGCACTGGACGCCGCCGAGCGCATCGTGGCCCACTGGTCGCGGAAGGGCCGCCCACGCGACGCCACTGGACGTGACGGATCCCTGCGGGTTCGCATGCTCTATTGCCTGGCCCGCTTCGGCCCGACTGCTGTGGGAGAGCGTTTCATGTACGACGTGCTCGTGGCGGACTACGACGGCAGCGAGAACGCTGCGCTCGCCGATGCCGCGCCGCAGATGCTGGCGGCGCAGGGGCTCGGCAGGCTGCTGGGCGCGTTGGTCGAAACGGCGTTCCTGCGCTGTCCACGCGCACTTTGCGAGCTGCTGTTCCTGCTGGAGGCGGCCGGCGTGACGCAGCGCAGCCCGGACCACGGCATGGCACTGCTCAGCGGTGCACAAGCGCTGGTCGCCGCACTCCCCGCGATCGCCACCCGGCCGCCACGCCACCAATTCGACTGGGGCCTTGCGTACGACGCAACCGCCTCCGATGCCGAGAGCTGCGACCGCCTGCTGTCGGTGCTGGAACGGCTCGGGGCCGGGCAGGAGCGCGCCGCCGCAGTCTCCGCCCTGATCGCCGAGCCCCGGGTCTTCGACCCGCTCCGAGTGCTGGTACCGGCGCTGCAGTCGATGTGTGCCGCGGCGCCGGGAGGCGGTGTGGTTGACGATGCGCAGCGCCTGCGCTTGTGGCGCCATTGCTTCGCCTTCCTGCTCGCGCGCAGCGAATTTCCGCCGCCCGCACCGCTCGATTGGCGCCAGCAGGTCACGCTGTCATGCCGCTGCGAGGATTGCATTGCCCTGCAGTCCTTCGCGCTCGACCCACGGCTACGCGAACAGCGCTTCCGCATCCGCCAGGACCGGCGTCAGCACCTGCATCGCCAGATCGAGCAGCACGGGTTGGACATGAGCCACGTCACCGAGCGCCGAGGTTCTCCGCAGACCCTCGTGTGCAGCAAGACCCGCGAGAGCTATCGGCGTCAGTGTCGCCAGCACGCCGAGGATGTCGCCGGCATGCGCGCACTGCAGGCGCTGGGTAATGCTGCGCTGGCCTCGGAGTGCGCTCGGCTCGCTGCAGCAGCAGCCCGCGAGCCGGAGGTGTCGGAGGGCTGACGGTAGGAGGACGCAATGCCCGGTGGTAATCGCCTGCCCCACATGGTCCTTCATCGCTGGCGCCTATCCGCTGCTCGAGGACGAGACGTGCTTCCTTCTTGCCGTCGACCTCGACAAGTCCGGCTGACAGCAGGATGCCGCGGCATTCGCCCAGGCATGTTGATCCGTCATCATGTCGTCAATTCACAATTTGAGCGACACATTGCGTTGACGCGTCGCTGGCGGCGACATATCCTTCAAACATGTCGCAAGAATTGCCTTTTGAGAACACGTGGTCCCCAAGCCGCCCATACAACGAATTGCCGCCGCTGCCACCGGCAACCGAGCTTGAGACCCGCGCCGTGCTCAAGCAGTGCGTTCTGTCGCGCGCTGCGCTGGCGGCGCTCAAGCAGGCCGCTGCGCTGATCCCCAACCAGGCCATGTTGATTAATACGATCCCGCTGCTGGAGGCCAAGGATAGCTCCGAGATCGAGAACATCATCACCACTGCCGACAAGCTGTTCCAGTTTGCCCAGGACCACGACGGCGCTGCCGACGCGGCCACCAAGGAAGCATTGCGCTACCGCACGGCCCTGTACGCGGGCTTCCAGTCACTGGCACGCCGCCCTTTGTGCACCGCCACGGCTGTCGAAATCTGCAGCACGATCAAGGCCGTCGACATGGACGTGCGCCGCGTGCCGGGGACGCAGCTGGCCAATGCGGCCACTGGCGAGATCGTCTACACGCCACCCCAGGGCGAGGCGCTGCTGCGCGAACTGCTGGCCAACTGGGAGCGCTTCCTGCACGAACAAATCGAGCTGGACCCGCTGGTGCGCATGGCTGTTGCCCACTACCAGTTCGAGGCCATCCACCCGTTCACCGACGGAAACGGCCGCACGGGGCGGGTGTTGAACCTCCTGCACATGATCCAGGAGGAGCTGCTGTCGCTCCCAATCCTGTACCTCAGCCGTCACATCATCGCCCACAAGGCCGACTACTACCGCCTGCTCCTCGAGGTGACGCGCGAGGGTGCGTGGGAGCCCTGGGTGATGTTCATGCTGCGGGCGGTCGAGGAGACTGCCCGCTGGACCACCGACAAGATCCTGGCGATCCGCGCGCTGTCAGATGCAGCCGCCGCCTTCGTGCGCATGCGGCTGCCTAAGATCTACAGCCGCGAGCTTGTCGACGCGATCTTCGAGCAGCCGTACTGCCGCATCGCCAACCTGGTCGACAAAGGGGTCGCGCAGCGCCAGGCCGCCTCACGCTACCTGCAGGATCTGGTCGCGATCGGCGTACTGCATGAGGTCAAGGTGGGCAAGGAGAAGCTGTTCATCCACCCGCGCTTGATGCAGCTTCTGTCCAGCGACACTCACGCGGTGCCGGGCTACAGTGCGCCGGCCGGTGCGGCCGAGCCGGCCTGAGTCCCGTGCTCCAGTCCTCTATCGTCTTCTCAGGAAGACGGAGGGGTGAACCGCACCGGATCCGGACCCGGACCTCGCGCTATTCATCGTTCGCGGCGATGGTAGTCCGCAACCGCCCCCGCCTGCCTCCATGCCCGCTGTCGGGTAACCTGACTTTGAAGTCGAAAGTCGCTTGGCGACCCGTTGCTGCCGGTCGCAAATTCAGGGCGAGCGAGCGCTGTGCAGCGGGTGCTGTCTGTGGTCGCCGGTGGCCGTACTCACGGTGCCTGCCACCTTGCAGTCGTTCAGCCTGGCGAGGCGTGCTGGCCTGAGTGGCCGCTGTAGGAGGTACTGCTGACGTAGGGCCTGTCGAGGCTCGGTCTCCCCAAATCAGTGACCGCTTCACTTCGCCTCGAACTCTCAGTCCCGACCCTCAGCTGCCGTTCGCGGCTCTCCGAACCTGCCCGACAGCCAAGCCTTGCCGCAGCGAGTTTCGCCTCCACAGAGCAGCCGCTCGTGGCCTCCAGGACCCGGCCATGAACAGTCCCTCATCTCGCGAGGCTGAGAGGCAGGTCAAGGCTGGGACCTGCCCCTGCTCTGAAGCCCGAACAGCCGCCGCTCTGCAGGCGAGAGCGGATGCGAGGCGGGCAGAATCAAGCGCTGAGCTCGCGGCCCGAGCCCACCTGCACCGAATTCGTTCGAGCGAAGTATCTCGTCCCGCATAGAAAGTCACTCGTATCATGCTGACCGATAGCGAAGCTTGCCAGTTGGTACTCACGAAACTCGACCACCGCGAGCCCTTCGCGGTGCAGTCGTGCGCCTTGTCAGACCGAAAGGACTTCTGGATCATTCGGGCAAACAGTGCTACCTATGTGTTGCACGGTGACGCCTCCCGGTGCTACGTCGGCGTCAACGCATACCTCGTCGATGTTGACAGCGGATTCATCGAGATCGTCGGCAGTGGAGAGGACGTGAGTGGGTACCTTCAGGACAAGTACGACCTTCGCGAGGCGGAGGGGCGGCACTATGTCTTGACTGCAGACTTTCCCCGCTCCGACCCGCGCGCGGTCATGCATCTTCGCCAGGTGCTGGAGTGCTCTTTGCAGCGAGCGCGGGAGCTCGCTGAGACGGGCCGCCCTTGGCTCACGGGAAAGCGTCGCGACTTGCTGCGGATAGAGGCGCTGTTTCGAGAGCGGGGGGTTGCAACGGCAGTGCGGCTCGTTGATCAACCTCTTGATGCCCGGCCCGTTGGCGGCTGGGTTTGGTTCTGGGACCCTATCAAGACAGCGCTGAAGGAATGAAGCGCTGCGCACGAACGAAGCGGCCGAACACGGTCGGTCTCCTTGCGAGAGCATGCAATACCGCCCGGTCGACAGCTGATGGCCGACCGCCGGAGGCCGCCACCAACGACCACTTCGTAGACGCGAAACGCGAGGAATCAGGGCCCGCCGTCGGGCAGCTTTGGAGCTGGCCGACGGGCTGGTATGGGTCGGTACGGGTCCGACCCGGCACCGGGTTCACCGCCGTAGACCAGCCGTTGGAGGTGGGGCACCTGGAAGCAGCCTGTCGTCACCGGGCGCACCCGACCCGTTGCCGTCCTAGCCGGACGCGAATTCGACGCCTGGAAGCCGCCGCACAACGTTGTAGCTGAGCGGCCGACAACGGCGCCGCTATGTTGATGAAACAAGCGAGCAGCCCCGCCGTTGACGGTCCGCTCGAGCGCCGGGTTGGGCTGGACGATGATGACTGCGGCCTTCAAACCTATCCCACTGCCCGAACATTGGCTCGATCGCTCATTGAATCCGCTCAAGGCCAGACGAAAGCAGATCAGAGAACGCACCACTCTCGACCTCGCCAATTTTCTCAGGCCGAACACAAGAGCGCAGATAAGTTACCGCATAGGACCACACCGCCTCGCGCTGAGATGCGAGCTCGGCAGCGCCGATAACCATGTGGTCTACGAACTGCGTCAAATCAACCGCGTCCAAAATTCGGTCGTCACCGTCTAGGAGCGTCACGCCGAACTTGTCTTCGATCTGAAGGGCAAGCTCGATTTTTGCTACAAACAACGTTGACTCAAGTCTCCTTCCATGCATCCATTTTCCTGCACTCTTAAGAATGCTCGAGCACTGTACGCACTGCGCCGAATAAGCAAGTAGATCTTTAGGAGGGTGACTCTGCCTCGTCCCGCACCCTTCGCATGTAACCGACATCGGATTTAGAAATGCCATAACACCTCGCCAAGTAATGCCCAACTTGTTATACAGCGACAGTTTTGACGCATAACTAGACTTCCTACTGTGCTAACCAAACGAGCGATCTGGCGCCATACCTCGCCAAGTCTGGCTTACCGAGGCGGACTGAGCATTTGTACAGTATTATTCAGAAAGTGAAAGCCGCCACCCCCACTTTACCGCCACTGTCGTTCGCTCGAATACGCCTCCCGCCAGGATGCGGTTTACCCCTTGGTTTACCCCTCGGCCTCATCAAGGCGATGCCGTGCCACGTCGCCAAAGGTCGGGCCAATAGGCCATCGGCGTCATGAAGAGCGACCCCGTTCCGGCTTCGTTCTGCACTGCCAGCGGCAACCCCTGGTGTAGCGGAAGCTCGGCCGAGGAGCCTTGCCCAAGGTCATTGGTGCTGCGCAGACCCCAGATCAGCACTCGGCCGTCCGACATTAGAGCAATTGAGTTGGCCGTGGTCCCGTACACAGCCCGCACACCGCTCAACGGGACCGTGCCGGAGGCGTCCAGCACCAACTCCGGACGGAAGGTGCGAACGACGTTCGTCGATCGTGGAGTGCCGGGACCGTCACCGAGCTGGCCGCTACCACCTTGACCCCAGCTGTAGACTCGCCCGTTGCTGTCCAAAGCCAGGCTATGGCCATGACCCGCTGCCACCATGACAATGCCCGTGAGTTGGCTGCTGCCCGCTGGGCCCAACACAGGCAGAGCCGATGCGCTCGGCATCAGAATGGCGAACTCCATGGTGATGGCACACAGCGCGACGACGATGAAGGTCAGCCCTTCCGACATCAACTTCAGCGATCACGATTTCCGCAATGTCAAGGTGTGTTCGATCACCCCCTCGATCGGGTCCGTGGGCTGGAGCCACGGCGAGCGCTCGATCATCTGCATCGTGTCGGCATGGCCTGCCTTGCGGCGCGCACGCAAACCCGTTGGGGTGAAGTCGATGTCTTTCGTATGGTCTTCGTCCTCGAGCCTGGGCGCGACCAGATGGACGACGTGCATGGTCGTGCTGCAGCCCCACGCCGTCAGCTCCTTCACCTGCGGGTCGCGCTGCCTGGCCACCGGCAATTGCTCCGCCAACTGGCGAATCACGTGGCGCAGGCGGTGGATCTGCTTCTGCCGTGCGATGTGGCTGTCGGCACGGCTGGCGTACTGGATGTCCTTCTGCCGTCCCATCACCTGCCAGATCGAATCGGGTTCGGGTCCGGTGTCGTGCCATACGTTGACCGCGAAGATCAGCGAGTCGCGTCGCGGGTTGTCGTCGAGCACGGCCTCGATCGGCGTGTTGGAGTAGAGGCCGCCGTCCCAGTATGGGTGCCCATCGATGCGCACCGCCGGAAATGCCGGCGGCAAGGCGCCGGACGCCATCACGTGCTCCACGGTGATGACCTCCTTGCGGCTGTCGAAGTAACGCATCGCACCAGTGCTTGCGTTCACGGCGCCCACCGTCAGGCGTGTGCCGCTGTGGCCCAGCAGATCGAAATCGATCAACTCGCCCAGCGTGCGGCGCAGCGGCATGGTGCTGTAGTACGCAGCCTGCTCGATCCCCACGCTGGCCCGCGTGCCCCGCAGCGCGGCAGGGTTAGGCTCGAAGAATGCCGGGATGCCACGCATCACGGTGGTCATGGTGGCCATGAGTTTGCCGATGCCAAGCCAGTCGAATGACTCAGCCAACCTGGCCGGCGACTCGACGTGGCGCCAGAACGTGTTCAGTCGATTCATGCGTTGGTCGCGAGCGTTGCCGGCGATGAGTGCGGCGTTGATCGCACCGATCGAGGTCCCGATCACCCAATCGGGCTCGATGCCCGCATCGTGCAGGGCTTCGTAGACGCCGACCTGGTAGGCCCCCAGGGCACCGCCTCCTTGCAGCACGAGGACGATCTGACCGACAGGGTTGCCGGTCTGTGAAGCGCGCGCGGCCGCTTCGAGTGCGTGCGCAACTGTCATAGGTAGTCTTCCCGCGTCGAAGTCACGCGCCCGTGCCTCGTTGGTCGCGCCGACGAACACCGGGCTTACAGCATTTTTGCATCCTCGCTTCGGGCTTGTGGCCGTTCCAGCGAGATTTCATGGACGCCCGCATCGGAACTCCTGCACATCCTTGTCGGACTTCGCCCAACAGATCGACCAGTTTCGTCCGCAGTCGTTGCGTTTTGCCCGACCCCGACATGAGTCGGCTGCTTCTGCTTTTCCTGCGGCACCAACACACTCAAAATTTCTTGAGGGGGCGTAAGGAAAGTGCGCCCCCTGCGACTGAAGGTCCGTGCCGCATCACGGCGCGATCGACTCAACCCTCAAGGAGATTTCATGGACAAGCCACTCTTCATCCAATCCGCACTCGCCTCGGTGCTGGCGTTCGGCGCCATCTCTGCGGCTCAAGCCGGCCCTGTTGCACCCGATGCCACCAAGGACAAGTGCTATGGCATCGCCAAGGCTGGCCAGAACGACTGTGCGAGCGCATCGGGCTCGCACTCTTGCGCCGGCACGGCGACGAAGGACCATGATCCGGGCGACTGGAAGTATGTCGAGAAGGGCACCTGCGAAAAGATGGGCGGCAAGATGACGCCGCCAAAGAAGAAGTAAGCCCCTGATCGTGAGCGGCGCAGAACCTGAAGGCCCACCAATGAAGACGATCCCCGCCTTGGCCATCGGCATCGGTCTGCGTCAGCCCCACTACCGCGACGTGTTCGAGCGCCGGCCGGCGCTTGGCTTTCTCGAAGTCCACAGCGAGAATTTCTTTCTCGATGGCGGGGCTTCGGTGCACGCGCTCGAACGGGCCCGTGCCCTGTATCCGATCAGCCTGCACGGCGTCGGGCTGTCGCTCGGGTCGGCAAGTGAGCTTTCCCAGCAGCATCTGGCCAAGCTCAAACGCCTGGTCGACCGTGTCGAACCGGCGCTGGTTTCCGAGCACCTGTCTTGGAGCAGCCTCGGGCCCCGGCACTTCAACGACCTGCTTCCGATGCCCCACACACGTGAGGCTCTGACCTTGCTGACAGAGCGCGTCGATCGGGTCCAGAGTGCACTGAAGCGCCCGATCCTGATCGAGAACGTGTCGGCCTATGTCGAGTTCCGAGGCAACGACATGACCGAAACAACGTTGCTCGACGAGTTGGCGCGGCGCACCGGCTGCGGGATCCTGCTCGACGTCAACAACCTCTACGTCAATGCCGTGAACTTCGGCTTCGATCCGATGGCGCGCCTGGCCGAGCTGAGGCCGGCGGCGATCGGCGAGATGCATGTGGCCGGGCATGCCCAGGCCGACGGCTGCCTGATCGACACGCACGGCACCCGGGTCTGCAGCGAGGTCTGGGCACTCTTTGAAGAAGCCTGCCAGCGCTTCGGCCCGAAGCCGTCGCTGATCGAATGGGACACCGATCTTCCGGTGCTGGACGTGCTGCTCGGCGAAGCCGCCGCCGCAGGCGCCATTGCGCACCGCTCTGCCGAGGTCTTCAATGGTTGAGCTGCTCGACATTCAGCAGGACCTTGCCCGCGCCCTGAACGACGAGCACGCGGCGTCCGGCGCAGCGCGCTGGCTCACGGGTGACGCGGTTCTGATGGAACAACGCCTGGCGATCTACCGCGCGAACACGGCGGCCACTGCGACGAAGGCGCTGGGCGCAGCGTACCCCGTGGTTCGGCAAGTGGTCGGCGATGCGTTCTTCAATGGAGTGGTGCACACGTACCAACGCCTTGCTCCTTCGACGAGCGGTGACTTGTTCGACTACGGGGAAGCATTTGCAGGGTTCGTGGCCGACTTCCCGCACACGCAGTCGCTGCCGTATCTGCCCGACCTGGCTCGGCTCGAATGGGCCGTGCACCGCGCCTACGGCGCCGAGGACGCCAAGGCATGGGACCGGCAGGCCCTCGCGCAGGTCGCGCCCACGCGGCAATCGGCGATCCGCTTCGACTGGGCGGCGGGTACGGCCATCGTCGACTCGAATTTTCCGATCGTGCGCATCTGGCAAATCCATCAGCCGGACTTCGAAGGCGAGTTCAACGTCGATTGGTCGGTGCGCGAACGCGCCTTGGTAGCGCGCGAGGGCTTTCGTGTCGCCGTGTCGGCCCTGGGCGCTGGCGACGCTGCTTTCATCTCGACCAGCATGGCTGGAACTGCACTCGGCGAGTGCGTGGAATCGGCATTGGCGGCCGATCCAAGCTTCGATCTGGGTCATCTTCTGGGCGCGCTCACGGCATCGAACACGATTTGCGGATTTACCACCGACAAGGATGAATGACACATGAAAAAATGGATTCAACGAGGCTTGCTCGCGGCAGGCATGGTCGATCGATTGCAGCCGCTCTTGCTCCTGGCGGCGCGTCTCTACGTTTCGTTGATCTTCTTCAGGGCGGGCGCGCTCAAGATCGCCGACTGGAGCAACACGCTCGTCTTGTTCCGCGAGACCTACAAGGTTCCGGTGCTTCCGCCCGAACTGGCTGCCTACATCGGTACCTTTGGCGAGCTGGCATTTCCCATCCTGATCGTTTTGGGCCTCGCGGGGCGCCTGGGTGCTGCGGGCTTGTTCGTCGTCAACGTGATGGCCGTGGCCTCGTACCTGGATTTGTTCGGATTCGAATGCCCTGCCGCGATCCATTCCCACTACTACTGGGGATCCATTCTCCTGGCCCTGGTGGTGTTCGGTCCTGGCAAGATTTCTCTGGATGAGTTCATCCTTCGGCGCTTCGGTTTCAAGCGCACCAACGTGGCTCCTCGAACAGCCGTCGCCTGAGCACGAACTTTGCCAGGATGGATCCTCAAGGGCAGATATCTCTCAGGAGAGTGAACATGGCGCACCACACGAACCCGGGAATTGAGGCATTCAGAGCGAGTTTCGGCGGCCAGGTGTTGACGCCTGGCCACGCGGAATTCGACCGAGCGCGTGCGATCTGGAACGGGGCCATCGACCGCAAGCCGGCCGTGATCGCATGCTGCACGACGGCCCGGCAAGTTGCCGAGGCGATTCGCTACGCGCGCAGCAGCGGGCTTGAAATCGCGGTTCGAGGCGGAGGTCACAGCTACGCAGGTAACTCGGTCTGCGACGGGGGACTGATGATTCATCTCGGCGCGATGAACAGCGTCACTGTCGATCCCGTGGCGCGGCGTGCGGTGTGCGGCGGCGGCGCAACCTGGGCCGATGTTGACGCGGCGACCCAGCAGCACGCGCTGGCGACCCCCGGCGGATTCATCAGCCACACCGGCGTCGCAGGGCTCACGCTTGGCGGAGGCATTGGCTGGCTCACCAAGAAGGCAGGTCTCTCATGTGACAACCTGTCGCGGTCGAGATGGTGACCGCCGACTCGCGCATCATCCAGGCGTCGAAGGAGGACAACGCCGAGCTGTTCTGGGCGTTGCGCGGTGGCGGCGGCAATTTCGGCGTGGTCACGTCGTTCGAGTTCGAGCTCCACCCGGTGGGCCCGCTGGTCAACCTCGGGCTGTTCTTCTTCCGGCTGGAGAACGGAACGCAGGCGCTGCGCTTCGCGCGCGAGTTCATCCAGACGCTTCCCCCAGAGGCCATCGCGTTCCTCGCCATCGGCCTGAGCGCGCCGCCCGCGCCGTTCGTCCCGGAACAGTACCGGTTCTGCCCCGGCCATGCGTTGCTGGTCGCTGGTTTTGGATCGGCCGAAGCACACCAACAGATCGTGGCGCCGATCCGCAAGGCGGTGCCTCCCCTCTTCGAACTGGTGACGCCCATCCCTTACGTGCAATTGCAGCAGCTGTTCAACGAGAGCGCCGCGTGGGGAAGCCTGGGCTACGAGAAGGCGCTCTACCTGGATGAACTCTCGGACGCCGCCATCGAGGTAATCGGGGAACATGTCCCGAAGAAAAACTCGCCGTTGTCGTTCTGTCCCACCTTCACGTTGGCAGGCGCGTACCGCACGTCGAGCGACACCGACACGGCCTTCGGCGGAAGCCGCTCCGCGCGCTACGTGTTCAACATCGAGGCGGCCACCGCTGATCGCGACGTGTACGAAGCCGATCGGATGTGGGTCCGAAACTTCTGGGATGCGATGCGCCCGCACGCGACGGGTTCCGGCGGCTACGTGAATTTCATGGTCGAAGCTGACGACGATCGGGTGCGTGCGTCGTACGGTGCGACCAAGTACCAGCGTTTGGCCCACGTCAAGGCCGAATACGACCCTGAGAACGTGTTTCATCTCAACGCCAACATCAAGCCGGCGCCATCCATCCTTGCGAAAAATACGTAACTCCACACTGTCACGGCCAGCATGGCCGCCCTGACGTGCCCGGCGTTCGTGTTCATGCTCTTGGCCATCAACGAACTGAACGAGGCCGCGCTCCCTACGTTGCGAAAGTCAGGGCTCCTCCGCAACGATCTCAGTCTCGCCCTCAACCGTCTCCGTCGCCGGTGCGCCATCAATGATGGCCGCCGGCTCCTCGACTCGATCCAGGGCCGATTCACCGCCGTCCCCTTCATCCGGAGCGTCCAGCCCTCGGACTGGAATTGAACGTTAGTCAGGATTCACCGACACGACTTTGGGTCCGTCGGGGGCGCAATGAGAACATGCCGTACATGCCCATGGCCGTTTGCACCATCTCATCGGCGTGGGGGTGATACTTGAAGGGTGCCGCTGCGACGCACGACGAACTCGTAGATGACTAACTATCGAAAGTCATCCCATGCGGGCACCAAAGAGATGGCTGCAAGCAGCACGGCGATCGGGATGGTGAACCCGTAGCCGAGCTGTTTGAAGCCGAAGGCGCCCGACATCCCGCCCAATAAGAACGCGAGGAACAGCCCGCTAAGTACCTTCATGCGGCCCCGATCAGCACGCACATGGTGCGCCGCCGCCCGGTCGGCGTTCCAATACGCAAGCTTGCCCAGTTCGATGCCAAGGTCAGTCACGATGCCGGTCATGTGCGTGGTGCGAATGACGGATCCCGAAAGCTTGGTCACGACCGCGTTTTGCAGGCCCATGATGAAGCACAGCAGAAGCACGGTGAAGGGAAGCAGCATCCCCTCGTAGGCGGTTAAGCGGGCCCCCAGGAGGCCGAAGCAAAGGATGAGGCCCGACTCCAGCAGCAGGGGAAGAGCATATTCACTGGCCATTGCCTTGCGTCGAGCAAAGTTGACCAGGATGGCGCAGCACATCGCACCCAGCAAGAACGAGAGGACGGCAATGCCTCCATCCACGACCAAGCCGAGGTGGCCCAGAGCCAAGTTATCGGCGACCGCCGATACCATGCCGGTGATGTGCGATGTGTACCGCCGCACTGCGAGGAAGCCCCCGGCGTTGATAGCGCCCGCCACGAAGGCGAGGAAGCAGCCCAACTGGCGGTTGGCCGCTGCGGTGCGGTGGCGTCCGACCAAGAATCGGGCGAAGTTCGTGGGCATCGGTCGACTTCCTGACCTGGAAGTTGGTCAATACAGATCTCAATTTGAACACGTTGAAGCCGTGCGGCCCTTCTCCGAGGTGAATGCAGGCTGTCGCGGTTGGAGAGGCCGGTTTTGTTACCGCACAACTCGTCCAGAATCGTTCCATGTGCCGACAGATGTGTTCGTCGGTGGCGCCCAGTGGAACTGGACCCGACGAGCCCTCAACCCCGAAGTTCTGCCATACCTCGACGGGAAGCACCACCACTGCCACGCACTGACAAGGTTTTGTGAGTCGCGCTAAGCGCAGGTGTTGGACAAACCTGAACTGAGCGCCCCGCGCGTTGAATGCGTCCATGTGTTTGTCCAAAGGAAATGCCATGAGCCGTCCCACCCTGCTGATGCACCTCGACGACACCCCATCGTGTGCGCGCCGCACGGATTTGACATTCGAGGTCGCCCGCCGCTTCCATTGCCACGTCACGGGCCTGGCCGCCTGCGGCACCATCCCTCTCCTCACGGTGGCAGACCCGGCAGGGATGGGTCTGGACATGCTGGCCCCCGCACTGTCCCAGCTGAATCATCTCGCGACGCAGCGCGCCGCGAACTTTCGGGACCGGTGCGCTGCCGCGGGCCTGCCCTCGTTTGACGCCGTTATCGCCGAAGACGACGACGGCCCTGCACTCCTTAGGCATGTGCCGGCGAGCGATCTGCTGATCGTGGGCCAGGTCGACCCGGAACATCCTCACACCAGCGCAGCGCGACGGATGCTCGAGGACGTCGTTCTTCAAAGTCCCCGCCCCGTGCTGGTTGTGCCGTACGCCGGCCACTTCGGTGCAGTCGGCAAGAACGTGCTCATCGCGTGGAATGGCAGCCGCGAATGTGCAAGGGCGATCGGAGATGCCCTGCCCGTGCTGCGCAGGGCGCGTCACGTCCGCGCCGTTGCCTGCGAAACACCACTCGACACCGGCCCTGAGGTTCCCTGCATCGGCCTCGAGGCCATCTGCCAATGGCTTCAACGGCACGGAATCGAGGTCAGCGCAGAAGCGGCTGTGACGGAGATTGATGTGGGCAACGCACTGCTGTCGCACGCGGCCGACGGCGCATACGACCTCATTGTCATGGGCGCCTACGGCCACGCACGGTGGGCCGAACGGATCCTGGGGGGCGTCACGCGCACCATGCTGGCCTCGATGACGGTACACGTGCTGATGTCGCGATGACGCCGTGCGCGCCCCCTCTGTTCCGCCCCGTCCGCACGTTCGCGAAGGTCTTCGCCCGGATCGGCCTGATCATTACAGTCGCCTGCGGCGTCGGGTGTGCCAACCCGCCGCCAGCTCACGCAGCCTTTCCCTTCAGCTTCGCCGCCACCCTGGAACAGGCCATGCCGGGCGTGGTCGGTGTCTATGGCGTAGACGCGGACGACGAGACCGGATTCGACGCAAGAGGCCCCTTCGGTACGGTCGGGGCCGGTTTCGTCGTGGATGAAAGGGGGACGATCGTGACCGCGGCCCACGTGACCATCGGCGCCCGCCGCATCCTCGTGCGACTGTCCGATCAGCGCGTGGTACTGGCCGTGCTGGTGGGCGAGGATGCAGAGCTCGACATTGCCATCCTCCGCATTGACGCACCCGGTCTCCAGCCTCTGAGATTCGGGCGCGCTGCGGCCCTGCGGGCCGGAGACTGGGTCCTGGCCGTCGGCGAGCCTTATGGACTGAACCGGTCGGCGGTAGCCGGCATCGTAGGCGGCGGTCCGCGCCATTTCGGAGAGGACATGGAGGGCCTCTTCATCCAGAGCAGCACCTCATTGAATCCAGGGAACTCGGGCGGTCCCCTGCTCGACCTGACTGGCGCCGTGGTCGGCATGAACGTGCGCGCTGTCGTGGGCGCGCAGAGTGCCGGCGGGGTCAGCCTGTCGATCCCGATCGAGTTGGTGATGCAGATCGTGCGCGAACTCGGGACAGACACGGCCGCCCGCCGGCCCCGACTGGGCGCACGCTTCGAAGATGTGTCCCCACCCGCGGCGGTGGCTGCCGGACGAACCGACACGATGGGCGCTCTAGTGTGCGAAGTGCCGGACCAGTCCCTTGCCAGTCAGGCGGGCTTTCATGTCGGCGACATCCTTGTGGGAATGAACGACCGCCCCGTGGTTCACAGCGCCGATCTGGCGCGCCTGCTCTTCGCATGGCGGCATGCGCCCGGCACGCGGTTCGTCGTCTTCCGATCAGGGCGCTTCCAAGTTCTCCAATTGCCGTCCCGTTGACCGGGATGTTTCGCAAAGCTCCACCTCGCTCCACCTCGCAACACAGCGGCTGGTGTTGGTCCACGCATTTGAGGGGCATCAATCCGCGGCGCCACGACGCGCGTTACCCTGAAAGCATGGAACGCTCGAGCAACATGCTTTCCTGGATCGTCCCGCTGTTCCTCGCCTGCGCGGGCATCGCGGCTGCAGTGTTTGGCCTGCTGGTCTGGTTGCTCAAGCACCCGGCCGACGACGACGTGCCCGACGACCGCTGATCCATGTGCTTGACCTTCGCCTCGGAACCTGTGCAATGACTACGTTGAAGATCGTGATGGTTCATCTCGATGGGACCAAGCATGCCGCCACGCGCCTCGCTGCAGCGCGCGACCTCGCACACGTGCATCGCGCCTCGGTCACGGCAGCGTTTGCCGTCGCACCGCGTTTTCTGCCGCTTCCGGTTCCGTTCACCGACGGCGTACCCGCGGCACCGCTGCTGGATGAGGTCGATCCGGCACACCGCCGGCACGCGCGAGCCCTGTACGACCGAGAACTGGGCCATACCCATGCGGATGCGCGCTTCGAGGATCTGAGCGACATGCCCCCGGTTCCCGCGATGGTCAGGCGAGCCCGGCTCTGCGATGTACTCGTGCTCGGCCAACCCGATCCTTCGGACCCCTCTGGGGTCGACGTACCGCGCGCGTTTGTCACGTCGGTGGTGACCGGATCGGGCACTCCGGCACTGATCGTCCCGTTCACTGGCACGACGGTCGCGGAGCCGAAGCGCGTGCTGGTGGGCTGGAAGTCGTCGCGCGAAGCAGCACGGGCCCTTGCATCGTCCTTGCCTCTGCTGGCCCGCGCCCAGGCCGTCCACATTGCCATGGCCGCCGACAAAGAGACAACCCGTGGCGATGCCGACGCCACTTCGCTCGAGGCTTATCTGCATGCGCACGGTGTGCGCAACGTGCACTTCCACGACGACTGCCCGGACCACGACGCGGGAAACATGCTGTTGTCGCTGGCTGCCGAAGTGAAGGCAGAGCTGCTGGTGATGGGGTGCTACGGGCACAGCCAGGCACGCGAATGGGTCATGGGCGGCGCCTCGCGAACCGTGCTGGACGAGGCGGCCCTTCCGGTCTGGACGTGCCACTGACATTCAGGTTCGGATACCTGGTACATCACCATGCGGCGGTCCCAC
This sequence comes from uncultured Rhizobacter sp., assembly GCA_966212105.1. GTDB lineage: Bacteria > Pseudomonadota > Gammaproteobacteria > Burkholderiales > Burkholderiaceae_C > Rhizobacter. The sequence continues at coordinate 67,731 of CBIHPH010000010.1, forward strand.
TCACGTTCTTCCTCGACGCTGTGCGCGGATCAGGGCGGCGGCAGGCCAAGTGGGTCGCTCAACTGAACGATGTGGTGATTGCCTTCGGCATCTACCGCTTCGACGCTGCGCAACACCTTGAGGTCGTCGTCCACGTGAATACGGCGTGGCTGTCGGATTCGGTGTTCAAGGCCCTCCATGAATACCGTCAAGATATCATCGTGTGGCTCGTACGACAGGCCGAGCAGCTGGACTTGCTTGGCGGCGATCTGGTCACCCAGCCCCAGCCCTGTCACTTCGACCGTCACCCGTTGCTCGCCGAGCGCTCTCGATAGGTGATCGAAGTACGCTTGCCAACGCTCTCTCGCCAATGCTTTCAGCGGCATATCGACTCCTTTTTCCGATGTATTCCGCATCCCATGCACGGCTGCGTCGCGTTTCATGGGAACTGCGGCCGAATGCGGGTCGATACGGAAGGTCATCTCATCTGACGCACTCTAGATGAAGCATGGTGGGTTGATTTGACGCCGCTCAAGGCACCGCTGCGGTGGGTTCCGTCATGGGCCATGAACGTCGCCTGAAGGTGGCCTGACGCGCCTCAAGCCGCGAGGCACGCAGCGACACAGAATCAGACCATCCCGGCAGATACCGCGCGGGCCATGATGCATCAGAGATTGACACTGGCCGTCAATTGCTCTCTGGATGAGAACTCGTCCAAGGAGGAATCACCCCATGAGTACTCCACACGTCTGGCGCACAGGACGTCGTCAGCGCGGCGCTTGAAATTTGGTCCGCTTGTCTCTGGCTTGCCGGAGAGAGCGGACCTGCAAACGAACGCCAGCTCGGGTGGCTGGGCGGAAGCCTTCGCCGGTGACCCGCACCGCGCGGCATGGGATGAACTTGGGGAAAATCGGGGCAAAAAAAACGCCCACTTGTTAGTGGGCGTTTTCACGTGGAACCAGGAGATTCCTACCAATTTGGTAGGCGCGATTGGACTCGAACCAACGACCCCCACCATGTCAAGGTGGTGCTCTAACCAGCTGAGCTACGCGCCTGCTAAGCCCATGACTATATCACCGAATCGCCGTTTGGGAATAGGCAACCGCCATTTTTTTGCAATTCAAGTTTCAGGTCACCGTCTGCGGGCGGAACGGACGCCTTCGACCTTCGACACGAGGCCCAGCACATGGTTGAGCCTTGCCGCATCGGCCACCTCGACGGTGACGCTCATGCGAGCGGTGGTGCCACGCTGGTCGCGTCCCGACTGGGTGTTCACGTTGGTGACGTTCATGCGCTCTTTCGTGAAGACGTCCAAGATGTCACGCAGCAGGCCCTGGCGGTCGGCCGCCTCCACTTGCACGTCGACGGGATACACCACGCTTTTGTCACCCCGTGGGATGCCCCACTCGACGGCAATGACGCGTTCGGGCACGCGCTGGCCCATCTCGCGGAAGTTGGTGCAGTCGGCGCGGTGGATGGCAACGCCGCGGCCTCGGGTGACGTAGCCGCCGATGGCGTCGGGCGGCGCGGGCCGGCAGCAGCGCGCGAGGTTGGTCAGGAGCGACTCCATGCCCACCACCAGGACGCCATCCTTCGGAGCTTCGCCGTCTGGACGCGTGCGGCGCGATGGGATGAGTTCGCCGGCCTCCGGCGGCACTTCCGGCGGGCGCAGCAGCGTCTCGATGTTGCGCAGCGAGTATTCGTCTTTGCCGATGACTTCGAACAGGGCATCGGCCTGGCGGAACCCCAGTCTGGACGCCAGGTCGTCGAGCTTGATCGCCGTCCGGCCTTCACGCTGCAACAGTTTTTCGACGGCCTCGCGGCCGCGGGCGATGGTGTGCTGCTGCGCCAGGGCGTTGAACCACGCGCGCACTTTGGCTCGCGAGCGATGGCTTTGCAGGTAGTTGAGCTCAGGATTGAGCCAGTCCATCGACGGCCCGCCCTCCTTCGCCGAGATCACCTCCACTGTCTGTCCGCTCTCCAGTGGTGTGTTCAGGGGCACCATCACACCGTCCACCTTGGCGCCCCGGCAGCGGTGGCCGAGGTCTGTGTGCACGGCGTAGGCGAAATCGATCGGCGTGGCGCTGGCCGGGAGGTCGATCACCGCGGCCTGGGGTGTGAAAACATAGATGCGGTCGTCGAACACTGAATCTGCGCTGGGCGCATCGCCGGCGAAGTCGCGTTCCCACGCGAGCAGTTGGCGCAGCACGGTCTTGCGGGCCTCGGCGATCTGCGCGTCAAAATCGCCGGAAGCGCTCACGCCCGCATAACCTTTCGCGCCGGCCTCCTTGTACGCCCAATGCGCGGCAACACCGTGTTCGGCATGGTCGTGCATGGCTTGCGTGCGGATCTGAACCTCCACCGCCCGCTGCTGTTCGTCGTACACCACCGTGTGCAGAGACTGGTAGCCATTGGGTTTGGGCCGGGCGATGTAGTCGTCGTATTCCCCTGGGACAGGTGTCCACAGTTCGTGCACGTGGCTGAGTACTGCGTAGCAATCGGGGACGTCCGGGACGATGACGCGCACCGCACGGACATCGAAAACGCGGTCGAAGTCCAGCCCCTTGCCTCGCATCTTCTTCCAGATGCTGTAGAGGTGCTTGGGGCGGCCCTGCACTTCCGCATGCACTTGATGGCGCGCCAGCTCATCGGCAAGCCTTCGGCGAAAGTCCTCGATGCCCTGCTCCCGCTCGACACGTTTTTCATCGAGCAACCGCGCCACTGTCTTGTACTGCTCGGGCTCCAGGAAACGGAACGACAGATCTTCGAGTTCCCACTTGATCTGCCAGATGCCCAGGCGGTTGGCCAGTGGCGCGAAGACCTGCATCGATTCGCGGGCGAGCGCGGCCGGGCAAGGCGCCTTGGTGGCGGCGAAATGGCGCAAGGTCTGCAGGCGCGACGCAAGGCGCAGCAGCACCACGCGCAGATCGCGCGAGAAGGCGAGCACCATCTTGCGGACGCGTTCGGTCTGTTCGGCCCGCTTCTCCTCGTGCACCTGTGCCTCCCGGGCGGCGCGTTCGATCTGCACGAGCTTGCGGGTGTGCATCACGAGCCCGGCATAAGACGGTCCGAAGGCCTTGCTGACAACTTCCTCCGGCTTGTTCAGGAAGTCGCCCGCATAGACGAGGTAAGCCGCGGCACGCATCGACGGCGCGGCGCCGATGCGTTCGAGGATCCCTGCCACCCCGTCGGCATGGGCGAGTGCATCTTCGCCGGTGCCGAGGGGCCGCCCGTGGAGCAGCGGCTCGGCGAAAGCCCGCGCGCGGTTCAGTTGTGAATGTTCGGCCGATGCCACCCCACTGCCGTCTTCGTCCGTCAACTGAACGATGGGGGCGGCGGCCTCTGTGCGGTCCAGCAATCCAGTTTTCATTCGCCGAGAAGAAAGGTGCGCACGGCCCCGGTTTGTTCATCGTTGGTCAGCATCGGGGCATGGCCCACGCCAGCGAATTCGCGCGCCTGGGCTTTGGGGCCGCGCTGCGCCATCGCCTGGACGCTCTCGCGCAACAGCAGATCCGATTCGGCACCTCGAAGCACGAGCGTCGGCGCCTTGATCTGGTCGTACATGGCCCACATCGCGGCTTCGCCCGCTTTTGCGTTTTCGGCCGTGAGGTTGCGAAAGGCGATCGCGATGGCCGGGTCGTAGTGCAGCTTGAAACCATTGCCGTCAGGGCGGAGCATGGGACGCGTCAATGCGAGCCACTGCTCCGGAGTGTGCGGGCCGAAGCCGGATGAGATGGCCCACAGCGCTTCGGCGGCCTGTTGCTCGGTCTCCCAGTGCGCGGGCTGGCCGAGATAGGCGCTGATGCGGGTCACAGCATCGGCCAGGATGGCGGGGCCCACATCGTTGAGCACGAGGCGGGAGACTGGCGAATTGGCGAGCGCCGCCACGACCATGCCGATCATGCCGCCCATGGACGTGCCGACCCAGTGCACTTCGGGCACGTTCAGGCGAGCGATCAGCGTGATCATGTCGGCCGCATACGCGGGCACCGTGTAGCCGGCCGGATCGGGAAGCCAGTCAGACTGGCCTCGGCCGAGGACGTCCGGGCAGACGACGCGGTAGTGGTCCTGCATGGCCCGCGCGAAGGTGTCGAAATCGCGCCCCTGACGGGACACGCCGTGCACGCACACCAGGACACGCGGGTTCGCCGGATCGCCCCATTCCCAATACGCCATGCGCTGCACCGCACGTCCGCGAAGGACGGGAACGTGGTGGAGTCGGGGTTCTTGCATGGCAATTCCTGTTCGGTTCCGAAGGCCCTGCGAGGTGACGTCTCTCACGATGGGCCGACATAATGTCCTGCACTGTATCAACCCCGGGAGAATTGTCATGTTGAATGGGAAAACCGCCCTTGTCACGGGATCCACGAGCGGCATCGGCCTGGGAATTGCGCTGACGCTTGCACACCAGGGGGCGAACGTGGTGCTCAACGGGTTCGGCGACTTCGAGGCGGCGCGAACGGAGGTTGCCGCCACCGGCGTGAAGGTGGGCTACCACGGCGCCGACATGAGCAAGCCCGACCAGATTGCGGAAATGATCGCGTACGCGAACAAGGACTTCGGCGGCGTCGACATCCTCGTCAACAACGCCGGCATCCAGCATGTGGCGAACGTCGAGGACTTTCCCATCGAGAAGTGGGACGCCATCATCGCCATCAACCTCAGTTCCGCGTTCCACACGACGCGCCTGGCCATGCCGGGCATGAAGGCCCGCAACTGGGGACGCGTGCTGAACGTCGCATCGGCGCACGGCCTGGTGGCGTCCGCTCAGAAGTCCGCGTATGTGGCCTCCAAGCACGGCATCGTGGGCTTCACGAAAGCCGTGGCGCTCGAGACGGCCACCACGGGCATCACGGTCAACGCCATTTGCCCGGGATGGGTGCTCACGCCCCTGGTGCAAAAGCAGATCAACGATCGGGCCGCCCGCGAAGGCATTTCGGTGGACCAGGCCACCAAGGCGCTGCTGGGCGAGAAGCAGCCGTCGCTGCAGTTCGTCACGCCGGAGCAGTTGGGTGAACTCGCGGTGTTTCTCTGCTCTCCGGCCGCAGACAACATCCGCGGCGTGGCCTGGAACGTGGACGGCGGCTGGGTGGCGCAGTAGGTCAGTTCGTCATCTGCACGGTGCCGTTGACGTTGACCGTCACCGTGCCCTTGCCGAGTTCCACAGGCAGCGCCTGAGCCGATTCGGCCGCAATCTTGGCGCGCATCGTGGGCGCTGCCGCGTAGGCCATGGGCTCGTTGGATCCCACTTGCACCTCGCGGATCGTGAAGCTGTTGTAGCCGAAATGCTTGGCGTATTCACCGGCTTTCGCGCGGTACCGCGCGATGGCCTGGGCGGCCAACTCCGACTCCACTTTCTCCTGCAGCTGGCGCGACACGCCCGCGCTCACCTGTGCGATGGTCAGCGTGGTGATGCGGCTGGTCAGCTGGGCGATGCCCGGGATGTCGCGCCCTTCCACCTGGAGCTGCGCGGTGCCCTGCCAACCGCTGATCACGCCCTTGTTCGTGTACCGCGGAAAGAGCGAGAAGTTGCCCGTCTGCACGTCGATCTGGCCCGGCTTGGCCACCTTCTTCGCCTCGGCCAGGGCGGCATCGAGTGCCTGCTTGAGTTCGGCCTGCACCTGACTGGCGGAGGTGCCGTCCCGTGTGGTGGACAGCGTGACGGCCAGCAGGTCCTTCGTCACTTCCGATGTCGCGCTGGCCGACAGGCCGACGACGTTTTGCGGTGGCGTCGTCGCTTCAGCAGCCCACCCGATGGGCGCAGCAACCAGCAAGGTCAGGACGGCGACATGCGGCGCCAGCTTGTACGTTCGCACATTGGTCATTCGGGTTCTCCACGGTCAAGGAAGACTGGGTACGGATTCTCGTCCAGCATCGGTGGATGAGCTGCGTGCACAGGCCTCTTCGAACGAGGACATTCATGCGTTGGCGTCCACTTGAATCGCCGTTTTTCCCGCATCGTGCCTGGTGAAAAACAGGACCGGCGACCTCGCCATCGATGCCATCAGGGCGATCGGCCGGGTTTGTAACAAGTGGTCAAAGCTGCTAAAACAGCACGTGAACCTGCGCACAATCGGCGCCGTTACAAATGAATGGGAGTACGCCATGACTACCGCGACCAATCAGCGACCCGACCGCATTGTTGTCGTGGACGACGATGCGCGCATCCGGGATTTGCTGCGCCGATACCTGACCCAGGAAGGGTTTGAAGTGCTTCTCGCAGAAGACTCGAAAGCGCTCAACCGTGTCCTGACCCGTGAAACCGTCGACATGATCGTGCTCGACTTGATGCTGCCCGGCGAGGACGGGCTGTCGATCTGCCGCCGCCTTCGCGCTGCCAACGACCTGACACCGATCATCATGCTCACCGCGAAGGTGGAAGACGTGGACCGCATCGTCGGCCTCGAGGTCGGCGCAGACGACTACCTGCCCAAGCCGTTCAATCCGCGTGAGCTGCTGGCCCGCATCCATGCGGTGCTGCGTCGTCGCCCTGCCCTCGAGGCGCCTGGGGCTCCGGCCAAGGATGCACTGACCGTGACGTTCGGCCCGTTCGAATTCGACCTGGCACTGCGCCGCTTGTCGAAGGACGGCGAGCAGATCGCCTTGACCACAGGCGAGTTTTCGATGCTCAAGGCGCTTGTTCGCCATCCGCGTCAGCCTCTGTCGCGCGACAAGCTTGCGCAGCTGGCACGCGGGCGGGAGTTTGAACCGTTCGACCGCAGCCTCGATGTGCAGATCTCGCGCCTGCGCAAGATGATCGAACCTGATCCAGCCCAACCGCGCTACATCCAGACAGTCTGGGGCGTGGGTTATGTCTTTGTTCCCGATGGCGCTGCTTAATACAGGGCGGCGCAAGGGCCCCGACCAGGGCCCTTTTTTTGCACCCACGGTGGTGGAGATGCCGGACAGCGAGCTGCCCGAGACGCTGCCTGCCCGCGGGACGGTGGCACTGAGCCTCTTCTGGCGCACCTTCTGCCTGCTGGCCGTGCTGCTCATGGGCGGTGTCTTCGCATGGGTGCAGACCTTTCGCGCGCTCGAGTTCGAGCCACGGGCGGTGCAATCGGCTCAGCAGATTGCGAGCCTCGTGAACCTGAGCCGAGCGGCGCTGCAGTACGTGGACGGCATCGACCGCGTCACGCTCGTGAAGACGATCTCGGCCGGCGAGGCGGTGAAGGTGCTTCCTCGGGAACCCGGCGACAAATGGGATCCGTTCGAGCAGGACCGCTTCTCCAGGGCCATCGGCGCCGAGCTGCGTTCCAAGTTGGGGCCCGACACCCTCGTGGCCAGCAGCGTCAACGGCGTCGGCGGCTTGTGGGTGGGTTTCTCGATCGACCGCGATCCGTACTGGCTGCAGGCCGATCCCACGCGTGTGCAGCCGATGGCCGGCAGCAGTGTGGTGTTGTGGGTCACCATCGCGCTGTTGGCCACGGTGCTCGGCTCGGCCGGCATTGCCCGGCTCATCAATCAGCCGCTGCGCGACCTCTCATTCGCTGCCAGCCGCATCCGCGACGGCGAATATGAATCCCAGCTCGATGAGAACACGCTCACCAGCGAGATCCGGCAGGTCAACATGGGCTTCAACCGCATGGCCCGTGAACTGGCCAAGGTGGAGGAAGACCGGGCGGTGATGCTGGCCGGCATCTCGCACGACCTGCGCACGCCACTGGCGCGCCTGCGCCTGGAGGCCGAGATGAGCGTCTACGACGAGGAGGCCAAGCGCAACATGGCCCTCGACATCGATCAGCTCGACGGCATCATCGACAAGTTCATGGACTATGCGCGTCCTGGCGAGGTCAAGCTCGTGCCGGTGCATGTGAGCAGCCTGGTCGAACGGGAAATGGCGGGCTTTCGCGACCCCACGCAAATCCGCATCAATTCGCGCGTGGCCATCGACACGAAGGTCATGGCGGACGAAACCGAACTCGGGCGTGTGTTCCAGAACCTGTTCGAGAACGCGCGGCGGTACGGCCGGTCCACCGACACGGGCATCACCCGTGTGCAGGTCACTTACGCCCGCACTGGTCCCTGGGTGATCCTCAGCGTGAGGGACTATGGACCCGGTGTTCCGCCCGAGAAGCTCAAGCAGCTGACCACGCCGTTCTTTCGGGGCGATGCGGCGCGCACGGCGGCCACCGGCGCGGGGCTGGGGCTTGCGATCGTCGAGAAGGCCGTGCAGCGCATGGGCGGGCATTTCGAGCTGGCCAATGCGCTCGATGGCGGGCTCGTGGCGCATGTTCGCCTGAAGAAGGCGCCGTAGAGGGGTGTGCGCCTCATCGCCGCGGTCAAGGCCGCGGCGATTTCTGATTTTTCAGCGGGGTCAGGCGCTGCGATCAGAGCTTGAGCAGCATGCACACCGCCCGCGTCTCGATCGATTCGAGGCGGCCCACGGGGCCCATTTTTTCGGCGGTCTTGGCTTTCACGTTCACCTGCTCCAGTGCAATGCCCATCGCGGTGCACAGGCGCTGCCGCATGGCTTGGATGTGGGGGGCCATCTTCGGAGCCTGGGCGACGATGGTGCTGTCGACGTTGCCGATGTGCCAGCCCGCCGCACGCACGCGGCGTGCGGCTTCGGTCAGCAGCGCGATGGAGTCTGCGCCGTGGAACTGGGGGTCGGTGTCAGGGAAATGACGGCCGATGTCGCCGAGCGCGGCGGCGCCCAGCAGGGCGTCGGTGATGGCGTGGCACAGGGCATCGGCATCGGAATGGCCCAGCAGGCCGTGCGTGTGCGCGATCTCGATGCCGCCGAGGATGAGCTTGCGCCCCTCGACGAGCGCGTGGGTGTCCCAGCCTTCACCGACGCGAAAGCGCGGAACGGGGGCCTTGATCATGGTCGGGTCCTCAGGAGTCGTTCGGCCAGCGCGAAGTCCGCCGGCCAGGTGATCTTGAAATTCTCGAGCGAGCCGGGCACGAGGAGTGGGCGCAAGCCGGCCGCTTCGATGGCGCTGGCCTCGTCCGTGATGGTGCCGGTGGCGCGCTCGAGCGCCGACAGCAGCAGGCCGAGGCGGAACATCTGGGGCGTCTGCGCCTGCCACATGCCGGCACGGTCCACCGTTTCGCCCACGCGGCCAGCGCCTTCGCGCTTGAGGGTGTCCGGCACGGGCAGCGCGAGCAGGCCACCGACGTCATCGGGGAGGCAGGCGTCGATCAAGGCATCGACCCATTCGGGCCGCACCAGGCACCGCGCTGCGTCGTGCACCAGCACCCAATCGTTCGGGCCGGCGCCGCGCGCGAGCAGGTCGCGCAGCCCCTGTGTCACGGTGTCGGCCCGTGTGGCGCCGCCGCCGCGTGACACCCAGCCGGTGAAGCCGGGCGCATGGTTCTCGAAGGCGTGGTCGTCCGGGCTCAGCACCACGAGCACGGACTTCAGCCGGGCGACACGGCCCAGCGCGTCGAGCGTGTGGGCGACGAGGCTGCGGCCGGCCACCTGCGCGTATTGCTTCGGACCGCCGGCACCGGCGCGCTGGCCTACGCCGGCGCACGGCACGAGGGCATACAAGTCGGGAAGATCAGGTGTTGTCATCAGGAGCGGGTTTATGTCGCAATTCTATAATTCGCGGTTTCGCGCCCCGGGGCTCACGGCCCGCCGGGGCGTCCTGCCTTGTCGATGCGCATGCACCTGCCCAATCTTGCCCCTGGTAAACGGTTCACGTTGCCCCGCCCCGTCGGGTCGTCCGACGCGCTGCTGCTGGCACGCTTCGCCCAATCGCAGCAGGCCGCGGGCCGGTTGACGGCCATCTTCACGGCCGAGCCGGCCGACACGCAGCGCCTGGAGGACGAGCTCGCCTTTTTCGCCCCGGAGCTGCGCATCGCGGTGTTCCCCGATTGGGAAACGCTGCCCTATGACACCTTCTCCCCTCACCAGGACCTGATCTCCGAGCGGCTGGCCACACTGTGGCGCATCCAGCAACGCGATGTGGACGTGGTGCTGATGCCGGCCTCCACCGCGCTCGTTCGCCTTGCGCCGCCCAGTTTCCTCGCCGCATACACCTTCCACTTCAAGCAAAAGGAAAAGCTCGATGAGGCTGCGCTGAAGGCGCAGCTCACGTTGGCGGGCTACACGCATGTGAGCCAGGTGGTGTCCCCCGGCGAATACGCTGTGCGCGGCGGCCTGATCGACCTGTACCCGATGGGTTCGCTCGTGCCGTACCGGGTGGACCTCTTCGGCGATGAGGTGGACAGCATCCGCACGTTCGATCCGGACACGCAGCGCAGCCTGTACCCGGTGCCTGAGGTGCGGCTGCTGCCCGGGCGTGAATTCCCGATGGACGAAGACGCCCGCTCCGCGTTCCGTGCCCGCTGGCGGGAGCGCATGGAAGGCGACCCCACGAAGGTGCGGCTCTACAAGGACATCGGCTCGGGCATCGCCACGGCCGGCATCGAGTACTACCTGCCGCTGTTCTTCGATGCCACGGCCTCGATCTTCGAATTCCTGGGCGATGCGGCGGCGGTGGTGCTGCATGGCGAGATCGACGAATCGCTCAAGCGCTTCTGGACCGATACCCGGGAACGCCACCGCTTCCTGCAGCACGACAAGGAGCGCCCCATCCTGCCGCCGGAAGATCTGTTCCTGCGGCAGGAAGACTTCTTCACGCTCGCGAATGTGCATCCGCTGCTGGCCGTCCGCGGCATCGAGCCTGTGGACTGGGCCCGCCCGCTGCCCGATTTGAGCGTGGACCGAGGCTCGCCCGAACCGCTCAAGCGGCTCCAGCAGCATCTGGCCGGCACGGCCCACCGGGTGCTCATCGTGGCCGAAAGCTCCGGCCGGCGGGAGAGCCTGCTCGAGCTGCTGCGCGACAGCCGGATCGAACCGCCGAGCGTCGAGGGGCTCGCCGCGTTCGAGCAGGGCACGGAGAAGTTCGCGATCGCCGTGGCACCGCTCGCGGAAGGATTCTTCTGGACGGAGCCCGGCATCCAGTTCGTCACCGAGACCGAACTGTTCGCCACCACGCCCACTGCCCGGAGGCGACGCAAGCAGGAGCAGGTCAGCGATGTGAACGCGCTGATCAAGGACCTGTCCGAACTCAAGGTGGGTGACCCGGTCGTCCACACGAACCACGGCATCGGCCGCTATGTCGGGCTGATGAACATCGACCTGGGCGACGGCCCGAGCGAATTCCTGCACTTGGAGTACGCGGACAAGGCGACCTTGTACGTCCCGGTGGCGCAGCTGCACCTGATCAGCCGCTACACCGGCGTGAGCGCCGAGGAAGCGCCCCTGCACCGGCTGGGCTCCGGCCAGTGGGACAAGGCGCGCCGCAAGGCGGCCGAGCAGGTGCGGGACACCGCCGCCGAGCTGCTGAACCTGTATGCCCGCCGCGCCGCGCGCGAAGGCCATGCTTTCCGATTCACGCCGCACGACTATGAAGCCTTCGCCTCGAGCTTCGGATTCGAGGAGACGCCCGACCAGAAGGCGGCCATCCATGCGGTGATCCAGGACATGATTTCGCCCAAGCCCATGGACCGCCTCGTGTGCGGCGACGTGGGCTTCGGCAAGACGGAGGTGGCGCTGCGGGCCGCCTTCGTTGCCGTGAACGCCGGCAAGCAGGTGGCGATCCTCGCGCCCACCACGCTGCTGGCCGAGCAGCACTACCAGAACATCTCCGACCGCTTCGGCAAGTGGCCGGTCAAGGTGGCCGAACTCTCACGCTTCCGTTCGGGCAAGGAGATCAAGCTCGCGCTCGAGGGCATCGAGGACGGCACCATCGACATCGTCGTGGGCACGCACAAGCTCATCAGCCAAAGCGTCAAGTTCAAGCGCCTCGGCCTCCTGATCATCGACGAGGAACATCGCTTCGGCGTGCGCCACAAGGAGGCGGTCAAGGCGATGCGGGCCGAGGTGGATGTGCTCACGCTCACCGCCACCCCCATCCCCCGCACGCTGGGCATGGCCCTGGAGGGCCTGCGCGACCTGAGCGTCATCGCCACCGCGCCGCAGCGGCGCCTGGCGATCAAGACGTTCGTGCGCACGGAGAACACCGGCACCATCCGTGAAGCGGTGTTGCGCGAACTCAAGCGCGGCGGGCAGGTGTACTTCCTGCACAACGAAGTAGAGACCATCCAGAACCGCCTGCAGAAGCTGCAGGAGCTGGTGCCCGAGGCCCGCATCGCCATCGCCCATGGCCAGATGCCCGAGCGCGAGCTGGAGCATGTGATGCGGGACTTCGTGGCCCAGCGCCACAACGTGCTGCTGTGCTCCACCATCATCGAGACCGGCATCGACGTGCCGAGCGCCAACACCATC
>CBIHPH010000011.1:0-74005 GCA_966212105.1 uncultured Rhizobacter sp.
GGGCAACTACCTGTTCCGCATGTGGACCGATGCGTCGTCGATCATCGACTACCTCGTCTACGCGAAGAACTATGTGGCCGACTGCGAGGAGCGCCATGGCTTGGAAGCCGTGGAATTGCTGCTCGACAGCTGCCACGCGTTGATGAACCACGGGGTGGACCGCTATCGCCGCCCGAGCCGCAAGTCGCTCGCGCAGGAGCTGGCCGACCGCAAGGACCGCGAGGCCTACGCGCAGCGCCAGGTCAACGACATGTGGCGCACGCTGCCGCCGAAGGCGGAGAAAGCGGCCGAGGAATCGCAGAGCCGCCGCTTCCCGGAAGAGCCGCAGGAGAACCTGCTGTACTTCATCGAAAAGAATGCGCCGCTGCTCGAACCGTGGCAGCGCGAGGTGGTGCGCATCGTGCGCAAGGTGGCGCAGTACTTCTATCCGCAGCGCCAGACCCAGGTGATGAACGAGGGCTGGGCAACGTTCTGGCACCACCACCTGCTCAACACCATGTACGACGACGGGTACCTGTCGGACGGCATCATGATCGAGTGGCTGAAGTCGCACACGAACGTGGTCTACCAGCCTCGGGTGGGCGACCGCGGCTACAGCGGCATCAACCCGTATGCGCTGGGCTTTGCGATGTACACGGACATCAAGCGGATGTGCGAGCACCCCACGGATGAGGACCGGCACTGGTTCCCTGACATCGCCGGGCGGGACTGGCTGGAGACCATCGACCATGCCATGCGCAACTTCAAGGACGAGAGTTTCATCGGCCAGTATCTTTCGCCGAACCTGATGCGTGAGTTCCGTCTCTTCGCGATCGTGGACGACGACAAGGAGTCAGAACTCGAGGTGTCCGCGATCCACGACGAGCAGGGATACCGCCGTGTGCGCGAAGCGCTGTCGCACCAGTATGACCTCGGCAGCCGTGAGCCCAACATCCAGGTGTGGAACGTCAATTTGCGTGGGGATCGCTCGTTGACCTTGCGCCACACGCAGCACAACGATCGCCCGCTGCACGAAGGTGCGCAGGAGGTGCTGAAACATGTGGCACGGCTGTGGGGCTTCGGTGTGCAGCTGGAGAGCGTGAACAACGCTGGGGATGTGACGAAGCGCTGGTCCGTGCCGGCACCGCCCGGCTGATTTGCCGGTCTGCGGTTCATCGAAGACGCCCCCCTGCTTCAAGCTACGGGGGGGTGCCTTCTTGAGAGTCTCGGCAACTTCGCGCGTTGCTCTTGCGGCTTGGGGCAGCCGACGCGTCAGGCGGCATCCTGGGGCATGAACGGGCGCACCACGGACAGAAGCCGCTCGGTCCATTCGTGGCGTTCCCCCACCGGTGCGGCCTGGTTCAATGCCTGTGTGGTGCGTTCAAGACCGGCTGCACGCCACATCAGCCAGGTGGAGAGGTAGTGGGCCGCCAGCGGGCCGCCTGCGCTGGCGACTGGTCCTCGCGCGTGGAACGGGATGTCGTCTGCCACGCGCACGCCGGCCTGGATCATCCAGGGTTTGCTCGCCGTGTCGGTGCTTGCGGGAAAGTCCGCGAGCAAACCGAGCCGTGCGAGCAGCAGCGTGCCGGAGCACTGGCCTCCGATGAGCTGGCGCAGCGGATCGAGCGCCAGCCGGTCGATGACGGCCGAGTTCTCGGCAATGGCTCGGGTGTAGAGGCCGCCGGGGAAGACAACAGCTTCGGCCTCGTTGGCGAATTCGAGCGGCTGGGGGGTGTCCACCGTGATGCCGTTCATCGACGTGAGCCGGGCCGCAGGCGCTGCCAGTTCGGCTTTCAAGCCGGAGGCATTGAGCCGGTTCAGCAGGCCGAACGTGAGGAACGTGTCGAGCTCGCTGAACCCGTCGAAGACGACGATGGCCACCCGCACCGGGGTCGGCTGCACGATGCCCTCACTCTTCCAGCAGGCTGCGCAGCATCCACGCCGATTGCTCGTGGACCGCGATGCGTTGCGTCAACAGGTCGGCGGTGGGTTCGTCGTTGGCCTGGTCGGCCAGCGGGAAGATGCCGCGCGCTGTGCGGGCCACGGCCTCGTGGCCACTCACCAGCAGACGCACCATCTCGAGCGCCTTCGGTGGCGTGCCAGGGGCGTCGGGAATGGACGCGAGTGCGCCGAATTGGGCATACGACCCCGGCGCGGTGTGGCCGAGGGCGCGGATGCGTTCGGCAATGGGGTCCACGGCGTTCCACAGCTCCGTGTACTGGGTCATGAACATCATGTGCAGTGTGTTGAACATGGGGCCCGTGACGTTCCAGTGGAAGTTGTGGGTCGTCAGGTACAGCGTGTAGGTGTCGGCCAGCAGCTTGCTGAGGCCGCCTGCGATGCTGCTGCGGTCCTTGTCACTGATGCCGATGTGGATGGCGATGGGGCCGGACGCACTTGCCGGCTTGACAGCTTCTTGGAGGGGCTTGGATTTCTTGGCCATGGGGACTCCGGAGCGTTGGAAACAGTCTAACGAGGGAAACCATGCTTGATAAGGCCGAAGGGGTGCACTCGGCCATCGGCGGTCATGACAGGCGTTCGACCCCTTCCAATGCGCAGGCGTAGATGGCGTTGCGCAATGCGGCGATGGCCTCGTAGCGCGTGAAGGTGCGGCGCCACGCCAGCACGACGCGGCGGGTGGGGACGGGGTTGGTGAACGCGATGTAGCGCACGTGGGGCTGGGTGTCCTTCGGAACGCTCAGCTGCGGCACGACCGTCACGCCCATGCCGGAGGCCACCATGTACTTGATGGTTTCGAGCGACGAACCCTCGAAACTCTTGCGGATGCCCTCGGCATCGCTCGAGAAGCGGGCGTATTCGGGGCACACCTCGAGCACATGATCGCGAAAGCAATGGCCGGTGCCCAGCAGCAGCATCGTCTCTTGCTTGAGTTCCTCGGCGCTGACTTGCTTGCGCTTGGCGAGCGGATGCGTCTTGGGCACGGCCACCTTGAACGGTTCGTCGTACAGCGGGGCCACTGCAAGGCCTGTGTCCGGGAACGGTTCGGCCATGATCGCGCAATCGAGTTCGCCGGTGCGCAGCATGTCGAGCAGCTTGGCGGTGAAGTTTTCCTGCAGCA
This sequence comes from uncultured Rhizobacter sp., assembly GCA_966212105.1. Taxonomy (GTDB): domain Bacteria; phylum Pseudomonadota; class Gammaproteobacteria; order Burkholderiales; family Burkholderiaceae_C; genus Rhizobacter. The sequence goes on from CBIHPH010000011.1 coordinate 3,059, forward strand.
TGAGCGGCATCTGCGGCACCCGGTCGATGGCCTGTCGGACGAGGTCGGGCAGCAGGTAGGGGCCGATGGTGTAGATGACGCCCAGTCGCAGTGGGCCGGAGACCGGGTCTTTGCCGCGCTTGGCCGTTTCCTTGATGCCGGCGGCGCCTTCGATCACCGTCTGGGCCTGTCGCACGATCTCCTCGCCGAGCGGCGTCACGGTGATCTCGTTGGCGCCGCGCTCGAAGAGCTTGACCTCGAGTTCGTCCTCCAGTTTCTTGATGGCCACGCTCAATGTGGGCTGGGAGACGAAGCAGGCCTCGGCGGCCCGACCGAAATGCTTTTCGCGGGCCACGGCAACGATGTAGCGCAGTTCGGTGAGTGTCATGCGCCACAGAATAGCTGAAATCTAACGACTCAAGCTTTCAAATAGTCTGACTTTGCACCAAGCCAGCGGGCCACGTGTTGCCTCGCGGCCTCGGGGTGCCGATCGAGCATCACTTCGGCCGCGGCGCGGGCCTGCCGCACGAGGCCTTCATCGAGGGCCATGTCGGCAAAGCGCAGAAGTGGCGCACCCGATTGCCGCGCGCCCATGAACTCGCCGGGACCACGGATGTCGAGGTCCCGGCGGGCGATCTCGAAGCCGTCTTGCGTGTCCACCATGGCCCGCAGGCGCGACTTGCCGGTGTCCGACAGCGGTGGGGTGTACAGCAGCACGCACACGCTTGCCACGGACCCCCGCCCTACCCGGCCGCGCAGCTGGTGCAGTTGGCTGAGGCCGAACCGCTCGGCGTGTTCAATGACCATCAGCGAAGCATTGGGAACGTCCACCCCCACCTCGATCACCGTGGTGCTGACAAGCACCTGCAGGCGTCCGGCGGTGAACTCCGCCATCACCGCGGCCTTGTCTGCCGGTGGCATGCGCCCGTGCAGCAGGCCGACGGTCTGACCGGGCAGTGCGGCCACCAGTTGCTGGTGCGTCTCCGTCGCGTTCTTCAGGTCCAGCGTTTCGGATTCCTCGATCAGCGGGCACACCCAGTACACCTGGCGGCCGTTGCTCGCCTCCTGCGCGATGATGTGAATGACATCGTCTCGCCGCGCGTCGCTGAAGACTTTGGTGACAACGGGCGTGCGGCCCGGCGGCAACGCATCGATGGTGCTGACGTCGAGGTCGGCGAACAAGGTCATCGCCAGTGTGCGCGGGATGGGCGTGGCCGACATCATCAGGAGGTGCGGCTCCAGGCCGGCCGCAGGATCCACCAGCTTCTCGCGCAGGGCAAGACGTTGCGCCACGCCGAAGCGGTGTTGTTCATCGATGATGGCCAGGCCCAGCCGCTTGAAGCGCACGTCTTCCTGGATCACCGCATGCGTGCCGATCACCAGCGCGGCGTCGCCGGATGCCACCGCATCGAGCATCTCGCGCCGGCCCTTGCCCTTGCGGCTGCCGGTGAGCCACGCGATGCGGATGCCCAGCGGTTCGAGCCAGCCCACGAGCTTGCGGAAATGCTGCTCGGCCAGGATTTCAGTGGGTGCCATCAGCGCGCATTGCCAGCCGCCGTTCATGACGACTGCGGCGGCCAGTGCGGCCACCACCGTCTTGCCCGAACCCACGTCACCCTGCAGCAGGCGGTGCATCGGCACCTCGCGCTGCAGGTCGTGCGCGATCTCCTCCACCACACGCCGCTGGGCTTCGGTCAACGCAAATGGCAGAGCGCCGAGCAGGCGCTCCTGCAGGCCGCCGGCCTCGACCTTGAAGTCTGGTGCGCGCTGGTGTTCTCGTTCCCGCTTGGCCTGGAGCTGCGACAGTTGCTGCGCCAGCAGTTCCTCGAACTTGAGCCGCTGCCACGCGGGATGGGTGTGGTCTTCCAGCTCGGCCAGGCTCACGTCCGGCAAGGGTTCGTGCAGGAACTGCAGCGATGCCCGCAGCCCCCACATCCCTGGCGGAACGAGCGATGGGGGCACGATCTCGGAAAGGTCGGCACGCTTGAGCCCGGCCGCCACGGCCTTGCGCAGGTAGGCCTGCGGCAGCGATGCGGTGGTGGGGTAGACCGGCGTCAGCGAGCTGGCCAGCGGGGCGTGTTCGGACACGCCTCGGAAGGTGGGATGGACCATCTCGATGCCGAAGAAGCCGCCCCTCGCCTCACCGCGGGCGCGCACACGCTGTCCGGCAGCGAGCGTCTTCTGATGGCTCGGATAGAAATGGATGAAGCGCATGACCAGGGTGCCGGTGCCGTCGTCGAGCCGGGCGACCAGCTGGCGCCGGGGCCGGAACTGCACGTCGCACTGTGTCACCACGCCCTCGACCTGCGCGGTGTCGCCATCGCGCAGCGCGGCCACCGGCGTGAGCCTGGTTTCATCCTCGTAGCGCAGCGGCAGGTGCAGTGCGAGATCGATGTCGCGCCGGAGGTCGAGCTTGTCCATCGCCTTCTGTGGCGCGGATTTTTCCTTCTTGGGCGGTGCAGTGGCCTCGGACATGGGGCGATTCTGCCCGTGATGGCGCTGATAGCATGGCGGCGCTGTTTGCGCTTTTGCCTTGAAATATCCCACAGGACCCGGTCATGAACGCCATTTCCCTTCCCCGCCTGATGCCCGCGCTCGTGTTGGCAGTGGCCACGCTCGTGGCTGGCTGCTCGCACCCCACCAGGCGGCTCGATTCGTCCGAGAACACCACCGACAACTTCTCCAAGCTCAAGGCCGCCGGCATCCGGCCGGTCGCGGTCGGTACATTCGGTCCCGAAAGACACGGGCTGTCGGTGGAGGCCCGCTTCCTGCGCGACACCCTGATCACCGAACTGCAGGGGGCCGGCATGTTCGATGCCGGTTCGGGTGCATCGATCACCGGCCGGATGATCTGGGCCGAGTTGGGCGGATCCGGAGGCAGCGTGGCCGCCCGCTTCACGGTGACCCTTGCCGACGGCCGGGTCGTGTACGACCGCGAGCTGCGCACGTCGAACACCTGGGGCCGGAATGCCGACGTGACGAACGAGCGCGTCAACCTCTACAGCAAGCTCGTGGGCCTGTTGTTCACCGACCCGGGCTTCCGCAACGCGGTGCCTCGTTGATTTCACGCTGACGTTCCATGCCCCGCTCTTACACGCTTGGCGACTTCGATTTCGACCTGCCGCCCGACCTGATCGCCCAGCACCCGGCGGCCGAACGCAGCGCTTCGCGGCTGCTCGACGGCACCGTGTGGCCGCCGGCCGATCGCATCTTCCGCGACCTGCCGGACCTGTTGCGCGCGGGTGATCTGCTCGTCTTCAACGACACCCGCGTCATCAAGGCCAGGCTCTTGGGGGCCAAGGCCAGTGGCGGCTCGGTCGAGGCGCTGGTGGAACGGGTACTGCCCGGCCATGAGGTGCTGATGCATTTGCGCGCCAGCAAGTCGCCGAAGGCTGGCGGGCGCGTGCGCTTCGTCAGCGGCGATGGGGCGAGCCATTTCGACGCCGAGGTGCTGGGCCGGGCCGGGCCGGACGATTCGCTGTTTCACCTGCGGTTCCCCGGCGAACCGTTCGCGCTGCTGGAGCGCCATGGCCATGTGCCGTTGCCGCCCTACATCACCCACGATGACAGCGCCGAAGACGAGCGCCGCTACCAGACCGTGTTTGCCGCGCGTCCCGGTGCGGCAGCCGCTCCCACGGCGGCGCTGCATTTCGACGAGGCTTTGCTGGCCGCGCTGGAGGTGCGTGGCGTCCAACGCGCGGCCGTCACGCTGCATGTCGGGGCCGGCACGTTCCAGCCGGTGCGCACGGACAACCTCGCGGATCACCGCATGCACAGCGAATGGTTCGATGTGCCGCAGGCGACGGTGGATGCCATCGCGGCCACGCGGGCGGCGGGCGGCCGGGTCGTCTCCGTGGGGACCACCACGCTGCGTGCGCTCGAATCCGCTGCCGTGTCCGGCACGCTCGAGGCAGGAAGCCGCGACACGTCCATCTTCATCACGCCCGGTTTTCGCTTCCAGGTGGTCGATGTGCTGGTGACGAACTTCCACTTGCCCAAGAGCACGCTGCTGATGCTCGTCAGTGCGTTGGCGGGGCACGACCGCGTGATGGCGCTGTACCGCCACGCCATCGAACGCCGCTATCGCTTCTTCAGCTACGGCGATGCGATGCTGCTTGAACGGTGCGCTCACGAGGAATGCTGATGAGAGGATGGATCGCCGGGGCCTTGGCCCTTGGCATGGCGACCGGTGCGGCCGCGGCGTCCTACACGCCGAATGGCACCTGCGGCGCGCTTCCGAAGGTCGACGTCACCGTCCCGGCAGGCTACTGCATGGCGCTCGTGGCCGATGCCACCCGGGGCTTGCGGTTTCCCCGTCGCATCATCGAGCTGGCGCCCAATCGCTTCTGGATCATCGACATGGGCGGTTGGGAGCCGAACCAGGGGCGGCTGCTGGAGATGACCCTCCAGGAAGGCGCCGCGGACCCGGCCGAGCGGGTGCGCATCAACACCCTGGCCAGCAAGCTCGACCGGCCACATGGGCTGGTGCTGGGTCCTGATGGCAAGGCCTACATCGGCGAAGCCGGCCGCATCTGGCGCACCCCCATCTCCGGGCCCGTGGTGCAGGAGGTGGTCGTGGATGGCTTGCCGTCCGATGGTGCCCACCCGCTCAAGGAGTTGGCATTCGGCCCCAACGGGCGGCTGTTCATCAACGTGGGCTCCTTGACGGATGCCTGCCGGGATGACGCCGGCCACCAGCAGCATCCCTGCCCCGAGGTTGAAGGCGCGAGGCCGCGTGGCGCCGTCTATGAGGCGGTGCTGGGTGATGCCAGCCCGGCGCTCAAATCGCTGCGGCCCTATGCCACGGGCCTGCGCAACTCGGTGGCGCTGGCCTGGGTGGGCAGCACGCTGTTGCAGGGCGAGAACTCCATTGACTACGCCGATGCGGGTGAACCGCCGGAGGAGCTCAATGTGCTGCGCGAGGGCAGTCGCCACGGCTGGCCGTACTGCGTGGGCGACCGCAAGCCCGCGCGTGGCTATGAGAAGGCCGGTGCCTGCCGCGGCACCGAGGCGCCGGTGCAGCGCTGGCCGGCGCATGCCGCGCCCTTGCACCTCCTTGGCGTGCCTGCCGGCAACCCGAGCCCATGGGCCGGCCAGGTGCTGGTGGCCTGGCACGGCCACCGCCCCACGGGGCAGCGCGTGATGGCCATGAAAATGAACGGCAACGGCGTGCCGGGCGGCCCGCCGGTGGAGGTGGTCGGTGGTTGGGGGGCCTCGGCCGGTGTGCGGCCCAAGGGCGCGCCCACCGGCTTGGCGGTGGATCACAGCGGACGCTTGTGGATCGTCGAGGATCGGAACAAGACGGTGCTGATGGTTCGGCCCGTGCCGAAGTAGGAATGACATACCGGCGAAAGCCGGTATCCACTGGCGGCAGTGGGCCCCGGTTTTCATCGGGGTGACATCTCCGAAGGCGACATCGTTGTTCGCTCGCAGGGCCTCGGCCTGGCCTCCCCTCGCTATGTCATACCGGCGAAAGCCGGTATCCACTGGTGGCAGTGGGCCCCGGTTTTCACCGGGGTGACATCTCCGAAGGCGGCATCGTTGTTCGCTCGCAGGGCCTCGGCTTGGCTTCCCCTCGCCATGTCATACCGGCGAAAGCCGGTATCCACTGGCGCAGTGGGCCCCGGTTTTCACCGGGTGACATCTCTGAAGGCGACATCGTTGTTCGCTCGCAGGGCCTCGGCTTGGCCTCCCCTTGCTGTGTCATACCGGCGAAAGCCGGTATCCACTGGCGGCAGTGGGCCCCGGTTTTCACCGGGGTGACCTCTGGAGGCGACATCGTTGTTGGTTCGCAGGGCCTCGGCTTGGCCTCCCCTCACCATGTCATACCGGCGAAAGCCGGTATCCACTGGTCGCAGTGGCGCCCGGCTTTCGCCGGGGCGCCTTTTTTTTTTGGCGACAATCGCCGCATGCTTCAGTTCGAATTGCTCCATACCGACGGCCATGCGCGCCGTGGTCGCCTGACCTTGAACCACGGTGTCGTCGAGACACCCGTGTTCATGCCCGTGGGCACCTATGGCACCGTCAAGGGCGTGTTGCCGTCGTCGCTCGAGGAGATGGGCGCGCAGATCATCCTCGGCAACACCTTTCACCTGTGGCTTCGCCCGGGGATCGACATCCTGAACCAGTTCGGCGGGCTGCACCGCTTCGAATCCTGGCACAAGCCGATCCTGACCGACAGCGGCGGCTTCCAGGTGTGGAGCCTCGGCGATATGCGCAAGATCAGCGAGGAAGGCGTGCGCTTTGCCTCGCCCGTCAATGGCGACAAGCTGTTCCTCACGCCCGAGATCAGCATGCAGATCCAGCGTGCGCTCAACAGCGACATCGTCATGCAGTTCGACGAATGCACGCCGTATGAAACCAAGGGCCACCTGACCACCGAACGCGAGGCCCGGGCTTCGATGGAGCTGAGTCTGCGCTGGGCGAAACGCTGCCTTGCCGAGTTCAACCGCAATGAAAACCCGAACGCGCTGTTCGGCATCGTGCAGGGCGGCATGTTCGAGCACCTGCGCGAGGAATCGTTGAACGCGCTGGTGGACCTCGACCTGCCCGGCTATGCCGTCGGAGGCGTCAGCGTCGGTGAACCGAAGCCCGAGATGCTGCGCATCATGGCCCACACACCGCACCGCCTGCCCGCGCACAAACCACGCTATCTGATGGGCGTGGGCACCCCGGAGGACCTGGTGGATGGGGTGGCCGCAGGCGTCGACATGTTCGACTGCGTGATGCCCACCCGCAATGCACGCAACGCCCATCTGTTCACCCGCTTCGGCGACCTGCGTCTTCGCAACAGCCGCTTTCGCACCGACGAACGTCCCATCGATGAGACATGCACGTGCCACACGTGCCGGAACTTCAGCCGCGCCTACCTGCACCACCTGGAGCGGTGCGGCGAAATGCTGGCGCCGATGCTCGCCAGCATCCACAACCTGCATTACTACGTGAACCTGATGCGCGAGGTGCGCGAAGCGCTCGAGGCCGGCACCTTCCCGGCGTTCGTGGCGCAGTTCAAGGCCGACCGGGCGCGAGGGCCCTGAAGCGAGTGCACCGGCGCCCTCAGGGGCACCCCCGGTCATGGAAAAAGGTGCTGCTGAAAGAACGCCAAGGTCTGCTCGCGTGTGGCTTGCAGTGCGCTTTTGGCGTCGATGGTTCCGAGATTCAACAGCGTCAGGTCCTGTTCCGGGGCGTAGAAGTTCAGGATGAGCTTGATGTCACTGAAGTCCAGGTGGCCTGCGTTCTTCAGAATGTAGGTGGCGTGAGGTCCCGTGGCATTGCGCAGCACGGCATCGATCGTGGGATGCTCGGTGTGGTTTTCCGCCAGCAGGAACATCAGCGGCTTGGACCACGGGCCTGAGGTGTCACCCAAAACGGTGCCGTCGATGTCCATTGCGGCTTTGATGCGTTCATCCACGCGTGCGGCCTGGATCGCCCCCGAACCGCCGAAAGAATGACCATAAGCCCCGATGCGCGTGAGGTCGAGGTGGCCGCCGAGCAGGCCGGTACCCGGACCTTGCAGCCAGTCGAGCACCTGCCGCTGATCGCCGATTTCGACGGGGGCTGCCGCTGCAACGAGTTCTTCAAATTTCTGTGCGTCTGTCGGGTCTTCGGGCAGCCGCACCAGGGCCACCTGTCCTGAGTTCAATGCGGTGGCCGCTGAGATGTAGGGATGGTCGATGGCGACCACGATGACGCCGTGGCTGGCCATGTCCTCGAGAATCGTCGAGTAAGCCTCGACGACCCCTCCGTATCCGGGCGAAAAAATCACCACGGGATGCTTGCTGCCTGGTGACAGGCTGGCATCCGGCTTGGCGTTGGTGAGTGGATCGGCGTTGGCGGGCATCAGGAACTGCGGCTTCACCAGCGTCGCAACGGCTGGATCCATGTAGGCGGCGCGCGTGCGACTGCCGCTCGGCATGCTGGGGTACCAGACCTTCACGCTCAGTTCGCGCCGGTCGGCTTCTTCCGGCGTGTTCGGTTCCGGGCGTGTCGAGTCCACCAGATGGAAGCTGGTCTTGCCGATGCAGTGACTGCCGGTGGGGGCTGGCAGTTGAAGGATGTTCGCCGTACTGGGGCCTTCCGACAGGAAGCATCGCTGTGCGTACGTCTGTGGGGCCTCGCCGCCGCCATCATCGCTGCCGCCGCAGCCAGCCATGCCAAGCGCAGCGATGCAGCAAACGATGAATGACAGGCGAAATGATTGGGGGGCGCGGGCGAATCGGGTCTGCATGGGGAGGTACGGGAGCCAAGGAAAGCCGCAGTTTCCGGGTGCAAACCTTTGGCGGACCTTAAGGTCCGCAAGGCGATACTGACCCCATGCACCTCCTGATGATTGAAGACGACCTGGACCTTGGCCGTGCCCTGCAACAGGCCCTGAAGGCCGAAGGTCTCACCAGCCAGTGGCTGCGCCGGACGGCCGATGCGCCGCTGCGGCTCGACGATCCATCGATCGATTGCGTGCTGCTCGACCTGTCCTTGCCCGACGGCAGCGGCTTCGAGCTTCTCGCGCGTTGGCGCAGTGCGGGCAGCCAGGTGCCGATCGTCATCATCACTGCACGCTCCGCGCTCGAGGACACGCTGCTCGGGCTGGATGGCGGTGCGGATGACTTCGTCGTCAAACCCTTTGCCACGGCCGAACTCGTATCGCGCATCCGGGCGGTGCTGCGTCGCTATGCCCAACAGGCCAGCGAGGTCTGGACCGTCGGTGACCTGCAGATCGAGCCGCGGCGCCACCTGGCGCGCCTGGCTGGAGTGCCGCTGGAGCTCTCGCCGCGTGAGTACCGGCTGCTGTTGGAGCTGAGCCGCGAAGCGGGGGCCGTGGTTCCGAAGGGAGAGCTCTCGCAGCGGCTGGAGCCCTTGGGAGATCCGGTCGACTTCGGTGCCATCGAGGTCCATGTGTCGAATCTGCGCCGAAAGATCGGCGCCGAGCGCATTCGCACCGTCCGGGGCGTGGGCTACATGTTGACGACATGATCAAGGCGTTTGTTCGTCGCACGCTGGTCAGGCGCGTGTCGGTGGCGCTGATCCTTGTTTTTGCCGCGCTCTATCTCGTGTTGACGGCCTATGCGATCGTGACGCTGCGGTCGTCCGAGCAAGACGGCCAGTACCTGCGCATGGAGGCTGAAGCGACGCTGCGAGCCCTGGGAGAGGTATCGCAGCCGGGAGAGGCGCGGGCGGTGGCCCTTTCGGTGGAGGCGCTGTCCAATGCATACCGGGGCTTCCAGCAGGCGCCGGGCACGGTACTTGTGCAGGTGTGGGACCGGCACGAATCCCAGATGGTCTACTCGACGCCTCAGGCTGGAAGCGCCCTTCTGCCGGGAACCCCGAATGGGCACACGCAGCAAGTCATCGGCGGGTCATCCTATGGCATGTTCCAGGGGGACACGCCCCGTTGGTCGTTGCGATTTGCCGAGCCTGTCATGGCGAGTTCGTCGACCTGGCAATGGGCCCTCAGCGGACTGATGCCCTGGATGCTGATTGCCTTTCCTTGCATGCTCCTTCCGATTTCGCTCGTGGTGTCGCATGGTTTGCGCCCCCTCCAGCGACTGTCCGATGAAATTGCGTCGCGCAGTGTCGATGACCTGTCGGCGGTGCGAGGGGCTCCGGCTTACGAGGAGTTGAAGCCACTTGTGGCATCGCTGGACCACCTGCTCGCGCGGCTTCGCCACAAGATCCAGCGTGAGCGCGCGTTCGTGCAGGATGCCGCGCATGAATTGCGCACGCCCATGGCGGTGATCTCGGCCCAGGCCCATGTGCTGGCGACGTCCGGCGAAGTCCATCGCCACGAGGCGGCCCAGCAGCTGGACCGCGCCATCGCCCGCGGGTCCCACCTGATCGAACAAATGCTGCAGCTGGCCCGTGTCGACCACGAACTCAGCCCGCGGGTGTCCGAGGTGGATGTCGCGCGGCTGGCGCGCCAGGTGTTGGCACAGAGGGCGCCTGCCGCGATGGCGCGCAGCATGGAACTCTCCCTCGACGCACCCGATCTGTTGCGCCACGCGCTCGATGTGCAGGCCCTCCATTCGGTCCTGCACAACCTGGTCGACAACGCCATTCGCTATGGCAACACAGGCGGTCGCATCGTGGTGGCATTGAGGGGCGAAGCCGGTGCCTTGCTGCTGTCTGTGGCCGACGACGGGCCGGGCATCCCCATGCAAGATCGCGAGATGGTGTTCGAACGCTTCTACCGCGGCGCGGATCACGATGCATCGGGCTCCGGGCTGGGCTTGGCCATCGTCAAGCAGGCCGTGGCGCGCATGTTCGGCACCGTGACCGTGCAGACAGGGTTGGATGGCCGCGGCTGCTGCTTTGCAGTCAGCATCCCGGTCGACCGCACACCGGCTTGAACCCCGCAAAGCTCCGCTGATCCGGTGCGCAGCGTGCGGGGCTACCGGCCTTGCACAGCGATACTTGCGGCATGTCACGCGCGGAACGCCTGCTCGAACTCATGCAATGCCTGCGGCGCCACCGCCATCCGGTGGCCGGTACGGCCCTGGCTGCTCAAATGGGCGTGAGCCTGCGCACCCTGTACCGTGACATCGCCAGCCTGCAGGCCCAAGGGGCACACATCGAAGGCGAACCCGGCATCGGCTACCTGTTGCGGCCCGATTTCACCCTTCCACCGCTGATGTTCTCGACGACCGAGCTCGAGGCCTTGACCCTCGGCGCCCGCTGGGTGGCCAGGCGCACCGACCCGGAGCTGGCCCAAGGCGCGCGCGACTTGCTCGCGAAGATCTCCGCTGTGCTTCCGGCCGAGCTGCGCCACGAGATCGACGCCTCGTCGCTGCTGATGGGGCCGGTCGAGGCGGAAGGAACCGGTCACCAGCACTTGCCCGCATGGCGCCGGGCGATGCGCGAGGAGCACAAGGTGCGGCTCGCGTACCGCGATGCGCAGGGCGGCCTCACGGAACGCATGGTGTGGCCGTTCGCGATCGGCTTCTTCGACCGGGTGCGGGTCGCCGTGGCCTGGTGCGAGTTGCGGCAAGCCTCGCGTCACTTCCGGTTCGACCGGATCGAGACCTTGACGCCGACGATCGAGCGCTATCCCCGCCGCCGTCTCGCGCTGCTCAAGGATTGGACGGCCCAGGAGGGCGTGGAGCGCCAGTCCTGACCCACGCTGCTGACAGAATCTGACAGGGACGCTTCCTAACATCGAGGCATTCGAACGGCAACGGACCCGATGGGTGGGCCGACCGGTTTCGAAAAATCAACGAAAGCCTCGCACCATGACCGATCCCAACTTCATCATCCTGTACGTCGCCAGCCCCGAACGCAGCGCTGCGTTCTACACCGAGTTGCTCGGACGCCCGCCCGTGGAAGCGGCGCCCACTTTCGCGATGTTCGCGCTGGCCTCCGGCACGATGCTCGGATTGTGGGCGCGCGACAAGGTGGAACCCGCCGCCACGGCAGCCACCGGCAGCGGCGAGCTGGCCATTGCGGTGGAAGGCGAGCCGGCCGTGCGCCAACTGTTCGATGACTGGACCGCGCGCGGCCTGCCCATCCTGCAGGCACCGGTCGCCATGGATTTCGGCTTCACCTTCGTTGCGGCAGATCCGGACGGTCACCGGCTGCGCGTCTTCGCGCCGTCGGCGCCCTGAGCCTCAGCGCGCTGCCTCGCTCCCGGGTCAGCCGGCGAGCGCGAGGCGCACCAGTTCGGCTTGCCGCCGCACGCCAGTCTTGTCGAACAGCGCGCGGATGTGGCTGCGGATGGTCGCGACGCTCACGCGGAGCGACGTGGCCATGGCCGCCGCATCCTGCCCTCCGGCGAGCAGACCGAGTACCCGCACCTCGGCGCCCGTCAGGCCGTGGTGCCGGCCGAGCGCGTTCAGCCATGCCTGCGTCGCGGCGGGCGTTTCGTCCTCGGGCAGCACCAGCGTCAGCAGGCAGTGCGCCCGTGGCCAGGCCGATGCAAGCACCGGGGCATCCCCTGCTGCCGTCACGAACAGCTGTGCCCGCCGCAGGCGGCCATCGAGCGTGATCGGTGCGAAGGTGGGTGGTCGCGGGCCCATCAGGTCCGTCGTTGCGATCTCGCCCACACGCAACAGCCGGCCGCATCCGGTGACGATGGCCGAGTGTCGCGTCATCGCGCGCTGCGCCGCGGCATTCGAGAAATCGATCTCACCGTCGGTGCGAAGCACGAAGGTCGGTTGAGCCAACGCATCGAGCGTGCTGGCAGCCGTGCGCTCGAGCTCCTGGCATTGCTGCAGCAGCCAGAATGCATGCAAGGCCCGACGCAGGCGAGGCCAGCGCGCCGTGGCTGGCGCGAGCGTCTCCGGATCGTTGTCGTCTTTGAGGGATGTCAGCAAGTCATCGATCGGCTGGAATCGCCGCGTGAATCCGGCGCCATCGGAGGCCCGATGGTCCGCGTTTGAACTTGCCTGGTCCGCGAAATGGCCGGTGCGGCCGAAGATGTTGTTTGTAAAGGTCGTATGCACGCCGATCTCCCCGGGGCGAGCTGGTATTTGTTCACTTCACTCTAGTCGAGCCGAGCCTGGAATTTCGTCATTCGTTTGAATGAGTACCCTCAATCTCGGGGGGCTCACGCGGCGGGAATATCCCGTAGAAGCAAAGAAGATCCCACATGCGCCGCCGGCATTCCATGTCGCATCACCCGCTTGTGTGGGCGCCCGATACCCCCGTAGAGGTGATTCATGGAATCGCCCTTTGACCTTTGAATCTCCCCCTGTGAAACCTCGATTGCTCAACACACTGATCAAGCACGCCACGCTCTCGGTGGCCCTCGCCATGACCACCGGGTGTGCCACGACGAAGATCGAGACCACGGGGTCGCCACTGAAGGAACCGCTGTGCCAGGCTGGCGGCCCGGCATTGGCAACCGTCGTCTATTGGGGCGCGCAGTGGCGGCCCGATCAAAAGGAACCTCCGCTTCGTGAAGCCGCCGCACTGCGCGGCATCGAGGACTTCCTCACCCATTCGAATTGCCTGTCCGTGGTGGGCGTCCATCGCCTGCCTGCTGCAGAGGCTGTGCCTTCCGACGAGGCGCTCCTTCGCCTGGCAGATGCATCGCCGGTGAAGGCGGAGCGGGTCGTGCACATCGTGGTGCGTGAACTGGGGCCGCGGCTGGTCATCGGCGTGCCAGTCATCGTCGAGGGCGGTACCGAAGTCCTCATCGATGTGCGCGTGCTCGATACGCGAGATACCACCTCGCTGGCCCACACGAGGACACTGTGGCGAAACGAAGGCGTATTCGTCATCAAGGGCGTCAAGATGCTCGATCAAGACATGAGCGCCGCCCTGCGGGCGACATTGATGCCGGGTTCCTGAACGGGCGCAGAAGCAGCCCGACAGGCCATCGCGGTTTCAGCGGTGAGGGGCCCCGCGTTTGCATCGAACCGCTATCATGACTCGATGCACCCCATCCATCCGTCCCCCAGCCACCGGTCCCGACGACCGCGTGCGTCCGCGGCCGGCTGGCACAGGCCGTCGCTCGCCGCATATTCCTGAGCCCGGCGATCATCTCTTTCGTTCTCCTTCGACAGCGCATTCCATTCGATCGCCGGGCCACCTGTCTCGCGCTTTCATTTGACTGGAACGCCCATGACCACGACGACCCCCCTGGACGAGCGCACCCTGTCCGAACTCGATCACGTCCGCCTCACCGCCCTCGTGCGTCGCACGCCGGCCGCGGCAGGCGGGCCGCTCGAGCGTCTGCTGGACGGCGCCTCCACCGTGCTGCCCCGCGACGTACCGCCCGACATCATCACGATGCATTCGCAGGTGCGTGTCGCCGACGCCACCACCGGTGAATGCACCGTGCTGACGCTGTGCTACCCCGACGAGGCCGATCCCGCCACAGGCCGCGTCTCCGTGCTGTCACCGGTGGGGGCGGCCTTGCTGGGCCGGCGGACCGGCGAAATGGCCGCATGGACCACCCCGGACGGCAGGGAGCACGCCGCCCACGTCGAGGCGATCCTCTACCAACCGGCGGCCAGCGGGGACTACACCGCTTAGCGCAGTGTTCTCCGCGTGCTTCATTGACGCGGTGAACGGATGTCCATCGATGCGAGTGACCGGCATGGAGACTGGCCGGACGTTGGGGTCAATGCCGCTGCGGTGTCTTCATGCTCGTACATTGGATGCTGACCTGGAACCCGCATCGGCCCCGCGTCGTTCAGCTCCGTACCGGAACGGCCGAGGGGGTCGCTTTCGACTGCATGCCTCGGCACGGCATGCGCCATCACCTCCGGAGGACATCCAGATGAAGCACCCATCCCGCCTCGCTGCGCTGCTGCTCGTCACCGCCTTGTCGGCTGCGCCGCTGACCACCGCCGTGGCCGCGGAACCGCCGGCCAAGTTCGTCAACGGTGTGCTGGTCGATGCCAGGGGCATGACGGTCTACACCTTCGACAAGGACACGACGAACAGCGGCAAAAGTGCGTGCAACGGTCCTTGCGCAGTGATGTGGCCTCCTGTTGCGGCCAGCGCCTCGGACCGGCCCGCCGGCCCTTTTGCCATCGTCACCCGTGAGGATGGGTCGCGCCAATGGTCTTACTACGGCAAGCCGATCTACACCTACCAGGCCGATCGTGGACCCGGTGAACGGGCCGGTGACAACTTCAAGGACGCCTGGCACATCATCAAGGAATGAATGCCCCGCGGCTTGCCCATGGCGGGCCGCGACGGTCGTCAGCCCGGTTGCATCACCTGCATGCCCGAGATGCTCGCACGGGCATCCGGGTCCAGCACCAAGGCACGGCTGGCGACCTGCGTGTCCGCCGCGCTCAACGTGACCAGCATCGTCACCTGGCCGCCCACGCTGGTGGCCACGGGCACCCCGTCGCGGTACAACACGCGTGAGCCGGCCACCCTCGCAAGCCGGGGCCCCGGCAACACGGTTCCCAGCAGGTTGGCCGGGTCTGTGGCGGCAAGGCAAACCCATGCCCCGTCAGGCGCCCGCCGCCGCACTTCGCGCATCAGCGCCACGGCTTCCGGCAGCGCGAACTGCTCGCCGGACAATCCTGCGATGAAGCGCCCTCCCCGCAGTTCGCCCCGGGCTTCCAGCCGCCGGCAGGCTCGCACCAGGTCGCGCCAGGGCGGCAGCCATGCCGCCTCGCGTTCAAGCAGACGCCAGGCGATCACGCCGTAGCGGCGCAGCACGGTGCGGGCGGTTTGTTCGATGTCGTCTGTCGCGATGGCCGCGCCGCTCTCGCGCGGACGCATGAGGGTCCAGCGCCCGGCATCCTCGATGCCGAACAACGGGCGGCGGCGATGGCGTGCCGGCCCCGCGGCGCGCCTTGATGCCGGCACCATCAGCGCCCGCAGCCCGGCGAATGCGTCGCAGTGGGCCCGGCCCCGCACGACCAGCTCGGCGAGCGCCTCTTCCAGTTCGGTCTTGAGCAGGCGGGTGCCCTCGCGCATGTCCTCGAAGAACGATGCGCCATGTTCAGCCAGGTAGGCCTTGGCGCGTTGTGCCCGAGAGCCGAGCCCCGCATCATCGGCCAGCGCGGGCGCCAGACGCGACCACAAGGCGGCGTTCCGTCGCGGCAGCAGCACCACTGGTGTGGAGCGCAACGAAGTCACGCCGCCGCCAGGCGCGGGACGAAGGCGCATCCACATCGTGCGTCCTGCGGTGCATTGCTCGTCGAGCCATGAAGTTGCATAGTCGGTGATCCGGGCTGGGAGGATCTCGGCTTCCCACATGGCCGCGGGCGCCTCATATCCTTCGAGCTGTGCGAGCACATCCGGCAAAGCGTCGCGGCCCTCCCAACGGTTGCCGGGGGCCACGCGCTGCCAATCGAACAGGAACCGCATGAAATCGCGAGGCTCGACCGGTTCGATCTCATGGCGCAGGCGCTTGAGCGTGTACCGGTGGATGCGCGCCAGCAGATGGCGCTCGCACCATTCGGTGGTCATGGCGTCCGGTGTGAAGCGGCCCTGCAGCACGACACCTTCGGATTGCAGCGCCATCAGTGCGGCATCAACATCGCCTTGGGGCAGATCCAACTGTGCCGCGAGCGTCATCGCAGACACCGGCCCCAGGCCACCCAGCCGTGAGCGCAGCAGGTCGCGCAGTGCCTCGTCGCGGCCCTGCGGCGGCGCGGCCATGTCGGCCGGCACGTTCACCGCGGGCGCTTCCACGGCCCCGGGGTACAGCAGGCGCCATGGCGGGAGGCGCTCTGTCGCGGTCCACGGGCCACCTCCGATCTGCGTGGCCCGGCCCTCGGCGGCCAGCGCCGCGAGCCAATCCGACCACCCGGCGGCCTCGTCCAGGGTGACGAGGCCCAGCATGGTCAGCGCCTCGTGCATCTCGTCGGCGTCGCGCACGCGCGGCCACGCTTCTTCGCGCACGCTCGCGATCGCCTCGGGGTCCAGGCGGCCCAGATCATCCGCGCTTTCCGGGTCGGCGTATCGCCGGCTTTGCACGGCCTGCGTCCGGCGCTCCTCGATGGGCGCATCGTCAAGGAACGCATACGGCCGTGCATTCAGTGCTTCGGCGGCCAGCGGTGACGGTCCGGTGAGGTCGCGGGCCAGCACGGTCACCTCGCCCGCTTCCATGCGTCGCAGCAGTGCGAGCCACCCATCGGCGTCCATCGCGTCCTGCAGGCAATCTGCGAGCGTCTGGGCAACGAGCGGGTGGT
This sequence comes from uncultured Rhizobacter sp., assembly GCA_966212105.1. Lineage (GTDB taxonomy): Bacteria > Pseudomonadota > Gammaproteobacteria > Burkholderiales > Burkholderiaceae_C > Rhizobacter. The sequence continues at coordinate 19,633 of CBIHPH010000011.1, forward strand.
CGGGGATCTCACGTTCACCGACCAGGTTCTCGACGCACGCCACCTGGTCCGGGAAAACCGACGCCAGCAAGTCCTCGGATTTCATGCGCTGCAGTTGCGGCGGCACCTTGCGACCGCCGCGGAACCTCGGCAGGGCCAGGGCCGTGGTGGCGTTCCAGCGCCAGCGAACGCCGAACAAGGGGGCATCGAGCAGCGCCTGCACCAGCACACCGCGTGCTGAGTTGGAGTGCAGGTAACGCGCCACCTCATCGAGCGGAAAACTGTGGCTGGTCGACAGTGACAGCACGATGGCGTCTTCCGTGGCCGCCGCCTGCAACTCGAAGTTGAACTGCCTGCAAAAGCGCTTGCGCAACGCAAGCCCCCATGCCCGGTTCAACCGGCTGCCGAAGGGAGCGTGGATGACCAGCTGCATGCCGCCGGCTTCGTCGAAGAAGCGCTCGAACACGATGCGCTGCTGCGTCGGCATCGTGCCGAGCGCGGACTGCGTGCGGCCGAGGTAGTCGACCAGCTGCAGGGCGGCGGCCTCATCCAGGCCCAATGGGCCGGTGGCCCAGGCCATTGCAGCCGTCGCGTCGGGCTGGCCTGCGAATTCTTCTCGAAGGCGCGACACGGCGAACGACAATTCATCCGTGCGGCCCGGCGCCTCGCCCAGCCAGAACGGAATGTTGGGCGGTGCGCCATGGGCATCTTCCACGCGCACATTGCCCGGTTCGATCCTCAAGATGCGGTAGCTCGTGTTGCCGAGCTGGAACACGTCGCCTGCGAGGCTTTCGACCGCGAAGTCTTCATGCACGGTGCCCACCCGGTCCGCCTGGGGCTCGAGTGTGACGGTGTAGTCGCCCGTCTCGGGGATGGTGCCACCCGAGGTCAGCGCCGTCAGGCGTGCGCCGCGGCGTGCACGCAGACGCCGGTTCACCGCGTCGCGGTGCAGGTAGCCGGCGCGAGGTCCATGGCGTGTCGTGAACCCGTCGGACACCATGCGCACCACCGCTGCATAGGCTTCGGGCGTCAGCTCCCGATAGGGCCAGGCGCGGTGCACCAGCGTGAACAGTTCATCTTCGTTCCATTCGCGGCAGGCCACCTCGGCCACGATCTGCTGGGCGAGCACGTCGAGCGGTGCGGGCACCACCTCGAGCGCGTCCAGTTCGCCGCGCCGTACCGCATCGAGCAGCGCGGCGCATTCGATCAGCTCGTCACGCGTCTGGGGAAAAAGACGCGCCTTCGGTGTGCCGCCCACGGAATGGCCGGCGCGGCCGGCCCGCTGCAGGAATGTGGCGATCGACCGGGGCGAACCGAGCTGGCACACGAGGTCCACATCGCCGATGTCCAGCCCCAGTTCGAGCGATGCGGTGGCCACGAGCACCTGCAGTTCGCCGCGCTTGAGCCGTTGCTCGGCGTCCAGCCGGGCTTCCTTCGACAGGCTGCCATGGTGGGCCGCCACGGCCGTGCGCCCAAGCCGTTCGCCAAGGTGTCGCGCCGCACGTTCGGCCATGCGGCGCGTGTTGACGAACACGAGCGTGGTTCGATGCGCGAGCACGAGCTCGGCCACGCGCGCATGCACCTGCTCCCATTGGTCGTTCGACATCACCGCGCTGAGCGGCGTGGGAGGCACTTCAAGCGCCAGGTCGCGCTCGCGGGTGTACCCGATGTCGATCACCTCGCACGGCGCCTCGCCCGACAGGAACCGTGCCACCACCTCGATGGGCTTTTGCGTGGCCGACAGCCCCACCCGCGTGAGGGGGTGCGGCGTCAACGCCTGAAGGCGCTCCAGCGTGAGCGAGAGGTGGCTGCCGCGCTTGTTGGCCGCCAGCGCGTGAATTTCGTCGACGATCACCGCACGCACCGTCCCCAGCATGAGGCGGCCCGACGCCGAGCCCATCAGCACATAGAGCGATTCGGGCGTGGTCACCAGGATGTGCGGCGGCCGGCGCAGCGCCTGCTGCCGTTCGGCCTGCGGTGTGTCGCCGGTGCGCACCGCGGTGCGGATGTCCACGTCGGGCAAGCCGAGTCGTTTCAGTTCTGCACGAATGCCGGCCAGAGGTGCTTCCAGATTGAGCCGGATGTCGTTGGACAAGGCCTTGAGCGGCGAGACATACACGACGACGGTTTCGTCGGGCAAGCCCTCCGGCCGCAACCCTTGGCGGACGAGGCCATCGAGTGCGGCCAGAAAGGCCGTCAGTGTCTTGCCCGAGCCCGTGGGGGCTGCGACGAGCGTATGCCGCCCTGCCCGGATGTGGGGCCAGGCGGCCGCCTGCGCCTCCGTGGGCACTGCAAAGGTCTGGCGGAACCAGGTCTGGACCGCGGGATGGAAAGGTTCGAGTGGCACAACGCCAGCAGATCAGGGCGGACGGGTCGGTGTCAAGCCCTTCTTGCCCGCGCCCGCCGCATCGCGTGCACCATCAAGGCCTGGTAGGCCGCTCCCAGCACGCGCACGGCCTTGTCGGCCCACCAGGCGTCACGCCCCACCAGCACACGCCGTTCATTGCGCACCACACCGCGCAGGATGCGCTGCGCTGCCGCTTGGGCAGAGGTGGTATTGAGCATTTGATCGAACGTGGCGCGCGCGGCCTCCAAGGTCTGGCCCGTGAAGGACGCCACCCCCGCGTCCAGCCGTCCCCGCCGGGCAATCTCGGTGCGCACGCCGCCCGGATGCACGCAGGTTGCGCTCACGCACGAGCGCGTCACCTCGAGTTCCATGCGCAGTGCCTCCGTGTAGCCACGCACTGCAAACTTGGAAGCGTTGTACGACCCGTTCAACGGCGCCGACATCAGCCCGAACAGGCTCGACGTGTTGACGATGTGGCCTTCGCCCGAGGCCGTGAGGTGCGGAAGAAACGCCTGCGTCCCCCAGACCACTCCCCAGAAATTGATGCCCATGATCCAGTCGAAGTCGGCCTGTGTCACATCGGCCAGCGGCGCGCTGAGGCTCACGCCGGCGTTGTTGAACAGCAGGTTCACCCGCCCGTGCTCGTTCACCACTTGTCCTGCCCATGCGTACACCGCGTCACGGTCGGCCGTGTCCACGCGGGAGTGTGTCAGCGTCACGCCGTCGCATGCGGCCATGCGTGCCGTCTCGGCCAGTCCGGCATCATCGATGTCGCTCAACGCGAGATGGCAGCCATGCCTTGCCAGTTCGAGCGCCAGGGCGCGCCCCATCCCGGAGGCCGCACCGGTGATGGCGGCGACACGGCCTGCAAAGCGCTTGCGGCTCATGGCTGCTGTGGGTACGGCGGGCTCGCAAGCAGTTGGATCACGCGGCTGCGCAGGCCTTCGGGCGTGACGTGCGCCGGCGCCACCGGCTCACCGACCACCAGCCCCACCCGGCTCCAGAACCCGCGCCGAAACGGCTTGACCATCGCCACGCCCTTTTCCGCCCGCGAGAAGAACGAGCCCCACAGGTTCTGCAGTGCCATCGGGATCACCGGCACCGGGTTGCGTTCGAGCAGCTTCATCACGCCTGCCTTGAACTCACCGAGTTCGCCTGTCCGGGTGATGGCCCCTTCCGGGAAGATGCAGACGATGTCGCCGGCATCGAGCGCCTGCGCCGCGCGTTCAAAAGCGCGCCGATACACCTCGGGCGCTTCGCGCTGAGAAGCGATCGGGATGGCCTTGAGCAGGCGGAACAAGCCGCCCAGCACGGGCATGTTGAAGATCCGGTGGTCCATCAGAAACACCGCCGGCCGCGGGCTGGCGCCCATCAGCACCACCGCGTCGATGAAGCTCACATGGTTGCACACCATGATGGCCGCGCCCGTGGTGGGCAGGTGTTCATCGCCTCGCACCTTGAACCGGTAGATGAGCCGCGTCACCACGAACGCGATGAACCGCAGCAGGTACTCGGGCACCAGCATGAAGATGTAGGCCGCGACGATGGCATTGGCAATGCCGACGATCAGGAACACCTGAGGAATGGTGAGGCCCGCCTTGAGCAGGAGGCCCACCGCCACGGCGCTGACGATCATGAACAATGCATTGAGGATGTTGTTGGCCGCGATGATGCGGGCGCGGTGCGTGGGCGCCGAACGCAGCTGGATCAGCGCGTACATCGGCACGCTGTAGACGCCGGCGAAGAGCGCCAGCAGTGCCAGGTCGACCATCACGCGCCAGTGAGCAGGCTGTGCCACGAAGGCCGCCACGCCGAGCGACTGCGCTGGCGGCAGACCGCGCGATGCGAAATACAGGTCAACGGCGAACACACTCATCCCGATGGCCCCGAGCGGCACGAGCCCGATTTCCACATGGCGGCGCGACAGAACCTCGCACAGCAGCGAGCCCACGCCAATGCCCACCGAGAACACCACGAGGAGCAGTGAAGCCACCTGCTCGTCGCCATGCAGCACATCCTTGGCGAACGACGGAAACTGCGACAGGAACACCGCACCGAAGAACCACATCCAGGAGATGCCGAGCAGCGAGCGGAACACGACGAGGTTCCCGTGTGCGAGTTTGAGGTTGCGCAGCGTCTCGCTGACCGGGTTCCAATTGATGCGCAAATCGGGATCGGTGGACGGCGATGCAGGCACCGCCTGCGCCAGCACCCGGCCCAGCAACGCCAGGCCCACGCAGGCCGCGGCCACCCACCGTGCGCCTGTGCCTGGAATGGCGATCAGCAGGCCGCCCGCCACGTTGCCGAGCAGGATGGCCACGAACGTGCCCATCTCCACCATGCCGTTGCCGCCCGTCAGTTCGCGCTCATCGAGGTGCTGTGGCAAATAGGCGAACTTGACGGGGCCAAAGAGCGTGGAATGCAGCCCCATCAGGAACACGCAGGCCAGCAGCACCGGCACGCTCTGCTGCACGAAGCCCCATGTAGCCAAGGCCATCACGGCGATCTCGAACGATTTGACGAAGCGGATCAGCCGCGCCTTGTCGAACTTGTCGGCGAGCTGGCCGCTCGTCGCGGAAAAAAGCAGAAACGGCAAGATGAACAGCGCCCCGATCACGAGGCCTGCGATCTCCGGTTCCGGCCAGGCGTTCTGCAGTTGGTAGGTCACCATCACGGTGAGCGCGAACTTGAAGAGGTTGTCGTTGCCGGCGCCGAGGAACTGCGTCCAGAAAAACGGTGCGAACCGCCGCTCCGACAGCAGCGCGAACTGGTTGGGATGGGTGCTCAAGCGGTGTCCTCAGGCGGTGGTGGGGCGGCAAACGTTGTAGCACCGAATCACCGGATTGCGGTGGGGCGGGAGGCCAGCCCGCTGCGGGCAAGCCACAGGAATACCGAATCGGCCGTGACCGTGGCGATACGGCCTCGGTACCGCTGCCCGTCCGGATGATCGTCGAACGCGATGTTGGCCGATGTCACCCGGGCGCCCAACCGCTTGAGCGTGGACAAGTGCAGGACCGCAGGCTCATAGCCCCGCAGCTTGAGCCAGGCCTGTGCACGCACACGGTCGATGGCGGCCGGTTCCTCTGCCATCGCCAAGGTTTCGAGCACCCACTGGTTGGATTGCTGATACCGCTGTGACCACGGGTACGCGACCATGCTGTACGCCGGCGCGTGCATCTGGCCGAGGCGTTGGTTGTCGCGCAGAACGGCGAGCAGGTGCGCCTGCACCTGCTCGGTGGGCACGGCGATGCCGGCCTCGTAGTCGAACGGGTTGTCGAGAAAGAATTCGCCGATCCCTTGCCGGTACACCGCCGATCGGTCGCTGCCGCAGTCGTTGAGCTTGTGTGCCACGCGCCAGAAGCCACCGTCCCGGTAGGCGAAGCCCAAGTGCGAATAATGCTGGCCATATTCGCTCAAGTCCTGCCCCACCCGGGCGAGGAACACCACTTGTGCGCCGCTTTGCTGCAGATGCTGTTCCACCCGGGCGGCAAGCGCGAGCCCGCGCGTGACGGCCTGGGCCTGGGGCGGCCGCTGCTCGCACGTCCGGCCTGCCTGGGCGGTGCCCGTGAGCGCCAGTGCGATGGCCACACCCGCCAGGGCATGGCGCAGCTTCATCGCGTCACCCGTTCGTTGTGGAGCAGCGCCTTGCCCACCTCGTTCGGAATGAACGCGATGGCCTTGCCGGCCGCCGAGAGCACCCAGCCTGCGGCCATCGCCGAGACAGTGACGGCCGTGCCCACGGCCACCGACACACCGCCCACCGCCTTGCCGGCGAAACGGATGATGGCGCGGGCACCATTGACGGTGTTCTCGATGATCCACACGGTGCCCTCGGCCGAGACCTCGACGGCCACCACGGTGAAGACCGCGCCCGCCGACAGCACCATCGAGGGGGCCACGACAGACACCGCCACGGGCAGCGCAGACAGCCCAAGGCTCGCTTCCGAGGCTTGCTGCGCATGGCCGAACGCGGGGGCGTGCAGGCCCGGCGCCGCAGCCAGCACTGCGCACAACGCAAGGGATTTGAAAGAAGAGGCCATGTTCCTGCCCTCCGGGTCATTCAGCGGTATGGCGACGGTGCTCGGCCCGCCCGGCTTCGTGGGCGTCGCGCAGCGTCTTGGCCAGCGTGAACACGCTCGAGATCAGGAACAACCAGCTCACGCCGAGGAAGGCCTTGTAGGTCGGGTTGATGTCCATGCGGTACAGCCCCCAGGCCGTCAGCCCCATGGCAAGACCGAAGCCGCCCCAGACAACCAGGGACCACAGCGGGGTGTCAGTCTTGCCCGCCTCGTTGTCCCGGATGAACTTCGACAGCGCGAAGGCCGCGGACAGGCAGAACACATAGCCCAACACCATGAAGGCCCGGTGCAGGTCTTCGCCCGGCAAATAGGCGAGACCGATGGCGCACAGGCCGACGGCAAGGCCAAACGACACCCAGACTTGAAGCTTCCAGGCGCGGGTGTCGTGGCGGACGGCGGGGGAGTTCATGGCGAGTTCCCGAAGGAGGTTGTTGACGATGAGGGAATCTTCGGTGTCGGCGAGAGTGGTATCAATCCACCGGAGTGAGGACGCGAAGAAGTGGCCCTCTGGTATCGTGTAGCGATACTTTTCTCGGGTCGCCCATGAGCACCACCCTCGACCTCGTCACCACGCTGAAGGCCGAACTCAAGGCCGCGCAAGTCACGTACGCCGACCTTGCCGGACACCTGCGCATGTCCGAATCGAGCATCAAGCGCATCTTCGCGAAGGGCGACATGCCGCTCTCGCGGATCGACGAGGTGCTGCGGGTGCTGAAGATGGATTTCGCCGAGCTGGCCCGCAAGGTGGCCGACGCCCAGCCGCTGCGCAGCGAACTCACGCTCGAACAAGAGAAAGCCGTGGTGGCAGACCGTCGCCTCCTCCTCATGGCCATCTGCTGCATGAGCCAGTGGACGCTGGAGGAAATCCTCGGCACCTACACCTTGAACGAGGCCGAATGCCGCGCTTACCTTGGCGTGCTCGATCGGCTGGGCATGATCGAGCTGCGCCCGCTCAACCGCTACCGGCTCAAGGTGGCGAAGACCTTTCGCTGGCGGCCCAACGGCCCGGTGATGACCTACTTCCGAACGCAAGCGGCCGACGACTTCTTCAGCGGCGGCTTCGACGACCCGGGCGAAATGATGATGCTGGTGCACGGTCAACTGACCACCGGCGTAGCGGATGCGTTCGTCGAACGGCTGCAGCGTCTCGGCCAGGATTTCGCGCAGCAGCACCTCGCGGGTCAGAAGCTCGCTCCGGCTGACCGGCGCGCCTACACCCTCGTCGTCGGAATGCGATCGTGGCTGTTCGCGGGCTTTCGAGACCTCAAGCGGGACGAATGAGCGTCCCGTTGCGCGATCAGATCACGCCCCGTTCCCGCAGCGCCTGCAATTGCTCGTCGGTGACCCCCACGTCGCGCAACACCGCTTCCGTGTCTTCGCCGAGGGTGGGCGCGCGCCGTTCGATTCCCCCGGGCGTGGCGCTGAGTTTCGGCACGATGCCGGGCACCTCCACGGCCAGGCCGTCCGCAGAGACCACCCGTTCGATCATGCCGCGCGCGCGGTAATGCGGATCCTCGGCGATGTCCTTGGCCGTGTACAGGCGTCCGGCCGGCACCTTCGCCTCATGCAGGGCATCGAGCACCGCGGCCACGGTCCGGGAAGCGGTCCAGGCGCCGATGGCGGCATCGATCTCGGTCACGCGCGCCACGCGGGCCGGGTTGCCGACGAGCGCCGGGTCTCGGGCGAGATCGTCCCGACCGATGGCGGTCATCAGGCGCGTGAAGATGCTGTCACCATTGCCCGCCACCAGCACCCAACCGTCGGCGCATGCATAGGCATTGCTGGGGGCGATGCCCGGCAGCGCCGAACCGGCCGCTTCGCGCACCGCACCGAACGCGCTGTACTCAGGCAACAGGCTCTCCATGCAATTGAAGACCGCCTCGTACAACGCCACGTCGATGACCTGGCCCTGCCCGGTGGCATGGCGGTGGTGCAGTGCCATCAGAATGCCGATCACCCCATGCAGTGACGCAAGCGTGTCCCCGATGCTCACGCCCACGCGCACCGGCACACGGCCAGGTTCGGCGGTCAGGTGGCGCAAGCCCCCCATGGCCTCGGCGACCACGCCAAAGCCGGGGCGGTCCTTGTAGGGGCCGGTCTGACCATACCCGCTGATGCGCAGCATCACGAGGCCAGGGTTCGTGCGCGAGAGCGAGGCATGGTCGAAGCCCCAGGCCTCCATCACGCCCGGCTTGAAATTCTCGATCAGCACGTCGCATTCATCGATCAGCCGGCGCACGATGTCGCGCGCCTCGGGCGACTTGAGATCGAGCGTGACGCTCTTCTTGTTGCGCGACTGCACCTGCCACCACACGCTGGTGCCTTCGTGCAGCAGCCGCCATTGACGCAACGGGTCCCCGGTGCCGGGTGGTTCGATCTTGATGACGTCCGCGCCGAAGTCGGCCAGCGTCTTGGCGGCGAACGGGCCGGCAATGAGCTGGCCCATCTCCAGCACCTTCAGGCCGGTCAAGGGACCCATGCGATTCCTTTACGTTGCTTTCTGTTCGATCAGGTACGACGCGTCATCGTACTGGCCGAGCACATCCACGAGGTACGGCATCAGGGCGACCAGTTCGTCGTGCAAGGTGTAAGGCGGGTTCATGATGAACATGCCGCTGCCGGCCAGCCCGAAACCCTGGGCATCGGGCAACTGTACCGTGAGCCGCACATGCAGCCATCCCTTGGGGGCGAGCGTTTCCAGGCGGCGGGGCAGCTGCGCCGCCTCGAGCTTGCTGACCTGCGGGTACCAGACCATGTAGACCCCTTCGGCGAAACGCCCGATGGCGTCGCGCAGCGACGTGATCACCCGGCCGTAGTCTGCCGTGCCCTCGTACGACGGGTCCATCAGCACCGCGGCGCGCCGGCTCGACGGCGGCACTTGCCCCTTCAATCCGTCGAACCCGTCGCTGTCGCGCACCTCCACCCCCTTCGTCTCACCGAGGAACGAGGCGAGGATGCGATGGTCGGTGGGATGGCGTTCGAACAGGCGCAGTTGATCACCGGGGCGCAGCAGCATCTGCGCGAACGCGGGCGAGCCGGGGTACTGCCCGAGGCGACCGTCCGGATTGAAACGGCGCACGAGCTCAACGTAATCGGCGGCCAGTTCCGGCAGATCGTCGCGATCCCACAAGCGGCCGATGCCCTCGACGTATTCGCCCTTCTTCTGCGCGTACTGCCCTTCGAGCGAATAGCCGCCGGCGCCTGCGTGCGTGTCGACAAGCCGGTACGGCTTGTCTTTCTGATTCATGTAGCGCAGCACGCGCGTGAACACGATGTGCTTGAGCACATCGGCGTGGTTGCCCGCGTGGAAGGCATGACGGTAGGCGAGCATGGGGCGAATCTCATTGGGTGACGCAGAGCCGCTATTGTCGTTGCTCCGGCGGTCAGGAGGGGCTCTCGCGCTGCGAATCATCAAACGGGATCCGTGGCGGCAGAATTCGGTTTTTTCCCTGCATTTTTCTCTCAAGATGAAAGCCGTCGCCCGCTACAGCCCGCTTCCGATCGATCATCCCGATTCTCTGGTCGACACCACCCTGCCGGATCCCACGCCCGGCCCCCGTGACCTGCTCGTGCGCGTGCACGCCGTGTCCGTCAATCCGGTGGATGTGAAAGTACGCGCCGCCACGGCCATCCCCAGCGGCCAGCCGAAGGTGCTGGGCTATGACGCCGCGGGTGTCGTCGAGGCCGTCGGCTCGGACGTGAGCCTCTTCAAGCCGGGCGACCGCGTCTACTACGCTGGCGACATCACCCGTTCGGGCAGCAACGCCGAACTGCAAGTGGTGGACGAGCGCATCGTGGGCCGCATGCCGGCCTCGCTGAAGTTCGCCGAAGCAGCCGCGCTGCCGCTCACAGCCATCACGGCCTGGGAGCTTCTGTTCGATCGCCTCGGCGCCAACGCCGACACCCAAGGCACCTTGCTGGTGGTCGGTGCGGCCGGTGGCGTGGGCTCCATCCTCGTGCAACTCGCCCGCCATCTGACGAAGATGACCATCGTGGGCACCGCTTCGCGCCCCGAGACGCAGCAATGGGTGCGCGACCTGGGCGCGCACCACGTCATCGACCACACCAAGCCGCTGGGCGAGGGCCTCAAGGCCGCGGGCATCGGTCCGGTCCAGATGGTCGCGAGCCTGACCCACACCGACCAGCACTACGCGCACATCGTCGAGGCCCTTGCGCCTCAGGGCCGCCTGGGATTGATCGACGACCCGGCCAAGCCCCTCGACGTGATGGCCCTCAAGCGCAAGGCGCTGTCACTCCACTGGGAGATGATGTTCGCCCGCCCGATGTTCCAGACCGCTGACATGCAGGCACAACACGATCTGCTCAATCGCGTCTCCGAACTGGTCGACGCCGGTCACGTCCGCACCACGGCCAGCGAGCACTTCGGCCCCATCACCGCAGCGAACCTGAAGCGGGCACACGCCTTGATCGAGACCGGACGCGCCAAAGGCAAGGTCGTCCTCGAAGGCTTCTGATCAAGCCGCTTGGTCAGCGCCGGGCCTTGGCCTGAAAGAGTTCCCCGATGCCCACCTCGCGCGGGCCGGGGATCACCTCGAACGCCTGGCCGGCCGCCAACGTGCCGGGTTCACGCACCGCGAGGTAAAAGCCGCACCAGCCGTTGGCCCACATGAGCTTGGCCGCCTGGCCGAAGCCCATGGCCGCGTTGAACTTGACACAGGGAACCCGCGGCTTGGTGACCGCCAGCGTGCAATCCGGAAACTTCAGCAGATCGCCGATCCACACCTGTGATTCCAGCAGGCCGGCGATCGTCAGGTTCTCGCCCATGGCCCCGCGGGGCAAATCCTCGTCCCACCCGGCCGCCCTCGCCTGCGCGCGCACGGTCTGCCAGAACGGGTAGTGCTCGCTCGGGTATGCGTACAAGGCCTTCGTGAGCCCACCGTGCAGCGACGGATCGGCCTGCTCGTCGCCGTCCAGGCCCGCCGGGGTCACCGGCACGGTTCCTTCCACCGGACGTTTGCGAATGGCTGACATCACGGTCCGGCCGTCGATCTCGATCGGGGTGGCCGGCGCCCGGTTGAGGCTGAGCAGCGTGGGTCGCTTCACGAAGGCGACTTCCAGCCGCGCACCGATGACGCCACATGCCGTCCCGTGCCTCCGGACACCCACTTCACGAACAGCTTCGCCGCCGGGTGGTTCACCCTGAACGAGCGCATCACATGCACGTCGTTGACCATGCGCGCATCGCCTTCGGCCACGATGGCCAGCGGTTTGGTCGACCGCTTCAACCAGACGCTTCGCTCGACAACCGTGTAGGCCCCCTGCGACGCAGCCCGGGCGATCGCATCCCCGTTGGCCGGTGTCTTGCTGTACCACGGGGCCGAAGGAGCCACCTTGGCCAAACGCCAGAGGGCCAGCTCACCGAGGTTCGCACCGCTGCCTTCTGCCGCGGAGACGAACTTGGCCCGCGACTGTGCGAGGCGCGAAAGGGCCGTGGCAATGTCCCGTTCACCGAGCAGCCCGGCCGGATCGCTCGCCTTCTTGCCCTTGCCGGTCACGGGCCCGACCAGCACCAGGTCGCCGCTGGCGATGCGTTGGCGATCGTGCGCGAGCCCCTGTTTCTCCAGCTGCGTCTCCAGGTCAGGGGCGTTGGTCATCGACGCATCGACTTCGCCCTGTTCGAGCGCGGCCAGCACGACGGCGCTGCTGCCCGGCACGAGCTTGACGACAATGCCGGTGTCGCGGGCGAAGCCCTGCTGGAACGCCGCAGCCAGCCCCGAATCGATGAGCGACTGCTCCACGCCAAGCAGCATCGGATCCGAGATCGTCTTTTTCTCTGCGGCACGTAAAGCGGGCGTGCAAGCTGCAACCAGCAAGGAGAACAGGAAGGGGCGGCGTTTCATGGACACGAATCTTACGGCGCCGCTCCGCGTACCCGACGATCACCGTGGTTGTCTGACAACAAGGTGCCACTGCACCATCGCCGACCCCACGCATGAGAAGAGACATTCATGGTGGCCGCAGGCGAAAACGGCTTGCATTTCATCCCCATGGTTGTACGATGACTTGGTTCGACCCTGCCGTACCCGCCATGGACCAACCTGTCGCTCGCCCTCCCCACACCATCCGGATGCAAGACGACGACAACGTTGCCATCGTCGCCAACGACGGCGGCCTGCCCGCCGGGACGGCATTGCCCGACGGCCCGGTGCTCAAGGACCACGTTCCCCAAGGCCACAAAGTCGCATTGGTCGACCTGCCCCAGGGGGCGGCCGTGCGCCGCTATGGCGTGCCCATCGGTTACGCGGCCAAGAACATTCCGGCCGGCAGCTGGGTGCACGAAAAACTCCTTGAGATGCCCACCGCCCGTGAGCTCGACAACCTCCCTCTCGCCACCGTCAAGCCGCACGTTCAGCCGCCGCTCGAAGGCTTTACCTTCCAGGGCTACCGCAATGCCGACGGATCCGTGGGCACGCGCAACATCCTCGCGGTCACCACCACCGTGCAGTGCGTTGCCGGCGTGGTCGACTACGCGGTCCAGCGCATCAAAGCCGAACTGCTCCCCAGGTACCCCCACGTCGACGACGTCGTGGCCCTCGAGCACACCTACGGCTGCGGAGTGGCCATCGACGCCCCGGATGCCGCCATCCCCATCCGCACCCTGCGCAACATCAGCCTCAACCCGAACTTCGGCGGTGAGGTGATGGTGGTAAGCCTGGGCTGCGAAAAGCTGCAGCCCGACCGCCTGCTGCCGCCCGGCAGCATTCCCATCGCCGATCAGCGTGATGAAGACCTCGACGTCGTGTGCCTGCAGGACGCCGAACATGTGGGCTTTCTCTCGATGATCGATTCGGTGCTCAAGACCGCCGAAGTGCATCTGGAACGCCTGAACCGCCGCCGCCGTGAAACAGTGCCCGCCAGCGAACTGGTCGTGGGCGTGCAATGCGGCGGGAGCGACGCGTTTTCGGGCGTCACGGCGAACCCGGCCGTGGGTTACTGCACCGATTTGCTCGTTCGCGCCGGAGCCACCGTGATGTTCTCGGAAGTCACCGAGGTGCGCGATGGCATTGACCAGCTCACCTCCCGCGCCACCACTCCCGAGGTGGCCGAGGCGATGATCCGCGAGATGGCCTGGTATGACGCCTACCTCCAAAGAGGTCGAGTGGACCGCAGCGCGAACACCACGCCGGGCAACAAGAAGGGCGGGCTTTCCAACATCGTCGAGAAGGCGATGGGCTCGATCGTCAAATCCGGCTCATCCCCCATCTCCGGCGTGCTGTCGCCCGGCGACAAGCTCAAGCAGCGGGGCCTGATCTATGCGGCCACCCCCGCGAGCGACTTCATTTGCGGCACCTTGCAACTCGCCGCCGGCATGAACCTCCATGTGTTCACCACGGGCCGCGGCACACCCTACGGCCTGGCCGAGGTGCCGGTCATCAAGGTCGCTACCCGGTCCGACCTCGCCCGCCGCTGGCACGATCTGATGGACGTCAACGCTGGCCGCATCGCCGACGGCGAGGCCAGCATTGCAGAGGTGGGTTGGGAAATGTTCCGTCTGATGCTCGAAGTTGCCAGCGGCAAGAAGACCTGGGCCGAGCAATGGAGGCTTCACAACGCGCTGGTGCTCTTCAACCCGGCACCAGTGACCTGACCCTTTGGGAATGTAGCTTGCCGTCGGTTTTCATGTTGTGAACCGAGCATTCCATGACTCGGAGCCATCTGGCGCCGGTCAGCATGGGTTTATGCAAACCTTGCATGACCCCCCGTGTCGAGGTGCTGACCCAGGGAAGACAATGGGCGGACAATGATCCAGCGGAGGTCCGTTTTACCCCACGGGCTTCCCATTGACCCGGTCCCACCCACGGCCCGGACGGCTTGAAGCGGTATGGGGCGAGCCCCCGACGCGCCTGCGCATCACAGGCTCACGAGGTTCGCCTGATCCCGTTTCCGCATTTTCTCTTTTGATTGGAGTCACCATGAACCAACCGAAACTGGAGGGGCTTCGCTTGAACGTTCCCGCCTATGTCAAGAACAACAAGCTGATCTCGTGGGTGGCCGACATCGCTGCCCTGACCGAGGCCAGCGAGGTCTACTGGTGCGACGGCAGCACCGCCGAATACGACCGCCTGTGCGCACAGCTCGTCAAGGCGGGCACGTTCAAGAAGCTCAACCCCGAGCTGCGCCCGAACAGCTACCTCGCGCACAGCAGCCCGAGCGACGTGGCGCGCGTGGAAGACCGCACCTTCATCTGCTCGGCTCGCAAGGAAGACGCAGGCCCCACCAACAACTGGATGGCCCCGGCGGAAATGCGCGAACTGCTGCAGACCGGCGAGAAGGCGCTGTTCAAGGGCAGCATGCGCGGCCGCACCCTGTATGTCGTGCCGTTCAGCATGGGCCCGCTCGGTTCGCCCATCGCCCACATCGGTGTCGAGTTGTCGGACAGCCCGTACGTGGCCGTCAACATGAAGATCATGACCCGCATGGGCAAGGCCGTGCTGGAAGTGCTCGGCGAGAACGGTCACTTCGTGCCCTGCGTCCACACCGTTGGCGCGCCGCTGGAACCCGGCCAGAAAGATGTCAGCTGGCCGTGCAATGACACCAAGTACATCGTCCACTACCCCGAGACGCAAGAAATCTGGAGCTACGGCTCCGGCTACGGTGGCAACGCCCTGCTCGGCAAGAAGTGCTTCGCCCTGCGCATCGCCTCGACCATGGGCCGCGACCAAGGCTGGCTTGCCGAACACATGCTGGTGCTGGGTGTCACGTCTCCCGAAGGCGAGAAGCGCCATGTGGCCGCGGCCTTCCCGAGCGCCTGCGGCAAGACCAACTTCGCGATGCTGATCCCGCCGGCCGGTTTCGAAGGCTGGAAGGTCACCACCATCGGTGACGACATCGCCTGGATCAAGCCCGGTGCGGACGGCCGCCTGTACGCGATCAACCCCGAAGCCGGCTATTTCGGCGTGGCCCCGGGCACGAACAGCAAGACCAACGCAAACTGCATGGCCAGCCTGAAGCGCGACGTGATCTTCACGAACGTCGCCCTGACGGACGACGGCGACGTCTGGTGGGAAGGCATGACCGACACCCCGCCTGCCCACGCCATCGACTGGCAAGGCAAGGACTGGACGCCCAAGCTCGCCAAGGAAACCGGCGCCAAGGCTGCGCATCCGAACGCCCGCTTCACCGTCGGTGCGCTCAACAACCCGGCGCTCGACAGCGAATGGGACAACCCGGCCGGCGTGGCCATCGATGCGTTCATCTTCGGTGGCCGCCGTTCCACCACCGTGCCGCTGGTCACCGAGGCGCGTGACTGGACCGAAGGCGTCTACATGGCCGCCACGATGGGCTCCGAAACCACGGCTGCCGCATTCGGCCAGCAAGGCGTCGTGCGGCGCGACCCGTTCGCGATGTTGCCGTTCATGGGCTACAACATGAGCGACTACTTCCAGCACTGGCTCAACCTCGGTTCCAAGCTGCAGGCCTCGGGCGCCAAGCTGCCGAAGATCTTCTGCGTCAACTGGTTCCGCAAGGATGCCGACGGCAAGTTCGTGTGGCCGGGCTACGGCGACAACATGCGGGTGCTGAAGTGGATTCTCGAACGCGCCGACGGCAAGGGGCACGGCGAGGAGAACCTGTTCGGCGTGACGCCGTGCTATGAAGACATCACATGGACCGGCCTTGACTTCACGAAGGCTCAGTTCGAGCAGGTCACGAACATCGACAAGGCCGCCTGGCGCGCCGAACTCGACCTGCACGCCGAGTTGTTCCAACAGCTCGCGTACCACCTGCCCGCCGAACTGACGGCCACGAAGGCCAAGCTCGAGCAGCGCCTGGCCGACTGACGGACGGCTGCGACCAACAAAAAGGCCTCGCAATGCGAGGCCTTTTTGCTTGGGTACTGCACTTCAGGGGGCCTGCCGCACTTCACTGCGCGGCATCCGGAGTGCTCCGGCTTGGCGTCTGCGCCCCCTTCCCACACCTCCACGACGGAGGTGCTGGGCCTTCACCGGCTCACGGTCGGGTTTTGCAGTTCGAAGCGGTCGATCGCTGCCGACAGGTCGGCCGCGCTGCGCGGGTCGTGGATCGCCAGCTCTGCCGCCATCTCGCGGGCACGGCGCACATCGCGTGCGGCGTTGCGCTGGGCCGGGCGGGCGCGGAAGAGTTGGATCAGGCGGGCGAAGGCATTGCCGAACCAGATGGCGCCGCGCGGTGCGGTGCGTCGTTGGGTTGCTTGCAGATTGAAGGTGGTGGTGTTCATCTTGAACTCCTTATCAGGTTGGCCGACCGACTTCGATCAGCGCATGGCGAGATCCTACGGGTTTTCCCCAACGCACGCCAAATTGAATTTGTGAAGTACTGCTATACACAGCATTTATATCTTCCATGAACTTCCTGACGCTCGACCTGAACCTGCTGCGCGTGTTCGATGCCGTGATGGCCGAACGCAGCATCACCCGCGCCGCCGCACGCCTCGCGCTGACCCAACCCGCCGTGAGCAACGCACTGAAGCGTTTCAGGGACTCTGTCGGGGAGGAATTGCTCATTCGCGAGGCCTATGGCGTGCGCCCCACTCCGTTCGCCGAGAGGCTTTGGCCGCAGGTCCGTGTCGCCTTGGGGGGGCTCAGGGACGCTTTCGAGCGGAAGGAGTTCGATCCCCAGACCGATGTGGCGAACTTCCGCATCGCCACGGCCGATGCCACGGCAGCCACCTTGCTGCCTTCGGTGGTTGCGGACATCGAAGCGATGCATGCCCAGGTCAACCTGCGTGTGGTGCCGCTCACGACGCGGGATCCCCGAGGGCTGCTGGAGCGCGACGAGGTGGATGTGGCCGTGGGCCACTTTCCTGAAGCGGTCGCCGCACTCGTTGCCCAAGGCGCCGATGCCTCATTGCGACATCGCCGGCTGCAGGAGAGCGAATATGTGTGCGTGATGCGGCGAGGTCATCCATTGACGAAGCAGCCGCTCACTCTGGATGCATTCTGTGAAGCTCATCACCTGCTCGTCAGCTTCTCGGGCCGTGCACACGGGTTCGTGGACCAGGCGCTGATCGCGCTCGGCCGCTCCCGACGCATCGTGCTCACGGTCAACCAGTTCTTCACCGCCGGGCGCGTCGTGTCCCAGAGCGATCTGCTGACGGTGTTGCCGGCATCTTTCGTGGAAGCCACCGGATACCAGGCGTCCGTGGTGATGTGTCCATTGCCATTGCGTCTGGAGCGCATCCACGTCGAAGTGTTGTGGCACTTGCGCCACGACGATGATCGCGCCCATCGGTGGTTGCGCGAACGTCTGGTCGACGCCGCAGGACACCATGCCGGCCGGCAGCCGGCTTCGTAAGACAATGATGTGTTTACCGAACGAGAACCGCCATGCCGCCGCCCATTGTTGTCCCCACCGCCCATGACCTGACCGACGAGGAATTCGCCGAACTCGACGATCTGTTGATGGAGACACCGCAGCCGCTGACTCCGGTCGACGCCGTGATGCTCGATGGATTCCTCTGTGGCGTGCTTGTGCAACCGGTTCTGCTGGAGCCTTCCGCCTGGCTGCCGTTCGTCTTCGATTTTGAGGGCCAGCCGCTGCCCGATGATGTCGATGCTGGATGGCGGGACCGCGTCACGGCATTGGTTCTGCGTCGCTACCAGGCCATCAACCATGCGCTCGTCGAGGACGGCTGGTTCAATCCCCTGGTACTGGAGTTCGACGAGGAGCAGCCCCCGGTGCCTGAGGGCGAGGTCGACCCCCTTGCCGGCCTGAGCGAGGTATCACAGCCGCTGATGCCATGGGTGGCGGGCTTTCAGCACGCCACGCTCAGCTTTCCTCATCTGTCGGAGATGCCCGATGACGCGGTCATGTCGGCATTGGCGCGCCTCTACCGCCATCTCCCCGCCGACACCGATGAAGAGCGCGAAGTGGTGGCGGTGCTCGACAAACTGCATCCGCTCGCGACCCTGGACGATGCCATCGAAGAGCTGGTTGTGACCGTGGCCGATCTGGCCGACCTGACCCGCGACGAACGGTTCAAGGTCGAGCAGGTGCGTCGTGACGAACCGAAGGTCGGCCGCAACGATCCGTGCCCTTGCGGAAGCGGCAAGAAGTTCAAGCAGTGCCACGGCGCCAAGTGACAGGGGCCGAAGTCCTGCGATGAAGGTCCAACTGCTTTCGGACCTTCACCTCGAGCGCGACCCGTCCTATCGCGCCGAGCCTGCCGCCGGGGCGGAGGTGCTCGTGCTGGCGGGCGACGTCGGCTCCTACCAAGGGGGATCGCGCCTCGCCGATCCCGACTTCGGCCTGGCGCAGTTTTCCCCTCGTCTGCATCCGCAAGCCTGGCGAACCGTGCTCTACGTGCCGGGCAACCATGAGTACGACGGCCTGGAATTCGAGCCAGCCCGCGCGCGGCTGCAGCAGACCTGCGCACGGCTGGGCATCACCTGGCTTGAACGCGAGGCGGTGGTGATCGGTCGCACCCGGTTCGTGGGCACGACGTTGTGGAGCGATTTCGACGCGCTGGTGCCGCGCACATCGGCGGGCGCATCGCCCGCTTCGCTGCTGGCGCGCCAGTTCGATCAGCGCGAGAAGGCCTTTCGCGCCGCCAACTTCTACCTGCGCAAGCACAGTGCGCTGCGTGACGGGAAGCCCATGCTGGCCGATGCCTGGCGGGAGCTTTCGCTCGAGAGCCAGCAATGGCTGCGCGACCAATTGAATGTCGGTTTCGACGGCACCACGGTGGTGGTCACACATTTCGCGCCGAGCCTGCGCAGCGCGGATCCCCGCTACGGCCTCGTGCCCGGAACGGCTGGTTTCTGCAACGACCTGGAGAACTTGTTCCCTCTGGCCGACGTCTGGATGCATGGGCATCTTCACTGCCCCATCGACTACACCGTCACCGGAGTGGACCGCGGAGCCCCCTGGTCCTGTCGTGTGGTCGCCAATCCTCTTGGGTACGCCGCCAAAGGGGAGCAGGCGGGGTTCGTTCCTGCTTTTTGTGTCGATCTGCCCGACTGAAGAAGCCGTGTGGGAAGGCGACATCGGACGGGAGCGGTGTCACACTGGAGGTCCGCATGTCACGCAGGAGCATCCCATGAAGATCCTCATCGCTGCAGACGGCAGCCCGTACACCCGGCGCGTGCTCGACTACATTGCCGCACACGGCGTGTTCAGCGATGGGCCGCATGAGTATGTGGTGCTGCATGTGGTGCCTGCGGTTCCCCCGCGGGCGGCAGCGGTCGTCCAAAAAGACGTGTTGCAGTCTTACTACGACGATGAAGCAGAGAAAGTCTTCGAGCCGATACGCGCGTTTTTCAAGGAGCTGGGCCTTCAGGCGCAGTACGTGGCCAAGGTGGGCCATGCGGCCGACGTGATCGGCAACACCGCCACCTCCGGCAAGTTCGATTTGCTCATGATGGGCTCACGCGGCCATGGGAGCCTGGGCTCGCTTGTCATGGGATCGGTGGCGGTCAAGGTGCTCGGTCACTGCGAAACACCCTTGCTGCTGGTTCGCTGACCGACATTCAATCTCGGCGGGGCAAGCCGGTGCGGCGCGACAAGCGCAGCGCATCCGTCTCCTTGGGCGGCTTCTCGGGCGACGGGTCGGGAACATCGCCCAAGCTGGCGTCGAGGCCGAAGGCCGTGCCCATGTCGGCCGTGTCCGTGGCTTCTTTGGCACGCACACGCTGACCGCCACGCAGCCAGTTCCAATGTGGCATGAAGTTCATCGTGTCCTCCCAAGATGTTCCGACCTCATGCCCAGTGTGCTTGGGAGGCCCTGTCTGCGAACGCCCGAACAGCGCCGCCGGCCGCCGCTTTTTGCAGTGAGTGTCGGTTATCTCCTACACGTGCTCGCTCTGTTTGGGGCTGGCAGAGTCGCGGGCAAGCCATTACCGTTGGGTTCTGCACCCTGTGTTTGTGGGTGTCCTGGAGCGTCATCGTGTTCAACCTGTCCAGGCGACTTCTCACCTCCGGCACCGCCGTGGCCGCGGTAGCGGGCGCTTGGTTGCTTGCGGTTGAGGACGCCGGGCTCGGCCCCTACACCCGGGCTCACGTCGAGGCCGTCAGCGCCGCGTCGCACCTTTGGGAGCCGTCGAACGAGTCCACGCCGACGCGCCCCACCGCGCCGCGCCGCAACCAGCCCGACCGGGAGCGCATGCCGGCCCGCCGCTGATTTCGTGCTTCTTCCACTCCACCGGCGCCACCCCCTGTTCGCGGGCCACCGCCGCCACTTGTGACTTGTGACATAAGGCGTCCTTGGCACTCGCCCGTACACTTCCCGGCCGGACGGCAAGCCTGTCGTCCCCAACATGCACAGCGAGGGAAGACGGATGAACAAGGTGGTAGTGGGCGCGGCCGCGCTCGTGGTGGTGGCCGGCGGCGGAGTCGGTTTTGCAGCTTGGTCGGGCGGCAAGGTGGTGGGTGAACTGCAAAGCCAGACGGCCGAGATCCTGGCGCCCTTTCCGAGCGTCAAGGTGGTCGAGAACAGTGTCAGCAAGGGCCTGTTCAGCTCGGTTCACACCGTGACCCTCGACATCGGTTGCGCAACCGACCCGGTGGCCGCGGCAGCCCCCACCGACAATCCGGCAGCGACCCCAGCAGCGCCCGATGCTGCTCCCAAACCCGTGCAAATCACGTTCCGTGATCACATCCATCACGGTCCGTTTCCGGGTGGCAAGAGCGTGGGCCTAGCTGCCATCGACTCTGAAGTGGTGCTGCCGCCCGAAGTGGCCGCCAACCTCGCCAAAGTGTTTGGTGACAAACCGTTCGTGTCGATGCACACGTCCATCGGTTTCGGCGGCTCGTACGTCTCCGAACTCAAGAGCCCGCCGTTCAAGTACGCGGAAAAGGGCACAGGCGACATCGACTGGCAAGGCGTGCAGCTCACGATGCGCGGCAACCTGAAGGGCGGCATTGCCGCCGGCGGCAGCTACACGTTCGAGGCTCCCGGCCTGAATGTGAACTTCGCCGATGAGAAAGGCACGGGCAACCTGCGCGTCGCCAAGATGGTCATGCAAGGCGAAATTCTGCCGCACACCGGCACGGGCTTCCTGCTGGCGCCGTCGCGCGGCACGGCTGGCATCTCGTCGATGGAATTCGTGTTCAAGGAAGCCGGCGAGGGCAATGCCAAGCCGGTGAACGTGGTGTTCGAAAACCTGCAGGTGACGTCGGACGCGAAGATCGACAACGGGCTGTGGTCGACCAACAGCAAGTTGTCCGGCAAGGGCCGCGTCGATGACTTCGCGATCGACAAGGTCGACATGCAAGTGTCGCTGAGCCGCATTCACGCTGCCACGTACGAGCAACTGCTTGGCAAGATGATGAAATCGTCGTTCAACTGCCACAAGCCTGGCAACGAAGAGGCCGAACTCAAGGAAGCGATGGCACTTCAAGAGGAAATGCAAAAGGGATTCGCCACCCTGCTCAAGCACAACCCGGAATACGCCCTCGACCGGCTCGCCATCGACATCGGCGGCAAGACGGCTGAAATGTCGTACCGTCTGGGTGCGAAGGACGTGACCGAAGCCGATGCCGCCATGCCGCTGCCCGCGCTGTTGGGCACCAAGGCTTATGGCCATGCCTCGTTCAAGGTGCAGTCGGGCTGGATCGAGCAGGTCGTGAAGAAGGTGATCTCGCTCAAGCCGCTGCCCGAAGGCGCTTCGATCGACACCATGGTGGCGTCGACCATGGGCTTCTTCAACGCCTCGGTCGACGGCCTCGTGAGCGAGGGTTACCTCGCGCGTGAAGGCGATGCCATCACCTCGAAGGCCTCGTTCGAAGGCGGCATGTTGAAGGTCAACGACAAGCCGATGAATGTGCCGCTCGGCGCCATGTTCGGCCACTGAGCAGCCGATGATTTCGCGCGGCTTCGGCCGCGCGGCTCACCAGCCTCCTGACTTGTTGCCGTTCGCCTTGTACCGGCGAACGGCGCTGTCGAGGCTCAAATACTCCTCGCATTTGCGTGCGCACACTTCCCCGAGGCGTGCCAGGCGCTGTTCGGCCACCGGGAGGTTGCCGTTCATCAGCGCCAATTCACCGGAGTAGGCCAGCGCCCCCCGGTGCGATGGATCGATGCGCAAGGCTGCGTCGTAGTGCTTCTGCGCGGCCACGACGTCGGGCGTTTTCTTGCGCCGCAAGCAATATCCCATCAGATTCTGCCAATCGGGATTGCCCGGGTCGTTGACCTGACGGAGCGATTCGAGGGCTTCATCCCAACGTTTGGCGGCGATGTGCTCCCGTGCCTGACTGAGGGCATCGGCTCCCTGGCCGCTGTCGGCGGCCAGGGTCCATGAGGCGGTCAGCACCAGCACGGCGGCGGCACACGAGAAGATGAGACGTCGTTTCATGATGAGGGCTCCGGATAAGAAAACGTGGGTGCATTGTGCGGCCCACCGGCTCATGCCGCCTACAATCGCGCCCCCGCCGTAGCCATCCACACCCCATGCATTGCGCCATCGACTTCGGCACCTCCAATTCCGCCATTGCGATTCCGACACACGATGGCATGAGGCTGGTGGAGCTCGAGCCGGGCCACCGGACGATGCCCACTGCGGTCTTTTACTTCGCCGAGGGCCGCGATCACGACGGACCGCCGCGTGCGTTCGGCCGGGCGGCGCAGGCGGCGTACGTCGACGGCGTGGACGGGCGATTGATGCGGTCCATGAAAAGCATTCTCGGCAGCAGCCTCGTGGATCAGACCACGGACGTCGGCGGCGGGCGGGGGGTGAAGTACGTGGACATCATCTCGGGTTACCTCAGGCACCTGAAGGCTTTGGCCGAGCGGGAAACGGGGCAACCCATTCGTCGGGCGATGCTTGGACGCCCCGTTTTCTTCGTCGATGATGACCCGGCGCGCGATGCGCAGGCGCAATCCACGCTCGAGGCCGCGGCGAACAGCGTGGGGTTCGATGAGGTGCATTTTCAGTACGAACCGCTGGCCGCAGCCTTTGACTTCGAACGTCAGGTGACAACCGAGCGGCTGGTGCTGGTGGCCGACATCGGCGGTGGCACGTCGGACTTTTCCGTGGTGCGAGTGGGCCCGGAGCGTGCGCGCCACCTTGACCGACGGGCCGACATCCTCGCCAATCACGGCGTGCATATCGCAGGGACCGACTTCGACCGGCGCGTCGAACTTGCCAGCATCCTGCGCGAGTTCGGCTATGGCGCCTGCGGCCCGAGCGTCAACGGAGCGCCGCCGAAGGAGGTGCCGAATGCGGTGTACTTCGACCTTGCCACATGGCACCTGATCAACACCGTCTACAACCCCCAACGTGTCGCCGAGCTGCGGAACATGCGGAGCTTCTACGGCAACCCGGCCCACCACAAGCGGTTGATGACCGTCGTGACCGAGCGGCTGGGCCATGAACTGGCCACCCGCGCCGAGGATGCGAAGATTGCAGTGGCCCATGGGGGTGACACGGCCATCGACCTCGGGGTGGTCGAGCACCGGTTGACGGTGCCCCTGACGGAGCGGCAGACCGCGGAGGCGCTCCAGGCCGACATCGGGCGGATTGTCGACGCCGCACGGGAAACCGTGATCCAGGCCGGCCTGCAACCGACGAAGATCGATGACTTGTACTTCACCGGCGGCTCGACGGGCCTGGGCCTGCTTGCTGACCGCATTGCTGGAGCGTTCCCATCGGCACAGGCCGTGCGGGGGGACCGATTCGCCAGCGTCGCCACCGGCCTCGGTTTGCATGCGGCGCGCTGGTTCAGCGGCGTGGCGGACGCCGGTTCACGGGTTTAGCGTCCTGTGGCCGCGGCCGGCTCACGTCGGCAAGCAGCAGCGTTGCACGCACGAGCGTCTCGACGGCTTCGGTGAGGTCCGATGGCGGCTCCATCGTTTCGATCTCGGCGAGCAATTCCTCGGCGTCCTCCAGGTCGTCGGCTTCCAAATGCTGGAAGACCAGCGCAAGCGGTTCGGTGAGCCGCTGCGCATCGAGCTGCATGAGCCCGGGGAACAGGTCGACGGCGGCGGCAAAACCGGCCACCCACGGATACACCGCATCGACTTCAGGCGGGGCTTCCCCGAGGTCGCCGTCGTCATGGGCCTCCGGTCCCTCCTCCGCGGGATCGAGTTCGAACACCCACGGATCGAACCACTGCCGGGTGACGATGGCCGTGTTCAGTTCGGCGTAGCGGCGATGGACCAGTTCGTGCAGGCGTGTCGTGTCGAACCTGGCCGGCAATGGGCGGCCGCCCTCCGCATCGGTCACGTGGGCGAGCCACCTCGACTCGGGAACGCGCTGGGGCTGCAGCAGCACGCCGCACAGGAAACCGTCGAGCATCGTGACGTCGAGGGGCTCCAGCGGAGCCGGCACGCGATCGAGCAGTGCCTGCAGTTCATCGATCTCTCGCTCGGTGAGCGGGCGGGCGGAGGGGCGGGGCAAAGAGGAAGCCATGCTGCCATTGTCGCCGCCGCGGCAGCCGCCGCGGTTGGCACCGCTGTGATGCATACCCCCGAAAGAGGGTGTCGGTCGGTCGTGGGGGACCGGTGCGACATCGGCATGGCAAGGTCTCGCAACGCCTTGATCGGAAACGGATTGCGCGGGAACGACATGGCTTTCCTCACTGGAAAGTCGTCCCTCCTCTTAGGGATGTTTCGGAGCAGGGGGGGCCTCTACAGTGCAGTCCGTGCTGTCACACGGCTGTCCCATAGGCCTCCTACTCAGGATAAATCGCCCGGCGCTGCACAAAAAGTTCAACAGCGCGAGCGCGCACGCAGCATGACAAGGGCGACGGCTGAACCGTCCCAACGACGTCCTTACGAGGACTTTTGAAAGCCCACCCCGCAACGGGTGGGCTTTTTTTTGCACCGAACGCCGCTGCGGCAGGCCGAGGCGGAGCGAGCCACCACGAGGCGGAGGGGGTGGGACACTAGAATTCGTGGCCATGAACAAACCTGGCTGGTGGGGTGCTGTGGTCGTCGTCGCCGGGCTGTGGCTGGGTGCGGGCGCGGCGGCGCAGACTCCCTCGCCGCCGGCGGCAGCCAGCGCGCCGGTGCCCTCGGTGTCCTTGTCCGCGCGAAAGGTGTTCGAGCAGGCGCGCTCGCAGCTCATGCAGATCCGCACGCTCGTGAAGGGGTCCGGCAGTCAGCTGTCGGTGGGATCGGGCTTCGTGGTCTCCGGCGAGGGGCACATCATCACGAACTACCACGTCGTGAGTCAGGCCGCCTTGGCGCCGGAGCGCTACAAACTCGTCCATGTGACGGCCGATGGGCGGGAGGCCGCCGTGCAGCTGCTCGCACTCGACGTGTTGCATGACCTGGCGCTGCTCAAGGCCGCGCCGCAGGCGGCGCCTTTCGATGCGCTGACCTTCCGCATGAACACGGAACCGCTGGGCCAGGGCGAGCGCATGTACTCGCTCGGCAATCCGCTCGACTTCGGGTTTGCCGTGATCGAAGGCAACTACAACGGTCTGACGGAACGCAGCTTTTATCCGCAGATCTTTTTTGCCGGCTCGCTCAACCCCGGCATGAGTGGTGGTCCGGCGCTCGATCAGGAAGGACGGGTGATCGGCATCAACGTGGCCCGCCAGATGGGCGGCGAACAGGTGAGCTTCCTGGTGCCGGCCGAATTTGCCCGCGCGCTGCTGCAACGCGGGCGGAATGCTCCGCCCCTCGACGCCTCCGTCTGGCCCATCGTGACAGAGCAGCTCATGGCCCACCAGGCGCTGTTGACCGAGCGCTTCATGCAGCAAGGGTGGCGCCCGAGCATGCACCCGCGCTATGCGGTGCCCGTACCGGTGGACCGTTTCATGCGTTGCTGGGGGAGCAGCCAGACCTCCGAGAGCGGCGGACTCAGCCACGAACGCACCGACTGTGCCATGGACACCCGGATCTTCGTCGGCGAGTTCACGACCGGCTCGTTGCGTACGTCCTATCAGAGCTACGACGGCAAGACGCTCGGCAGACTGCGCTTTGCCAGGCGCTACGGTGACCTCTTCGCCGCCGACAGCGTGGACCTCCTGTCGTCGCGCCACCAGACCAAGCCGCAGTGCAAGGAAGACTACATCGAGCGCAGCGGTCTGCCATTGAGAGCGGTCGTGTGCCTGCGCGCCTACAAGAAGTTGCCTGGGCTTTACGATGCGTCGGTGCTGGTCGCCACGGTGGATCATCCCACCTCCGGTGTCCAGGGGCGATTCGACATCGAGGGCGTGAGCTATGCCAATGCGATGAAACTGACCCGGCATTACCTGGAGGCCTACGGATGGGCGCGCTCGCACTGATCGAGATCCTCGACCGCGACGGCAGCGTCCGCCATGCCCAGAAGGTGCTTTCCTGGCCGCTGCGCGTGGGCCGGTCACTGGACAACGACCTCGTGCTCGACGACCCTCACGTCGCCGGCCACCATTTCATGGTGGATGCGAATGAGGACGGGGTTTACCTTGCCGTGGGCGACACCGTCAACGGCGTTGCCGTGGGGCCTCAGCAGCTTGTGGCGGGTGACCGGTGGCAGGCCGCCGCCGGGCCTTCCACCATCGTGGCGGGCCGCAGCCATTTGCGGCTGCGTCTCGCGGAGCATCCGCTGGCGCCCGAGATGCCGCTCAAGGCCGCGCGGGTGCTGGCCCCGGGCTTCACCCTCATCGCATGGTTGGTCGGCCTCAACATGCTCGCCGTGGTGTTCGACACGTACCTGGAGGTCGACCCCGAGATGTTCGCTCGCACCGCGTCCATGACGTTGATGGGCAGCATCGCGATCGCTCTCGGGTGGTGCGGAGCATGGACGCTGTTGTCGAAGCTTTTCACGCGCCAGCCGCACTTTGCATGGCACGTGCGCGTGCTGCTCACGACCACCCTGGCTTTGCAGTTGGTCGACGCGTTGTCGGCATTGCTGGGATTCTCGTTCTCATGGCCTTGGCTGCCCGGCTACGCGTTCGTCGCCGAGACGGCCGTGGCGAGTCTCGGTCTGTACCTCCATCTTCAGGCGGTCGAACCGCACCGGCTCTTTTTCACGCGGGCTTTTGCGGCAACCGCTTTCGTGGCCGCCGCCGGTTTGATGGTGTGGGGCCATTGGCAACGCGCCGACAGCGCTCGCAGTGTCTTGTTCCAGTCTGCGATGTTTCCTCCCGCCTTGCGCATGGCGCAGCCCGTCGGCACGGATGCCTTCCTGGCGCAACTGCAATCCCTCGAGGCGCCGTTGCAGGCCAAGGCTCGCGCGGCGGACGATGGGGATGGCAAAGGCCCGGGGGCGGACGACGAAGACTGATGGGAGGCGTTCAGCGCCGCTTCTCCACGATCACCGGCACGAGTTGCAGCAGGCTGCGGATGCGTTCGGCCGCGTCCACCGCTTCGGTACGCGTGGCGTACGGACCGGCTTGCAACCGGTACATCGACGGTTCGCTGAACACGGCGAGCAACGGTGCCACCCAGTCGAGTTCGCTCGCGACCCGACGCTGGAATTGCTCAGCGCCGTCTCGCTGCCGGAACGCGCCGAGCTGGATCCAGAAGCCTTCCGCAGCAGAGGTGAAGGCGCGGCCCGGCGGCGTGTCGGGCACCATGGCCGGGAGTGGTGCGGCCTCGGGCGCCGGCTCAGCCGGCGGTGGCGCGGCGGCAACCTCCGGAGTGGCCGGTTCGGCCTCGATCGGGCTTGTGGTGGCTGCAGGCGTCCTGCGCCACGAACCCGTGCGGATCTGCTCCGGCGTGATGCGTTCCACTTCGACCGGCGCAACCCCATTGAGCACACCGAGCTTCAGTGCGGCCGTGTAGCTGAGGTCGATCACCCGACCCTTGTGGAACGGGCCCCGGTCGTTGACCCGCACGATCACCTCGCGACCGTTCTTCGGATTGCGCACGCGGGCGTAGCTTGGGATGGGCATCGTCTTGTGCGCGGCGGTCATCGCATACATGTTGTACGTCTCGCCGCTGGCCGTGCGCCGCCCGTGAAACTTCTTGCCGTACCAGGAAGCGAGGCCGCGCTCCGTGAAGTTCGCGTCTTCTTTCAGGGGGGCGTAGCCTTGACCGAGCACCTCGTAGGGCTTGTTCGGGCCGCCCTTGCGAATGGGTTCCACCTTGGGTTCGGCATCGGGAACGCGGGCGAGGCCCGGGGGTGGCTTGGCCTCGGGGCCGTCGCGGGTTGCGGGCGCCTTGTCGGGACCGGACGCGCAAGCGCCGAGCAGCATCACGAGCACGGCCATGGCCGACGCGAGGGTGCGCCGCAACGGCGAGGTGCGGGGAGAACAATCCTCGAAGCGAGGCCTGATGGCGGTGGATGTCATTCGGCGTTGGCCCGGTTTTGGGGGCGATTGTGCCGCAGGCGTGCGACGACCCGCCGCAAAGCGAATGGCCCGGGTGGACCGGCGTGCTTTTTGCCAACGAGTTTCACCGGGCCGGCAAGCAGCGCGGTGCGAACCGGGGAGCGGCTGAAGAAGCCGAGGAGGCCGAAGAAGAGAGCCGCCCGATGAAGCGGGGGATGCAGGTGCATGCCTGCGTGGCGCGTCCGGCTGGGATCGAACCAGCAACCCCTGCCTTCGGAGGGCAGTACTCTATCCATTGAGCTACGGACGCAAGTCTTCCATTCTATCAGCGGGAACCGCCAATCCCCAAGTTCGGCGTTGTCACCCCCTTATAATCGGCAGGTTGTGCGCTCTCTGGTGCGCGTACCCTTAGCAGTCGAGGACTCCATGGCCGACTCCCATTCGTCTCCCGAGCACGATAGCCCGCACGAGGGGCCCATCAAGACGCCGAAGCAGCTCATCTGGGCGGTGGCGTTTGCGTTCCTGGTCCCCATCATCGGCATCATCCTGCTGGCCAACTTCGTGGCCGCGGAGAACAAGCCGGGCGCAGGGAGTGACGCCATGACGGCGGCGGCGATCGCCAAGCGCATCGCCCCGGTCGCAGGCGTGCCGGAGGTCAAGGACATGTCGGATCTCAGCACCATGAAGACGGGCGACCAGGTGTTCGCCGGTCAATGTGCCGCCTGCCACGCGGCCGGCGTCGCCGGGGCGCCCAAGGTCGGCGATGCAAACGCCTGGGGCCCGCGAGTGACCCAGGGTTTCGACGCGCTGCTGGCCAGCGCGCTGAAGGGCAAGGGCGCGATGCCTCCCCAGGGCGGCGGCGACTTCAGCGACTTCGAGATCGCCCGGGCCGTGGTGTACATGGCCAACCAAGGGGGCGCGAAGTTTGCCGAACCGAAACCGCCGGTGCCGGCCGATGCAGCATCGGCCGCTTCGGCGGCGCCGTAAGCAGCCGACCTGTTCCTTTTGACGAACCGACCCTCAGTGGTCGGTTTTTTCCTGGTGCTGCGTTGCTGCCTGTCGTGACTGCGGGCTGAGCTGGTGGCCGAACCGCTCGGCCAGCGCAGCCACCGTCGAAGGCGTGGGGGCCCAATGCCCCTGCTCTACCGCCTCGGCGGCGGTGGCCATGTCGAGGGTGTGCACGATCCCCAGGCCGATGTCGGTGGCCAGGAAGAGGCGGTCGTGTTCATCGAGCCAGGCCGACTGGTACACCGCGTCGCGCCCCGTGTGGCTGCGCAGAGCCGGTGGCCCGCCCTCCCCGGCATCCAGGCGCCACACGAACGGGGCCGCTTCGAGTTCGACGTACACGCGCTGGGGGCCGTTCTGGAAGTACCAGCAACCTTGGTCGTCGACCTCGTAGTTGCGTTCAATGAACTCGCGCAGCTTGTCATGCACGATGCGGCTGCCCTTGATTTGCGGGAACGGGCCTGCGCGCTGAATGCGGTCGTCGCGCATGTACCAGTCGCCGCGGGCATCCAGTGCGAGCCAGCCATGGCAGGCAGGCACGTGCGGCCATTTCTTCAGGGCAGCCTTGACGATGTCGTCCATGACGCACCTCCCGGGGCGAACACGTCATTGTGAGCCGGTGGCGTGCCGTGGGTGACATGGGCGGCCATCCACCCCATCACCTGCTCGGGCAGTGTCAACACATGGCCGGGCCATCGTCCGCGCGGGAATCCCACATGGCCGCCGCACTTCGGTTGCCACAATGTCACGCAGGCCCCCACTTCATCGGGCCGCGGCAACGAATGGCGTGGCACGAAGGGGTCGTTGAGCGCGTTGATGGCGAGCGTCGGGACGCGGATGCGATGGAGATGGGGCTTGGCCGAGCCGCGCGACCAGTAGTCCTCCGTGTTGCGAAAGCCGTGCAACGGTGCGGTGAAGAGGTTGTCGAATTCGTAGAGGTCGCGCACCCGCCGCAAGGCACGGGCATCGAGCAGTTCGGGGTATTGCGCCGCCTTCTTGAGGGCCTTGGGCACCATGGTGTTCAGGAACATGCGCGTGTACAGCTGGCGATTCACGCCCCGCCCGATGGCCGTGCCGCCAGCGGTCAGGTCGAGCGGTGCCGATATGGCCGCGATGGCGTTGACGACGCGCCGGGCCGTATCGCCCGCTTCTTCCGCCCACCGCAACAAGGCATTGCCCCCGAGCGACACACCCACGGCCACCATGGGGGTGCCGGCGTGGGCCGCCCGCATCCGATCTAGGATCCAGCCGATCTCTTCGTAGTCGCCGGAGTGGTACGCGCGTGGTGCAAGGTTGATCTCTCCCGAGCAGCCTCGGAAATGCGGCACGGCGTAGCGCCAGCCGTTCTGGCGCGCCCAGTTGGCAAAGGCCAGGGCGTAGTGGCTGCGGGACGATCCTTCGAGACCGTGGAACAGCACGATCAGCGGGCGTTGCAACGGTGCGGCGGTTTGCACGCCGGGCATGTCCTGGCAATCGACGTCGATGAAATCGTGATCGGGCGTGGCCCAGCGTTCGCGGACGTAGACGGGCGGTGGACCTTGATACCGAATCGAGAACAGCGCGGGCCAGATGGTCTGCAGGTGCCCTCCCAGGCGGCCGTCACCGGCCAGCCAGCCCGGCGAACGGTAGTTGTTCATCAATGGAGCACCGCAGGCAAATCGCCGATCTCGGGCAATTCAGTGACCGTGCCCGGGCTCGCATGGTGAGCGACGAGGCGCCAGCCCAGGTCGGTCTTCAGGTAGACGTTGGTGGCCAGCACCCAGGCCAGTTGCGGGCCTTCTTCGGTCAGCACCTGGATGCGCTCGAGCACGCTGTGCACCGCGCTCGAACCATTCTGGATGCGCCGCACCTTTTCCGGGTGGGCATCGATGACGCCGTTGGTGAACATCGCTTCGAAGGCGGCGCGAATGGCGGCTGCCCCGTTCACGCGCGGGCCACCCGGGTGGACGCAGGTGATGTCGTCGTCGTCGGACCAGACGGCCATCAGCCGTTCGATGTCGCCACGCTGCAGGGCATCGTAGAACTGATGTTCGATGTCATCGGGCGAAGCCAGCAGGGCGGCTTCGGGCGGTTTGGGTCGAACCATGGGTGTGTTCCGTCGGCAAGGTCAGTGGAAAACCACGGTCTTCTGGCCATTGAGCAGAACGCGGTGTTCGACGTGCCAGCGCACCGCACGTGACAGCACCATGCATTCCACGTCGCGGCCCACCGCGGTGATGTCCTGCGCGCTCAGCGAATGATCGACCCGGGCCACGTCCTGCTCGATGATGGGGCCTTCGTCCAGGTCGGCCGTGACGTAGTGGGCGGTGGCGCCAATGAGCTTGACCCCGCGGTCGTGGGCCTGGAAATACGGCTTGGCGCCTTTGAAGCTGGGCAGGAAGCTGTGGTGGATGTTGATGGCGCGGCCGCGGAGGAATGTGCAGAACTCGGGGCTCAGGATCTGCATGTAGCGGGCGAGCACCACGAGGTCGATGCCGTGGGCGTCGACCAGTGCCTCCACCTGCTTTTCCTGTGCGCGTTTCGTTTCGGCGCTGGCGCCGGTGGCCAGCGGCAGGTGGTGGAAGGGAATGTTGTAGCGCTGCGCGAGCTCGCCGAAGGTGGCGTGGTTCGACACGATGGCCGGGATGTCCACCTCCAGCTGGCCCGAATGCCAGCGGTACAACAGGTCGTTCAGGCAGTGGCCATGCTGGCTCACCATGAGCAGCAGCCTCGGGCGGCGGGCGACACTGTGGAACTGCGCCGTGAAACCGAACTGCTCCCGCACGCTCGTGAAAAGGTTGGCGAGCATCGCTGCGTCGGCCAGGTGAGGCGGCGCCTCGAAATGGACGCGCATGAAAAAGAGGCCGGTGGCGGTGCCGCCGTCATCGCTGGTCGGCAGGTCGCCGAATTGCTGGGAATCGAGGATGTTGCAGCCGGCCTGGTACAGCAGGCCCGAGACCGCATAGACGATGCCTTTGGCATCGCGGCACGACAGGGTGAGGATGAATTGTTGTGCGCGGGACATGGTGCCTCTTCGTGGGATGTGCGATTGTACGGAGCAGGTGCCCCGATCGGGCTGTGCTGATATCCCCCCGAATGGTCCCCCCCGGCGGACCTTGGGCAGGCCTCAGGAGGCGAGCGCCTCGTCGAGGGCCGCGGCCACACGCGCGGGCGTCATGTCCACCAGGCAGCGTGTGTGTCCGAAGCGGCATGTGCGCTCGAAACACGGCGCGCAGTCGAGCTGCAATTCATCCTTGAGCCACACCACCCTCGCGCGGGGGTTGAGCGGCGGCGTGTGCACGGGGCTCGTGGACCCGAACGCCGCCACCTGCGGCACGTCGAACGCCGCGGCCACATGCATGAGCCCCGAATCGTTGCTGACCAGCGCACGTGCGGCGGCAATGAGTGCCATCGCATCGATCAGCGATGTCTTGCCGGCCAGCACCCGGCAGGCGCCTGGCGCGGCCTGGGCGATCTCCTCGCAGAGGGAGCCCTCCTTCGCTGAACCGAGCAATACCACGGGTTGGCCGAAGCGCATGTGAAGCGTGCGCGCGAGTTCCGCGTAGTGGGCGGCCGGCCAGCATTTGGCAGGACCGTATTCGGCGCCGGGCGCGAATGCGAAATAGGCGCCAGGCGCGAGGTCCACGGCGGCGGTGGCTGCCGCCAGCCGGTCCGCATCGAAGTGCAGCCGGGGGCGTTCGCCTTTGGGCGGAATTCCGGCCAACGCGCTGTAGAACGCCACCATCGGCGGACGGCCTCCCGGATTCGGCAGGCGCTGGTTCAGCAGGATGGGCCGCCCTTCCCCTTGATAACCGACTCGGTTCGGGATGCCCGCAAAAAACGGGATGAGCGCCGATTTGATGGAATTGGGCAACACATACGCGCTGTCGAACCGGCCGCGCAAGGTGGCTGCCAGGGCCCGGCGCGCGAACCAGTCGAGGCGGCCATGGGCAAACGGCAGCTCCAGGACGGCACGCACTCTGGGCATGGCCCGGTACACCGGCGCCACCCACGGCAGCGCCGCGACGGTCAGTTGCTCACCGCGTGCCGCCAGCCGCGCGCACAGCGGCTCGGACATCACCGCGTCGCCAATCCACTGGGGCGCGATGACGAGCGCGCGTGTCATGCATTCCTCAATGGTGGCCGTGAACGACTTCGCCTGCCTTCAGGCGATACACCGTGCCGCAGTATGGGCACCGGCCCTCGTGGGCCGTGGCCACGTCGATGTAGACCTTCGGATGGGTGCTCCACAGCGTCATCTTCGGATTCGGGCAGGCGATGACGCCCGGGCCCTGAAGATCCGATGCGGCCAATTCGACGATGGAGGGGGCCTTGTTGTTGGTGCTCATGGTGTCAGACCTTGCTCAGCCATTCGGCGTACTTCGGGTTGCGGCCGTTGACAATGTCGAAGAATGCGTTCTGGATCTTTTCGGTGATCGGGCCGCGCGAGCCCTTGCCGATTTCGATGCGGTCCAGCTCGCGGATGGGCGTGACTTCGGCCGCGGTGCCGGTGAAGAACGCTTCGTCGGCGATGTAGACCTCGTCGCGGGTGATGCGCTTCTCGACGAGCTTGAGGCCGAGGTCGGCGCAGATGGCCAGAATGGTGTTGCGCGTGATGCCGTTGAGCGCGCCTGCCGACAGGTCGGGGGTGTACACCACGCCGCCCTTGATGATGAAGATGTTCTCGCCCGCACCTTCGCTGACGAAGCCGGCCGAGTCGAGCAGCAGCGCTTCGTCGTAGCCGTCGTCGGTGGCTTCCATGTTGGCCAGGATGGAGTTCGAGTAGTTGCTGACGGCCTTGGCCTGCGTCATCGTGATGTTGACGTGGTGGCGCGTGAAGCTGCTCGTCTTGACGCGGATGCCGCGCTTGAGGCCTTCCTCGCCCAGGTAGGCACCCCACGCCCAGGCGGCGACCATCAGGTGAATCTTGTTGCCCTTGGGTGAAACGCCGAGCTTCTCGTCGCCGATCCAGACCAGTGGGCGCAGATAGCAGCTTTCGAGCTTGTTCGCCCGCACGACGTCGAGCTGAGCCTGCATCACCTGCTCCAGCGTGAACGGGATCTTCATCCGCAGGATCTTGGCGCTGTTGAACAGGCGCTCGGTGTGCTCGCGCAGACGGAAGATCGCCGTGCCGTTCACCGTGTTGTAGGCACGCACGCCTTCGAACGCGCCGCACCCGTAGTGCAGCGTGTGGGTGAGCACATGGATCTTGGCGTCGCGCCAATCAATCAGTTGCCCATCCATCCAGATTTTTCCGTCGCGATCGGCCATCGACATGGCTAGGCTCCTGTGAAATTCAGATTCAAATGCAAAAGGGGCGATTTTACGGACTTGCGGGGCCCGTGCCCGAATCTTCCGGTTCAGGCGACGTTTCGGGCCGCGTCAAATGCCATGATTCCAGTCGCCCGTGCTTCATCGTGACCGTGACGGTGGCGCCACTCTCATCCGACCAGGCCCAGGTTTCCGGTTCCTCCGTCACCTGGCGCCCGAGCGCTTTCGAGATCTGCACGATGTCCATCAGCGTCATGCCGGGCTTGAGCTTCGAATGCAGCATCACGGCGCTGGGAACTCGGCCGATGGGGGAACGGCCGGCGTTCTGCATCACTCGAAGTGATCGATTGAACTGCAGCAGCAGCCAGAACACAAGGACCGTGACGGCCATCACGACGCCTTGCCAGCCATACAGGCGCCAGCCGGCAGCAAGGGCCAGCGCGGCCAGGATCCAACCCACGGTGCGATTCATGCCACGGATGTTAGGCCCGTGAGAGGCCGCCGGGCGTACGGGGTGTCCGCAGTTCGCGCTGCATGCCCCCCCGCGGAGTGTTCACCGGGTCAAGCGTGCGGCTTGCGGACGAAACGCACCGGCTGGGCTTGACCTGGCGTCTTCGCGACGGGGGCGTCGCAGCCATCGCAACCGCATCCGGGGGCGCGCCGGGCGAGACGTTCCAGGCGCAGGCGCACCACCTGAGGCAGAGGCAGGCCGAGCGCGCGGCCTGCGATGGCGCGGCGCCAGGCCGCCGGCATCAGGACCCAGGTGGCGTACACCGCGCATCCTGTGACGATCAATGCGACGAGAAAGTCCTGCATGTGCGCTCCCGCTTCTTCAAGCCGTGAGCCATGCCGTGACATGGAAGGTCACGAAGGCGGCGGCGTAGGCCAGGGTGAAGAGGTATCCCGCCATGAGCAGCGGATACCGCCATGAGTTGGTTTCCCGGCGCACCACGGCAAGCGTGGCAAGGCATTGGGGGGCGAACACGAACCAGGCGATCAGGGCGTATGCGGTGGCGAGCGGCCAGGTCTGGCCGATCACCTGGTGGAGCGATTGAGCCACCTCGTCTTCGCTGCCCGACAACGCATACACCGTGCCCAGCGCGCCCACAGCCACTTCCCGGGCCGCCAGCCCAGGCACCAATGCGATCGAGATCTGCCAGTTGAACCCGATGGGCGCGAACACTGTCTCGAGCTTCTTTCCCAGCTGGCCTGCAAAGCTGTACTGGATGGGGGACCCCGTGGCGCCTTCGGGGGGGGCCGGATAGCTCGACAGGAACCACAGCAGCACCGTGAGGGCGAAGATGATGCCGCCCACCCGACGCAGGAAAATGAGGGCGCGTTCGGACAGGCCGATGCCAAGGTTACGCAGGTTGGGCCAGCGGTAGGGCGGCAG
The DNA here is from genome assembly GCA_966212105.1 of uncultured Rhizobacter sp. Taxonomy (GTDB): domain Bacteria; phylum Pseudomonadota; class Gammaproteobacteria; order Burkholderiales; family Burkholderiaceae_C; genus Rhizobacter. Next base: position 55,823 of record CBIHPH010000011.1, read on the forward strand.
CTCGAGCATCAGCGGCTGATAGTTCGACCCGCTGCGAAAGCGCTTGAGCACCCAGGCCACGGCCATGGCCGACAGCACGCCGGCCACATACAGGCCGAACAGGGTGAGGCCCTGCAGATTGAACCAACCCACCGGACGGGCCGGCACGAAGACGGAGATCAGCAGCGCGTAGACGGGCAGGCGCGCCGAACAGGTCATCAGCGGCGCGATCATGATGGTGGCCAGGCGATCGCGCCAGTTCGGGATGGTGCGGGCGGCCATGATGCCTGGGATGGCGCAGGCGAAGCTCGACAGCAGCGGGATGAACGCGCGGCCCGACAGGCCCACCTTGCCCATCAAGGTGTCGAGCAGGAACGCCGCCCGCGGAAGGTAACCCGAATCCTCGAGGACCAGGATGAACAGGAAGAGGATGAGGATCTGCGGCAGGAACACGAGGACCCCCCCTGCCCCGGCGATCACCCCGTCGACCAGCAGGCTGCGCAGCGGCCCGTCGTCCATCACCGTGGTGACCCACTTGCCGAGCGCACGCATCGTTCCCTCGATGGCGTCCATGGGCACCGAGGCCCAGCTGAACACCGCCTGGAACATCATGAACAGCAACGCAGCCAGGAGCGCGATGCCCCACACGGGGTGCATCACGACGGCGTCGATGCGGTGGTTGAACCGTTTGAACGTGCGTGCACCGGGCGCCACGAGGGCGAGCAGCCGGCGCACTTCGGGCTGCAGATCCGCATGGGAGGACGCTTGCGAAGCCGCCTGCGGCGGCACCGGCCACGATGCCTGCTGTTCGAGCTGCGCAATCAGTGGGGCGTGGCCCTGGCTTTGCACCGCCACCGTCTCGACGACCGGCACCCCCAGCTCAGCGGAGAGGCGCGCCACGTCGATGGCGAGCCCTCGCTTGCGCGCCACGTCCATCATGTTGATGGAAACGAGCATGGGACGGCCCAGGCGCTTGAGTTCGAGCACCAGGCGCAGGTTCATTGGCAGGTTGGTGGCATCCACCACCGCGACGATCGCGTCGGGGGCCGCCTCGCCGGCCCGGTGGCCCATCACCATGTCGCGGGTGACCTGCTCATCCGGCGTGGTGGGCGTCAGGCTGTAGGCGCCGGGCAGGTCGATGACGGACACGGTGCGGCCGCTCGGCAGCTTCGTGGTGCCCACCTTGCGCTCGACGGTGACGCCGGCATAGTTGGCCACCTTTTGCCGCGCGCCCGTCAGCAGGTTGAAGAGTGCGGTCTTGCCGCAGTTCGGGTTGCCGACCAGCGCGATGCGCAGCGGCGTGGAAAGCGCTTGCGCAGTCATGGCACCGAGACCTCGATGCAACGGGCTTCCACAAGACGCAGGGCGAACAATGTTTCACCGACCTGGACGGCGATGGGTTCGCGACCACCCGGGCCTCGGCGCAGCACTTGCACCTGTTCGCCCGGCAGGAAGCCCAGTTCCCCAAGGCGATTCAACGTGGACGGCTCGGCGCCATGGTCGCCCGCGCTCACGGCCAGCACGGTGGCCATGGCGCCGCGGGGCAGGTCGGAAAGGCGGGATGAGGGCATGGCGGCACTTCTTCGCATGGGCGCTGAGCTGGTTGTGAATGATAACAAGTCGCATCCAGGTGCATTCGGCTGGATGCCCTGGAAGTCCTTCGGGCCAATGAATATCAAAGGCTGCGCATCAGGTCGACCGCCTGTTCGATGCGCTCGACGACATGGATGGTCAGCCCCTCGATGGGCTTTTTCGGCACGTTGGCCTTCGGCACCACGGCCACGCTGAATCCCAGCTTGGCGGCTTCCTTCAGCCGCTCCTGTCCTCGCGGGGCCGGTCGCACTTCGCCCGCCAGGCCCACCTCTCCGAATGCGAAGAAGCCGCGGGGCAACGCCTTGCCGCGCAGGCTGCTCTGGATGGCGAGCATCACGGCGAGGTCGCCTGCCGGCTCGCCGATGCGCACGCCGCCCACGGCGTTGACGAACACATCCTGGTCCATGCAGGCGATGCCGGCGTGGCGGTGCATCACGGCGAGCATCATGGCGAGGCGGTCGCGGTCGAGGCCCACGCTCAAGCGCCTCGGGCTCGGGCCGCCGCTGTCCACCAGGGCCTGGACTTCCACCAGCAGCGGCCGGGTGCCCTCCAGTGTGACGAGCACGCAGGAGCCGGGCACCGGGTCGCCATGCGTGGACAGGAAGATGGCACTGGGGTTGGCCACTCCCTTGAGGCCCTTCTCTGTCATTGCGAACACGCCGATCTCGTTGACCGCGCCGAAGCGGTTCTTGATGGCGCGCACGAGGCGAAAGCTTGAATGGGTGTCGCCCTCGAAGTACAGCACCGTGTCGACGATGTGTTCCAGGACGCGGGGGCCGGCCAGGGCGCCCTCCTTCGTGACATGGCCAACGAGGACGATGGCCGTGCCGGAGCTCTTGGCGATGCGGGTCAGCTGTGCTGCGCATTCGCGCACCTGGGCCACGGAACCGGGGGCCGACGTGAGCTGATCGCTGTAGACGGTCTGGATGGAGTCGATCACGCAGACGGCGGGCCGTTCGGCGGCGATCGTGGCCGAAATCTTTTCGAGCTGGATTTCGGCGATCACCCGAACCTGCGAGCCGTCGAGCCCGAGCCTGCGCGAGCGCAGCGCCACCTGGGCGCCGGACTCCTCGCCGGTGACGTACAGCGTGCGCACCGAACGCGAGAGCGCATCGAGCGCTTGCAGCAGCAGCGTCGATTTGCCGATGCCCGGATCACCGCCGATCAGCACCACGCCACCGGCCACGATGCCGCCGCCGAGCACGCGGTCGAGCTCGTCGATGCCCGTGGGCTGGCGATCCACATCGGTGGCCTCGATCTCGGAGAGCGTGGTGACGGGCTGGGCCGCCGCGAGCGATTGATAGCGGTTCTTCCCGGGGGTCTCCGCCACCGATTCGGTCAGCGTGTTCCAGGCGCTGCAGCCGGGGCACTTGCCGAGCCACCTGGGGCTCGTGGCACCGCATTCGCTGCATGTGTAGATCGATTTGTCCTTGGCCATGCGGCGATTGTCGCTGCCGGCCTCATTCGACCACCTTGCCACGGCCTGCCTTGATGTGGGCCCGTTGGCTCTTGCCCTCCAGGCGCCGAAGCCTGGAGGCGAGCGTGGGCCGCGTGGCGCGGCGGACGCGCGCAGGCGCGGCCACGCTGTTGACCAGGGCCGTGAGCCGCTTGAGTGCATCCTGCCGGTTCAGATCCTGGCTGCGTGAGGTCTGGGCCTTGATGACGATGAAGCCGTCGGCCGTGATGCGCTGGTCCCGCAGCGCCAGCAGGCGTTCCTTGACCGGCTCGGGCAGCGACGAGGCCCGGATGTCGAACCTCAGGTGCACCGCGCTCGACACCTTGTTGACGTTCTGCCCGCCCGCTCCCTGTGCCCGGATGGCCGTGAACTCCACTTCGGCCGGGTCGATCTGGATCATGGAATTTGCCGCACCGGCACCCGGGGCGCCACGGCGCACATCAATTCATAGCCCACCGTGCCGGCCGGCAGCGCCACCTCGTCGATCGACAACACTTCTCCGCCGGGCCCGACGCCCCACAGCGTCACTTCGGTGCCGGGGCCGGCATCCGGCAGGCCGGTGAGGTCCACCGTGATCATGTCCATCGATACCCGCCCCACGAGCCGCGTGCGGGCGCCGCCCACGAGCACCGGCGTGCCCGTGGGGGCCGATCGGGGATAACCGTCGGCGTAGCCGCAGGCAACGACGCCGATGCGCATGGCACCGTCGGCCCGGAACGCCCCCCCGTAGCCGACGGCATCGCCCGCGGCGAGCGTCTGGGTGGCGATGATTTTCGCGCGCAGTGTCATCGCAGGCTGCAGGCCCCAGTGGGAAATACCGTGCTCCGGATGGTCAGGCGAGGAGCCGTACAACATGATGCCCGGACGCACCCAATCGCCCCGCACCCGTGGCCGGCCGGGCGATTCGCGCAGCGTGGCTGCGCTGTTGCAAAGTGAGCGTTCACCAGGCAGGTCGTGGATGACCGCTTCGAATGCGGCCGTCTGCGCGTCCACCCCGCGTGGGCCGTCGGCTTCGGCGAAGTGCGTCATCAGCGAGATCTCGTCCACCTGGGTCAGGCCCGACAGGCGCAGCCAGGCGGAACGGAAGGCCCCCGGCTGGAAGCCCAGGCGGTTGAGCCCTGTGTTCATCTTCAGGAACACATGGTGCGGCCAGGTGGTCTTGTGGGTTGCCAGCCAGTCGATCTGCTCCTTGCGGTGCACCGCATGCCAGAGGTTGAGCCGGGAGCAGGTTTCCAGATCGCGGGCTTCGAAACAGCCTTCGAGCAGCAGGATGGGGCCGCGCCAGCCCAGTCGGCGAACACGTTCGGCCTCGGCCAGGTCGAGCAGCGCAAAGCCGTCGGCACCGCGCAAACCTTCGAAGGCATGCTCGATGCGGTGGCCGTAAGCATCGGCCTTGATCACCGCCCAGACCTTGGCGTCCGGGGCCATGTGCCGTGCCCGCAGCAGGTTTTGCGCAAGGGCTTCGGTGTGGATCAGCGCTTCGATGGGGCGTGGCATGCCGCTGATTCTGCCAGCGCCTCCCGCCCCGCCGGGAAGGGGTTGCGCCGCACGCCCATGCTATAACGCCGCCGCAGGGAATAGACCAGCGGAACGAAACACCGCATGACAACTTTGACCGGGTTCACCCGGCAGCCTTCGAGGCAAATCAGCGCGAGCGAATGAAAAAAGGTTTCTACACCATCATGTCGGCGCAGTTCTGCAGCTCGCTGGCAGATCAGGCGTTGCTGGTCGCTGCCATCGAGTTGTTGAAGACAACGGCGGCGCCCGCATGGATGACACCGGCCCTGGGTCCGATGTTCGCGTTGTTCTATGTGATCCTGGCTCCGTTCGTCGGGGCGTTCGCGGATGCCGTGCCGAAAGGCAAGGTGATGTTCTATTCCAACCTCGTGAAGCTTGCGGGCTGCGCGATGATGTTGTTCGGCGTGCATCCGCTCCTTGCATACACCGTGGTGGGGCTTGGAGCAGCGGCGTACTCACCCGCCAAGTACGGCATCCTGACCGAACTGCTGCCCAACTCCCAACTGGTCAAGGCCAATGGCTGGATCGAGGGCTTGACCATCGGCTCCATCATCCTGGGCCTCCTGCTCGGTGGGCAGCTGGTGGGCCCCGTGGTGTCAGGCTACCTCCTGCAGTTCGACCTGCCGGTGGTGCAGACGGGCATCGATACCCCGCCCGAGGTGGCCATCGCGGCGCTCATCGGCATCTACGTCCTCGCGGCCATCTTGAACCTGTACATCCCGCGCACCGATGCACCTTTGCAGCCGCTCGCCCACGGCCTGACCGGGCTGGTGCGCGATTTCGCTGCTTGCAACGCGCGCCTGTGGAGCGACAAGCTCGGACAGATCTCGCTGTCCACCACCACGCTGTTCTGGGGGGTGGCGGGCAATCTGCGCATCATCGTGTTCTCGTGGGCCGCCGCGGCGCTGGGCTATGGCACCACGAAGGCCTCGCTGCTGGTGGGCGTAGTGGTGGTGGGCACGGCGCTGGGCGCGGTGATTGCGTCCGTCAAGATGCGGCTCGATCAGGCGACGTCGGTGATTCCGCTCGGGGTCGGCATGGGCCTGCTCGTCATCGCGCTCAATTTCATCAACGGGCCATGGGTGGCCGCCCCCTTCCTCATTCTGCTGGGCGGGCTCGGCGGTTTCCTCGTCGTGCCCATGAATGCGCTCTTGCAGCACCGCGGGCACAACCTGATGGGCGCCGGACGTTCCATTGCCGTGCAGAACTTCAACGAGCAGGCATGCATTCTCGCGCTGGGTGCCTTCTATGCGGGCATGACCAAGTTCGGGCTGTCGGCGTTCGTGGCCATCACGGTCTTTGGCCTCGTGGTGGCCGGCATCATGCTGTTCATCGGCCGCTGGCATCGTCGCAATGCCGTCGTGCACCGCGACGAGGTCGAGCACCTGCTCGCACTGGCCCGCAGCGACAAGCACTGATTGCGGTGTCGAACGGCCGAAGCCTTCTTCCTGCCCTCGCCCTCGTCTGCAACGCCTTCGTCTGGGGAACCTCCTGGTACCCCTTCCGGTGGCTCGAGGCTGCCGGGATGCATCCGCTGTGGAGCACGGTCTGCGCGCATTCCCTGTCGGCGCTTGTCATCGTGGCGTGGCGCCCCGGCGCGTTCGCCAGCGTATGCCGTACCCCATCGTTGTGGGTGCTGATGCTGGCAGCGGGAATCTGCAACGCTGCCTTCAACTGGGGCGTGGTGGCGGGCGATGTCGTGCGTGTGGTGTTGCTGTTCTACCTGATGCCGCTGTGGGCGGTGCTGTTCGCCCGCTGGCTGCTGCATGAACCGCTCACGCCGACTGCCGGGCTGCGCGTGCTGCTGGCGCTGACTGGCGCCGCCATTGTGTTGTGGCCCGACGGCGCCGGTGGCCTGCCCTGGCCCCGAACGATGCCGGACTGGCTGGGGGTGATCGGCGGCATGGCCTTCGCCCTGAACAACGTGATGCTGCGCCGCGAGAGCGGGCAGTCCGAGGAAGGACGCGCACTGGCGATGTTCCTCGGCGGGGCGCTGGTGGCCGGCGTGGTGGCCACCACGCTCGCCGCGCAGGGTGCTTCGGCCTGGCCGCCAGCGCCTGCGGCGGGTTGGGTGGCCGTCGTGCTGGCGTTGGGCACGCTGTTCCTTGTGAGCAACGTGGCCTTGCAGTACGGTGCCTCGCGCCTGCCGTCGAACGTCACGTCGGTGGTGATGCTGACGGAAGTGCTGTTCGCCTCGGCCACCGCTGTGTGGTTCGGCGGCGGCGTTGTCTCGCCTCAGTTGCTGGGCGGCGGGGCATGCATTGTGGCGGCCGCATTGCTGGCTGCATTCCGGTCGGCTCGGTCACGTTGAGCTTTCAGCGATTCGCGGGGCTGTCCGTGGGCAGGGTGGCCCCGCACGCTCACGGTTCTTCCAGAATGCTCGTGAGCCCGAAATCCGTTTCGGCTCCCGCCGTTCGCAGATGTTCACAGGTCATCGCCCCTCTCTTCTCCCGGGCGGCATGGATGTTGGCGCGCACCTGGTGATGGTCGCCTGTGGATTTTTGCAGGACGAACCGTTGCTGGACGCCGTCCCATGCCAAGGTGTCTCGCCAACGGTGAATTCGAGCGCGCCGCCCTTCATCTTTCTGAATCAGGCGATAAGCCAAAACAATGCGCGGCGTTTTTCCATGGCGAACGATCTGCCGGGAAACCCGGAGGTCGTTGGTGTGAGAAAAAATGGAATGTTGCGCATTGAGTGATTCGACAAGATAAGGCTTGCATTTGCCTTGCGGGAATCCAACCAGCGCCCAGATGGTTTGGGAAACACTGCTCCCTGTTTCCCCTTCAGACAGTGTCGAGAGTGTTTTTTCGCCGGAGTTGAAGAGTGGAAGCCATTCGACGCGCGCCGACAGATAGTGCGTATACAACCGAAACTCGTGCACCGGTTGGACCTCACCGTTGCTTGCCCGTCTCTGCAGAAACACCGTCAGTTCGCGATCACTGGAGCTGATGCTCCAATCGACGCAATTGATTTCCGGGGCGCCCCAGATTTTCAGGGGCTTGCAGTGCTGCGCGTCGTGGAGTACCGATGCTGTCGCCGCCGAGGCTGAAGAAAGCCATAGGAAAGCGGCAAGAAAAATTGTTTTTGCCATGAGAAGTGCTGGAGATGAAAACGCGTCTGGTCTTGAGGTGGTCGTCCGTGCGGGTCACTCATCTTCAAGAATCGTGGCGAGACCGAAATCCGCATCCGCTCCCAGCTTGCGCAAACTTTCGCAGGTGAGGGACTCCGTCTTTTGCCTGTAGGCCTGGATGCGGGAGCGCACCTCGTGAGGGTCGCCCCTGGAGGCGCGCAGCGTGAATTGCTGTCGGCCGCTGTCCCACGCCAGCGTATCCCGCCAGCGGTAGCTTCGAGCGCGCTGTCGCTCTCGCTGAGTCAAACGATAGGTCAGGATGATGCGAGGCACATTTCCATCACGAACCCACTGCCGGAAAACCTTGAGGTCGATGCCGCTGGATGAAATTCCTGTTTGGGCATCGAGCGATTCGACAAGAAGAGGTTTGCATTTTCCTTCTGCGAAACCGACCAGTGTCCACATGGTTTGGGAAACATTGCTGCCTGTTTGCCCCTCCGACAAGGTTGAAAGAACGCGCTTGCGGGCATCGAAGAGCGGCAGCCATTCGACGCGCGCACGCAAATAGTGGGTGTACAGGCGAAACTCGTGCACCAGTTGAAGTTCGCCCTGGCCGGCACGTCGGTGCAGCGATACCGTCAGCTCGCGGCTGGTGGGACCGATGTTCCAGTCGACGCACTGCACTTGCGGCGCGTGCCAGACTTTCATGGGCATACAGTGCCCCGGGCCGTTGAGGTTCGACGCCTTGGCATCGATGGCGAAACCAAAGCTCCAGCAAGTGAGGATCAGAACGGTCTTGGTCGTGGCGTTAACCAGCATGGCGCTTGAAAAATGGTCGCTGAGTTGTCGCCGTGACCGGCTCCGCGAAGATGGTCCCCGGCTGGGTGAGGGCGAGCCGCAGCAGTCAGTGGGGTGCGCAAAGGGCAGAACTTGACAGCCCTTGCTCTACGATCGCTTGTCGAACATCACTTTCTTTCGGAGGATTGCGCATGGTCATGCCCGCTGCATCGGTCTACGATTTCGAGGCCCGCACCATCGGCGGCCAGCCGGTGTCCCTGGCCCTCCACCGTGGCAAGGTACTGCTCGTGGTCAACACCGCGAGTGCCTGCGGGTTCACTCCCCAGCTCGGCGGTCTCGAGGCATTGTGGCAGGCGTACCGCGACAAAGGCCTGGTCGTCATCGGCTTCCCCAGCAACCAGTTCGGTCAGCAGGATCCGGGCAGCAACGAGGAGATCGCCTCGTTCTGCTCGGTCAACTACGGTGTCACCTTCCCGATGATGGCCAAGGTCGACGTCAAGGGGGCCGGCGCCCACCCGTTGTTCCAGTGGCTCACCGTCCAGGCGCCCGGGCTGCTCGGCACGAAATTCATCAAGTGGAACTTCACCAAGTTCCTCGTGGGCCGCGACGGCCAAGTGATCAAGCGTTATGCGCCCACCGACAAGCCCGAGGAACTGAACGCCGACATCGCCGCGGCGCTCGCCCAATGACCGTGGCTGCGGCGTTTCGCCGCTTCGCCGACGATTGCTCGGAAGACCCCTTGTACGTGGCCTTGTGTCAGCTCATCGCCGAGCACCCGGCCCTGGCTGCGGGCCTGGAGTCGGCGTCTCTGGAGCAGCAGCGGCCCAATCTGTGGCTTGCTGCCGTGCACGACCGTCTGCTCGAGTTGGGCCCATCGGTGCCGCTGGCAGCGTACTACCCGAGCCTGGGCGGCTCCCGCGCACCGGACCGCGCGCTGGGTCCGACTGTCGCGGCCTTCGTCCAAGCTGAAGCCGCGGCGCTCGACGATGCCATGCGCACCCGCAGCACACAAACGAATGAGATCGGGCGCTGCGCGGTCCTGTACCCGATGCTGCTCCACATCTCACGCCGTTTCGGCGGGCGGCCGCTGGCGCTGCTCGACGTGGGGACCAGCGCCGGGCTGAACCTGGGCGTGGATGCATACCGGTATTACCACGGCGGCGTGGTGGCTGGGGCGCCTGCAGCGCCCGGTGTCCCGGTGATCGAATGCCGGCCCGTCGGGCCGCTGCGTGCGCCTCTCGACGGGACCTTCACCCTGGTCGAACGTCTGGGCATCGATCCCTCCCCGATCGATGTGAACGACGATCGCGCCGTGCGCTGGCTGCGTGCGTGCCTTTGGCCGCACGATCTGGTGCGCGCCAAGCGCTTCAGCGAAGCCGTGGCCTTGGCCCGCCGACACCGATGGCCTGTCAGGCGCGAGGCGGATTGCACTGCCGCCATCGAGCCATGGCTCGATACTTTGCCAGCCGAGGTGGTGCCGGTGGTGTTCAACAGCTGGGTGCTCGCGTACTTCGGCGAGGAGGCGCTGCGCCGGCATGTCGACACCTTGACCGACCTCGTTGCCCGCCGAGGCGCCGTGTGGCTGTCTGCCGAAGCGCCGGGCGTGGGCGCACCTGTTCCGGTGCCGCCGCCCACGGAGCCCGGTTCGTCCGCCTGGACACTCATGTGGCGCCATGGCCATCAAGTCCGCACCGACTGCCTCGGGTATTCGCATGCGCACGGTTGGCACCTGGAATGGCGGGTCCCGTGATAATCCATGCTCTTGATTGCAGGAGCTGATCCCATGTTCGAGCACGTCGATGCCTATGCGGGCGACCCCATCCTCACTCTCAACGAGGCTTTCGGCCGAGACCCTCGCGCCCACAAGATCAACCTGAGCATCGGCATCTACTTCGATGATGCCGGCCGCATGCCGGTCATGAAATCGGTGCTTGCCGCCGAGACGTCGATGCTTCAATCGCTGGGCCCGCGGCCGTACCAGCCGATGGAAGGCGCCGCCAACTACAGGCAGGCCGTGCAGCAGCTGTTGTTCGGTGCCGAACATGAAGCCGTCACCAGTGGCCGAATCGCCACCATCCAGACCCTCGGCGGGTCCGGCGGCCTGAAGGTGGGCGGCGACTTCCTCAAGCGCTACTTTCCCGGCTCGAACGTCTGGGTCAGCGACCCGACGTGGGACAACCACCGGGCCATGTTCGAGGGCGCAGGCTTTGCAGTGAACACATACCCGTACTACGACGCGGCCACGAACGGGGTGCGCTTCGAAGAGATGCTCGCCGCGTTCCAGCAGATGCCCGAGAAAAGCATCGTGCTGCTGCATGCCTGCTGCCACAACCCGACCGGTGTCGACCTCACTCCGGCTCAGTGGGACCGCCTGATTCCCGTCATCGCCGCCCGCAAGCTCATTCCGTATGTGGACATTGCCTACCAGGGCTTCGGCGATGGCATCGAGCAGGACGCCTTTGCGCTGAGGGCACTGGCAAGCGCCGGTGTCAGCTTCTTCTGCGCGAGTTCGTTCTCGAAAAGCTTTTCGCTGTACGGCGAACGTTGCGGCGGCCTGAGCGTCGTTTGCCCCAGCGCGGCGGAGGCGAACCTCGTGCTCGGCCAGCTCAAGGCCACGATCCGGAAGAACTATTCAAGCCCGCCCACCCATGGCGGCCAGATCGTCGCCCGTGTGCTGCAGACCCCGGCGCTCCATGCGCAGTGGGCCGCCGAACTCGATGAAATGCGCGTGCGCATCGCGCAGATGCGCCAGAAGCTGTACGAGGTGCTGTCGGCCAAGTTGCCGGGCCGCGACTTCCGCTATTTCCTGACCCAGCGTGGCATGTTCAGCTACACCGGGTTGTCGGCCGAGCAGGTGGACCACCTGCGCGAGGAGCACGCCGTCTATCTCGTTCGTTCGGGCCGCATGTGCGTGGCTGGCCTGAACTCGGGCAATGTGGAGGCCACCGCGGTGGCGATGGCGAAAGTGCTCGCCTGAGCCGGCTCGGCCGCTGTCGTCCCGTCCCATGGGGGCGGGGTGTACACCTGCCAAAGGCGCTCGCAGGCGCCGCGATACACGAACTCGCCTGCGGGCACGTCCAGCGGAGCCTCTGCAGGTTCCAGTGACACGGCCAGCTCGACCGCCGTCGCCAGCAGCGCATCCACCTCGCCGGTCAACGCGAGCCGGCCGGATGGGCCCGGCGGTACCGGCCCCACCCGCCGGGCCACCCCTGATGCTTCGATGGTCCACAGGTACAGCGTATGGCCATCGGGCAACCCGAGCGGTACGGGCTGCCGGACATCCAGCTCCCGGCCGAGCCGCCGGGCCGATACCACCAGCCCGGTGCGGCCTTCGGCATCCGCAAGCACCCCCACGTAGCTGAGGGGCAGTTGCGCCAGCGGCGTGAGCCGCTGCAGCCACGGCCGCACCAATGGCAGCGCCAGGCCCAACACCAGCCCCAGCGCGAGTGCGCCTGCGGGAATGGGGGCGAACAGCCGGCGCAGGAGACGTGCCATCGGTGTGCCTTTCAGGGTCGCCCCATTGTTGGCCGCGTTTGCGGCGGGAGCAAGCGGCCCAGCCGTGGTGAAATGTGTGGTTCGCTCCCCCCGAAGCAGGACCTGCGTTCATGTTGAACTGGCTTTTCAAGAAGAAACCCGCGGCCTCCCCCGCCCCTGTGCGCCAGATGGCGCCAACGGCGCTGGCTGCGCCGTCCCATGAACCGCTTGCAGCCCCGGCGGTCGACTGGTCCATGCGCTTGACGCAGGCCCTCGGCGATGACATGGCGCTGCTTGCGCTGGCCCGCCAGGCGCCTTCGGTCGACACGAAGCTGGCCGCCGTCGAGGCGCTCACGGCCGAGGCCGCATTGAAAGACGCCGAGCGGGAATTCCGGACGCACGACCGCCGCGTGCATCGCGTGGCCAAGCAGCGCCTTGCCGCCGCGGTGGCCACCCGCACCGCCCGGGAGGCTGCCGACCGGTTGATCACGTCGGCCGAGGCGCTGCTTGGGGAGGCGGTCATCCCGGCCAACCGGCTGGTGTCGCTCGACCGTGATTGGCAGGCGCTCGACGCGGCCTTGATCGAACCGGCCCAGCGGGATCGTTTCATCGCCTTGACCGGCCGGCTCACGGCGCAGATGCACGAGCGCGCTGAACGCGAGGCAGGCATTGCGAAGTGGACGGCCTCGGCCCGCGATGCACTCGACGGCTTGCAACGCTTGTCGCTTGCCGTGGCGCAGGGCGAGGAGGCCGCGCCTGCCCTGGTCGCGGCCAGCGAGGCTTCTGCCACATTGATCGCGGCGGTGCCGCCGGGCCAGGACGACCCCTCTTCCGTGGAGGCGCTGGTGGCAGCGAGGCAGGCCGCGGTGCAGGTGGCGGACCGGGCGGCGCTGCTGGCCTCCCTCGACGAACAGGGCAATGACCTCGCCGTGCTGACCGACCGCTGGACCCGCCTGCCACCCGTGACAGCGTCACAGTTGGCCCGGGCTCTTGACCAGCGTTGGGAGGCCTGGGTGCGCTCGAAGACTGCACCGGAGCCGGTGGCGCCGCCTCAGCCCGAGAAAAAGGCCGTTCGTTCTCGTCCCGAGTCGCCGAGCCCGGAGGCCGTCGCACGCGCCGAGGCGCTGCTGCTGCAGGCCGAAGCGGCGCTGGCCGAGGGCCAACTCGCGGAAGCACATCGGCACCTGACAGCGCTCGATGACGTCGCCACGCCAAGTCAACGCCCTCGCCTGCAGGGGCTGTGGGCCGAACATGGCCGACTCAAGGGTTGGCAACAGTGGGGCGGCGGCCGGGCGCGCGACGAGCTGGTCTCGGAAGCGGAGGCGCTTGCGGCCGCATCGGTCCAGCCCGACGCCAAGGTGAACGCGCGCCAGCAGGCCGACACCATCGACGGCCTGCGCAAACGCTGGAAAGAGCTGGACCGCCTTGGCGGGGCCACGAGCCAGCCCCTCTGGCTGCGCTTCGATGCTGCCCTCAAGACCGCCTACGAGCCGGTTGCTGCAGCCCAGGCCCGCGCGGACGCCGAGCGCCAGGCCAACCTCGAGGCACGCGAAGCACTGCTCGTGGCACTGGAGGCCACACCTGAGGCCGAGACCGCCGGGTGGCGGGAGCAGGTGCGCGCGCTCGACACCTTCCAGCAGGCCTGGCGCAAGCTCGGCCCGATCGAGCACACCGTGCCTCACAAGGCCCGCGAGGCGCTCGTCGTCCGTTGGCGTGCGGCTGTGGCGCGCATCGAGGCGCCGCTCGAGCTTGCCCGTCGGGAGGCCGAGCGCGGCCGCGAGGCGCTGATCGAGCGTGCCCGCGCGCTGGTGGCCGAAGGTGCCGCCGGGAACGGCCGTGACCTCATTGCCCGCGTGCGCGACCTGCAGGCCGAATGGCAGGCACATGCCAAGACCGTCCCGCTTGCCCGCGCCACGGAAAATGCGCTGTGGACGCGCTTCAAGGCAGAGACCGATGCCGTGTTCGCCCAGCGCGAAGCCGCCTTCAACGCCCGCGACGATCAACTGCGGGCGCATCAGGCCGACCGGGAGGCGTTGATCGGGCAGCTCCAGGCGTTGCAGGAGGGCATGCCCGCCAGTGAGTTGAAGAAGGTGCTTGCCGACGTGGACCGCCAGTGGCGCCACGCAGGCGACGTGCCCCGCCACGAGGTGGCACGCCTTGAGGCTGCCTACCGGACCGCGCGGGATGCGGCGCAGTCGCTTTTGACCGCGCATGTGCAGCGCAACTGGCACGCCACGATGGACGCCCTCGTCGCTCGTCGCACCTTGTGCGAACAGCGCGAGCGCGACGGGATGGATGCCGACCTGGAAGCGGCCTGGCAAGCATTGCCCCCGCTGCCTGCTGTGTGGGACCGTGCACTGGGCGCCCGGTGGTCGGGCGTGAGCGCGACGGCCGAGGCCTCGGTGGCCGATGACTGGTTGCTGCGAGTCGAGATGGCACTCGATATGCCGTCCCCGGAGGCCTATCAGGCGGCGCGCCGTGAGCGGAAACTGCAGGCCATGAAGGCCGCGCTTGAATCGCGTCAGGCCACGTCGGCAGAAGCGCTGGACGTGGACGATGGACTGGCGCGGTTGCTGGCGCATCCGGCGTTCACGCCGGTGCAGCGTGAGCGCTTCGATGCCATCGTGGCGACGCTGCGTACACGCCCGCGCTGAGGAAATGTCAACGAGCCCGCACCACCTGCCTGCCACACTGCTCCTTGCGCACCACATGGCCCAGGCGCCGGCCGCCGCCAGTCAGACATCGTCCGTGCGGGCCATCGTCTTCCATTGGCCGCGGTTTCGCGCCTGAATCTGGTTGGGTGATGCGTTGGCAGGGACTGTCGCACTCGCGGTGCTGCTTTACAGCTCGGACGCCGGCATCTTCAAGACGCTGGTCGGGCTTTGCGTCGCCGCTCGGCACGCTGGACGCGCTCGGACTCCTGAGCGGGAGGCGGCGGCCAGCAGCCGTCGACTGAAGAGTGAGCGCCGACGGTCCATCAGGCCGTGAACAGCATCGCCGCCACCGTGGCGCCCATCGCCGCCGTGGCCAGCCAGCCCAACCAGCGCAGGCGCACGCCGATCACGTGTTCGCCCATCGTGTCTCGCCGCGTGGCCAGCAGCATCATCACTACCATGATCGGCACAGCGATCACGCCGTTGATCACCGCCGACCAGAACAGCTCCTTGACCGGGTCGGCTGGCGTGAAGCACAGGATCACCCCGGCCACCGTGGCGGCGGCGATCACCGCGTAGAAGCCGCGCCCTTCGCCTTTGTCGAGCCGCAGATTGAGGCTGCCGCGCCAGCCGGCGGCCTCGGCCACGGCATAAGCGGCCGATCCGGCCAACACCGGCACGGCAAGCATGCCGGTGCCGATGATGCCCAGGCTGAACAACAGGTACGTGAAATCGCCAGCCAATGGGCGCAGGGCCTGCGCCGCCTGCGCTGATGTCTGGATGTCGAAGACCCCGGCGGCATTCAGCGTGGCCGCGGTGCTCAGGATGATGAAGAAGGCAATCAAGTTCGAGAAGGTCATGCCGATCACGGTGTCGACCTTGATGCGCCGCAGGTGTCCTTTCACCTCGGACGGCGTGTGGGGAGCCGTGCCCCCGTTGTCCTCGACCTCCTGGGATGCTTGCCAGAAGAACAGGTAGGGGCTGATCGTTGTGCCAAACAGCGCCACCACCATCAACAGCATCTCATGCCCGCCGCGAAGCTGCGGGTGCGCGATGGAGGTCACCACTTGCCACCAGTCGAGATGCAACGAAAACACGACAGCCACGTACGACAACAATGCCAGCGTCAGCCACTTGAGCCATCGCACATAGGCGGCATACGGCAGAAACACCTGCAACACCAGGCAGGTGAGGCCGAAGGTGACCGCGTAGACGTGGGCGGATCCGCCCACGAGCAGGCGAAGTGCTTCTGCCATGGCGGCAATGTCGGCCGCCACGTTCAAGGTGTTGGCGACCAGCAGCATGCCGACGACCGCGAACAACACCCACGCGGGGAAGCGCTCTTTGATGTTGGCGGCGAGACCGCGGCGGGTCACATAGCCGATGCGGGCACTCACCACCTGGATGGCCACCATCAATGGCAGGGTGAACACCATCGTCCACAACATCGAGAAGCCGAATTGGGCGCCGGCCTGCGAGTAGGTTGCGATGCCACTCGGATCGTCGTCTGCGGCTCCGGTGATCAGGCCGGGACCGAGCTGGCCGAGTCGCCGGCGCAGCTGAAGGTGGGCGATGTGTTTGCGCACGAATACTTCTTCCTTGCAAGGGGGATCACGTTGCCAGAACCGGAAGTTTTCCCTGCCCGCCGGTGCGAGCAGCGGCGAATCAGCACGGTGTGTCGGGCTCCGACAGGTCGCTCGTGAACTGGCGCCGCTGATTGTCGTCGGCCACGAGCGGCTCGATTGTCAACGGCAACGTTGCCCCGAAGGGCGCTTCGACGGCCTCGCGCAGCCGCGGCGCCAGGTTCGCCAGCGGCTCCATGGCGGCGGCACGCAGCACCAATTGTCCGTCAGCTTGCTGGTGGAGCGTGAAACGCACGAGCGGGAATGGTGCCAGCGCCTGGCTCAATGCGGTGTTGTCAATCCAGCGGCCGCCCGGCCCTCGATACCGCACCAACTCGCGGCCGACCAGGCTGCGCAGCACCGGGCCGCGGGGGCTCAGCGCGAGCAGCGCATGGTCACCGGTGCGATAACGCAGCAGCGGGAGGCATGGGTTGAATCCGCCGCTGAGGACGATCTCGCCGAACTGTCCATAAGGCAGGGGGCGGCCCGCCGCATCGATGATTTCGACGTGCAGGCGCTGCTGCAGCAACACGAAGCCGTCCACCTTGGGATCGAACACCCCGATCGGACTCGATTCGTTCATCCCGTACATATCGAGCACCGGGCATCGGAAGCGCCATTCGAGCTCGCGGCGCAGGCCCTCGTGCAGCGCCATCGAGGTGGACAGGATCGCACGTGGCCGGTGCTTCAGCCCGAGGCCGGCAAGTTCGGCAAGCGAAACCGGGTCGCCTGACACCAGTTCGGGCGCCATCGCATCGATGTATAGCGCGCGGTCGCCGGGGGAACGCCAGCCCTCGGGATGCAGGTTCAGTTTCGCGATCCCGCAGTCGCGTTGAATGGGGTTCAACGACGCCACCATGGCTCCCTGCTTTTGAAACAGCAGCTGCACCATGCCCACCTGCCCCGCCCCGGCACGCGGTTCCACCCCGAAATGCCGGAGGGCACGGCGCCGATAGGCATGTTCCTCGGCCGCCAGCGAGGGCAACGATGGCACATTCAATGGATGGCCGGTCGTGCCACGGGTGGCGAGCCACAGCAGCCGGTCTCGTGGCAAGTTCTCGGGCGTGTGCAGATGCAGCGCATACGACAGGTCTGCGCGGGCCACGAGCGGCACGTCCGCCCACGGCCTGCCTGCCAGACCGCGCGCGGCCGGTACGGTGCGGGCAAGCTGGTGCAGCCACTCATCCGCCCAGGGTGGTGGGGCGGTCGCATCCACGGACCAGGGCACGTCGGTGTGCATCACCTGCCATTGACGCCAGCGCGCCCGCCAGACGCCTCGCCGGGTGAGGCGGTGGCCGCAGACCTCGCGGGACAAGGGTGCATTCGGGTGGTCCAGGAGTCGGCGCACCGTGTCGCGGCCCGCCCGGCTCAACACCGGAAACTGCCGGCGGGAAAACAACTGCTTGTCGTTCACGGAATTCATGTCAATGGAACTGCAGCCGCCGCCACGCTGCCCTTCGGGCGGACCCTGCCACTGACAGCGCAAGGCCTCGGATCCATGAAACGGTGCGAACAACCAGCCTCACTATAGGCCGATGCAAGCCGATGTCCCCCCGGGTGCGGCAGGCCCGGCACGATCGCAGCCCCTCCGGCCTGAACCTTTCCCGATGATCCGCGCTGGTCGCGGCATCCCTGGGACAATACCGCCTGTTGCAAGGCGGCGCGGCCAAGACCACGCCCCGTCCGGCGCCCATCCTCGAGTCTCAAACCATGTCGACCAGCCAGATCCAAGAAGCCGTAAGGCGGAGACGCACCTTTGCCATCATCTCCCACCCCGACGCGGGCAAGACCACGCTCACCGAAAAGCTGCTCCTGTTCTCCGGCGCCATCCAGATCGCCGGCAGCGTGAAAGCCCGCAAGGCGTCGCGCCACGCCACGTCCGACTGGATGGAGATCGAAAAACAGCGTGGCATTTCGGTCGCATCGAGCGTGATGCAGATGGAATACCGCGATTGCGTCATCAACCTGCTCGACACGCCGGGCCACCAGGACTTCTCGGAAGACACCTACCGCGTGCT
>CBIHPH010000012.1:0-67483 GCA_966212105.1 uncultured Rhizobacter sp.
GCGGATCGGCCCATTCGGAAACGGGCGAGCTGACCAGGCCGGCTGCCGCCTGCGCCGCGGTGCGCGAATGGAGCAGCGGCATGTCGGAGAGCGCGGTGTCGCCCGCTGGGGCGCACTGCAACTGCGTGCGCAGCTGTGCGGCCATCTCGTCGAGCGCCTCGGCGGCAAAGTACCGTGAGTCGGCGACGATGCGTACCGTGGCCATTCCGGCTTCCGAAAGCCGCTCCATGTCGAGGCGCATGCGGAACGGCCGTTCGACCGCGAGCGCGCGCCATGCCGTGCCCGTGCCTGCCGTTCTGAACTGCAGCGGCACGTCCGGCGCAACGTTCGCGAAGCCATCGCGCATCGCCAAGGCCCGATCGCGTTCGGCGGACACCGCTTCGCACCACTCCGCCCAGGGCTGTTGTGCCACTGGAGCCAGCCGCAGCGGCAGCACGAGCGCGTACGGGCCGCAGGCGTCATGCAACTCCTCGTTGCGGCCGGGATCGACCCATCCGATCGTCACCTGTTCCTGGCCCGCATGTCGCGCGAGCAACCACGCCCATGCGGCGAGCAGCTGTGTCTCGGAGTGCGTGCAGCGATCGACCACCAGGCGTTCGGACAGGTCGGGGCTGCCGAGCGGCAAGCGTTCGAGTGGGAGCCGTCCGACGGCCAAGATTTCCTGTCGGGCCCAATGGGCACGCGCTGCCGGATCGGCGCTGGCCTGGTCCTCCTGCCACTGTGCGTAGTCCGCATACTGCACCGGATCGGCCGCTGGGGGCTTTCCGCCCAAGCCCGCCAGCAACTCCATCGCGATCACTTCGAGCGTGGCGGCGTCGCCCTGAAGCGGGCCAATCGCAAGGAACAGCGCAGCGCCCCGTGGAGAAGCATCGTCAACCCATGCGGCGGCGAGGGGGGCGCCTTCCGGCAGCGGCGCCTGGAACAAGGCGTCGAGTTCGGCCGCTTCCGCGAGCTGCCAGTGGACAGTGGCCGCGTCGTCGATGAACTGCAGCGGCACGCCGGAGACCGTCGCCACGCGGGTGCGGAGGATCTCATGTCGCTGGACGATGGCCTTGAGCACCGGCCGGACGTCGGCCGAGGTCATGCCGAAAGGCATCTGGAACACGGCCCGCGCCCCGCACAGCGGGTCGCCGCCGCGATGCCAGGCGTCGGTCTGCTGAAAGGAGAGCCGAAAGCCGGAAGAATCGGTCGTCAGGGAGGTCATCGGGCTGCTGGTTCCAAGGTCGGTGAAGCGGTTTCCGGTGGCGCGTTCAGCGCGATCTCGGCCGCACGCGTGGGTTCGGCCATGGCGGTGAGGATGCGGCGCGGCCCGCGGTAGGGATCGCGCCCGTGCAGCGACAGGATGTTGTCGAGCATCAGCACATCGCCGGCCTGCCACGGGAAGCCGCCCATCGCGCCGAGGTAGATGTCCCGAAGCGATGCGATCACATCGGGCTCGATGGGCGAGCCGTCGCCGTAGAAGGTGTTCTGAGGAAGGTCCTCGGGCAGGAACTCGGCGATCAGCGTGTCTCTCACGCCTGCAGGCAGGCTCGTGGCGTGGAAGAAGGTGCCGTGGTTGAACCAGACGGTTTCAAAGCTCACGGGGTGCCGCACGAGCGCGGGGCCGACCTGCCGCGTGCGCAACCGGTCGCCGGGCTTCCATTCGACGCTGATGCCCTGGTCGGCGCAGTAACGCTCGACGGCCGCTCGATCGTCCGTCTGGAACACCGTGCGCCAAGGCAGGCCGAAGCCATCGCCGAAATTGCGCACATACATGATGCCCCGTGAGGCGAAGGCATCGCGGATGCGCGGTGCGATGCGTTCCAGCACGTCGCGGGTATCGCCCACGGGAGTCTGTCCGCCTTCGGGCGAAGGCAGCTCGCAGTAGAAGAAGAGCTTGCGCGGGAAAACCGGCGAGTACGAATGTTCGTTGTGAGGAAAGATGCTTTCCCCGGCCGGATAGTCCGTCGATGTGTAGACGGGCCGCTCGGCATCCACCTGGGTGCGTGGCGACGCCCGGAACCGATAGTGCAGCGCGCCGTCGGACAGCGCACCGACGGCATCATGGAAGCCGGCCACGCCCGGCACCGAGAACCGTCGGAACAGGATGCTGCCATGGGTCAGCAGCAAGGCATCCAGCTCCTGCCGGTGCGCACGCGCCCAGTCGATGAGGTCCAGCCCGGGCATCGTCGGCTCGCAACACAACGGTCCGGGTCGTGCCAGACCAGCGCGTGCCGGGAACATCAGGCGCCGCTGCACGAGATCGGCGGCCGATGACACGGCCTGGCGGCGGGCGGACCCGATGCGGGGGATCTTCGGGGTCATGGGCGAGCCTCCTCGGGCAAACCGCGTGCAGCCCGCCGTGCGATGCCGGTCGACGTTGCGGAAGGCGGCCGGGCGACCGGCAGCCAGGTGTCCAGTCGGGCTTCGAACAGCGCGATGAAGCGCTCGATCGTCGATCGCCGGTACAGGTCGGTCGCGTATTCGATCCGGACGTCGATGCGCCGGTCGCCATGCCGGGTCAAGTCGAACAGCAGGTCGAGCTCTGCCGTGTGACGGGCAAGCGGCTGCGGGCGCGTCGAAACGCCCGGGGCCCATTCGAGCGGTGGCGGGGCGTCCTGCAGCACGAACTTGGTCTGGAAGACCGGTGCGTGGGACAAGTCTCGCGCCGGGCGCACGACCTCCACGAGCTTGTCGAACGGCAGGTCTTCCAAGGCGTAGGCCGCGAGCAATGCGGCGTTGACCTCCGCGAGCCAATCGTCGGCCGCACAGTCTTTCCGGTACCGGCACCGCACAGGCAGCTGGTTCACGAAAAAGCCCACGATCTGCTCCGAGCCCATCGCATGGCGGTGGGCGATGTCCGTGCCGATCACCAGATCCTCCTGGCCCGACAGTTCAGCGAGCGTGGCCGCATAGGCTGCAAACAAGGCCGTGAACACCGTGGTCCGTTGCCGCTCCGTCCAGGCGTGTACCCGGTTCACGAGGGACGCAGGCAGTTGCCGCAGGATCGAATCGCCGCGATGCGATTGCTGCGCGGGGCGGGGGAAGTCAGGCGTCAGCGTGGTCAACCGCGGGGCCCCGGAGAGCAGCGCCCGCCCTTGCGCCGCGAGGCCGGGCAGGCGTGCCGGCATGCGGTCCTGCTGCCACAGCGCATGGTCGCCCGGCTGGAGTGGTGCCAGCGGAAGCGGCATGCCGGTATAGGCCGCCGCCAGGTCGGCAAGCATCACCCCGAGCGATGCGCCGTCGACCGCGATGTGATGCATCGCAAGCACCAGGTGGTGCGTCCTGTCCGCACGATCCAGCCACAGCGCCCTCAGCAGCGGGCCGTGCGCCAGGTCGAACGGCTCGGCCACGAAGGCAGCGGCCTGCGCTTCGAGCGCAGCATCGTCGATGCCGCCGGCATCGCGCCTGGCGAACGGG
The DNA here is from genome assembly GCA_966212105.1 of uncultured Rhizobacter sp. Lineage (GTDB taxonomy): Bacteria > Pseudomonadota > Gammaproteobacteria > Burkholderiales > Burkholderiaceae_C > Rhizobacter. The sequence goes on from CBIHPH010000012.1 coordinate 3,400, forward strand.
ACGGGCATGGACCGGTGTACCTGCTGCCGCGGCCCGTCCTCCCCCTCGTGGAACGTGGTGCGGAACGCCTCGTGGCGGCACATGAGTGCGTCCAGCGCGTGCCGCGCACGTTCCATGTCCACCGGCCCGGAGATCACCAGCCGGCCGGCGACGTTGTAGACGCTGCTGCCGGTTTGCAGCGTTTGCAGGAACCAGAGGCGGCGCTGCGCGTAGGACAGCGGCAGGGCCACGTCGCGCAGGTGCGCCGCACGCCCGCTGAGTCGCGGACCTGCGTCAGCTTCCCCCGGCGCCGACGTGTCGATCCGCGCGGCCATCTCCCGAAGCGTGGGCGCGGCGAAGCCATCTGCCAACGTGAGCGACACACCGAACTCGGCCTGCACCCGGGACACCATCTGCGCCATCAGCAGGGACTGGCCTCCCAGCGCGAAGAAGCTGTCGGTGGCCGCCACGGCAGACCGGTCCAGCAGTTCGCACCAGATCGCGGCCAGGCGCCGCTCGGACGCCGTGTTGGGGGCACTGCCATCCTCGGTCCGCGAGGGCGCGCGGTAAGCCGCGACGGTCTCCAGCGTGCCGTCGAGAAAGCCTTGTCGGCATGCCGAACGCTGCAGCTTTCCACTCGATGTCTTCGGCAAGGTCCCCGGTCGCAGCAGCGCCACCGCTGCGACCGGTTCACCCAGCGTGTCCGCGACGGCTGCCCGAATGGCATCGACGACGCTGTCGGCATCGCCGTCTCCGGGCCGCCTCCGTGCCGCTTCCGCCGCGATGCCGACAGCCTCGATGCCGTCCACTTCCAGCGCGAAGGCGGCCACGCGCCCGGGCCTGACGCCGGGCACCCGGGTCTCCACTTCCGCCTCGATGTCCTGCGGGTAGACGTTGCGGCCACGCAGGATGATCAGGTCCTTGAGGCGGCTGCTGATGAAGAGCTTGCCGTCGTGCTGGAACCCGAGGTCGCCCGTGCGCAGGTACGGCCCGTCGCCCTGGGCGTCCCGCGCCTCGAAGGTGGCAAGCGTTGCTTCATTGTTTTGCCAGTAGCCACGCGCGACGGTGGGGCCGCGCACCCAGATTTCGCCGATCTGGCCCGGAGGCAACTGAGTGCAGGTCGTGGGCTCCACGATCATCGCCCCGACGTCCTCGCTGGTCCGGCCGCAGCTGGGCAGCGGCACGCCTGAGTCGGCGAGGCGAGCCTCGCCGCGGGACAGCGAGTCGGCATCGAATCGATGCCAGGTCATGCCATCGCCGCGAACATTGCCCGACACGACCAGGGTCGCTTCGGCCAGGCCGTACCATGCGTTCAATGCCTGTGCGTCGAAGCGAAGGGGCCTGGCGGCCAGGGTGAAGGCCTCCATGGTCGCGTGGCGTATCGGTTCGGCCCCGCTGAAGGCAACGCGCCAGCAGGACAGGTCCACGCTGTCCATCGCATCGGAACGCAACCGCTCGGCGCACAGCCGGTACGCGAAATCGGGACCGCCGCTGATGGTGGCGCGGTGCCTCGAGATCCCCTCCAGCCAGCGCCTCGGGCGTTCGAGAAAGTGCTGAGGAGACATCAGCACGAGCGGCAGTCCCAGGTACACCGGCTGCAACAGGCCGAGGATCAGGCCGAGGTCGTGAAACAGGGGAAGCCAGCTGAAGCAGCGATCCTCCGGGCGCTCATCCGCCGTGGCACTGATGGACGTCTTGTTGGCCGAAAGATTGGCATGGGTGACGACCACGCCCTTCGGCGCCGCGGTGGACCCCGATGTGTACTGCAGAAAGGCAATGTCGTCCGGTGACGCGGCGCGTGCGGTCCAATTGTCGGGCGATGCCGTGCAGCCCGTCGTCACCAGGACCTGCATGCCGGGAAGGCCGAAGTTCTGGGCCTCGATCGATCGCCGCCCGGCCTCGTCCGTCAGTGCCAGCGCGGGCCGCGCATCCGAGGCCATGCCCGAGAGCCTTCGCAGGGCCTGCGGCTGCCGGGTGTCGAGCGGGTAGGCGGGCACGGCGATCACGCCGGCATAGGCGCATGCGAAGAACGCCACCACGTAATCGAGGCCCGAGGGATACATGAGCAGGGCCCGTTCTCCCGGCGCCGCATGTCGCTGCAGCACGCCGGCCAGCGCGCGCACCCGGCGGTCCAGCTCCGCGTAGTCGACGCGTTCGGTCACATGTTCGCCATCGCCCAGGAAGTCGATGGCCGGGCGGTCCGGGTGCAGGCGCGCACGCTGGGTCAGCACGCTCACCAGATTGTCGGATGGAAGGTCGAAGTCACGCATGGGGGCTGCTCTCCGGTGAGACATCGGCATGAGGCTCGGCCATCGCGACCACGATGCGCCGCGGTCCGGTGTAAGGTGCGCGGCCATGGGCGGCCAGCATGTTGTCGAGCATCAGCAGGTCGCCGTGCTGCCATGCGAAGCTGACAGACTCCTCTGCCATCACGGCACGCACCTCATCGAGCGCGCTCGCCTCGAGTGGGGAGCCATCGCCGTAGTAGACGTTGCGAGGCAGTTGATCCTCGTCCACGGCCGTCAGCAGCGCCTCGCGAACGGCCGGATCGAGCGCCGAGACGTGGAACAGGTGGGCCTGGTTGAACCACACCATGTCACCCGTCGACGGATGACGGGCCACCGCCTGGCAGACCTGACGGGTGGTGAGCTCACCGTCGTCGTTCCATTCGCAGGCAATCCCCTGGGCATGGCAGTAGCGCTCCACGTCGGCAGGTGCTTCCGTCGAGAAGACGCGTTGCCACGGCAGGTCGAGGCCGTTGCCGTAGTGCCTCACGTACATCAGCCGTTTCTCGGTGAAGCGGCGCACGAGCGAAGAGGGGAGTCGCCGGTGGATGGCACGGCTGTCCGCAATGGGGGTGGCGCCGCCCGAGGGGCTCGGCTGGTCGCAGTAGAACCAGATCTTCATCGGCCATTGCCGGGTGTACGACTGCTCGTTGTGCAGCGGGATCGTCTGGTGTGCCGGATATTCCGTCGAGGTGTAGATGCCACCTTCCACCACGCTTCTCGGCGTGGATCCGAATTCGTAGTTCAGCAATGGATGGCCGAACGACGCGGCGAAGTTCTGGAAACCCGAGACCCCGGCCGGAGAAAACCCCCGCAGCAATACGCCGCCATGCCGCGGCAGCAATGCGGAAATCTCATCGCGCAGTTTCTTCCCCGCGTCCGCAAGGGTTGCGGGTTCGCTGGGTGAAATGATGGCGGGCAAGGCTCCGCCGCCAGGCAACCCCAGCACTTCCCAATCTGAAGACATCAAGACGAATATCCCTTCGAGTCGCTCACGCCGGCATCAGGCGAGTGAGCGCTATCAGTTTTTATGGCTTGTAGCGTGAGGAACGGCCGCCGCCAGGGGCGCCGCAACGTGATGACGGACGCCAGTATGGGTCGATCCAAATGCGAGTGCAAATGATAACCATTCCTATTGACAGGATTTGCACCACGCTTCTATGCTGCGCTCCGGATCGTGGATTTCCGCGGTCCATGGCACACACCAAAGGGAGAGCAACATGGTCTGGGATGTCGAAGGGATGGAATTCAAGGTGGTGGTCAACCACGAGGAGCAATATTCCATCTGGCCGTCCTACAAAGCCGTTCCAGAAGGCTGGAAAGAAACCGGGAAGACGGGTTTGAAGGAGGAATGCCTGGCCCATATCAATGAGGTCTGGACCGACATGCGGCCGCTCAGCCTGCGGCGCGCCATGGACGCCTGAACTGCGCGTCTTCTCCAGGGCACGGCGAAACCTCGTCGTGTCAGGCATCGTCTTCGCACGGGCCTCGCGAGCGAGGCGACCGGCCCCATGGCGCTGCGTGCGGCGGTGCCATTCCAAAAGGAACATCCCATGTCGATCCAGCGGTCCGGCGTTGACCAGGACAACACCCTGTCACTCGAGCAGTGGCGAAACCAGGGGCGCAGGCGCCTCGATGGCAATGACTATCTCCGCCGCCAGTCCGAGCGCGAATCCAATGCGCGGTCTTATCCCCGGCGCATTCCACTCGCGCTGGACCAGGGCCGTGGCGTCTACCTGCGCGACACGCAGGGGCAGCTGTTCATCGACTGTCTGGCGGGGGCCGGCACGCTCGCGCTCGGACACAATCATCCGGCCGTGCTGGCGGCCTTGCGCGGCACGCTCGAATCCGGCTTGCCGCTCCACACGCTCGATCTGACGACCCCGGTGAAAGATCGTTTCGTCGAAGATCTTTTCGCCTGCCTGCCCGATTCGTTCGCGGCGCGCGCTCGCATCCAGTTCTGCGGGCCCACGGGCGCCGATGCCGTCGAGGCGGCCCTCAAGCTCGCCAAGACCGCCACGGGGCGCACCGGGGTGATGAGCTTCAGCGGGGGCTACCACGGCATGACGCAGGGCGCGCTCGCCTTGATGGGCAACCTCGGGCCCAAACGGGCGCTCGGGCCGCTCGCGCTCGATGTGCACTTCCTGCCCTATCCGAGTGACTACCGCTGCCCGTTCGGGCTCGGCGGTAACGCCGGCATCGATGCCGGGCTGCACTACATCGAGCGCCTGTTCACCGACCCCGAATCGGGCGTGCTGCCACCGGCCGCGGTGATCGTCGAGGTGGTGCAAGGGGAGGGAGGGGTGATGCCTGCACCCGCGCGGTGGCTCCGGGGGCTTCGGCGAATCACCCGCGACCACGGCACCGTCCTGATCCTCGACGAAGTGCAGACCGGCATCGGCCGCACAGGGCAGATGTTTGCGTTCGAACACGCCGGCATCGAACCCGACGTCCTGGTCCTGTCCAAGGCCATCGGGGGTGGGTTGCCGCTCGCTGTCATCGTCTACGATCGCGCGCTCGATGTCTGGGGCCCCGGCGCGCATGCCGGAACCTTCCGCGGCAACCAGCTCGCGATGGCCGCGGGCGTCGCGACACTGCGCCACATCAACACGGAGCGCACATGGGCCCACGCCGGACGCATGGGTGAACGCCTGCGCACGCACCTCGAGGCGCTCCGGCGCGACATGCCCTGCATCGGCGATGTCCGAGGGCGCGGCCTGATGCTCGGGGTGGACATCGTGGACGAACAGGCCGGCCCGGATGCGCTGGGCAGCCATCCCGCCAGCCCGGACCTGGCCAAGGCGGTGCAGCGAGAGTGCCTGCACCGGGGCCTGATCGTCGAACTGGGTGGGCGTCACGGCAGCGTCGTGCGTTTCCTGCCTCCGCTGATCATCGAGGAACGCGAAATCGATGCGGTCGCGCAGGTGTTCAGCGAAGCGCTGTCGGCGGTGGCTTGCCGGACGCCGGCCCGGGCCGATGAACCGTGCGCCGTGCCACGCGCTCAGGGCGTGATGGCGACCTTCAGCACGCCGTCCCGTTGATGGCCGAAGAGTTCATACGCCGCCTCGATCTCGTCGAGCCTGTAGCGGTGCGTGACCATGGCACCCAGGTCCACACGGCCTGAGGCGATCAGGGACATGAGACGGCGCATGCGCTCCTTGCCGCCCGGGCACAGCGTCGTCACGATGCGGTGATCCCCGAGGCCGGCGGCGAACGCACCGAGCGGAATGGTGAGGTCCGTCGCGTACACCCCGAGGCTCGACAGCGTTCCGCCTGGACGAAGCACCCGCAGCGCGGCTTCGAACGTTGCCTGGGTTCCGAGCGCTTCGATGGCGACGTCGACGCCACGGCCACGGGTGAGGCGCATGATTTCATCGACCGGATCGGTGCGGCTCGCATCGACGACATGGTCCGCGCCGATGCGGGTCGCTGCCTCGAGCCGTGCCGCCAGCCGATCGACACCGATGACCACGCTGGCGCCACTCAACCGGGCGCCGGCCGTGGCGCACAGCCCGATGGGCCCTTGGGCGAACACGGCCACGATGTCGCCGATGCGCACGTCCCCTCGTTCAGCGCCGCTGAACCCGGTCGACATGATGTCCGGGCACATCAACACTTGCTCATCCGACAGGCCATCGGGGACGGGCGCCAGGTTGGCCATGGCGTCGGGCACCAGCACATACTCGGCCTGGCAGCCGTCGATGGTGTTGCCGAACCGCCAGCCGCCGAGCGCCTTCCAGCCGTGTTCGCTGCCCGCGCCATCTTGCGAGCAAAAGCCGCACAGGCAGGCGTTGCTCCAGCCTCCCGGCGTGATGGCACCGGCAATCACGCGCTGCCCTTCGGCATACCCGCGCACGGCCGAGCCCAGCCGCTCGATGATGCCCACGGGTTCATGGCCGATTGTCAGGCCGCGCTCCACAGGGTATTCGCCTTTGAGGATGTGCACGTCCGTGCCGCAGATCGTCGTCGTGGTGATGCGCACCAGCGCATCGGTCGGCCCGACATCCGGGACGGGCTTTTCGCGAAGCTCGATCCGGCCGGGCTCGACGAAGACGGCAGCTCTCATGGTGGGCATGGCGATCTCCGTCAGTGGGCCATCCAGACCGGCAAGGTGGCGGTATCGAGGACCGTTCGAGAGGCACCGCCCAGCACCCACTCGCGGGCCTGGCTGTGGCCGAAACAGCCCATCACCAGCCAGTCGGCATCCAGTTCGGCAGCCAATGACAATAAGGATCGACCTGCGTGGTCATCCGGGACATCTTCATGAAGCTGCAGATTGCGGACCCCGTGGGCATGCAGGTAGGCCTCCAGCGGGCGGGCATCGACCGACCCCGCTGCGAGTGCCACATGCACGGCGCGTGCGCGGGTCAGTATGGGCAAGGCGGACATGAGTGCCCGTGCGGCTTCGCGCGAGGATTTCCAGCCCACGAGCACGCACTGCGGTTCGGCCACCGCCGTGCCGGCGAAGGGCAGCACGAGCGCCGGGGTGCCGCTGCCGATCAGCACGGAGGCGACGAATCGGCGCGGCACGTCGGTGCCTGCCTTGTCGGACGGATCGGGCTGCCCGAGCACCAGCAGATCGGCCAGACGCGCCCGTCGCGTCAGGCCCTTGACCGGCGGTTCGTCCGACAGATCCTCGAAGCGAACGGCCACGGTGCTGCCCCGGAAGACGCGGTCGAAGGCCGAACGTGCATGGTCCCGATGTTTCGGATCGATTTCGTCGAGCAGCGGCGCTGCAGGCAGTCCTTCGACCCAGGGCACGGGCAGCGGCTGGAAACGCGGAGCGACGGCGAACGCCGCAGCGAGGGTGGCATGGTGAACGCGGGCCAGATCCCTGGCCAGCATGAGGCGCGCTGCCGCCTGATGCGTGCCGTCCACATGCACCATCATCATTCTCAAAGTGTTCATCGCAGTGCTTCCTGTCGCGGGGCCAGGCGAAGGATCAGTCGTCGCCGGGCACGTCGCCGTCGACGGGGTGCTTGAGCCACCAGACCAGCAGGCCGAAGAAGGCGGCTGCGGCGCCGACGCACAGCGCCACCAGCAACGCCCACGGGGCCAGATCGATCCAACGTTCCATCATCAGAGACTAGGTCCTTGTGCAGCGCGGCCGCTTGATGCTGCTCAACTGGCCGTCAGGACGGGTCGACCACCGGCAACGGCAGCACCAGGCGCAGGGAAGTCGCCTGGGAAGCGTTGGTGTCCACGGTGAAACCGTTGGCACGCGCGAGGCGGCGCATTGCATCGTTCTCGCGCAGCACGTCGGCGACGATCCTGCGGGTGCCGTGTGCAGACAGGTACCGAATCATCTTGCGCATCAGCAATTGGCCAAGGCCGCGGCCCTGCATGGTCGAGCGCACGAGAATGGCGAGCTCCGCATCGATGTTGTCCGGGTCACACACCGCACGCACTTCACCGAGCGTCTCGGAGGTGCCGTCGGCATCCTGTCGCACGGCAATGAAGGCCATCTCGCGCGCATAGTCGATCTGGGCGAGGCGAGCCAGCTCGCTGCGAGGCAGCTCGCGTCGGGCGTTGAAGAATCGCAACCGGAGATGCTGCGGTTCGAGAGAGTCGACAAACGCGCGGTGCTGCGGCTCGTCTTCAGGGCGGATGGGCCGCAGGCACAGCGGCTGCCCCTCCCACGTCACCGTTTCAGCGAGATGGCCGGGGTAGGGCGCAATGGCGAAATGGGCCGCTCCGGCCGGCATGTCGAGGCTCAATCGCACCCTGGCATCGAGTGCGATCACCCCGGTGTGGTCGGCCCACAATGGATTGATGTCGAGTTCCGCAAGTTCGGGCAGGTCCGCCAGCATCTGCGACAGCGTGACCAGTGTGTCGGCGATCGCGTCCAGGTGGGCGGGCGGGTGGTCGCGGTAGCCGGCCAGCAGGCGGGAGACGCGCGTGCGAGCAATCATGTCGCGGGCCAGCACACGGTTCAGCGGCGGCAGCCCGAGCGTGCGGTCGGCCAGCACTTCCACGGCGGTGCCGCCATGGCCGAAGAGAAGCACAGGCCCGAACACGGCATCGATGCTCGCCCCGGCGATCAGCTCCTGCGCGTAGGGGCGCTGGGCCATCGGCTGCACGGTGAACCCGTCGATGCGAGCCTGCGGCATGGCGGCACCGATGCGCGCGAGCATCTCCGCGGCTGCCTGCCGCACGCCTGCGGCATCGGCGAGGCCCAGCCGGACACCGCCCGCGTCCGACTTGTGGCTGATGTCGCGCGACAAGATCTTCAATGCGACCGGAAACCCCACGTCACTGGCCGCGGCTGCAGCGGCGTCGGCGCTCGGCGGCACCGACACGGTGGGGACGGTGGCAATGCCATAGGCGCGCAGCAGCTCCTTGGCTTCGTCTTCGCGCAGCATGTCGCGCCCTTGCGCGACAGCGGCGTCTATCACGGCGCGGGCTGCCGAGGCGTCGGGCGGCCGGTTGTCCCCCGCGGTGGGGGCCTCCAGCAGCATGGCCTGGTTGCGCCGGTACGTGCGCAACATCGCGAACGCCTGCACGGCGTCCTCGGGTGTGCTGTAGTCGGCCGCGCCGGCTTTCTCGAAAATCTCCCGCGCATCGTTCATCGCATTGCCGCCAAGCCAGCTCGCCATCACGCGGCCGGGATGATTTCGGACGATGGGTGCGCAGGCGCGCGCGATGTCGTCGCTGCGAACGATTGCCGTGGGGGCGTGCAGGAACAGCACGGCCCCCGTATCCCGGGTCTCCAGCACGGCCTGCAGCGTGCCCGTGTACCGGTCGACCGGGGCGTCCCCGATCATGTCGATCGGGTTGCCGTGTGACCAGGTTGGGGGCAGGAGCGTGTCCAGGCGGCCGGCGAGCGCGTCACCGAGGTCGTGCAGCGGGATGTCGGCCAGCGCCGCCGCATCGGCCGCGATGACGCCGGCACCACCGCCGTTGGTCATCACGGTCAGTGTGTCGTCGCGGTTCGTGCCAAAGCGCGTCAGGGTTTCGGCTGCCAGAAAGAGCTGCATCAGGGTGTCGACCCGCAGCATGCCGGCGCGCCGGATGGCGGCATCGAACACGAGGTCCGATCCGGCCATGGCCCCGGTGTGCGACGCCGCTGCCTTCATGCCCTTGCCGGCGCGTCCCGCCTTCACCACGATCACTGGCTTGTTGCGGGCAGCCGCCCTGGCTGCCGACATGAACTTGGCCGGCGCAGCCATCGATTCGATGTACAGCAGGATGGACCGTGTGCGCGCATCGCTTGCCAGGTAATCGAGGAGATCGCCGAAGTCGACATCGGCATGCTCGCCCAGCGACACGAGGTGGGAGAAGCCGATGTGGCGCGCTCGAGACCAGTCGAGCACCGCGGTCACGAGCGCGCCGGACTGGGACACGAATGCCAGATGGCCCTCCAGCGCGTCAGTATGGGCAAAGCTGGCATTGACGCCCAGGTGGGGCGTCAGCAGGCCCAGGCAGTTCGGGCCCAGGAGGCGAAGCACATGGGGGCGTGCTGCCTGCAACATCGCCGTCTTCTGCATGGGGGACAGGCCGGCCGTCATCACGATGGCCGCGCGCGTTCCCGCCTCGCCCAGTTCGGCGACGATGCCGGGTACGGTGTCGGGCGGCGTGCAGACGACCGCGAGATCCGGCGCCTCCGGCAGGTCTCCCACGCGGGCGTACGCCGCTTCCCCATCCACTGTCCGGTGTTTCAGATTGACCGCATGAATGGGTCCGGCGAACCGCCCCGCGCGCAGATTGCGCCATACGGTGGCACCGACACTGCCGGGCCGGGCCGATGCGCCGATGACGGCGATGGACCGGGGATCGAGAAGACGGTCGAGGTGTCGGACGCTCATGGTGCGATGAGGCCAGCCAAGGAGCCCCCAAGATACAACGGTTGTGCGTGCCACGTTTGAAAACGAGACTGTCGTCCTCGGATAAGCCATTCGAAGCGGCAATGGGCTGTATGCGCGCACGGGTCTGGATCGATCCACCGCCGAGACATGCCGGTCGCCGTGTCATTCGATTCCTTCCTGGATCACCTCATGACCGGAACCCGCGAAGCTCCTTCTCCACATGGCCTCACGGAAGCCGAAGCCCGTGCCCGGCTGGTGCGCGACGGTCCGAATCGCCAGCCCCCACCCGAGCACCGCACCGTGGCCACCGCGATCCGCATCGTGCTGATGCAACCGATGGTCCTGTTGTTGCTGGCCTGCATGGCTCTTTACGCGCTGCTTGGAAGCCTCGGCGATGCGGTCGTGCTGTTCGCGTCGGTCGTGGTCGTGGGCGCGATCTCCGTGTACCAGGAATTGCGCACCCAGCGCGTGCTCGAAGCGCTGTACGACCTGGCGAGTCCCCGAAGTACCGTTGTGCGTGATGGGACCGTTCGGCGCATCGCCAGTCAGGAATTGGTTGAAGGCGATCGGCTGATCGTGCAGGAAGGTGATCGCATGGCCTGTGATGCCAGTTTGCTGGTGGCGCATGCGATGAAAGTCGACGAATCGCTGCTCACGGGCGAATCGATGCCGGTGGACAAGGGCGACGCGGACCAGGGGCTCAGCGCCGGCACGCTCATCGTCCAGGGGGACGGCGTCGCGATCGTCACCGCAACCGGCGAGCGCACGGCGCTCGGGCGCATCGGCGGATCGCTGGCGGGGCTGCCCGAGCGGCGCAGCCGCCTCCACGCCCAGCTGACGAGGCTCGTGCGTCTGGTTGCCATGCTGGCGCTCGTCACCTGCCTCCTGGCAGCGACGCTGTTCGCATGGCGCGAGGGTTCCTGGACGGCGGGCCTGCTGGTCGGTCTCACGCTCGCCATGTCGGTCGTGCCCGAGGAGTTCGCCATGGTCTGGACCGTGATGCTTGCTCTCGGTGCATGGCGCCTGTCTCGCCTCAATGTGCTGACGCGGCGTCCGCAGGCCATCGAGGCCCTCGGAACGACGACCGTGCTGTGCGTCGACAAGACCGGCACGCTGACCGCCAACCGCATGGCCGTCGCGGGCCTGCACGACGGCGAACACACCTGGCAGCGCCCGGCCGCCTTCGCGCCGGACCCGTTCGGCCCGTTGCTGGAAGCTGCGGCCATGTCGAGCGTCGCCGAAGGCCTCGAACCGATGGACCAGGCCATCTTGGCGATGCCAATGACCGCCGCCAGGCCGCCTGCGTTCTCGTTGAGGCGGCGCGAGGGCGTGCTGCCGGGGCGACCCTTCGTGCGGCAGATCTGGGCCCGAGACAACGCGCAGCTCGTGGTGGTCAAAGGGGCTCCGGAGGCCGTGCTGGCGCGTTGTACGGTCGATCCGATCCGCCGGCGTGCGTTGCAGGAGATGGCGGAAACCTGGGCTGCCGACGGCCTGCGGGTGATTGCGGTGGCGCGTGTGGCGTGCCCGGACCATGCCGAGCCACCGGAGGACGGTTATCGCGCCGAAGGGTTGATTGCCTTCGAGGATCCATTGCGCGATGACGTGCCGGCCGCCATCGAATCGTGCCGACGTGCCGGCGTCCGGGTCGTCATGATCACCGGGGATGCGCCGTCCACGGCCTGGTCGATCGCGCGCCAGGCGGGCCTGGTGACCGGTGAACGCGACACATCGAGGCTGTTGACGGGCAACACGCTGGATGCCATGGGCCCTGCTGCTTTCGAGCAGGCCGTTGGCCGGGTGGCCGTCTTTGCGCGCGTGTCCCCCGCCCAGAAGCTGCGCATTGTCCAGGCCCTGCAGGGACATGGCGAAGTCGTGGCCATGACCGGGGACGGCGTCAATGACGGGCCGGCGCTGCGTGCTGCCGACATCGGGGTGGCGATGGGCCAGCGTGGCACCGACGTGGCCCGTGAGGCGTCAGCGCTCGTGCTGCTGGACGACCGATTCGGCTCGCTCGTGGACGCCGTGGGCGACGGGCGCCGCATCTTCTTGAACCTGCAGAAGGCGCTGGGCTACTTGTTCGCGGTGCATGTGCCGATCGTGGGCGTGTCATTGCTGCCCGTGATTGGCGGACCGGTGTTGCTGATGCCAATCCACGTGGTGCTGCTCGAACTCATCATCGACCCGGCCTGCTCGCTGGTCTTCGAGGCGGAGCCGCTTCCTGACGACGGCATGCGTCGACCGCCGCGTCCCGCCGACGCGCCGCTGTTCGGCAGCGTGAACATCGCACGGGCATTGGCTGTTGGCGGCCTGGCACTGCTGGCTGTCGTGCTGGTGCAGTGGGCCGGGCATGCGATGGGGCTTGGTGATGCATCGCTGCGGCTGACCGCGTTCGGCACGATCGTCGCCGGCAACTTGCTGATGTTGCAGTGGTTCAGGGGACGCCAGGGCGGCGTGGCGAGGCGCAATCGCGCCTTTGATGCGCTGCTTCTCGGCGTGAGCCTGCTCGCGGTGCCCCTTCTTTTCTTTGCCCCGGCCACCGAAGCGCTCGGTTTTCCCGCGTCACCGGGATCCGGCTGGATGGCCGTGGCGCTCGGCCTGCTCGCGGCCTGGTCCGCCTGGCGCCTCACCCTGCGATGAGCGCACGGCACAGTCCAGCTACCAGGGCGCCAGGCTGAGTTCCCGCGAAAGATGCGCGTAGGTGGCGGCCACCCGCCGCAGATGCCGTGACTCAGGGTGTGTCAGCAACCAGAGATCCGTCTCGCACGCTTCGATGGGCTCCGTGAGCCGCGCGACATCCTTGCGGCTTTCGCCCAGGAACAACGGGACGACGCCCACGCCCATGCCGAGTGCCGCCAACTCCAGGACGGACCCGATGCTGCTCACCCGATAACGGGGCAGCACTTTGGGAAAGTGCCGCTTGCGCCAGACCACCGAAGGGTGCTCCGGCAGTGCGTCGTCCGGCGCGATCCAATCGACCTTGCCGGCCTGAACCTCCTCCCATCGCGGGGCACCGCGGCGCCTGGCGCCATACACCGCGACGCGGATGGTGCCGATTCGCCGCCCCACCAGATGCTGCGGCGGGCGTCGCGTCGCCCGGACCGCGATGTCTGCATCGCGCCTCGTGAGACTTGCGAGCTCATTGCCCGCATGCAATTCGAAGCTCAGCAGCGGGTGCTCGGCACCGAGGCTGCCCAGCAAGGGTGCGACGAGGCCATGCAGCACGGTGTCCGTCATCGTGATGCGCACGTTGCCCGATACCCCGGTGGGCGATGCCTCCAGGGCGGCCCGCGCCGCCTCGAGCGTGGTCTCCACCTCTTCGGCGTGCCTGACCAGCTGCATCGCCAGTTCGCCGGGCAGGTAGCCGGCGCGACCGCGTTCGAACAGCGATTGGCCCAGGCCCCGCTCGATGCGCTGCAGGTTGCGAAAGATGGTGGATCCGTCGACGCCCAGGCGTTCTCCGGCGGAGGCGAGCGTGCGGCCGCGCACGAGGGCTAGCACGACTTCGAGGTCGGCAGGGTTGATTTGGTATTGCGTCTTTGCAATCGATGATTTCATGGATCGCTATTCCGGATGCAGGATTGCAATCCTACAGTGCAGGCATCTTCTTCACTCGGAAAGCTGCCCATGCATCCTGCTTCTTCCACGACATCGCCGGGCGACATCGGCATCACCTTGCTGCGGATCAGCCTGGGCACCATGTGGGTGGCGCATGCGCTGTTGAAACCGCTGGTCTTCACCCTCGCAGGCACCGCACAGTACTTCGCCAGTGTCGGCTTGCCCGGGGCGTTGGCCTACCCGGTGTTCATCGCCGAACTGGTGGGCGGCCTTGCCCTCATCCTGGGCGTCTGGGCACGTCAGTTCGCGCTGGCGCTCTTGCCCATCATGGCGGTTGCGGCCGCGGTGCATCTGCCGAATGGGTGGGTCCACACGAGTCCGGGCGGCGGGTGGGAATACCCGGTCTTCCTCATCGTCGCTTCGGTGGCCCTGTGGCTGCTCGGCGACGGCGTGGCCGCCATCAAGCGCAGCACAGCCTTCGTGCCCGGAGGTGATCGCCGCCAGGGGCCTTCGGCATGAGCGCACCGTACATCCTCGTCTCCCATTCGTTGTGCCCGTATGTGCAGCGGGCGGCCATCGTGCTCGACGAGAAGGGCGTGCCATTCGAGCGGCGCGACATCAGCCTCGCCGACAAGCCGGCATGGTTCCACAACGTGTCGCCCCTCGGCAAGACGCCGGTGCTGCTGATCGGAAACGACGCCTTGTTCGAATCAAGCGTGATCTGCGAGTACCTGGACGAGACGGTCGGTGCCCCGCTGCACCCGCGCGACCCGTTGGAAAGGGCGAAGCACCGGGCGTGGATGGCCTACGGTTCCGAACTGCTGGATGCCATCGGGGCGTTCTACCGCGCGCCGGATGAGACCGCCTTGCAGGCCCGCGCCCGTGACATCCGCCAGCGCTTCGAACGCCTCGAACGCGTGATCGGGGAAGGGCCGTACTTTGCTCACAGCTTCAGCCTCGTCGATGCTGTCTTCGGCCCCGTCTTCCGCTACTTCGATGTCTTCGACCAGATCGCGGACTTCGGCTTTTGGGCCGGCCTGCCCCAGGTCCAGCGGTGGCGATCCGCGCTCGCGGCTCGCCCGTCGATCCAACGGGCCGTCGATCCGGCGTACGGCGGCCTGCTACGAAACTTCATCGCGTCGCGGGGCGGCGCGTTGGCAAGGCGGGCGGCCTGAAGGGCGCCGACACCCTTTGCGCCGCCCGTCAAAGCGGGTGCGTTTCGGCTCTTTCACCATGCGTTTGGCGTTAGAGTGCCGGGATCCATGAACACGAGATCCGCTTCCGATACACCTGCCGCGCGCGCGGCAGCCTTGCGTGAGTTGCTTCGAGAGCATGCGCACCGCTATTACGTCCTCGACGATCCGCAGATCCCCGACGCCGAGTACGACCGCCTGTTCCAGGAATTGCAGGCCCTCGAGGCCGAGCATCCCGAGCTGCTCACGGCCGATTCCCCCACGCAGCGGGTCATCGGTCAGGTGCTCGACGGCTTCCAGGAGGTGCGCCACACCGTCCCGATGCTCAGCATCCGCACGGAAACGGACACGGAACCCACCGGGGCCCTGGCATTCGATGCACGTGTGCGCAGGGACCTGGGGTTGACCGAGGCCGATCCCCCGGTGGCCTACGTCGCGGAACTGAAGTTCGACGGCCTCGCCATCAACCTTCGCTACGAGCAGGGCGTGCTCGTTCAAGCGGCCACCCGAGGCAACGGCGAGACGGGCGAAGACGTCACGCAGAACATCCGCACCATCGGCCAGGTGCCGCTGCGCCTGAAGCATTGTGACGCCGCGGTGCTGGAGGTGCGGGGTGAGGTCTACATGCGGCGCGATGCGTTCGAAGCGCTCAACGAACGCCAGCGCGACCTGATCGCCCACGGCGCGAAGAACGAAAAAACCTTCGTGAACCCCCGCAACGCCGCGGCCGGCGCCGTGCGCCAGCACGACCCGGCCATCGCCCGCAAGCGCCCGTTGAGCTTCTTTGCATATGGCCTCGGCGATGTGCAGGGCTGGGATCTTCCGCGCAACCACGACGCGGTGCTCGATGCGCTTGCCGGGTTCGGCCTGCCCGTCAGCGATGAGCGGGCGGTGGTCTCGGGTGCCGAAGGCCTCGTGGCTTTTCATCGCCGCATCGGTGAGCGGCGCGATGCGCTGCCGTTCGACATCGACGGCGTCGTCTACAAGGTCAATGACCGCGAGCTGCAGAAGCGGCTCGGGTTCGTCTCCCGCGAGCCGCGTTGGGCGGTGGCTCACAAGTATCCGGCCCAGGAGCAGATGACCGAGCTGCGCGCCATCGACATCCAGGTGGGCCGCACCGGCAAGCTCACCCCCGTGGCCAAGCTCGCGCCGGTGTTCGTCGGCGGCACGACCGTCAGCAACGCCACGCTGCACAACGAGGACGAGACCCGGCGCAAGGATGTGCGCGTGGGCGACACCGTGATCGTGCGGCGCGCCGGCGATGTGATCCCGGAGGTGGTGGGCGTGGTGCTCGACCGCCGTCCTGCCCACGTGGGCGAGCCGTTCGACCTCTACAAGCAGCTCGGTGGTCAATGCCCCGTGTGCGCCAGCGCCATCGTGCGCGACGAGGGCGAAGCCAACTGGCGGTGCAGCGGCGGCCTGTTCTGCGCAGCCCAGCGCAAGCATGCGGTCCTGCATTTCGCGAGCCGCCGGGCGATGGACATCGAAGGGCTCGGCGACAAGCTCGTCGAACAATTGATCGACGGCGGGGTGATCCGCACCCTGCCGGAACTCTACAAGCTGGGCGTTGCCAAGCTCGTCGCGCTGGAGCGCATGGGCGGCAAGAGCGCACAGAACCTGCTGGACGGGCTGGAGCGCAGCAAGCACACCACGCTGGCGCGCTTCCTGTTCGCACTCGGCATCCGCAACGTCGGCGAAACCACCGCCAAAGACTTGGCCCGCCACTTCGGCGCGCTCGACCGGCTGCTGGATGCCACCGTCGAGCAGCTGCTCGAAGTGCCGGATGTGGGGCCCATCGTTGCCGAAAGCATCCGAACCTTCTTCGATCAACCGCACAACCGCGAGGTGATCGAGCAATTGCGGGCGGCCGGCATCCGGTGGGAAGAGAACGAAGGCACGGCCGACACCTCGCCCAAGCCCTTCGCGGGCAAGACCTTCGTGCTCACGGGCACGCTGCCCCACTGGACGCGTGATGAAGCCCAGGCCCGCATCGAGGCCGCGGGCGGCAAGGTCAGCGGCTCGGTGTCGAAGAAGACGCACTACGTCGTTGCAGGGGAAGAGGCCGGCAGCAAGCTGCAGAAGGCCACCGAGCTGGGCATTCCGGTGCTGGACGAAGCAGGCCTGCGCGAGCTTCTCGAGGCCGGTGGCCATTGAACCGCCATGAACGCAAGGAGGCAGATGTGACCATTCGAACCATCCTCAAGATGGGTGACCCGCGCCTGCTGCGCGTGGCCCAGCCGGTGACCGGCTTCGACACGCCAGAGCTGCATGCGCTCGTGGCGGACATGTTCGACACCATGCACGCCGCCAACGGCGCCGGGCTCGCGGCGCCCCAGATCGGCGTCGACCTGCAGCTCGTCATCTTCGGCTTCAGCAAGACCGATCGCTATCCCGATGCTCCGCCGGTGCCCGAAACCGTGCTCATCAATCCCACCATCACGCCCTTGAGCGATGTCGAGGAAGACGGCTGGGAAGGGTGCCTGTCGGTCCCCGGGCTCCGTGGTGTCGTGCCGCGGTGGTCGCGCATTCGTTACACCGGGGTCGACCTCGCCGGGCAACCGATCGACCGCGAGGCCGAGGGCTTCCATGCACGTGTCGTGCAACACGAATGCGATCACCTGGTCGGCAAGCTGTATCCGATGCGGGTGCGCGATTTCTCCAGGTTCGGATTCACGAGCGTGCTGTTTCCGGGCCTCGATGCGCCTGCCGATGATTGAAAGGGTTCATGTTTCGGGTGCTGTCAGCCGAAACAGCCGCCGCCGCGTTGTGGGGGGAACCCATCCGGTACCGCCGGCTCCAAACCGCAGGACTGAGTTGATGAAAATGCTGAGATTGTTTCCCTCCTATCGTGCGGTGTGGCTGTTCGGCCTGCTGCTCGCCGCCGCCATTGCGGCCTGGCCCGTGCGTGCGCAGGAGTCGGCCGGTGCGGTCGATCCGCCCACCCGCGTCGGCCGCCTGGCCGAGGTGCAGGGGGAGGTCTGGGTCTACGACAACGAAGAAGGCGAATGGGTGCAGGCGGCCCGCAACAGGCCCGTCACCGTGGGCGATCGCTTGTCATCGGCGGGCAGCGGCCGGGCCGAGGTGCGCATCGGTTCCACCACCTTGCGCATCGATGCGAACACCGAGGTGGAGGTGTCGGCCCTCGATGACGATCGCGTCACCCTTCAATTGCACAGTGGCGATGTGGCCGCGCGCCTTCGCACGCGCGACGCCGCCCGCGATTTCGAGCTGGTCACCCGGGAAGGCACGTTCCGCGCGGATCGGGCGGGCAGCTACCGGTTCGGCCGGGACGACGACACCACCGAAGTCACCGCCTACAGCGGCCAGCTGGCACTGCGTTCGGCCGATGCCGGCGTCACCATCAAGGCCGGCCAGCGGTACCGCTTCTGGCAGGATGGCAGCACCCAGTTCGAAAGCGCTCCAGTGCGCCGCGACGCTTTCGATGACTGGGTCGCCTCTCGGGACGACCGTGAGGAACGCAGCGTCTCGGCCCGCTATGTGTCTGCCGAGATGACCGGCATCGAAGACCTGGACCGCTACGGCCGCTGGGAGCAGGACCGGGAATACGGCGCGCTGTGGATCCCGAGCACGGTGAGTGCCGGCTGGGCGCCGTACCGCGCCGGTCATTGGGCATGGATCAGCCCCTGGGGCTGGACCTGGGTCGACGATGCACCGTGGGGCTTCGCGCCATTCCACTACGGCCGGTGGGTGTCGCGCGGCAATGTGTGGTGCTGGTCCCCAGGCCGCTATGTCGCAAGGCCCGTCTATGCGCCGGCGCTTGTCGCGTGGATCGGCGACCCTGGGGCGGGTGTGTCCATCCAGGCCCGCCGTCGCGTGCCGCCCACCGTGGGCTGGTTCCCCCTGGGGCCGCGCGAGGTGTATGTGCCGGGCCATCGTTTCACGCCGCATTACATGCGACAGGTCAACGTCAACCAGGTGCCGAACGGCTTCAATTTCCGCCCCTTCGTGCACGATCCCAGGGCGGCCGTGGAGCGAGGCCATTACCGTTACCGCGGCGTGCCGCAGGCCGTGACCATCGTGCCCCGGCAGGTCATCGAACGGCGCCAGCCTGTGCAGCCGGCCATCATCGGGATGAACGGCCGGCCGTTGCCCGGCGCCGTCCGACTGCGTCCTGACGCGCCGGTCATGCCTGGCGGCCGTCCACCGTCCGTCGTCCAGCGGCCTGCAGTGCAGACGGCGATCCCGGCCGCGCCCGGGGTGGGTCATGAGCGCTTTGGCGCTCCCTACCTCAGGCAGGGCGATCGCCAGCACCCGCGCGAACCGGACCAGCGCTGGCGCGACCGCACGCCGCCCGTCACCAGCAACGCTGCGCCTCAACCCGGCGGCGCCGGCCGCGACGACGCCGACCGCGTCCGGCCGGGGATGCGTCCCGCCGTGCCCACGGACCCGGGCCGTCCGTCGCCGCGCGACGACCGCTGGCATCGATTGAGGCCCACCGCACCGCAGCCCGAACCGCAGCCTGCGCCACACACCGAGGTGCGTCCCACGCCGCAAGTCGATGACCATCGCCCCGGCGGTTTCAACCCCATGCGTCCGCATGTCCAACCGGTTCAACCGCAACCGCCGGTCCAGTCCGTGCAGCGCCCGCAGGCGGAACAGCCCGGGCCCGATGCCCACCGTCCGGGCGGTTTCAACCACATGCGGCCGCATGGTCAACCGGTTCAACCACAACCACAACCACAAGCGCCGGCCCAGCCCGTGCAGCGCCCACAGCCGGTGCCTCCACCCCAGGTCCAGGCGCCGCCGGTCCAGCACGCCCGGCCGCAACCGGCGCCCGTGCCGCAGGTCCAGCAGGTGCCCCGTCCGCAGCCGCAGGTTCAGGCGCCTCCTCCGCAACCGATGCCAGCGCCGCAGGCGCACCCGCCGCGTCCCCAACCGCAGCCGCAACCACAGGCTCATCCGGCACCCCAACGCGGCCAGGATGAGGGCCCGCGGCATCGCCGCATGGATTGATGCGCCCCAAGGCGTGAACGCCTCCAGCATGCCCCGGCATGCCGGGGCGGTACTCAGCGCAGCAGCGGCTTCAGCACAGGCCACACGTTGGCCAGCATCGTGGGATGGGCTTCCTCGCGCGGGTGGATCCGGTCGGGTTGGAAGTTGGCTTCGTAGTGGGGCACGTCGGCCACGCCGCGCAGCAGAAAGGGGACGAGCGCTGCGCCTTCCTCACGGGCCACATCGGTGAACACGGCGTCGAAGTCGGCCGCGTACTTGCTGCCGTAGTTGGGCGGCGTCTTCAGGCCCAGCACCACCACGCGCGCTCCGGCTTCGCGGGCGCTGCGCGCCATGAACATGAGGTTGTTCCGGGTCATCGAGAGCGGCAGACCGCGCAGCGCGTCGTTGCCGCCGAGTTCGATGATCACGATGCTCGGTGCGTGCTGTTTCAGCAGCGCCGGAAGGCGGGAACGGCCGCCCGATGTGGTCTCTCCGCTGATGCTCGCGTTGACCACCTTGGCACCGATCTTCTGCTGTGCCAGTTGCTGTTCCAGCAAGGCCACCCATCCCTTGCCGCGGGCGAGGCCGTACTCGGCCGACAGGCTGTCGCCCACGACGAGGATCACCGGCGTGGCGGCGCCGGGCGTGGCCGGGAAGGCCGGTCCGGCTGTTGCCGCGAGGGCAAGCAGGGTACATTGCTTCAGCAGTCGCCGGCGCGCCCTGCGGCAGGTTCCGTTTTCCATTGCAGCCCCCACGTCCATGGCCGATCCCATCATTGCAGTTGAACACGTGAGCAAGCACGTGCAGGACACCAGCGGTTTGCTGACGATACTCCACGACGTCGATTTCAGCCTGGAGCCCCGGGAATCCGTCGCCATCGTGGGCGCATCGGGATCGGGCAAGAGCACGCTGCTGTCGATTGTCGCCGGCCTGGATACCCCCTCGGCGGGAACCGTCCGGCTGGGGGGCATGGATTTGTTCGCCATCGATGAAGACGAACGGGCCGCGGTGCGGGCGGCCCGGGTGGGCTTCGTGTTCCAGAGCTTCCAATTGCTCGGCAACCTCACCGCGCTCGAAAACGTGATGCTGCCGCTCGAGTTGCAGGGCAGGGCCGATGCGCGGGTGGCGGCCACCGAGATGCTCAGGCGCGTGGGGCTGGGCGAGCGGCTGGCCCACTATCCCCGGGTGCTGTCGGGTGGTGAGCAGCAGCGGGTGGCCCTGGCACGTGCGTTCGTCGTGCAACCGGCCGTGCTGCTGGCC
Source organism: uncultured Rhizobacter sp. (assembly GCA_966212105.1). Lineage (GTDB taxonomy): Bacteria > Pseudomonadota > Gammaproteobacteria > Burkholderiales > Burkholderiaceae_C > Rhizobacter. The sequence continues at coordinate 24,430 of CBIHPH010000012.1, forward strand.
GACGAACCTACGGGCAGCCTGGACTTTGCCACCGGTGAACGGGTGATGTCGCTGATGTTCGACCTCAACCGAGAGGCCGGCACCACACTCGTGCTCGTGACGCACGATCGCGCCATTGCGGGCCGCTGCGACCGGCAGTTGCGCATCGAAGCGGGTCGCCTGGACTTGCCTGTCCCGGTGCTGTGAGCCGGCCGACAACCTCGGAAACGGCAAAGGGCGCCCGAAGGCGCCCCGCATGTGGAGAGGAAACCGATCAGTTCCCGGCCTGGAACTTGTAGGTCGTCTTCGACTTGGCCTTGATCTCGTCGCGGAAGTCGGCAAGGCGTTTCTGGTTCAGGCTTTGCTGGATTTGCGGACGAACGTCTTCGAGCTTCGGCGGCTTGGCCTCGCGCGTGTCTTCGAGCTTGATGATGTGGTAGCCGAACTGGGATTTGACGGGTTCCTGGGTCATCTCGCCCTTCTTGAGCTTCAAGAGTGCCGCGGAGAACTCCGGAACGTAGGAGTTCGGGTTGGCCCAGTCGAGGTCGCCGCCTTCCTTGCCGGAGCCGGGGTCCTTCGAATGCTTCTTGGCGAGGTCTTCGAACTTGGCGCCGCCCTTGATCTTGGCGATCAGGTCCTTGGCTTCTTCTTCCTTCTCGACGAGGATGTGGCGGGCACGGTATTCATTGCCGCCGGCTTCGGCGACGACCTTCTTGTACTCGGCCTCGATCTCGGCATCGGTGACCGGGTTCTTCTTCTGGTAATCCACGAAGAGTTCGCGGATCAGGATGCCCTGGCGCGCGAGTTCGATCTGGTCGAGGTATTCCTTTTTGGTGGACAGGCCACGGCGAACGGCTTCTTGAAGGAACATTTCGCGCAGCACCACTTCATCGCGCACCTGGGCTTCAAGTTCCGGCGTGCGCGGCTGGCCTTGACGCGTGGCTTGCTGAAGCAGTGCGTCGAAGCGCGATTGCGGAACGGGCTTGCCGTTCACGGTCGTGATGTTCTGCGCCTGGGCCACGAGCGGGCTCAATGAGACGGACATCGCGAGCAACGCGGCGCGGGCGACAACGGACAGCTTCTTCATGGGCGAGGGGCCTTTCAAAAAGGAATCGAGAAGGAATTCAAAGGGGGAATTCAAGCGTGGGAACCGCCGAAGGCGGCGCCGTGGTGGAGCGCGCGGCGTTCGCGGGCCGGGGATCAGGTGTGTCGAGAGGCCTCAATCCCCCGGAGCGCGGGCGTCGATGGCAAGTGCGTGAATGCCTCGTGCCATCAAAGGGCGAAGCGCATCATAAACGAGGCGATGGCGCTTCAGACGTGACATTTGGTTGAAGTGGTCACTGACGATGTGCACATGGAAATGCCCGCCTTCGCGCGCGCCGGCATGGCCCGCGTGCAGGTGGCTGTCGTCACGCACTTGCAGGGCCTCGGGCGAGAACGCATCGAGCAAAGCGGTTTCGACGTCGGTGCGCGTGACGGTCATGCGGCGTCCTTCGGTGCATTGGCATCGGGGGCGGGGTCGTCCTTCAGGTGTTTGCCCAGGTACAGGCCCTGCGCCAGCATGAACACGAGCATCAGGCCCGTGATCCCGAAGAGCTTGAAGTTCACCCACGTGGCCGTCTCGAAGCTGTACGCCACGTACAGGTTCAAGCCGCCCATCAGGGCGAAGAAGGCGACCCAGGCGGTGTTCAAGCGCTGCCAGACGTTGGTGGGCAGTGCGAATTGGCTGCCCATCAAGGCCTGCACCAGGTTCTTGCGGAAAAACGTCTGGCTGCCCCAGAACGCGAGGCCCATCACCCAGTAGAGGCCGGTGGGCTTCCATTTGATGAAGGTGTCGCTGTGGAACCAGACCGTGGCGGCCCCGAGCACCGTCACCAGCGCGAGGCTGACCCAGAGCATCATGGGCACCTTCTGGCGCCGTGCCAGCATCCAGGCCACCTGCGCGAGCGTGGCCACGACCACGACCACGGTGGCGAGCAGCACGGGCGCTTCCTTCGGGCCGACCACACCGCCCGACACCATGAACCCGAGGTGTTCGCTCGCAAAGGCGGCTGCCCAGTCCTGGCGGCCCTCGCCGTACTTGAAGACGGCGAAGAACATGAGGATCGGCAGGAAGTCGAGTAGCAGTTTCATCGGGAGGACACTGGATTCAGGTGGGCTCGAAGTCTATCGCGGCCGAATTGATGCAAAAACGCTCGCCCGTGGGCTCGGGGCCGTCGGGGAAGACGTGGCCCAGGTGGGCGCCACAGGCGTTGCAGCGCACCTCCACCCGCACCATGCCGTGGCTGTGGTCGACGACCCGTTCCACCACCTCGCTGTTGATGGGCTCCCAATAGCTCGGCCAGCCGCAACCGGCGTCGAACTTCGTGGCGGAACTGAACAGCGGGATGCCGCAGCCGATGCAGTTGTATTGGCCGGGCCGGAAGTGGTCCCAGTATTTGCCTGTGAAGGCACGCTCGGTGGCGGCATGGCGCGTGACTTCGTATTGGAGGGGGTCGAGCTGCGCGCGCCACTCGGCATCGGTCTTGTGCACCTTGCGGTGCTTGTCGTCTGGGGTATTCATGATGAACAGGACACCTCGATCTGGGTCGCCCAGGAGGGCGGGAAGCCGGCATACGCCGACCACTCGGTTTGTTCGTCGTACGGACGGGCGAGGATCTGACGCAGGCGGTCGATTTCTGCGAAATCGCCCTGGCGGGCCTGTCGGATCGCGATTTCGGCCAAGTGGTTCCGCAACACGTACTTGGGGTTCACCCGGTTCATCTGCAAGGCGCGCCCGGTGTCGTCGCTTTGCTCGGCAATGAGGCGCGCGCGGTAGCGCAGGCCCCAGGCGTCGAACGCCTCGCGGTCGATGAAGAGGTCCCGGACGGCGGCGTTGTCCGCACCGGCCGCGGTGCTGAAGCCGGCCAGTCGGCGAAATGTGATCGTGTAGTCCGCGCGATCGGCCGCCATGCGTTCGAGCAAGCCTTCGATCAGGCTGTGGTCGTCTTCTTGCCGGGTGGCCAGGCCGAGCTTGGCCCGCATGCGTGCCATCAAGGCGTCGGGGAACGCGGATTTGTAGCGTTCAAGCGCGGCAAGGGCCGCGTCGCTGTCGCCGATCAGCGGCATCAGCCCCTGGGCGAGCGCATGGAGGTTCCAGAAGGCCACTTGGGGTTGACGGGCGTAGGCGTAGCGCCCCTGCTGGTCGGAATGGTTGCAGACGTGGCCGGGATCGAATGCGTCGAGGAAGCCAAACGGCCCGTAGTCGATGGTCAACCCGAGGATGGACATGTTGTCGGTGTTCATGACGCCATGGCAGAACCCCACGGCTTGCCAGTCGGCCATCAGCGCTGCCGTGCGTTCCGTGACGGCTTCGAGCAGGGCCACCACCGGCTGTGCGGTGTCGCGGCAGGCCGGGTAAAGCGTGTCGATCGTGAAGTCAGCGAGCTGCTGCAGCGCTGTGGTGTCCTCTGCCGTGTGGGCGAAATGCTCGAAATGCCCGAAGCGGATGAAGCTCGGCGCCACGCGGGTGACCACGGCCGCGGTTTCGATCTCCTCGCGCCGCACCGGCAACTGCGAGCCGGTGATGCACAGCGCCCGTGTCGTCGGCACGCCGAGCGCGGCCATCGCCTCCGAGCAGAGGAATTCGCGGATGGACGAGCGCAGCACCGCACGGCCGTCACCCATGCGGGAGTAGGGCGTGAGGCCAGCGCCCTTGAGCTGCAGTTCCATCGGGCCGGAAGGCGTTTCCATTTCGCCGAGCCAGTGCGCGCGGCCATCGCCCAATTGCCCGGCCCAGACGCCGAACTGGTGGCCGCTGTAGACGCTGGCCAAGGGGCTCATGCCGGCGGCCACGGTGTTGCCGCTCAAGGCCGCGAGCGTGGCATCGTCGTCGGGTCTGGTGTCGGGCAAGCCGAGCAGGCGCGCGCACTCGGGGCTCCACGCCACCCAGTGCGGATCCGGTATGCCTTGAGGGGGGAGGGGCGTGAAGAAAGCGGTTCCCAGGGCCTGGAACCGGTTCGGCCACTGCGCCCCGCTGAACGGGCCCGGGGCGTTGACGACGGCATTCATCTGGCGAGTGTAGCCAGCCCGCGCCGACCGCACCTGCCGCGGGGTGACCGTTCGATGCGAACGGGTGCGTCGCCGGGGTGACGTTTTTGTTTGGGCGCTGCATCCTCACACTCCTGTCATGCCGGCGAAAGCCGGTACCCACCGGTGCAGTGGGCCCCGGCTTTCGCCGGGGTGACACGTTTTTCGCGTTGTCATGCCAGCGAATGCCGGTACCGTTGAGCGCGGGGGCTGCGCTGTCGACCACTGCAGTTGAACGCAGTCGGGCGTTGGTGCGAAGGGGCGCTCGCTCGTTCCTCCCTAGAACGTAGGTGGCCATCGGCCCCCCTGTCGTGGTTTGATCGCGTAATTCTTGGACAGGGAGAACAACATGAAGCGCATCAGAAGCCTGGCGGCAGCAACCCTGGCGGCCACGCTGTCCATGGGCACGGGTGGTGCCTGGGCTCAGGCCGGTGAAACGGTTCGCATCGCGGTGATCGACCCGCAGTCGGGCCCGTTCGCCAACATCGGTCTCAACATCTTGCACACGCTTCAGTTCCTCGCCGAACGCGAAGGCGGCACGCACAACCCTGCCGGCGTCAAATTCGAGATCGTGCCGTTCGACAACAAGATGTCGGGCCCGGAAAGCCTCAATGTGCTCAAGGCCGCCATCGACCAGGGCATCCGGTATGTGGTGCAAGGAGGCGGCTCGGGCGTCGCCGGCGCGCTGATCGATGCGATCAACAAGCACAACGAACGCAACCCCGGCAAAGAGGTGGTGTACCTGAACTATGCGGCGGTCGATCCGGACCTGACCAACAGCAAGTGCAGCTTCTATCACTTCAGTTTCGATGCCAACACGGCGATGAAGATGGAGGCGATGGGTTCGTCGATCCAGGACGACAAGCGCGTCAGGAAGGTCTACCTGCTCAACCAGAACTACAGCCACGGACAGCAAGTCACGCGGTACGCCAAGGAGGTGCTGCGCCGCAAGGCACCGCATGTGGAGATCGTGGGAGAAGACCTGCATCCGCTCGGCCAGGTCAAGGACTTCTCGCCCTACATCGCCAAGATCAAGGCATCGGGCGCGGACACCGTCATCACCGGCAACTTCGGCCCGGACCTGTCGCTTGCATTCAAGGCCGCCAGGGATGCGGGCCTGGACGTGGCCTTCTACACCTACTACGCCGGTGCGGCCGGCACGCCCGCGGCCATCGGCGATGCGGGCCTCGGCAAGATCCGCTTCGTGTACCCGACGTACACCAACCTGGCCTCTCCGGAGTACCAGGCGGTGTTCAAGGCATTCGGCCAGAAGTTCCCGAACGAAGCCTTCGTCACGTCGCCGGCCTACAACCTGTTCAAGGCGCTGTCGCACGGCATGGCCAAGGCCAAATCCACGGACCCGGTCAAGGTGGCCCGGGCGATGGAAGGCCTGTCGTTCCGCAGCTTCACCGGCGACGTGACGATGCGTGCGAGCGATCACCAGTTGCAGCAGCCGCTGTACATGGCAACCTGGAACAAGGTGGACGCAAAAAACCCCATCGACGTCGAAAAGACGGGCAACACCTGGACCTTGGACAGACTCTTCGATTCGTACGTGGCCAGCACGCCGACGACTTGCCAGATGAAGCGACCGGCCTGACCGCCGGGTCGCCATGGCGTTCTTCGCACTGTCACTGCTCAACGGAATCAGCTACGGGCTGCTGCTGTTCATGCTCAGCGCCGGATTGACGCTCATCATGAGCATGATGGGCGTGCTCAACTTCGCCCATGCGAGCTTCTACATGCTCGGCGCCTACCTGGCCTACCAGGTCTCGGCCTGGATCGGCTTCTGGCCGGCGCTGCTGATCTCGCCATTGGTGGCGGCCTTGCTCGGCGCGGTCTTCGAGCGTTGGGTGCTGCGGCGTGTGCACCGCTACGGGCATGCGTCGGAGCTGCTCGTGACGGTGGGCCTGTCCTTCGTGATGCTGGAGGTCGTGCAGCTCTTGTGGGGCAGAGGGCCGGTGGGCTACCGCATCCCGGCCGAACTGGAAGGCCCGCTGTTCACACTCTTCGGCAGCCCGTTCCCGCTCTACCGGGCCTTCATGATGGGGGTGTCGATCCTGATGCTCCTGGCCATCTGGCTGCTGGTCTCTCGCACGCGCATCGGGCTCGTGATCCAGGCCGCGCTCACGCACCCCGACATGGTGCAGGCGCTCGGCCACGATGTGCCCCGCGTGTCCATGGGCGTGTTCGGCGGTGGCGTGGCGTTGGCGGCGCTTGCCGGGGTCGTCGGCGGCAATGCCTACACCACGGAGCCGGGCATGGCGTTCTCGGTCGGCAACATCGTCTTCGTGGTGGTGGTGGTCGGTGGGATGGGGTCCCTGGGCGGTGCGTTCATTGCATCGCTGCTCATCGGGGTGGTCACCACCTTCGCGGTGTCGCTCGACCAGTCCCTCCTGCACCTGCTCCAGGCGGTCGATGTGCCAGTCACCGATGCCATGGCCAACCATGCGCTCCTGGCCCTGAAGATTTCCCAGGTGGCGCCCCTGCTGCCTTACCTGCTGCTGGTGTCGGTGCTGATCTTCCGCCCGAAGGGGCTCATGGGAACGCGGGAGACCTGACTTGCCCACCCTGCACCGAACCGACATGCCTGCCGGGGCGCGCCAGGCCGTCCTGTGGGGTGGCTTTGCATTGGTCTTGCTCGTGGCGCCGCTGGTCTTTCAAAGCGGCCTGGCGCTGACGGCGCTCTCGCAGATGGGCTACATGATCGTCATCTGCCTGAGCTACAACCTGCTGCTCGGCCAGGGCGGCATGTTGAGTTTCGGTCACGCGGTCTACACCGGCCTCGGGGCGTTCTGCGCGGTCCATGCACTCAACCACGCCGGTGCGGAAGGACTGCCGCTGCCGGTCAGCCTCGTGCCCCTCGTGGGCGGGCTGGGAGGAGCGGCCGTGGCGGCGGTGCTCGGGTGGGTGTCCACCCGCAAGGCGCATGTTCCCTTTGCGATGATCACGATGGGCGTGGGCGAGCTGGTCTTCGCGATGACGCCGATGTTTCCCGGGCTCTTCGGCGGGGAGGGCGGCATCAGCACCAACCGCGTCGTGGGCGAGCCGGTGTTCGGCATCACCTTCGGCCCGCAGATCCAGCTGTACTACCTGATCGCAACGTACTGTTTCGCCTGCACAGCGCTGATGTTCCTGTTCACGGCCACGCCGCTCGGGCGCATGCTCAACGCGGTGCGCGACAACCCGGAGCGCGTTGCCTTCGTCGGCTGCGACCCGCAGACCGGGCGGTACATCGCCTTCGTCATCGCGGGCTTCTTCGCAGGCATCGGCGGGGGGCTGTTCGCCTTGAATTTCGAGCTGGTGCAAGGTTCGGCCGTGGGGGGCCTCACATCGGCGTCGTACCTGCTGTACACCTACATCGGCGGCACTTTGTTGTTCTTCGGCCCCATCATCGGTGCCATCCTCAGCGTGCTGGTGGGCGTCTTGTTGTCGGAGTTCACGAAGGCCTGGGCGCTGTACCTGGGCTTGGCCTTCATGCTGATCGTGATGTTCGCGCCGGGCGGCCTCTCGGCCATCCTCATGGCGAATCTGCGGGTCGCCGCATCTGGGAAGTTCGGCCGGCTGGTCAAGCCGGGTTCGGCCCTGCTGGCGGCCACGCCGGTCTGGTTGGCAGGGGTCACCTCACTCGTGGAGATGGCGTACCACCGGCAGATCCACGCCCAATTGAACCCCACCTTCAGGCATTTCGGCGTGCTGCTGGATGTGTCCGACGGAGCCGACTGGGCCGGGGCAGCGGCCTTGGCGCTCGTGGGGGGCGTGCTGTTCGAATGCGCACGCCGGGGCTTCGTGCGCCACTGGCGCATGGTCCAGGAGGAAATGCACGCCTTGGGGCCGGGCGCGGGAGGGGCATCATGAGCCGGTCGGCGTTCGCCCTCGAACTCGACGACGTGCGCAAGCGCTTCGGCAAGACGCAGGTCATCACCGGTGCCACGATGCAGGTCAAGCCCGGTGAGCGGGTGGCTCTCATCGGGCCGAATGGGGCAGGCAAGTCCACGCTGTTCGATCTGATCAGCGGTCGGGCCGGTCTGAGCAGCGGCACGATCCGCCTGCATGGCGAGCGCATCGATGGCCTGCGCCCTTTTGAAATTTCCCGTCGTGGCCTGGCCCGCAGCTTCCAGGTGTCGAACCTTTTCGCCAGCCTGTCGGTGTTCGACAACCTCCGATGCGCCGTGATGTGGTCGCTCGGTCACAAGTACGTGTTCTGGAAGCTGCTGTCGCGTCTGAAGGATGTGAACGGGCGCGCCGAGGAAGTCATGGACCGGATCAGGCTCACCGGCAAGCGCGATGTGCCCGCCATGCACCTCACCTATGCCGAACAGCGCGCGCTCGAGCTGGGGCTGACACTTGCCGGCGGCGCGAGCGTCATCCTGCTCGATGAACCCACCGCCGGCATGGGCAGTGCCGAGACGCGTGGCTTCATCGAACTGATCCGCAGCATCACCGTGGGCAAGACGCTGCTGGTCGTGGAGCACGACATGGGGGTCGTCTTCGGTTTGGCCGACAGGGTCGCGGTGCTCGCCCAAGGGCAGGTGATCGCGTTCGACACGCCCGAGGCGGTCCGTGCCGATGCGCGCGTGCAGGAGGCCTATCTCGGCGCCGTGCCCGCAGGGCAAGCCACGGCGACGGCATACTGACATGTTGCAGCTTGAGAACCTTCATGCCGGCTACGGCAAGTGCCGCGTCCTGCACGGCGTGTCCATGGATGTGAAACCGGGCGAGATCGTCTGCCTGCTCGGGCGCAACGGATCGGGCCGCTCCACCGCCCTCAAGACGGTGATGGGCCTCCTCCCTGGGCAGGGCTCGGTGCAGTGGCGCGGCCAGGAGCTGCTCGGCAAAAAGCCGTTCGAGATCGCGCGGTGCGGGCTCGGCTACGTGCCCGAGGGGCGCGATATTTTCCCGACGCTGTCCGTGCGCAACAATCTCCTGCTCGGCGAGAAGCGTCGCACCCGGAAGATGCCGCGCTGGTCGATCGAGGACATGTATCGCCTTTTTCCCCGCCTGAAGGAGCGCCGCGATGTCGAGGCGGGTGCGCTGTCGGGCGGGGAGCAGCAGATGTTGAGCTTGTGTCGCACACTGATGGGCGATCCGGACCTGATCATGATCGACGAACCCACCGAGGGCCTGGCGCCGGCCGTGGTCGATCTGGTCGGCCGGTACCTGCAGGAGCTGCGCCGGCGCGGCGTCTCGGTGCTGCTCGTGGAGCAGAAGCTCACCATCGCGCTCGAGGTGTCGGAGCGGTGCTACGTGATGGGCCGCGGCCAGATCGTGTTCGAAGGGTCGCCGGCAGGCTTGCGGGCTGATGCGGCTGTTCGCAAGGCGTGGCTGGAGGTGTGACGAACGCGGCGCAGCTCATGCATCATGCCGGCGAACGCTGATGCCCACTGGCCACAGTGGGCCCCGGCTTTCGCCGGGGTGACATGACGAGCGTTGTTCGATTCTTCCCATTCGTGTGTGCGAGGAAACCCATGAGCACAATGTATGAAGTCCGCGGCCCTGTTGCCGTCATCTCCCTGAACCATCCGCCGGTCAACGGCCTTGGCTTGTCCGTCCGCCAGGGCATCGCCAGCGGCATCGAGCGCGCGCAGGCCGATGCTTCGGTGCGCGCCATCGTCATCACCGGCGCCGGCCACGGCTTTTCCGGTGGTGCGGACATCCGCGAATTCGGCACGCCGCTGAGCACCGCCTCGCCCGACCTGGCCAGCGTGATCACCACCATCGAAGGCAACCGCAAGCCGGTCGTGGCGGCCCTGCACGGGGTGGCCATGGGGGGAGGGCTGGAGCTCGCCCTCGCTTGCCACTACCGCATCGCGGCCCAGGGCACACAGGTGGCGATGCCGGAGGTCAAGCTCGGTCTGATCCCCGGCGCGGGCGGCACACAACGCCTGCCACGCGTGCTGGACCTCGAGACGGCCCTGCACCTGATGCTCTCGGGCGATCCGATGGCCAGCGAACAACTCGCCGCACGCCCGGGCCAGAAGCTGTTCGACCGGGTGGCGGAGGGCGATGTCGTCGCTGCCGCGGTGGCCTTCGCCGCTGAGGTGGCCGACCGTCGGCCGCTGCCTCGTGTGCGAGACCTCGAGGTGATGCATGCAGATGCCCAAGCCTGTTTGGAGGCAGCGCGCCATCGCCTGACCGCGGCTTCGAAGCACTTCCCCGCGCCGCTGAAGTGCCTGGACGCCGTGTCCGCCGCCATCGACAAGCCGTTCGATGAAGGCATGGCCGTGGAGCGCGGGATTTTCGGCGAATTGATGCTCACCCCCGAGAGCCGCGCACTGCGCCACAGGTTCTTCGCCGAGCGCGCGGCATCGAAGATCGCGGATGTGCCGGCGGGTACCCCCGTTCGCGCCATCGCTCAAGTGGGCGTGATCGGCGCGGGCACGATGGGGGCCGGCATCGCGATGACATTTCTGAGCGCCGGCATTCCCGTCATGCTGCTCGAAGCCAATGCGGCCGCACTCGACCGCGGCCTGGCCACTGTGCGCAAGTACTGCGAAGCACAACTCCGCAAGGGCAAGCTCACGCCGGAGCAGCTCGGCCAGCGGCTCGTGCTGCTGTCGGGCACGCTCCAGTACGACGACCTGAAGGAGGCTGACCTCGTCATCGAGGCCGTGTTCGAGGACATGCAGGTGAAGGCGCAGGTGTTCCGCTCGCTGGATGAGGTGTGCAAGTCAGGCGCCATCCTCGCCAGCAACACGTCGACGCTGGACCTCGACAAGATCGCTGCCTTCACCCGGCGGCCGCAGGATGTGATCGGCATGCATTTCTTCAGCCCGGCCCATGTGATGAAGCTGCTGGAGGTGGTGCGAGGCAAGGCCACCGCGAAGGATGTGCTGGCCACCGTCATGGCGCTGGGCAAGCGCCTGGGCAAGACCTGCATGGTGTCCGGCGTGTGCGACGGCTTCATCGGCAACCGCATGATCGATCAGTACAGCCGTCAGGCGTGCTTTCTGCTGGACGAAGGGGCGACGCCACAGCAGGTGGACCGGGCGATGGAGGCGTTCGGTTTCGCGATGGGGCCGTTTCGCGTGGGCGACCTGGCAGGCAACGACATCGGCTGGGCCGTCCGCAAGCGCCGCCGCATCGAGCGGCCCGGCCTGCGCTACAGCAAGATCGCCGACCTGCTGTGCGAGATGGGCCGGCACGGCCAGAAGACCGGCGCCGGCTGGTACGACTACATGCCGGGCGAGCGAGAGGCCCTGCCGTCACAGGTGGTCGCCGACCTGCTCGAACGGCACCGGGCCAGCCTGGGCATCGTGCCCCGAACCATCAGCGACGAGGAGATCGTGCAGCGCCTGGTCTACGCCCTGGTCAACGAAGGCGCCCGCATCGTCGAGGAAGGCATTGCTGCAAGGGCGTCCGACGTCGATCTGGTGTACCTGACCGGCTACGGTTTCCCGCCGCACCGCGGCGGCCCGATGCACTACGCCGACATGCAAGGCCTCCCCGGGGTGGTCGCCGCGATGAGGCGGTTCGCGCAGAACCCGAACGACGACGCCTCGTTCTGGCAGCCTGCGCCCTGGCTCGTGAAGCTCGCAGAAGAGGGCAAGACGTTCCACTGACTTGCCCGACGCACCGGCCTGCTGTGTCGCGAGATGAGCGATGATCGCGCCTGTCGATCTTGAGGATATCCAGAATGAAAACACCCACCATCGGAAAGCTCACCTGGACACTGGTCTACGGCGGGCTTCTCGTCGTCTGCCTGGGCATCGCGGTGCGGCGAACCGCGGAACCGCTCGGCACGACGCTGGTCACGGGCGGGGGCGTCGTGGCGGCCATCGGGTTCGCACTCATCTACGTGCGATCGCGCCGCAAGGACAACTGACCGTGCGCCTTTCATGGCGTGTCCTGCCGATCGCGGTGGCGGGCGCCTTGCTGGCCGCATCGTCCGCCGCGGCACCGTACACCTTCCCGTTGCTGGACACCCCCGCCCGCATCGACCGTGCCTGCGCGGCGTCGGTCGCGCAGGCCCGCATCATGGAACGGCGCCTGGAGGCAGCGCCGGCCGACACCACGCTCCTCGGTGCCTTGGATGATGTGGCGCAGCATCTCGAGGACGTCGGGGGTCCGGTCGGGTTGCTGTCGGCGGTCCATCCGGACGCCGCAGTTCGCCGCGCCGCGCAGGCATGCGAGCGGCGCCAACAGGCCTTCGTCTCGGCATTCCTGCAGAACACGCGCATCCACCGGTCCCTGGGCCAGGTGATGCCTGCCGACGACATCGATCGCCGATTCCGCGACGAACAGCTGGACGCTTTCGAAGATGCAGGCGTGGCGCTGACGCCGGCCCGGCGCCTGCGGGCGCAGGAGATTGCCCGCAACGTGGGGCGGCTCGCGCAGGATTTCGAACGCCGCATCCTGGAGGACAGCCGTACCGTCGCGTTCTTCGAACGCGAGCTGGACGGCGTGCCGAAGGCGGTCTGGGCGGGGGCGCGCAAAGATCCCTTGGGCCGTTACCGGCTCGGGCTCGATGCCCCCACGTACCAGTCCGTCATCGAGCACGCCACGCGGGCTGCCACCCGCGAACGCATGTGGCGCGCCGGGCTTGCACAAGGCGGGGCCGCCAATCTGCGCACCTTGGGCCAGATCGTGGCGCTGCGGCGGGACGAGGCCGCACTGCACGGCTTCGCTTCGTACGCCGACTTCGTGCTGCGCCGGCGCATGGCGCATGACGAATCCACCGTCACATCGTTCCTGGCGAGCGTGCAGCAGGCGGTGGCGCAGCGGGAGCTGGCGGACCTGGCCGAATTGCAGGCGGCACAAAAGGAGCCTCTGCAGCGCTGGGACGTGCCGTATCTCACCGAACGCCTGCGCCGCGAACGCCACGGCATCGACCAGGAGCAGTTCCGTACCTACTTTCCGCCCGAAGCCAGTCTCGCCTTCGTGTTCCGCCTGGCCGAGCGCCTTTTCGGAGTGACATTCGAACCTCAGCCGCAGCCCCTGTGGCACCAGGACGTCCGCGCCTTCGCGGTGCGCGAGGGCCCGCAAGGCGCCTACCTCGGCACGCTGTTCGTGGACCTGTACCCGCGCGCCGGGAAGTACAACCACGCCGCGGTGTGGGGCCTGCGCAATGTTTCCACGCGCAGCGGCCGCACGCCGGCCGCTGCGCTGGTCGTCAACTTCAACCGAGCCGGCCTGAACCTCGACGAGCTGGAAACGCTGCTGCATGAGTTCGGCCACGCGTTGCACGGGCTGCTCTCGGCCACGCGGTATGCGTCCCAGGGCGGCACCAACGTGCAGCTCGATTTCGTCGAAGCCCCGTCGCAGATGCTGGAAGACTGGGTGTACGACCCGAAGGTGGTGGCCCTGTTCCAGGAAGTGTGTGCCACATGTCCGCCGGTGCCCGACGGTTTGCTGGCCCGGGCATTCGCAGCGCGCGAATTCGGCAAGGGCCTGCGGTTCGCGCGCCAGCGGCTGTTCGCGGGCTACGATCTGGCGCTCTACGGGCGGCAGCCAGGCGATCCGATGGGGCTGTGGCGCGGGATGGAGGCCGGCACGCCGCTGGGCCATGTGCCCGGCACCATGTTCCCGGCAGGCTTTGCACACATTGCAGGCGGCTATGCGGCCGGCTACTACGGCTACCTGTGGAGCCTCGTCATCGCCGAGGACCTTCGCACGGCTTTCGCGGACGACCGCCTTTCCGCGGCCACGGGCCAGCGCTACCGCGAGACGGTGCTGTCCCAAGGCGGCCAGGTCGATGCGGCCGAGCTGTTGCGCCGCTTCCTCGGACGTCCCACCGACAATACCGCCTTCTTCCGGGCGCTGGCGCGCCCCTGACGCACGGCCCCCGCAGGCCACCCTCACGAGACCATGCATGGAGTTTCCTCGCCACATCCCGTTCGCCGAAACACTCGGCTTCGAGCTCCTGAAGTTCGAGAGTGGGGAAGCGGAAATCGCCGTGACCGTGAGCGACGCCATGTGCAATGCCTGGATGGTCGCGCACGGCGGCCTGACCATGACCTTGCTGGACGTCGCCATGGCCCATGCGGCCCGCAGCCCGAAGCCCGGGGCCGAGCCCACGGCACAAGGCGTGGTCACCATCGAGATGAAGACGAGCTTCGTTCGCCCCGGCGTTGGCCGGCTCGTTGCACGGGCGCGCCTCATCCATGCCGCGGCCTCGCTGGCCTTCTGCGAAGGATCGGTCTTCGATGAAGCGGATGCATTGATCGCCCACGGTACCGGGACGTTCAAATACCTCAACGGCCTGCCGGCCCGGGGCCGGCGCATTCAAAGGCCCGACGAGTCCCGCTGAGGCATCCGGAACGGATCCCATGAAGCACTTCCACGGCGGCACCGCCGTCATCACCGGCGCAGCCTCGGGCTTCGGCTTCGAAGTATCCCGACGGGCCGCATCCCTCGGCATGAACATCGTGATGGCCGACATCCAGGCGGATGCCCTGACCCGGGCGGCGGCGGAAATCTCGGCCCTTGGGGCTCAGGTCCTTCCGTACCCCATCGACGTGGCCCAGGCGGCGGCAGTCGAAGCCTTGGGCCAGGCGACGCTGGAGCGCTTCGGACCCCCGACTTTCGTCTTCAACAACGCCGGCGTCAGCGGCGCCGGGCTGGTGTGGGAAACCACGGCCAGGGATTGGGAGTGGGTGCTCGGGGTCAACCTCATGGGCGTGGTGCACGGCATTCGGGTCTTCGCCCCGATGATGCTCGAGGCGGCGGGGCGGGACCCGGCCTACCGCGGCCATATCGTCAACACCGCTTCCGTGGCCGGCCTCCTGGCCGCGCCCAACATGGGCGTGTACACGGTCAGCAAGCATGCGGTCGTGGCGCTCAGCGAAACGCTGTACCACGACCTGCGCCTCGTGACCGGGCAGGTGCATGCATCTGTGCTGTGCCCGTCGTACGTGCCCACCGGCATCGCCCACAGCGCCCGGCATCGTCCCGCCGACATGAAGGACCGCACGCCCCAGACCCGAAGCCAGCGGATCGGACGGGCCATGGCATCGAAGGCCGTCGCGGCCGGCACGGGCACCGCTGCGATGGTGGCCGAAGCGGTGTTCGATGCCATTCGCGAGGAGCGGTTCTACATCCACACGCATCCGGATGCGCTTGGCGGCGTGCGGACGCGCTTCGATGACGTGCTCGACGGCCGCAACCCGGCCGACTCGTTCGCGGACTTCCCGGAACTCGGCGCCGACCTCCGCAAGGCCTTGGGCGCGGGGCCTGCAGACTGAATCGATGCGCCGCAGGGCTTTCGCGGGAGGAAGCGACAATGGCCGCCTGCCCGTGTCCTGCCTGTAGTTGCCTCCCTCATGACCTTGATTCCTGCCCCGACACCCCGCGTTGCCGTCATCGGGGCCGGCCCCGCGGGCCTGATGGCCGCCGAGATGCTCCTGGCGCGAGGCATGGCCGTCGACATCTTCGATGCCATGGCTTCGGCGGGCCGCAAGTTCCTCCTGGCAGGCATCGGCGGCCTGAACCTCACGCACGGCGAGCCGGCGGAGCCGTTCCTGGCACGGTACGGCAGCCGCGCCGGCACGCTGGCGCCGTTCATCGAGGCCTTCGGCAGTGCTGCGCTGCGGGCGTGGTGCGCCGGGCTCGGCATCGACACATTCATCGGCAGCTCCGGCCGGGTGTTCCCGACCGACATGAAGGCCGCGCCGCTGCTGCGCGCCTGGCTGCACCGCCTGCGCTCCGGCGGGGCCACCTTGCACATGCGCCACCGCTGGACCGGCTGGGCGGCGCCCGATCGCCATCTGCTGGCCTTCGACACGCCTGGAGGACCGGTCGAACGCGAGTTCGACGCCGTGGTGCTGGCCTTGGGCGGTGGCAGCTGGCGCCGCCTGGGCTCGGACGGCGCATGGGTGCCGCTGCTCGAGGCACGGGGCCTGCCTGTGGCACCGCTGCGCCCGTCCAACTGCGGCTTCCACGTGGCCCCTGGATGGACCCCGTTTTTCCGTGGACGCCACGCAGGCGAGCCCGTGAAGACCATCGGCTTGTCGTTCGAATCGTTCCGGCAGACCGGCGAGTTCGTCATCACCGAGACCGGCATCGAAGGCAGCCTTGTGTATGCCGCATCGTCTTTCCTGCGGGATGCCATCGAGGCCCGAGGCTGCGCCACGTTCCATCTGGATCTGCTGCCGGGCCGCACGGCCGAATGGGTGGCCAGGGAGGTGGCGCACCCTCGCGGGTCGCGCTCGCTCGCCACACACCTGAAGTCGCGACTCGGGCTGCACGGTGTCAAGGCGGGACTCCTCCACGAACTGGTGCCCAAGGCCGACATGCATGACGCCGCGAAGCTGGCCTCGTGCATCAAGGCATTGCCCATCACCGTGGATGCGCCCCGCCCGATCGACGAGGTCATCAGCAGTGCAGGCGGGGTGCGATTCGACGGGCTCGATGCGGGCCTCGGCGCACGTGCCGTGCCGGGGCTTTTCCTGGCTGGCGAAATGCTCGACTGGGAAGCCCCGACGGGGGGCTATCTGCTCACCGCATGTTTTGCCACGGGCCGGGCGGCGGGGCAGGCGGCAGCGGACTGGCTGTCGTCACGCGCCTGACCCATCCCTTTCGCAGGTGGACATCGACGCCGAGGTGCCCTGCGCGTCGGTCATCGCGAGCCCGTTCATCGAATCCCCATGCCTGGTGCGCCGGCTCATGAACGAAATGACGCACCCGCAACGGCACGTTACGTGAACGCCCCCTAGAAGAGAGGCAATTCGAGGCCATGTCCTACACGCACGGATTCTCTGGGCTCATACGATTTGCATTCCCCGGGGCCGCAGACTCTCTCCCTCCCCAACTCCTGCGGTCTCTTCAACGGACGGGTCGCCCATCGGGCCCCGTCCGTTTTTTTTACGTCCGGCAAAACCGCTCCCGTGGTGCTGTCTGGCGCTCGGTTTTATCCTGTCGGGGCATGCGGGCCGCTGGGCCCGCCACCGAAAGGAGCGAGCGGCATGCCCGTGCTCGTCGGTACCGCGTCGTGGACCGACAAGACCTTGATCAACTGCGGTCGGTTCTATCCGCCGCACGTGCGCACGCCTGAAGCGCGGCTGCGCCACTATGCCTCCGTCTTTCCCCTGGTGGAGGTCGATTCGAGCTACTACGGGATGCCCACGCCCGACCATGCGCGGCGCTGGGTCGAACGTACGCCAGACGGCTTCACGATGAACGTCAAGTCGTTCCGGCTGTTCACGGGCCACCAGACACCTCCTGTCGTATTGCACAGGGACATCCAGGTGGAACTGGGGCCGGCCGCGAGTCGTCCCGTGCTGTACTACCGGGACCTGCCTGAGCATCTTCGTGACGAACTGTGGCGCCGCTTCATCGAGGCGCTGGTGCCGCTGAAGTCAGCAGGTCGCCTGGGCCTCGTGCACTTCCAGTTTCCGCCCTGGGTGCGCTGCAATGCAGCCGGCCGGGGCCATGTGGCGCACTGCGTGGAGCGCATGGCCGGGCACACCGTGAGCGTCGAGTTCCGCCATGGGTCCTGGTTCACGCCCGCCCAGAGGGACGGCACCCTGGCATTCGAGCGCGAACTTGCCGTGGTGCATACCGTGGTCGATGGACCACAGGGCTTCGACAACAGCGTGCCCGCGGTCCGGACACGCACCCATCCGGCCGGCGCACTGGTGCGACTGCACGGGCGAAACGCAGGTACATGGAACCTGCCCGGCACCCGCGCGGCCTCGGACCGATTCGACTACGACTACCCGGAAGACGAACTCGCCGGGCTCGCCTCGAGCATCCGCCAGTTGTCGCTCGAGGGTGCTTTCACACACGTCGTCTTCAACAACAACATGGAAGACCAGGGGCCGCGCAACGCCAAGTGTCTGATGGCACTTTTGGGGCTCTGAGCCTCTGATCTATGCTTGCGAAATGCAAAAGAAAAAGCCCTTTTCGATGATCCGGGAGTTCCACCTCGCTGACTGGTTCACCCTCGCGAATGCATTCTGTGGCGTGGGGGCGCTGTTCTCGGTGATGACCTATCTGCAGACCCGTGACGTCGTCCACCTCTACTTCGCCTGTGCACTCATCCCGCTCGCCCTGGTGTTCGACGTGCTCGACGGCCGCATCGCGCGGTGGCGCCAGCGCAGTTCCGCGATGGGCCGCGAACTCGATTCGCTGGCCGACGTCATCTCCTTCGGCGTGGCGCCCGCGGTGATCGCCTACGGGGCCGGCATGCAAGGCTTCTACGATCGCATCGTGCTGGTGTTTTTCGTCGCGGCGGGCGTCTCGCGGCTCGCACGCTACAACGTCACCGCCGAGGCGCTGTCCGAAGGGGGCGACAAGGTCAAGTATTTCGAAGGCACCCCCATTCCCACATCGCTCTTGCTCGTGATCGTCATCGCGCTGGCGGCCTGGCAGGGCGCCCTCGGCGACCGGCTGTGGTTCGGCACGCTCGAGATCGGTGGCCTCACGATGCACCCGCTCGTGCTGCTCTTCGCGCTGTCGGGCTCGCTGATGGTCAGCCGCATTCGCATCCCCAAACTCTGAAAAGGTAACCATGACTCGCCCGTCTTTCATCACCGCCTGGGCGGCATCCATGCAGATCTACGACCCGGTCGATTCCGGCGCAAGGGTGGCCCAGGTCATCGGCGGCAATGTTGCTGCGAACGTCAACAACCGCGATCCCAAGCTGCGTTGGATCAACACCTGCGCGGTGCGCATGAGCTATGTGCTGAATCAATCGGGCCTGAAAGTCCCGCACATCGCCAACCAGACCGTCTCGGGCGCCGACAAGCACTGGTATTTCTATCGCGTCAGGAATTTGATCGCCTTCCTTGAGCAGCGATGGGGAAAACCTGAAATCGTCAACTTTCCGGGATCCGGCGGTGGGCCGCTGGCCGGCAAGCGGGGCGTGATCCTCTTCGAGGTTTCAGGCTGGTCGGATGCCCAGGGGCATGCCACGCTCTACGACGGCAGCAGCTGCTATGACCACTGCTACTTCAATGAGCCGGAGGCGAGGTACCGCACCGACCGCGCGAACTTCTGGAGCCTGCCTTGAGGATGCGGGGCTTGCTCCGTGCACTGGCGGCCGCGCTGGCGCTCAGCGCAGCTGCCGGCCACGCCAAGGATGAGGCGGGGACCTCACCGCAAGCAGGGGCCCGCACCTATGCCCAGAACTACAAGGACATGGTGTTGGCCGAATGCATCGCGAGTGCCTATCGGAACGAGCCCAAGGCGGCCATGGATGCCGGCAGCAGCGCCAGCGCCCTGATGGACTGGACGTCCTACGACCTGGAGAAGCATCCCCAAGGCAGCAGGCCGTTGATCGACCGCTACCTGGCACGGGATTACTTCAATCCGTTGGTCGAATCCGAAGTCAAGGGCGTTCGCTTCGATCTCCTGAAGTGCCTCGACCTGTATCACAGCCCGGAGCTGGAGGCGCAGGTCAAGCGGTTCGTCGTCCATCCGAAGCGCACCTATCGGCAGGATCGTTCGCCGTCTGTCGCACCGAAGTGACCGCCAGGGCATTGTCCCTTCGATGGGCTCGGGCGAATGCCCGCTGCTTGTAAACTCCCGGCCCGTCGCGGATCAACTCCGCGCGGCCCCGCATTGGCAGCGCGATGAAAGTGCTGCCGCCATTGACACCCGAAGCCGTTCCATGAAATTTCTCGTCGCCCTGTTGTTCAGCCTGGTCTCCGTCAGCGGGTTCGCCAACGAATCGCATTCGCTGCGCCTCGGTGCAACCCGCGCCGAAGTCGAAAAGACCATCGAATCGGGCCTCATCCCGTCGGAATCGTCCATCTTCAAGAATGCATTCCAGCCGCAGGCCGTGACAGACGCACTGCGTGGCAAGCTGCCGGCGCCGTTCTCCGGTCTGGCGTTCAAACACGCCACCTTCTACTTCAACGATGCAGGCAAACTGGCGCGCGTGCGCTTCGAGTCGGAAGCGCTGCCTGCCAACGATGCGTTCAAGACGTTCGTCGAAACGACCTCGCTGTTCGAAGCCGACGCGCGCCTCAAGCCGGACGAGGCAGAGCACATCGGCAAGAAGATCAACTGGCAAGTTCCCACCATCAAGCGGTGCGTCACCGAGGACGGCGAGCCGTTTTCCTTGAGCACGAAGGCCTTCAATGAGGCCCGATTGAAATGGAAGGGCTATACGCAAGCCCAGCGGTATGCCTTGAGCATGGCTTGTGGGGTTGATGCCTACGTGGGCAACCTGTTCGTGGATCCCCAGCATGGGCGGCATCAGGTTTCCTTCGAGCGCGGCGGCCCGAAGTTGACGCTTCAGAATGTCCGTGCCGCACTGGCTGGCCCCCAAGCCTCGGTCGTCTTCCTGCTGATCCAGACCAGTGCTGAAGTGCCCGGCGTCGAGCAGACCGAAGAATCGATGCACAAGCCTCAATGAGATGAGGCGCACGGCCTGGACTCCGGGCCTGTGCGCAACGATTCACCTGCGTTGAATCGCGGAAGCCCGACAGGCGCTTGACCTGCGGGAACGGATGCACTTAGGGTGCCTTCCGTTCATCGCTGCAACTTCATCGGAGACCCCGGGTGCAAAGCAGTTCTGTCCACTGGGCCGCGGCCATCCTTTTTGCCATCGCGCTCGCGCACACGTTCGCCGGCCGCCACATCGATCGCCTGGCGCGGCGGTTTCCCCGCCATGCCGGTGTGTTCCGGTTGCTCGGCGAGGTGGAAGTGGTTTTCGGGCTGTGGGCGATCGTGCTCGTCTGCGCCTTGGCATGGCTGGCCGGCGGAGACGCCGCGGTGGCGTATGCGGAATCCCGGCACTATGCCGAACCGCTGTTCGTGTTCGTCGTGATGGTGGTCGCGGCATCGCGCCCGGTGCTGGCCGCCGTGATGCAAGTGTTGCTGGCCGTGGCGCGCCGCTTGCCGGTGCGCACGGCCGTGGCGCAGGTCTGGCTCGCGCTGTCGGTGGGCCCGCTGCTGGGATCGCTCATCACGGAACCTGCCGCGATGACCCTTTCGGCGCTGATCGCAGCGCCAGTGGCGTTCAGCGCCGGCGTGCCTGAACGCCTGAAGTACGCCGCACTCGGCGTGCTGTTCGTCAACGTGTCGATCGGCGGCACGCTGACGTCCTACGCCGCGCCGCCCGTGCTGATGGTGGCCGGCACCTGGCAGTGGGATTCGATGCACATGTTCGTCCACTTCGGCTGGAAGTCGGCCGTCGCCGTGCTGGTCAACGCCACGGCGGTCACCTGGGCCATGCGACGGTATCTCTCCGGCACCGTGGCCGAGGCCGGCGCGGCACAACGCGCGCCTTTGCCGGTCGTGCTGGTGCATCTCGGGTTCCTTGCGGGCATCGTCGCCTTTGCCGAGCATCCTGTGATTTTCCTGGGCCTCTTCGCCCTGTTCCTCGGCTTCGCCCAGGCGTATGAGCGCCATCAGAGCCCGCTCATCATCAAAGAGGCCGGCCTGGTCGGCTTTTTTCTCGCCGGCCTCGTGGTGCTGGGCGGGCTGCAATCGTGGTGGCTGCAGCCGCTCGTCTCGAGCCTGTCGCCCCTGGGGCTCTTCTTCGGCGCCACGGGCCTCACGGCGATCGTCGACAACGCGGCGCTGACCTACCTCGGTTCCACCATCACCGGCCTGTCGGAGTCGTCCAAGTACATGCTGATGGCCGGGGCGGTGGCCGGCGGCGGGTTGACGGTGATCGCCAATGCCCCGAATCCGGCCGGCATGGCGCTGCTCAAGCGCAACTTCCAGGACGAAACGGTGGGGGCAGGGGGCCTGCTGATGGGGGCCATCCCGCCCACCCTGGTTGCAATGGCTGCCTTGCTGTTCCTGTGACAATGCAGCCCATGCCGCTGTTCCACATTGCCTTCTACCGGTTCGTCGCGATTGCAGATGCCGACGCATTCGCGGATCGCATGCGCACGCTGACACAGGGCTTGACCGGCAGCGTTCTCGTGGCCGAGGAAGGCATCAACGGTGTGCTGGCAGGGCCGGCGCCGGCACTCGATGCGTTCGAGGTGGCCTTGCTTGCGGATGCCCGGTTCGCCGGCACCGTGTTTCGCCGCACCGCATGCACCACCCGCCCGTTCGCACGCATGAAGGTGCATCGCAAGCCCGAGATCGTGGCAGCAGGGCGGGCCGGCGGGCAACCCATGGCTGGCACGGCGGTCAGCCCCGAAGCCTGGCGCGCGTTGCTGGACCGTGACGACGTGGTGATGCTCGACAACCGCAACGCATTCGAATACCGCCTCGGCCGATTCCGCGGCGCGGTGGATCCCGGGGTGCATCACTTCCGCGACTTCGTCGCCTACGTGGAAGCGAGCGCAGTCCAATGGCGTGCCGAGGGCCGGCGCGTGGCCATGTACTGCACCGGCGGCATCCGATGCGACAAGACCAGCGGCTGGATGGCCGGCCTGGGGCTCGACGTGCTGCGGCTCGACGGAGGCATCCTGAACTACTTTGAGCGCATGCCAGACGCCGAGCGCGATTGGGAAGGCGAGTGTTTCGTCTTCGACAACCGCATCGCGCTCGACACACGCCTGCAGGAGACCGCCACGACGCCGGAGGACGTCTACGGCGCCGATCCGGCCGACGCCTGGCGGCTCGCCCGGGCCAGGCGTCTCGATGCCGCAGACTGATCTTCGGCACGGCCTGGCCGTGCGCGACGGCGTGGGCCCGAGCTGCATCGCGCTGCCGCCCGGACCGTGGGCCACCATCGCCGACTTCCTGACCGAACGTTTCTCCGCGGTGCCGGCGGCCGAATGGCTCGCGCGCATGGCGCGTGGTGATGTGATGGACGAGGCGGGGTGCCGGGTCGATGCCGATCGCCCGTACCGGCCCCATCTCAAGGTGTTTTACTACCGGCACGTGCCGGTGGAGCCGCGGGTGCCGTTCGACGAGGTCGTGCTGTTCCGCGACGCGCACCTGGTGGTGATCGACAAACCGCATTTCCTCCCGGTGACCCCTGGAGGCCGCTACCTTCAGGAAACCGTGCTGGTGAGGGCCCGCAGGCGCCTGGGCATCGAGACCCTGTCTCCGGTGCACCGCCTGGACCGCGAGACCGCCGGGCTCGTGGTGCTGGCCGTGCGGCCGGACGAACGCGCGGCCTACCATGCCCTGTTTCGCGCCCGTGCCGTTGAAAAAATGTACGAGGCAGTCGCTTCGGACCGGAAGGACGTGCCGATGCCGCACGTGCGCCGAAGCCGGATGGTTGAATCCACCGAGGCCTTCATGCAGATGGCGGAAGTGCCAGGCGAGCCCAATGCCGAGACGGCCATCGAGCGGGCAGGGCCGTGCGGCGGGGGGCGTGCCCTGTACCGGCTTCGCCCACTCACCGGGCGACGCCATCAGCTCAGGGTGCACATGGCGGCCCTGGGCCTGCCCTTGGTCAACGACCGCATCTACCCGGACCTGCACGCTCACGAGGCGGACGGACAGACGCAGGACTTCTCCCGTCCTCTCCAGCTGCTGGCCCGCTCGATCGCGTTCACCGATCCGGTGACCGGACAATCCAGAAGCTTCGAGAGCACGCTCATGCTGGCTGAAGCGACTCTGTCGCCCGGTTCGTGAAGGCCGCCGGCATCCGCACACGCGGGTAAACCTGAGGCCGTATTGCCTGCCTGGAATGCGTCCGCAAGGCGCCCGGCGGGTAACATCCGCGCCGTATGAGCACGCCGCCCGACGATTCCAAGACGCCACCGCTCGAGCGATCGGTCCGCGCCCGGCGGGCCACTGTCAACGACGTGGCCACCCTTGCCGGCGTGTCGGCCATGACCGTCTCGCGTGCCGTCAACAAGCCGGATCAGGTGCCGGCGGCCACGCTGGAAAAAGTGCGCAAGGCCATCGCGACGACCGGTTATGTGCCGAACCTGCTGGCCGGAGGCCTGCGGTCGAACAAGAGCCGGCTCGTCGCGGCGGTGATCCCCACGCTGTCCGGCCCGGTCTTCCTTGAAACGGTCGAATCGCTCACCGCATCGCTTGCGGCCAAGGGCTACCAGTTGATGCTGGGCCAGAGCGGCTACCAGGCGTCCCGCGAGGATGACCTGCTGAGCGCCATCATCGGCCGACGGCCCGACGGGATCGTCCTCACCGGGGTCGTCCACACCGACGAAGGCCGCCAGCGGCTGTTGGGTTCCGGCATCCCCATCGTGGAGACCTGGGATTTGACGCCCGATCCATTGGACATGCTGGTCGGCTTTTCGCACGCCGGCGTAGGCCGTGCCGTGTGCCAGTTCCTGCACGATCGTGGGCGGCGCCGTGTGGGGCTGATCCTGGGTGACGATGAACGTGCCCGGCGCCGCCATGCTGCGTTTGCCGAACGGGCCCGGGAACTCGGGCATGAAGACCCCGCGGTGCAACTGGTCCCGTCGCCGACCACGCTCGGGAGCGGGCGCAGCGGCCTGCGGGCGCTCCTGGCGGACGACCCGGCGATCGACGCTGTCTTCTGCAGCTCCGACCTGCTCGCCCTCGGCGTGCTCATCGAGGCGCAGATCCAGGGGGTTGCCGTACCGGACCGTCTCGCCGTGATGGGGTTTGGCGACTTGCCGATGGCGAGCGATGTTCACCCGGCGCTGACCACCGTGCGCATCGACGGCTGGCGCATCGGCCGCGAAGCCGCGCAGTTCATCGTCGATCGGGCCGAGGGGCGGACCGTCGCCCAGCAAGTGATCGACATCGGGTTTTCGATCGTTGAACGCGATTCGGTCTGACGAGCCGACGTCAATAACTGTGCTTCAGCGGGGCGGCAGGCGCGTGGAGCGTTTGGCCAGCAAGGCGGACACGCCCTTGAGGAACGGCGCGAAATCGATCGGCTTGGTCCAGTACGCGGTGGCCCCGGCGGCACGCGCGGCGTCCACCTCCTCGGGCATGGCGCTGGCCGACAGCGACACCACCGGGATCGTGGCAGTCAGGGGGTCCAGCCGCAGTGCGGCGAGCACCTCGATGCCGTGGACGTCGGGCAGCCGCATGTCGAGGAGCACCAGATCCGGCACCACCTGGCGCGCCAGCGCCATGCCGCTTTGCCCGTCCCCGGCGATCAGCAATCGCACATCGGGCCAATGCGCGAGCAGTTCGCGCACGATCAAGGTGTTGGCCGCGTTGTCCTCGATGTAGAGGACGGTGCCGGAGGGCTCACCGTCGCGCCCGCGCGGGCGCTGCGCCCGCGGCACGGGCGGCGCGATGCCGCGGATGACCACCCCCTTGAGGCGCACCGTGACGCTGGTGCCGACACCGGGCGTGCTGTCGACCGCCATGTCGCCGCCCAGCAGCCGCACCAGCTGGCGGGACAGCGTCATGCCGATGCCCACGCCGGCCACGGGCCCGCGCTCTCGGCCCAGGCGGTTGAACGGCTGGAACAGCTGATGCATCTGTTCCGGGCTCATGCCGAAGCCGTCGTCTTGCACGTCGATTTCCAGCACGTCGCCCTGTGCCCGCGCGGCGACGCGCACGCGGCCGCCGGGCCGGTTGTACTTGATGCCGTTCGACAGAAGGTTGAGCAGCACCTGGCGCAGCCGCACCGGATCGGTGCGCAGGGTGATCGCCGGCGTCGGGCCCGCCGTTTCGAGGCAGATGCTTTGCGCTTCGGCGTCGGGCCCGGTGAGCTTGAGCACCTCGTCGATCAGCGCGCCGAGGTTCACTGTCTCGAGGTTGATCGCCAGCCGACCCGATTCGATCTGCGATACGTCGAGCACATCGTCGATCAGCGAGCGCAACTGCACACCGGCGAGGCGAATCATGTCGAGCCGGTGGCGCTGGACCTCGTCGAGCTGGCCGCCCGCCTCGATCTGCAGCAGTTGCGAGAAGCCGAGCACCGCGTTCAACGGCGTGCGCAGCTCATGGCTCATGTGGGCAAGGAATTCGGTCTTTGCCTGGTTGGCGGCCTCGGCCCGGGCGCTCGCCTGGCGGGCAAGTTCGGCATCGTGGCGCTCCGTCACATCCTCACCGATGCTCGTGATGCCGATCAGTTCGCCGGAGGCCGACCTCAGCGGGGCGTTGGACCAGCGGATGCGCCGCCTGCGACCGTCGCGCATGAGCAGGATGCCCTCGTGGCGCGAAGGCACCCCGAACTCCCGGGCCGCCGCCGTGCGCGAGCCTGCAAAGACGTCGGTGGCGCCAGCGGGCAGCACGAGGCGAGTCCAATCGCCTTGCAGCAGCTCTCCGGTCGACCAGCCGGTGAGGCGAGACAGCGCATCGTTGGCGTAAAGCAGGCGGCCGTCTGGCGCGACGTTGATGGCCAGAAGGTCCACGCCGTCGAGCATGGCGGCATACCGCCTCTCGGATTCGACCAGTTGCGCCTCACTCGCTTCGCGCGCATCGATCATCGCATTGAACTCTTGTGCCAGCGTGCGGAACTCGCCGGGCAGGTCGACATCGGCACGGGCGCCGCGGGCCCCCGATGCCCAGGCCTTGGCCGTGCCGCCGAGGCTGTGAAGCGGGCGGGCCAGAGCCCGTGCCATCAGGAAGGCAAGCGTGGTGGCCAGCAACAAGGTGATGCCCGCCACCGCGTACCCCTGGACGCGCGCAGCCCGCGGGCTCGCGAACACATATTCGGTGGGCAGGCCCGCGGCCACCCGCAGCCCATGAATGCCTGCGGGCACGGTGGCATAAGCGCGGGTCACGCCATCCGCACCGGGGACCACGACAACGCCGTGCGGGTTTTCCCTGCGCATGTTCTGCACACTGCGCGGGATGGGCTGGCCGATCCAGCGGTCGGGCTCCGGGAACCGGCTGATGACGATGTCGTGCTGGTCGACCACGGTGACGCTGCCGCCCGGCGGCAGCCCCTGGGCGAGCTGGAGATCGGCCAGGCGCACCAGGTCGATGGTCGCGGCCACCAGGCCCACCCGTCTGCCTGCCGAATCACGAAGCGGGACGGTCAGGGCGCTGACCATGGCCCGGGTGATGGGGCTCAGGAACGGGCGCCCGAAGGCGGGGCCGTCCGACGACATGGCTTCGGTGAACCAGGGCAGGCCGGCGAAGGACAGGCCCGGCTCGACGCGGTGCGGCTGCGTCGCCGCGCACACCAGCGAGCCGTCTGCCGAGGCGACGATCAGGTTGGCGTAGAGCGGGTCGACGGTGGACATGCCGCGCAGCACATCGGTGCATCGCTGCGGATCGAGTGAAACGAGGTCGGGGCGGGCGGCCAGCACATCGAGGAGATTTCTCGTGCGCTGCAGCAAGGCTTCGATGCCCTTGGCCTGATCCACGGCCCGCTCGGCAATGGAACGGTATGCCAGCGCTTCGGCGCTTTCGTTCTGCTGGTAGAGCGTGTACCCATGCAAGGCGATGAGCGGTGCCAGCAGCGCGACCGCCGCCGCGAGCAGGCGGCCGAAAAAGTATCCGGAACGAAGCATTGTTCATTATCGACACCGCCGTGGGGTTTTGGCACCGCTTGCCCCGGGGGCTCAGGGGCGGGATCGAATCCCTTGCGGGCCGGTCAACTGGTGTCCAAAATAAAAACATGAGGCCCCCCAGTCGCTTCGCTCCTGCCCCCGAGGGGCGCCACGGGTCGCCCGGGGGACCCGGGCTCGCGTGTGGCTGGATCTGCGGCTTTGCTGCGCTTGCCTGCCTGTCGCCTGCGGTGCGGGGCGTTGCTCGCTTTGCTCGCTCGCCCGTTGGTGGTGCCTAGATGGCTGTGCCGGTGAACCAGGGCTTGGAGGCGGCTGCCGGGGATTCGGCGGAGCGCAGCGACATTCTGATCGTGGACGATCTGCCCGAGAAGTTGCTGGTGCTGGAGACGGTGCTGGAGGCGCTCGGACAGAACATCGTGTCGGTGCGGTCGGGCAGCGCGGCGTTGCGTGAGATATCGCGCCGGGAGTTCGCGGTGATCCTGCTGGACGTGAACATGCCGGACATCGATGGGTTCGAGACGGCCAGCCTGATCCGTCGGGACGAGCGCTCAGCGCACACGCCGATCATCTTCGTGACCTCGTACGCCGACGCCATGCAGACGATGCGGGGCTATGCGCTCGGCGCGGTGGACTACATCTTGTCTCCCGTGGTGCCGGAGGTGCTGCGTTCGAAGGTGAGGGTGTTCGTCGAGCTGCACCTGATGCAGCGTCGCCTGCGTGTGCAGGCTGACGAGCGCGTTGCCCTGGCGAAGGCGGAAGCCGCGCGCGCGGCGGCGGAGGAGGCCACGCAGCGCTTTGCCTTTTTGTCGCATGCGAGCAGCGTGCTGGGCGGTTCGTTGGACCTGGAGGTGGAGGCGGGGCAACTCATCGGTCTGATCGTGCCGCGCCTGGCTGATCGCGCCACGCTCGTGCTGCCGGACGATCGCCTCGAACACACTCGGGCATTCAAGGGCGAGGGAGGCCCGCTGACGGTGATTTCGTGCGATCCGGCTGCCTTGTCGGCCGACGAGCAAGCCGCGATGGCCCGTGCCATGACCGAACGCCGCATCGTGCAGGTGGCGCGCGGCACCACCGCAGCCGGCGGCTGGGATCTTCCCGCGGCGGCGCTGCCGCTGATGATCGGGCAGCGTGTGCTCGGTGCACTGTGGATCGACCCGGTGCGCGAGGCCGCCAGCGCCGTGCATTGGGGCACCTTGGCCGACGTCGTGGGCCGTGCGGCGATCGCCTTCGAAAACGCCCGGCTCTACCGCAGCCTGCAGATGGAGATCGAGGAGCGCCGCGCGGCCGAGGCCAAGCTCCAGAAATCAAGCCAGCGCAAAGACGAGTTCCTCGCGATGCTTTCGCACGAACTGCGCAACCCGCTCGCGCCCATCCGCAGTGCCTTGGAGGTGATCCGACGCACGGCGCCGCCCGATCCGAAACTGATGTGGGCCACCGATGTCACCGGCCGGCAGGTCAACCACCTCACCCGGCTCGTCGATGAACTGCTCGATGTGGCACGCATCAATGAAGGCAAGATTTCGTTGCAGACCGAGCTGATCGACCTTCGCAGCGTGGTGGCCACTGCGCTGGAGACGGCACGACCGGTGCTCGAAGCACGGGCGCATCGCGTGAGCCAGCAGGTGCCCGACGGGGCCGTATGGCTGCGCGGCGACAGTGCCCGGCTGGCCCAAGTGGTGTCGAACCTGCTGCACAACGCGGCCAAGTACACGGAAAACGGTGGCGACATCGCGGTGTCGCTGGAGGTGGCCGACGGCCTGGCCGTCATCACCGTGACGGACACCGGCATCGGCATTGATCCCGAGCTGCTGCCGAACATCTTCGACTTGTTCGAGCAGGGCAAGCGATCGCTCGACCGCAGCCAGGGCGGCCTCGGCGTGGGGCTCACGCTCGTGCAGCGCCTGGTGCACCTCCACAAGGGCGAGGTCACCGTCACGAGCGGCGGGGTGGGGTGCGGCTCCCAATTCCGCGTGATGCTGCCGTGCCTGAGCGAAGTGCCCAGCGGCGCTGCGCACATCGAGCCAGTGCCCGCGTGCCGTCCGGTGGTCGGCTGCCGGGTCCTGGTGGTCGATGACAACCGGGACGCTGCGGCCACGGCCGCGATGTGCCTGGAGCTCGCCGGCCACGAGGTCAAGACCGTGCACGACGGCCTGCAGGCGCTGGCCAGTGCCCCTGTGTATGCGCCGGAGGTCGTCGTGCTGGACATCGGGCTGCCGGGCATGGACGGCTACGAACTGGCCCGCCGGCTGCGGCAACTCCCGGAGACGGCACGGTCACTCCTCATCGCCGTGACCGGCTATGGGCAAGGCGTGGAGCGGCAGCGTGCGTTCGATGCAGGCTTTGATGCCCACCTCATCAAGCCCGCCGAACCGACGCGGCTGATCGAGCTGATCGCGCGCTGGCGGGACCACCCGCCCGACGCACCCGCTGCGGCGCAGTCCTCCACGGCTTGACCGGCGCGTCGGCGAAGCGAGAACAGGTTGCGGCTTGCGGTCGCCCGGCCGCTGCGCAAGCGAACCTGCTGTGGCAAACTTCGCCGCTTTCCCGCTTTGCCCGTCCGAAGGGCCTTTTGTTTTGGACAAGATCCTTCTGCAAATTGCCGCCGAGCTCAAGTGCCGGCCGGCCCAAGTGAATGCCGCGGTGGAATTGCTCGACGGCGGCGCAACGGTGCCTTTCATCGCCCGTTACCGCAAGGAGGCCACCGACGGCCTCGACGACAGCCAGCTGCGCGAGCTCGAATCCCGCCTGGGTTACCTGCGTGAACTGGAAGATCGGCGCGCGGCCGTCCTCAAGAGCATCGACGAGCAGGGCAAGCTGACGCCCGAACTGCGCGCCGCGGTGGAAGCTGCCCCGACCAAGCAGGAGCTGGAAGACATCTACCTGCCGTACAAGCCGCGCCGCCGCACGAAGGGCATGATCGCCCGCGAGGCCGGGCTCGAGCCGCTGGCCGACAAGCTCTTTGCCGACCCCTCGCTCGACCCCGCCACCGAGGCCGCGGCATTCATCAACGCCGAAGCCGGGTTCGCCGATGCCTTTGCCGTGCTCGACGGCGTACGCGACCTGCTGAGCGAACGCTGGGCCGAAGACGCGGCGCTCGTGGGCCAGCTGCGCGAATGGCTGTGGACCGAAGGCCTCTTCCGCTCCAGGCTGATGGACGGCAAGGACGAGCACAACGCCGACGTCGCGAAATTCCGCGACTACTTCGACTACGAGGAGCCCATCGCCCGCGTGCCGTCGCACCGTGCGCTGGCCGTGTTCCGTGGCCGCACCCAGGAGTTCCTCGATGCCAAACTGGTGCTCGACGAGGACCTGCAGCCCGGCCAGCCGTCGAAGGCCGAAGGCCGCATCGCGATCCACCTCGGTTGGAGCCATGCCAAGCGCTCGGCCGATGACCTGATCCGCAAGACCATCTCATGGACCTGGAAGGTCAAACTGAGCCTGAGCCTGGAGCGCGACCTGTTCTCCCGGCTCCGCGAGGAGGCCGAGAAGGTGGCCATCAAGGTGTTTGCCGAGAACCTGCGTGATCTGCTGCTGGCCGCGCCGGCCGGCCCGCGCGTGGTGATGGGCCTGGACCCCGGCATCCGCACCGGCGTGAAGGTCGCCGTCGTCGATGCCACGGGCAAGGTGCTCGACACGAACACCGTCTACCCGCACGAACCGCGCAAGGACTGGGAGGGCTCCATCCACACCCTCGGCCGCCTGTGCGCCACCCACGGCGTCAACCTGATCGCCATCGGCAACGGCACTGCCAGCCGCGAGACCGACAAGCTCGCGTCCGACCTCATCAAGCGCATCCAGCAACTCGCGCCGGGCACCCACATCGAGAAGGTCGTCGTGAGCGAGGCCGGAGCCTCCGTGTACTCCGCCAGCGAATATGCGAGCAAGGAACTGCCCGACCTCGACGTGAGCCTGCGCGGCGCAGTCAGCATCGCCCGCCGCCTGCAGGACCCGCTGGCCGAACTCGTCAAGATCGATCCGAAGAGCATCGGCGTCGGCCAGTACCAGCACGATGTGAACCAGAGCGAACTGGCGCGTTCCCTGGATGCGGTGATCGAAGACTGCGTGAACTCGGTCGGGGTGGATCTCAACACGGCATCCGCGCCTTTGCTGGCCCGGGTGTCGGGCCTCAGCACCGCGGTGGCCGGCAGCATCGTGCGCTGGCGTGATGCCAACGGCGCATTCCGCAACCGCCAGCAGCTGCTCGATGTGAGCGGCCTGGGTGCGAAGACGTTCGAGCAGAGCGCCGGCTTCCTGCGCATCCGCAACGGCGACAACCCCCTGGACCAGTCGGGCGTGCACCCCGAGACCTACCCGGTCGTGGAGAAGATCCTCAGCGCGGTCAAGAAGCCGGCGGCCGAGGTGATGGGCCGAAGCGACGTCATCCGCCCGCTCAAGCCGGAGGCCTTCGCCACCGAGAAATTCGGCGCCATCACCGTCAAAGACATCCTGGCCGAACTCGAGAAACCCGCCCGCGACCCGCGGCCGGACTTCAAGGTGGCCCGCTTCAACGACGGCGTCGAGGACCTCAAGGACCTGCAGCCCGGCATGACGCTGGAGGGCACGGTCAGCAACGTCGCCGAATTCGGCGCGTTCGTGGACCTGGGCGTTCACCAGGATGGCCTCGTGCACGTCAGCCAGTTGAGCAACAAGTTCGTCAAGGACGCCCGGGAAGTGGTCAAGACGGGCGACATCGTCAAGGTGCGCGTGCTCGAGGTGGACCTCGCCCGCAAACGCATTTCGCTGACGATGAAGCTCGACGCTCCGGTGGCCCCGCGCGGTGAACGTGCCGGCGACAACACCCACCGGCCGGCCGGACGCAACGAGCGCGTGGGCGGCGGCTATCGCAGCGCAGCGCCGGCCCAGGCGCCCGGCGGATCGGCGATGGCCGCGGCCTTCGCGAAACTCAAGCGCTGACCCAACCGCCGTGACCCCTTGCAGGAGAAGACCATGGACCTCCCGAATCACCAATTGACGATGACGGTGCTCATGTCGCCCGACATGGCGAACTTCTCCGGCAACGTGCACGGCGGCGCCATCCTCAAGCTGCTCGACCAGGTGGCCTACGCATGCGCCAGCCGTTACGCCGGGCGGTACGTGGTCACCATGTCGGTGGACCAGGTGACGTTCCGGCAGGCGATCCATGTGGGCGAACTCGTCACGTTCCTTGCGTCGGTGAACCACACCGGCCGCACCTCCATGGAAATCGGCATCAAGGTGGTCACGGAGGACATCCGCACGCAGACCGTGCGTCATGCCAACAGCTGCTTTTTCACCATGGTCGCCGTGGGTGACGACCGCAAACCCGTCGAAGTCAAGCCACTCGTGCCCACGACGCCCGAGGAAATCCGCCGCAGCCAGGCCGCGCAGCTGCGCCGACAGCTCCGCCAGGAGCTCGAACTTCGTCACCAGGCCCTCAAGACCTGACGTCGCGCCTGCACTACAATCGCCCCATACTTCCACGAGCAAGAGCGAGAAAGGCATCCTGGTTATGACACCGCGAACTCCCACCAGCGAGGTATTCGTTTAGTCGGCCGCGGCTCGTTCGTCTGTTCTCGTTTGTTTCTCGAAAGCGCGGCTCACCCCCGCGCTTTTTCGTTTCCGGAGCTTCTTCCCATGATTTCCGTTCAATTGCCCGATGGTTCCAAGCGTCAGTTCGACAACCCTGTGACGGTGGCCGATGTGGCTGCATCCATCGGCACCGGCCTGGCCAAGGCCGCCTTGGCCGGGCGCGTGGGGCAGGGTGATGCTGCACGGCTCGTCGATACCAGCTACCTGATCGAGCAGGACACCCCGCTTGCGATCATCACGGACAAGGACCCGGACGGTCTCGACGTGATTCGCCATTCGACCGCCCACCTGCTGGCCTACGCGGTGAAGGAACTCTTTCCCGATGCCCAGGTGACCATCGGCCCGGTCATCGAGAACGGCTTCTACTACGACTTCTCGTACAAGCGCCCGTTCACGCCCGAGGACCTTGCCGCCATCGAAGCGAAGATGACCGAACTCGCGAAGAAGGACGAGCGCGTCGAGCGCCGCGTGCTGCCGCGAGACGAGGCGGTCGAGTACTTCAAAGGCATCGGCGAAGCCTACAAGGCCGAAATCATCGCGAGCATCCCCGTCAACGAAGACGTGTCGCTGTACCGGGAAGGGAAGTTCGAAGACCTGTGCCGCGGCCCGCACGTGCCCAGCACGGGCAAGCTCAAGCATTTCAAGCTGATGAAGGTGGCCGGCGCCTACTGGCGAGGCGACCACCGCAACGAGATGCTCCAGCGCATCTACGGCACCGCCTGGGCCACGAAGGATGAGCTGGCCAAGTACCTGCTGATGCTCGAGGAGGCGGAAAAGCGGGATCACCGCAAGCTGGGCCGCGAACTCGACCTGTTCCACATCGACGAACACGCGCCGGGCGTGGTCTTCTGGCATCCCAACGGATGGACCGTGTGGCAGCAGGTGGAGCAGTACATGCGCGCCGTGTACCGCGACAACGGCTACCAGGAGGTCAAGGGGCCGCAGCTGCTCGAGCAGAGCCTGTGGGAGAAGACCGGCCACTGGGGCAAATACCGCGAGAACATGTTCACCACCGAATCGGAAAAGCGCGATTACGCGCTCAAGCCGATGAACTGCCCCGGCCACATCCTGATCTACAAGCAAGGCATCAAGAGCTACCGCGATCTGCCGCTCCGTTTCGGCGAGTTCGGCCAGTGCCATCGCAACGAGCCCACCGGTGGCCTGCACGGCATCATGCGGGTGCGCGGCTTCACCCAGGACGATGGCCACATCTTCTGCACGGAAGAGCAGATCCTCCAGGAATGCGCAGACTTCACCGCGTTGCTGCAGAAGGTCTACAAGGACTTCGGCTTCACGGACATCATCTACAAGGTCGCCACCCGCCCCGAGGCCCGCATCGGCACGGACGAGGCCTGGGACAGGGCTGAATTCGCGCTGATGGAAAGCCTGCGCCGCTCAGGCTGCGAATTCCAGGTTGCCGCAGGCGAGGGTGCCTTCTATGGTCCGAAGATCGAATACACGCTCAAGGACGCGCTCGGCCGGCACTGGCAGTGCGGCACCATCCAGGTGGATCCGAACATGCCCGAGCGCCTGGGTGCCGAGTATGTGGATGAATCGGGCGAGCGCCGCACGCCCCTGATGCTCCATCGGGCCATCGTGGGCAGCCTGGAGCGCTTCATCGGCATCCTGATCGAGCAACACGCCGGTGCGCTGCCCGCCTGGCTCGCCCCGAAGCAAGTCGTGGTCATGAGCATCACCGACGGCCAGGCCGACTATGCCCGGGAAGTCGCGAAAACGCTGCAAAAACAAGGAGTTAGGGCCTCTGTTGATTTGCGTAACGAAAAAATTAACTATAAAATCCGCGAGCATTCCTTGCAAAAGGTTCCGTTTCTCCTCGTCGTGGGCGACAAGGAAAAGGCAAACGGCGCCGTTGCGGTGCGTGCCCGGGGCAACCAGGACCTCGGCGTCATGCCATTGGCCGGCTTCATGGAGAAGCTCGCCCGTGACATCGCCGAACGGGTCTGAACACGCGTCCAGGGCACGCGTTCCATTTTTTTTGGGTCTCTTTGCCTTGGGGGCTCGCTGAGGATCAGAACTATCGCTACTTTTGCCGACCGCCGTGCTCCCAACGTGGAGCGCAAGCATCGCCTGAACCGTGAAATCATGGCGCCCGAGGTCCGACTCAACGGAGTCGACAACGAACCCCTGGGCATCGTCAGCACGCAAGAAGCTTTGCGCATGGCGGGTGACCTCGATGTCGATCTGGTCGAAATTGCTGCCACGGCCGACCCCCCGGTCTGCCGTCTGATGGACTACGGCAAGTTCAAGTACCAAGAGCAAAAGCGCGCCGCCGAGGCGAAGTCGAAGCAGAAGGTCATCGAAATCAAGGAAGTCAAGTTCCGCCCCGGCACCGACGAAGGCGACTACCAGATCAAGATGCGCAACCTGCGCCGCTTCATCGAGGAAGACGGCGACAAGGGCAAGGTCACGCTCCGCTACCGCGGTCGCGAGATCACCCACCAGGACATCGGCATGCGCCTTCTGGAACGCATTCGAGACGACCTGGCCGATTGCGCGGTCGTCGAGAACATGCCCAAGCTGGAAGGCCGCCAGATGATCATGGTGCTGGGTCCGAAGAAGAGATAATTCCGGGTCCGAAGATCAACGTGTTCGATGCCCTGGTCGGTCACCAGGGCGTCGCAAGAAGCGGCTGCAGGCCAACAAGACGGCAAGTCCTTTTGCCGGCGCCTGCAGGTGCAATCAACAAGGAGCAGTCATGCCCAAAATGAAGACCAAGAAAAGCGCGGCCAAGCGGTTCCGCGTTCGTCCGGGGGGCACCGTCAAACGGGGCCAGGCGTTCAAGCGTCACATCCTGACCAAGAAGACCACGAAGAACAAACGCCACCTGCGTGGCGCTGTCAACGTGCATGAGACCGACTTGGGGCACATCAAGCAGATGCTGCCCTTCGCTGGCCTTTAATCGCTTCTGAAGGAGAAACCGCATGCCTCGCGTCAAACGTGGTGTAACCGCCCGCGCACGTCACAAGAAAGTTCTCGCACTCGCCAAGGGTTACCGCGGCCGTCGCAAGAACGTGTTCCGCATTGCCAAGCAAGCTGTCATGCGCGCTGGGCAATACGCCTACCGTGACCGCCGCACGAAAAAGCGTGTGTTCCGTCAGCTGTGGATCGCCCGTATCAATGCGGCGAGCCGTGGCCTCGGGCTCACCTACAGCAAGTTCATGGCTGGCCTGAAGAAGGCTTCGATCGAAATCGACCGCAAGGTCCTTGCCGACATGGCTGTGAACGATCCTGCCGCATTCGGCAGCATCGTCGAGAAGGTGAAGGCCCAGCTCGCTTGATGTCGTGTAGGCGCCGGGGCTGAGCCCCGGCGCTGCGGCAAATCCCGTCCGGTCACCATTCCGGGCGGGCGCCAAGCCCTCAAGGCCGACCACCTGGTTGGCCTTTTTTATTTTCTGCGTTGAACAACTGATGAACGATCTCGACCAATTGGTGCAAGACGCGCAGGCTGATTTTGCGCAAAGCCCGGCACCGGCCGATCTGGAGAACGCCAAGGCGAAATACCTCGGCAAATCGGGGCGCCTGACCGAGCTGCTCAAGGCCCTCGGTGCGCTTTCTCCGGAGGAGAAAAAGTCGCGGGGCGCGCTGATCAACGCCGCCAAGCAGCAGGTCGAGGCCGCCCTCAACGCGCGGCGCCAGGCGTTGGCCGATGCGGAACTCAACGCCCAATTGAAGGCAGAAGCCCTCGACGTGACCTTGCCCGGCCGGCAGCGCGGCACCGGTGGCGTGCATCCCGTCTCGCGCACCATGGAGCGCATCGAAGCCATCTTCGGCTCGATGGGTTTCGAGGTGGCCGACGGCCCCGAAATCGA
The DNA here is from genome assembly GCA_966212105.1 of uncultured Rhizobacter sp. Lineage (GTDB taxonomy): Bacteria > Pseudomonadota > Gammaproteobacteria > Burkholderiales > Burkholderiaceae_C > Rhizobacter. The sequence continues at coordinate 61,088 of CBIHPH010000012.1, forward strand.
GACCGACTGGTACAGCTTCACCGCACTGAACAACCCCGAGAACCACCCGGCCCGTTCCATGCAGGACACGTTCTACGTGGACATGAAGGACGAGGAGGGCCGCTGGCTCAATCTCCGCCCGCACACATCGCCGATGCAGGTTCGTCATGCCCGGGCGCACGCCGCGAAGTATGCCGGCATGGACCCCATGCCCGAGATCCGCGTGATCGCGCCAGGCCGCACGTTCCGGGTGGACAACGATGCGACGCATTCACCGATGTTCCACCAGTGCGAGGGCCTGTGGATCGGCGAGAACGTCAGCTTCAAGGACCTCAAGTGGGTCTTCGCGGATTTCCTGCGCACCTTCTTCGAAACGGACGACCTGCAGCTGCGGTACCGTCCCTCGTTCTTCCCCTTCACCGAGCCGTCGGCCGAAGTCGACATCGCCTTCACGAGTGGCCCGCTGAAGGGCCGCTGGCTGGAGGTGGGTGGGTCGGGCCAGGTGCATCCGAACGTCGTCCGCAATTTCGGGCTGGATCCCGAGCGGTACATCGGCTTTGCCTTCGGCATGGGCCTCGACCGCCTGACGATGCTGCGATACGGCGTCAATGATTTGCGCGCTTTCTTCGATGGCGACCTGCGCTTCCTGTCGCAGTTCAAATAAAGCAAGACGGTAGAGACAGGACCCCAGAGATGCAATTCCCCGAATCCTGGTTGCGCGAATTCTGCAACCCCCCGCTGTCCACCCAAGCCCTGGCCGACACGCTCACGATGGCCGGCATGGAGGTGGAGGAGCTTCGCCCCGTCGCGCCGCCGTTCTCGAACGTCGTCGTGGGCGAGGTGCTCGAGGTCGTGCGCCACCCGAACGCCGACCGCTTGAATGTGTGTCAGGTCAAGGTGGCTCCCGACACGGTGTTGAACATCGTGTGCGGCGCCTCGAACGTGGCCCCCGGCATCAAGGTGCCGTGTGCGATGGTGGGCGCCGTGCTGCCGCCGGCGGAGGAGGGTGGGGCACCCTTCGAGATCAAGCTCGGCAAGCTGCGTGGCGTGGAAAGCCAAGGCATGCTGTGCTCGGCCAAGGAGCTCAAGCTGTCGGAGGAATCTTCCGGGCTGCTGATCCTCGGCGACGATGCCGTCGTGGGCAACTCCATCCGCGATCAATTGCGTCTCGACGACACGCTGTTCACCCTCAAGCTCACGCCGAACCTCGGGCACTGCCTGAGCGTGTATGGCGTTGCGCGCGAGCTGTCCGCACTGACCGGGGCGCCGCTGACGGCGCCGCCTTCCAAGCCGGCCGAGGTGTCTCGCGCCGACCGGTTGCCCGTGCAGGTCGCCGCACCCGATCTGTGCGGCCGCTTCTCGGGCCGCATCATCAAGAACGTCAACACGAAGGCAAAGACGCCGGCATGGATGGTGGAGCGCCTCGCGCGCTGCGGCCAGCGCTCGGTGAGCGTGCTCGTCGACATTTCGAACTACGTCATGTTCGAAGCCGGCCAGCCCTCGCACATCTTCGATCTCGACAAGATCCATGGCGGCCTGCAGGTGCGTTGGGGCCGGGCCGGCGAATCGCTGAAGCTGCTCAACGGCAACACCGTGGAGCTTGACGCGCAGACCGGCGTGATCGCCGACGACCGCGCGGTCGAATCACTCGCAGGCATCATGGGTGGCGACGCCACGTCGGTGTCCGACGACACCCGCAACGTGTATGTGGAAGCCGCGTTCTGGTGGCCCGAGGCCGTCGCTGGCCGTGCGCGCAAATACAACTTCAGCACCGATGCCGGCCACCGCTACGAACGCGGCGTGGACCCCACCCTCACCGTGCCCAGCGTCGAGCGGGTCACCCAATTGATCCTCGACATCTGCGGCGGCGAGGCCGGCCCGGTGGACGATCAGGTCGTCCGGCTTCCGGAGCGTCCGCCCGTCACGTTGCGGGTTGCGCGGGCCGCGAAGGTGATCGGCATGCCGGTCACGCAGGCGCAATGCGTCGAGGTGATGCAGCGGCTCAGCCTGCCAGTGAGCGAGACGTCCCCGGGCGTGCTGAGCGTCACGCCGCCCAGCTGGCGCTTCGACCTCGAAATCGAGGAGAACCTCATCGAAGAGGTCGTGCGGGTCATCGGCCTCGACAAGCTGCCCGATACGCCGCCGAGCGCGCCCGTCACCGCCCATGCACGCCCTGAAACCCGCAAGAGCCTCCATGCGGTGCGGCATGCGCTGGCAGGGCGCGACTACTTCGAGACCATCAACTTCAGTTTCGTCGAGGAGCGCACGGAGCACGAGCTCGCAGGCAACACCGACCCGATCCGCGTGCTCAACCCCATCGCCAGCCCGTTGTCGGTGATGCGCTCCACGCTGTTCGGCAGCCTCGTGTCGGTGCTTCGCTTCAACCTGGCGCGCAAGGCTTCCCGTGTGCGCCTGTTCGAAGTGGGCCGGGTGTTCCGACGCGATGCTTCGGCCGCAGCCAGCCTGACGGCAGTGGCCGGCATCGCGCAGACCATGCGCGTGGCTGGCCTCGCCTACGGCCCGGCCGATGCCACGCAATGGGCCCAGAAGGATCGCGCGGTCGACTTCTTCGATGTGAAGGGCGACATCGAGGCGCTGCTTTCGCCCCAGGTGGCCACGTTCGAAGCCGCAGAGCATCCGGCGCTGCACCCGGGCCGGTCAGCGCGAATCCTCATCGATGGCCGAGTGGTCGGCATCGTCGGCGAGTTGCACCCGCGGTGGCGGCAGGGCTACGAACTGCCCGGCGCGCCGGTGCTGTTCGAAATCGATGCCGACGCGCTGGCCCGGCGGCCGGTGCCCAAGGCAACCCCTGTGCAACGGCACCAGTCGGCCTGGCGAGACATCGCCGTGATCGTGGGTGAACATGTCACCCACGATGCCCTGATCGACACGATCCTGTCCGTTGACCGGGCCCTCGTTCGGTCGGCCAAGCTCTTCGACATCTACAAGCCCGCTGCGACCCCGGCCGACATGGCACCCGGTGAACGAAGCATGGCTGTGCGGCTCGAACTGCTGGACGATGCGACCACGCTCACCGACGAACGCATCGACGGCGTGGTTGCCGCCGTGCTCGATGCCTTGAAATTCCGTTTGGGCGCACGCCTGCGCGGTTGAGGGACCTGCCATGACCACGTTGCCGCCCGATCTGCCGCCCGACCAACCGCCGTCCGAGCGCGTGATGCTCCCCACGCTGGAGACACCGACGCTCACCAAGGCGGAGCTTGCCGAATTGCTCTTCGAGCGGCTCGGCTTGAACAAGCGCGAGTCCAAGGACATGGTGGAGGCCTTCTTCGACATCATCCACGGCACGCTCGTCAAGGGCGATGACGTGAAGATGTCCGGCTTCGGCAACTTCAACATCCGCCGCAAAGCTCCGCGTCCGGGTCGCAACCCCCGCACGGGAGAGTCCATCCCGATCAAGGCCCGCAACGTTGTAACTTTCCACGCAAGTCACAAACTCAAAGGTGTTGTTCAAGGGGACATCCCCGTTGGGGAAGACTTCGAGTAAAGTCTTAGCTTTCGGCCTCGATCTCATTGATTTCAATGGAGAAAGCGCTTCCCGCCATTCCCGCCAAACGCTACTTCACCATCGGTGAGGTCAGCGATTTGTGCGGCGTGAAGCCGTACGTGCTTCGTTACTGGGAGCAGGAGTTCACCCAACTCAAGCCGATGAAACGGCGAGGGAACCGGCGTTACTACCAGCACCATGAAGTCCTGCTGATCCGGCGCATCCGTGAACTGCTGTACGAACAGGGCTTCACCATCAGCGGAGCACGCAACCGCCTGACCGAACTGGTCCAGGGGCGGGCGGCCATGCCGGCAGCGAGCGAGGCACCGCACGAGGCCCCGGAAGCAGCACTGGACGCATCAGCACCCGACCCTGTTTCAGCGGACCCGCTGCCGCCCGATGGTGACAACACCGAGCTGACCATCGAACAGGTACGCAGCGAGCTGCTGTCGATCCGAAGCCTGCTCACCGTGTGAGGCAGCTGAGAAATCCTCAACGAAACCGTCACAGCGGTGAATATTCGGGATATAATCTGTGGCTCAGTCGGGGCGTAGCGCAGCCTGGTAGCGCACTTGCATGGGGTGCAAGGGGTCGCGAGTTCGAATCCCGCCGTCCCGACCAATCTATTCAAAGGGTTAGCTCTCAAAAGGAGCTAACCCTTTTGGCTTTCTAGGGCTGAGGGGTAAACAAAGGAGTAAACGCCGCGCGGGCTGCCGGCGGTTGTTGGCGGATGGCGGCGGATGTGCAAAGTCACGCGAGCGTGGCATCAACGCCGAAATTTTCCCGACGATGCGTACTGCCCATGAACGGCTGGCGGGGTCAGCGCCAGCAAGTTCGTCAGGCCAGATGGGGCAGCGAGATCGGCGGCGTGACCCGGTTGCGGCCGGCACTTTTGGCGGCGTACAGGGCCTTGTCCGCCGTCGCGATCAGCTCTTCAGGGGTGCTGGGCGTGTCAGGCCAGAGCGTGGCTGTGCCGATACTCACCGTGACTCTGCGGCCCTCCCCCTGGTCGCGCGCAGCGACCAAGCCGCGCATCCGCTCGGCCACCTTGAGCGCGCCTGCGGCATCGGTTTCTGGAAGCAGCACCACAAACTCCTCGCCGCCGAAACGCGCCACGAGGTCAAACGGACGGCCCACCCCCTGGCCAATTGCCTCGGCCACGCCGCGCAGGCAAGCATCGCCGGCGACGTGGCCGTGGGTATCGTTGAACTGCTTGAAGTGGTCGACATCGAGCAGGAGCAGCGACAGCGGAAGCTTACTGCGCGAGGCCCGTGGCATCTCGCTGCACAGCGCTTCATCGAAACGGCGCCGGTTGAATACGCCGGTCAGGCCATCGCGCAACGCTACCTCGCGCAACGCCTCGTTGGCGGCGGCCAGCTGCGCGTACAAGCGCAGCGTCTGGGTCAGCAGCACGCCCAGTACGAGGCAGGAGGCGAGAAGGCCGTAGAGCCTGCCGGCGTAGAAACCCAGGTCGAAGCGCCCCGCATTGAGCACGGCGCTCAGGCCGATGTCGAACACCCAGGCGCACATCACCACCATCAGCCACACATCGAGCGTCGAGCGCAGGTGCGCCAGCCACAGCATCGCCAGGGCAATCCCGCTCAGCGCCCACACCGAACCGACGACGGTGATCATGGCCAGCGTGTAGCGGTTGCCGCTCATGATGGCCGGCAGCCACGGCGCACCCATTGTGGTCACCGACGTCGCGGCGGCGACCGCTGCCGCCACCGCGAAGACCATGGCACCGATCTCCACGCCGGCCGGCACGGCTGGGTCCGTCGGCCCCGCCCTCGCGAGGAGCACGTAGCCGATCACCGCGAGCGGAAATCCGCCGTGCCAGAGCATGTAGAGCCAAGCCGTCGTCTGCATGCTCGCGTCCAGCATCCCTGCGGGCGCAAACAGCCCCGGAAAGGTGAGCGCATGCACGATCGCAATCAGCGCCGTGAACTGATAGCCACCGGCCAGCAGCAGCAAAGCGCGCGAGCGCAGGATGCCGTAGAGACCGAACAGCAGCACAGCGGTCACAATGTCGTTGATCGCGAGCGCGGACTGGTAGACCGCGATGAATACCGGCTGCGGCGCCAGCGGCGTGCGCGCGAAGGGCGCGACGGCAGCGAACGCCAAGAATGACACCACAACCACGGCGAGCGCAAGCCTCCGCTCGGCCGGCTCCGCCTCCGCGGTCGACAAATGAACCTGTAAACCCCTCGGTGCTTCGATCGACATGTCCAGGCGCGACCGCGTGTTTGCACTGCTCCCTGTAACGAGAATCGTACTGCCGAGCGGCCCGCGCCGGCACGCCCGCACCACGGGATTTACGCGTAGGTCAACTGCTCGACGAGGTCGGTCCCGGCCAGTTCCGGTCGCCCGCACCATCAAGAAATCGTGTTACCAACGCCTGGTTCCAAAGTACAGCTGACGTACCCCGGTCATCGAGCACGGCGACGCTTCTCCGAAGCTGTCCTTCGCCGTCCCGCGATGCCAGCCGGTTGAGGGGGCGTCGCATGTCTGCTGACCAGGGGCTCGGACTCGCAGTAATCGACCCGTTGCTGCCCTTCGATTCTCTGCGGTGGAGGGCTGCGATGCAGGCGGAAGCGATCAGTCGCACCGACGCCGCTCTACAAGCGGCGCAGGCAGCTCAAACCTGATCCCGCTCGGGTAGCACGCCCTTACCGTGCTTTATTTTCCGTTTTCTGAGACGACCCCTGGCAAGAAGTCGGTGAGAGGTTCGAACAGCAAGCCCCCGGTGCGGTGATGGCGCACCTAGCGTTGGACAGGGCCCTGCTGGCCAGTTGGATCGATGAGGTGTTCCAGGCCCATCTGCGCTGTGCATGACCGGCCTGTCGCTGCTGGACGGCGGGCCCGTCAAGCCGGCCGCCGCGAACCGCCGCCCCATGCGCGCGCCACCG
>CBIHPH010000013.1:0-67463 GCA_966212105.1 uncultured Rhizobacter sp.
AGTCGGTGTGCGTGAAGCTCTCGCAGCCGGTGGCAAAGCTGATGGCGCGCCCTTTTTTGGCCGGGGCAGGGCAGGACTTGCACTCGTTGGGATCACCCTTGGCTGGCGCGTTAGAGCCCAGCGCTCCGTTGGCGTGCCCGGGGACCTGCTTTTCGACGTGTGCGCCCTGGTGGGGCGTGACCACCGCATTGCGCGCGGCTTTCTTGCGACGCACGGCCTTCAGCAGTACGTCCACCATGTACCCAATGCTTTTCTCGACCTTGGCGTCGGCCAAGCTGACCAACTTGCTGCGGAAGTCGCCCTTGAAGCGCGTCAGCCCGCCGATCGCCTGCGTCACGGTGCCCACTGCGCTATCAGGCAGATGGCTGGCCGCGTACCCGGCCGCCGCGTTCACACCTTGCTTCACCGCCTGCTTGGTCTCGTGTTCGATCTCTTTGGCTTCCCGCGACAGCCAGGCCAGCATGCGGTCGACCCGGCCCTGGGTCTTCGGGTCGTACACCCGGGTTTCAGGCGGTGGGGCCTTTGCCAGCTTGAACAACGGCTCCTTGCCAATGCATCGCCGCAGGATCTTGATCAGGTCATCGACGAGTCCATCGACGAAGTTCGCGCAATCCTTCAGAAGCCCCTCGAGCCGCGTCTGTGCCTCCTCGGAAAATGATTCGATGTCACCGGCCAGTTGGTCACTCAGGTCGGTGATCAGTACTTCGACCAGCGCTTCGCCCAGCCGGCTGGCGTTGGTGCGCATCTGCTGCTTGACCAGGTGCAGCCCGGGTCGCAGTGCCATGCGCGCCGCCGATGTGCCCGGGGCCGGTATGGCTCCGATCAGGTTCACGCCGAGCGTCACCCAGTCAAGCGGGTCCACCGGCTTGCCCTTGGCGTATTTCTCGACCACCGTCACGACATCCATCACCGTGTCGATGAACGCCATGATGTTGCCCAGCACCGGCAGGCTGCCGGCTACTGTGCTCAACCGCTCCAGCGTCACGTAGCCGTCGCTGATGTTGCGCAACCAAAGATCGAACTTCGCAGCCCCCGCACCAATGTCTTCCTTGGTGAACGTGTTGAGCGGTGCAACCGCGGTCTGCGATGGGCGTGCTGCGGGTTCGGCCCGCGCTGCTTCTGTCATGAGTCGTCTCGTCGAAGCGGCGCGCATGCCGGCGCCGCCATCGCAGCCGGAACGGCGCTGCAGTCACGTGTTCTTGCAGACTCGAAACGACGAGCCTCAAGCCGAATCGATGGGACCTGACGCGATGGGGCACGGGCGGCGCACGAGCTCATCGCGAGGAAATCACTCACCGGAAGGGCTGCGGTCGTTGGCGGGCTTATGTTCTTGTCCCGTCCTCCCTGATGCAGCCGGCGGGGATCATAGGGGCTGACAAGGTCATTGATCCAGATGCGTCACAAGTCATTACCTCCTAGAGCAGCTGCGTCTATGCGGTGACGCGTTGCAATCCCTAGATCAATTTCTTTCCAGGGCCGTGCTCAACCCGTTCTGAGCTCGTCGAAAGTCGATCCGCCCTTCTAGGGATTGGCTCTGCTGCGTTCCAACGGTATACAAGCGCACTTCTAAAAAACGAGGCGTGGAATGAATAAGCAGCCGCTGAAGTGGTGCATGAAAATGTTTGTAATCGGCACGGCAATGCTAGTAGGCTGCGCTTCTGGCCCATTCGACAACGGAGTGCCAGCCCTGCGGGTTACTGGCCGTGGAGGGAAGTCGAGCATCTTGCTTGGGTCAGTGCACGTTGGGGTAGAGGGGTTGCGACACCCCGATATGGCTGCGCTATTCAGCGATGCGCGTTCATACGTCGTCGAAAGTGTTCCGGAGGAGGGCCCGCGCCTGCCTGCACAACCCCTCTCCCATGGTCTAGTGGAAAGCAGTAACTTGGCGCGCGCTCGTTGGGCGCGAGGCCTGGATGACCGAGAGGTGGACTTGTTGGCCCAGCGCCTGAAGTGCAACGTATCGCTGCCGGACAGCACCAACCCAAAGACGGCTACCGAAGTTTTGCTGGCGGTGGCGGACCCTCTCTCTGTCCTTGAAATTGCCGACCGCCGCTGTGCATCCGAGGGCGTTCAGTCCCGCGACGCCCTCTTGGCGCTGGAGGTTGAAGAACGCGGAATTCCGACTTTCGGCCTGGAGTTGCAAAGTGAAGTGCAGCAGCGACGACGTCAAGTACGAGAAGGTATTTATGTTCAACGTCTAAAGTCCGCTTTGGCGCTTAATAACGAGGCGGCAATGCTCCAAGTCGCAAGGGCGCTGAACGCTGGGGACTATGACGCGGTCATGTCGCTGGTAGCTGCGGGAGTCAGCTCATCGGATTACGAGGAGTACCGAAAGGTGATGATTGATGACCGAACTGAGGCATGGCTTGGTCGGCTGCAAGTGCACTTGCGTGAAGGCAACGCTGTAATCAATGTTGGTGCGGCTCATCTTTCAGGGGAGAAGGGGCTTGTGGCGCTGTTGCGCGCCAAGGGGTATCGCGTCGATCGCGTTCTCTTGTAGGCAGCCCCACAGGCCCATCCCGTAGCTGGGACGAGGTCATGTTGCGATTTTTGCGGCTGGGATTCAGCTGACCGCATCAGTGATGTGAATGGCTGGCGCGCTGTCGCTTAGCGGCGGGACCTCCGCATCGCAGAGACCGCCAAAATCAAGTTCTACGTTCCGAAAAACTCGCGAAAGTTGGGCTTCTTCGCGCCCGCACGCCTGTTTGACGCGTAGGGGCCCCGTCCCGCGTGGCCAGAGCTTGGTCCTGTGGAGTGCTCTCACACGACGACGAGAAGGATGTGTGTTCAACGCACGCCCTTGGCAATCAAGTGAACGCCGAAGTGCATCAGCTGCCCACTGCACGCTGCTGAACGACGACGAACTGATGATCGACATACCGATGACCATCTCTGCCGCGGAACCATTGCGACTCGCGTACTTCATGAGGGCAGCAAAGGGTGTCAATTGAACTGACCCCCTTCGCGTCATCGTCGAGACGGTTTGACATCGCCCCGCACCGTTTGGACTTTAGAGACAATGCGGCCCTTCTTCCGTCCGGCTGCTTGGCCGACAGGTCGTCGAGCATTTCGACGATCGCTTCGGCGATGTGCTTCATGCGGTGCACCCCATTTCATCCCCATGAGGAAAATTGAAAAGGTTGAGCGGCGCTGCGCGCGGCGTCGGCACGTACTGTTGCGATTCCTTGTGAAACCACAGGGAGAAGCGGCGGCCCTCCCACTCGCCGTTGCGTTGGTTCTGGCAGATCAGCAGTGCGTCAGGCTCCGTCGACGAGACCGGCTTACCGGCGGCCGCGTTGCGCTCCTTGGGCCTGTTCCGCCATACGAGCAGCACGTTGTCCACCTGGTCGGTAATCGCCCCGGAACCCTTCACGTCCATCTTGTCCGGCGTCTTGGCAGAGAGGACGGAAGGTCATTGCCCGTACCCTTTCGGATACCCGCCGACCCGGCCGCTCAGCTTGGCAACATGCCTTCGGCTCGCCGCCATGAATGGTTGCGGTGCAGTGGAAGCGGTCGTTACACTTGCCAGCAGAAGCTCGAACATGACCTGTGGCAGCTTCACTAATTGCCTGGGGGAACTGTTGTGCATGTGCGAGACCTGCGTACCGGAATCTCGCCGTCGAAACTCTTCCGAGCGCTTATGGAGAACGATGCTTCGGTGAGAGCAGCGGAGCTTTGCGAGCTCGTGGCGACCGAGTATCCGGAGCTGAGTCCTGCGGCGTTGGTTTCGATCCGCAAGTGGCTCTACGTGCCAAACTTGTACGAGGTCGATGACCAGTGGCTGGACGGAGTTGTCGGCCACTACATGGCTGTGGCCGGGTACCGGGCCGGCCCCCCACAAATCTGAACTGGGCGCAACAGCGCAAGCGAAAGCGGACATCACGTTGTGCCTCGCTCGCTGACAACGACCTCATCTCATCAGCTGAGCCTTGGGCCGAGATGCGAACGAGAGTCACTGGACGAAGATCACGCAAGGATCATTGGCGGGAGTGAGAATGGTCGTACGCTGTTTGCCGCGCGTGATGCTTACCCGCAAGTTCTGCCTAGCCTGATCATCGATGTTGTGCTTCACATTGCCCCGCACGAGGCGGTCCGGGTTGGCGACGATCACCTTCTTTGCGTAGCGAGGCCAGCCTTCGAAGATGATCACTTCATCGAACTGCTTGCCCTTGGCCTTGTGCATGTTCATCACCACGACGCCGCTCTCCGGGTTGGACTGGATAGCGAAATGCTCGCGAACGAACGCCTGCCTGGTGATCTTCAGCGCGTTCTCGTAGCGGCCGAACACGCGCCAATCTTGTGAGAGATCCTGGCGCAATTGGTTGCCGCGCTCCAACAGGCGGATGTTCTTTACCTCGAGCCCGACCTCCTGCAATCGCCGGCACCCACCGTCCTGCAAGGCCTTACTCACTGCGCGCCAGTTGTGATCTGGATCGCCGGTTAGGACTATTGCGCGTGCCTGCTCGTAAATCTGCAACAGCGGAACCATGAGACTATTTTTCGGTAGCGGCAGGCCGGCCGCCTTCTTCTGCGCATACAGTGCGAAGGCCTTTCGGATGCTGTCTGCCTGCTGCAGGTCCGACTTTGCTGGCGCGTCCCCGCCTTTGCCGTGAAAGTAGTTGCAAAGCAGATCGATCAAGCCATCGAGGTGAAAGAGGCTCGGCGGCTGCAACATGAACGAGACGATCTCGGCGGCCAGGATTGCAGCATCAAGTTCGATCGCCGCGGAGTGCCGGATCGGCGCCATGTTGGCTGGCGGCTGCCTGAATACATCCGAGACGGCCCGAGTCATCTTTTTGGTGGGCACGAGAACGGCCACCGACCAATCCTGCTTCTTGGATTCGCCCAGCCGCTTGCGCGCCGCATACGTTGTAGTGACCAGTGCAGTGTGAGCCTCATTTTCGTTGCCACCGTACACCCGAAGATCGATGCCGATATAGGCGTCCGCATCCTTAGAGAATCCGCCAGTAAGCACCTCGTTGGCAAACAACAAGATGTCTGTTCCTGCGCTGCGATGGTTCTGCCCACCAAGCAAGATTTCCTTGGGGTTGAACGTCGCACGGAACTGCTCGAGCCGGGCCGGGTCGGCGCCGATCCAGTCATAAATGCGCTGCTCAGGATCAGCTAATGCGACCAAGGTGCCCTCGCGGCCCAGCTGCTGCACGACAGCCCATTGGTCGGAATTGGTGTCTTGAAATTCGTCCAGCACAATGAGAGGGTAGCGAGCAGCGACGAGCTTGCGCAACCGGCGGCTTCGCTGCAAGAGTTCGGCCACCAAGCGGGCAAACAGGTCGAAGCACACGCGACCCTCAACCGTCGCCTTCCGCAGGCGTTCAGCTGTCTCCTTGTTCCTCTTCTCGACCTTCTGTTCTGGCGTTAGCTTGCCGTCGGCCTTGTATTCACTGCGAATGGCCGATAGCGCGATTGCTTCGTAGGCTGGTGTCAGGATCGCAAGCGGCCTGGGCAGGCCAAGCAGGTAGCCATGGGTTTGGAGGATGCGCCAGAAGAACGAATGGTACGTCTCGACGTTGACCCGAGATTTGATGGTTTTGGGAATGTCATGTTCGTTCTCGATGGCCTCGATCACGCGGCTGATCGTGGCGCGCGCGAAGCTGAGAAACAGAACATCCTGGCCCGGACGCACGGACGCGATGAAGTCGGCAGCCTTCAGGATCGAGATAGTTGTCTTGCCTGCTCCGGGGCCGCCAATCACAAGCAGATGCCCCGGGGCCTCAAGAACCTCCTTCTGCTCGTCACTTAACAGCATGGGCATCCCCGACCAAGTCCGTCACGGGCGCCGCGACACCCTTAGGCGCCGGTGGCAGCAGACACAGACCTTTGAGGTGAACGCAGGCGTCCCTAATCCACTGCGGGATCTCGGCCTCGGTGCACTGGGCGATGTATTCCGCGATGCCCAGGTCTCCCTTCTTCTTCCCGAAATACGCCATTAGCGCGTCGATTACATCGACTTTTGGATCCGGGAACTTCGCCAGCAGATCCGAAGGCCACTGCAGAAGGTCGGCGAAGCGCTTCATCGCCGCTTTAGGCGTGTTCTTCAGAATGAGGTTCTCAATCCCCTTCTCGCCATGCATGTACAAGTGCTCGACCTGCGCCTCGATTTCGGCCTGCGCTGCGGGTGCCTGTAGATCGCATAAGGCGAATGTGCGCTTTCCGATCTGCTTGTACAGCTTGGCCATGTCCGGAATGCTTCCTTCGCCACCCGCGTCCACCACACAAACGCCGAGCACTTCCAGCGACGTGTACTTGGCGGGATCGAGTTCGGCCAGCCGGCGGCACGCCACTGGGAACGCCGATGCTTCGGTTGCCCCCTCCGCGATGAGGACGCGGCGGGCCAAGAGCCCTTCACAGAACCTAGTTCGAAATTCCTGCCGGTAGCGTTTTAGCTTGACGCCGTCCGGAAGCGACACCGCGGACTGCTTCAACGTCCCGGCAGCATCGCGCGACAAGATCACGGTTTCGTCCAGCGAGAACTCCTCCAGCACATATGGCGAGTGCGAGGTGAACAGGGTCTGGGACGCGAGTTTCCGCACTTCATGGATGATCCGCTTTTGCGCGTAGGGCGGAATCGCCGTCTCGGGCTCCTCCATAGCGAAGATGACGTTCTGCTTGTCTTCCGCGATCTGCGACAACATTGCAAGCACAAGCATGTTGATCGTGCCGGTCCCCTGCCTGTAGAACGGGGCGGCGTGCGTTCCGTCACCGGTGGCGATGAACGCTGTGATCACCTTTCGAAGGTGCTCGCGAGTGAGATTTGATACCTTTAAGTGGGGCTCGATCCCCCACTCCTTCGGAACGTACTTCTTCAAAGCCTCGTTAATGCTTTGCAGGACGCCGGAGATGCCCAAGCTCGAGTCTTCCGCGACCGAAATGGCAGAGATCTCGCTGATGGCGGCCTCCCACATTTGCGGTCGGACCTCCTTGATCCGCAGAATGATGTCCAGCAGGCTTCCGCGTTCCAAGCTGAGGGCGCGCGAGCCCGTGCGGACGGAGCGCAAATACAGGAATCCGCAAACCTGCTTGTCCTTCTTCGAAAACGACTCTGGCTTGGAGCCATCTGCAAGCGTTATCGTGTAGAACGTCTGGCCTTCGAAGTCATCCTCCTCGGTGTCGTACTTCCCGATGAAGGTTACCCGGAGCGCGGCAGAGATCGTGGGCGCGTCAACACCTTCAGGTGACGCTTCCTGATAGAGCTTTCTCTGCTCGGTGTCCCAAAACTCAATGTAGTCGCCGAAGCGGCTTTGCTGCTCTTCTGATAGGTCGATGACGGTGACATCGACTCTGATTTGCAGCGCGTCCTCGGCTGCTGCGCCAGTTGCTGTATCGGAGGCCGGGTTGGAAATCGCGGCGCCGGCTTGACCACCGTCATTCTGGGCGGGACCGTCGGTCTTCCCTGCGCCAGCCTTGGGCGAGGCGCCTTCCGCCGGATCTTGCTCTGCCTCCTCGAACTTGGCCACGTAGCGGCCTTGGTAAAAGTCGTGCTCGTCGACCGGTGGCATCCGATTCAGGCGGTCTGGGCCAAGAACCAGATCGAGTGCCTCCAGGACCGTTGTCTTGCCCGTGTTGTTGTCGCCCAGAACGACTGCGTGCTTGCTTAGATCGAGTGTCGCTTTCTTGATGCCCCGGAAGTTCTCGATCTTGATGCGAGTGACCTGCATTGTTCTCCCTCCTGAAGCACACAGTCTCTCGACTGCTGTTTCAGTGGAGTCTTGAATAGTGTGGCCCAAGTGTCAAGGTGCCGGCTGAGCAGGACTTCCTCCTCAAAACCAACTGGCCGTCGCGGGGAGGGTTGTCAGCACAGTGACAGTGACCCCCAGCACCAGGTGCGATGGCGACGGACCGCAACTGCTGATTGCTGCCACTCGCTCGGCCGAGTTGAGCGACAGCTGATGGCCGGGACTGCGAATTCGCGGTCGATCTCGACAGCGGTCCTTCGATGCGAACGCTTGGTTGCCCAGCGGCAGCTGTTGACGTACTTGAGGAGCAGGCGGTCCCGGCCACCAACGGTCCTTCGCCGAAGCTTGTCGTCCGTCGGTTCAAGGCTGGAGGCGGACGTTAAAGGAGAAGCAGAGTCAGACCTGTTTGCCCTGGCCTTGCGCCATGCATCCTTTCATCATGGGAGATCGTCGGCCATGTCGAGCATCAAGAGCGCGAGGTCGCCCCCGCTCATCATCGTCAACAGCGACTTTGCAGGCTCATCCGCCGGGCCGAACGACACCCCGCGCCACGTGACAGGTTTCTGCGTCGGCTTCTGAAATGCAACGCCACCATGCGATGCTGCGTTACGCACCGCCCAGGCCATTTGCCAACTCAGGGGCCACTTCGTTCGGTCCTGCGAAAACCGTTGCTCCAACCGGCTGCGGTCCCGCTGGAAGTAGCTGACCACGCGGGGGAATACTAACGCGTCAAAGAACTGGCCAAGGTTTGAGAGCTGGACTTGGGCCTGAAAGGAAGGCAGCGACGCCGTGTCTTCGATGGTGAGTTCAATTACGTCTGGCACCTGCGCGCTCAGCAGTACCTCGATCGGACCGAAGAGCGGGAACCGAACACTCTTCGAAGTCGCCCGCCCAGAGAAACCTAGGAAATCGCCGTGGTTGTAGTTGGTGGGTTGCTGCGTTCTGTATGCGATGGCGATCGCCACTCCAGCAACCGAGGTGACGATGTTGAGGATGTCTGCGTACGCCGGACTTGTCTTCGTGATCGAGATGGGTACGCTCATGGCTGCTTCCCCCTCTGGGCTTAGGTCGTAAATGGTCGTACTGCGACCATGGTAGCGGGTACTCAGTCCATCAGTTCGGCTCGCTGTGCCAATCCGTGCCAGGTGTCGATCAGGTTGACCAGTTCGGTATAGGTTCAGGGCCTACTACCTCAGCGAGTTGTCGCCCGGACAAAGAGCTGCGTCAACGGGAGAATGACTATTGACTGGTACAAGAACAGGCCGAACGTGCCTGGTACAACAGCTGCCAAGGTGCGCCAGCGGGGAAGGGCGGTCGTCACGCGAAGGCCCACGTAATTCAAATACGCAAAGTACAGGTACGCGAAGGCGATGCCCGCGTAGGACCAAGCTACCAAAGTGCTGTTCGCCAGCGCGGCGTCAAAGGCAGATCGATACCCGAAGGCGAAATCAGACTGATCGGCCAGCATGGCAGTCAGTTGCAAGTGAGCGACCGGCTGCGACAGGAACGCAACGAAGGGCAGCAGGGCCGAGGCGTAAAAAACGTTCTCGAAATGCACTTGTGCGGGAAGCTTCCACGCTGCGATCTTGCCGGCCAAGGCATAGATGGCGCCGACCACCAGCATGTGCCCAAAATTGATAAAACCGCCGGCCAAGAGGAACATGAATGGCTGCTTGATGTTCGCAGCGGAACTGACCGTGACGAAATAGAGCGATGCCATGGCGATCGACGCCAACGCACAAAACCTCACTGACTCATTCAACCGCTTGGTGCAGGACTTCGGACGCGAGTTGTGGAACTGCCTTGGGGTACCGATCATCTCGAGGGTCGATCGAACCGTCATGGAGACCATCAAGCAAGCACGCTTGAAACTATCCTCCAGCTCTTTCCATTTGGCCATCTGAATCCTCCCGACGTGAAAGAATCGGGAAGCTTGGCATATTCCTGTCTGCACCGGAAAATTTAGCGTCCCTCCCCGGTGGGATGACTGCCTAGCTTGGACGGGGCGATTCGCCGCGGGTCCTGCGACAGGTTCTCCTGCCGGTCCGAGCTCGACCGCGCCTTCTTTCCGTCCCTCGGCAGGCGCGTTGCCGTTGCCTTCGTCACCGAAGGCACTGATACGGACGAATGTCCTCTATGCGCCGTGTTTGGGCGAGCAAATTGAGAAAACGTCGTACGTCCATCCGCTCTGGCTTTCCTTCCCGCGCAATTGTCTCGGCCGCTTCGACTGCCGGAAGCTTCGATGTGTCTGGAACCAGGACCGTGCAAGCCCGAGCATGGTCGAGAAGTCCCAGGCTGTCGAAGCGCTGAAACAGCTGTTCCACCTCGCTCTGGCGAGGCGGACGGGCGATGTTGATCCACGTCGAATCCATCACACAAAGAGCTTGGGGTGTCTCGATCACCGCGACGAGGACTGCATTGTTCAAATCGTTCGCCTTGGCGCCAAGCAGGAGCGACTGGGCGCCCAATTGTTCAGCCACTGTGATGAGCCTCATGCAATCCGCCGTCGTGCTTGAACTGTTCATGCGGATTGCCTTGGGAAGATTCAGCGCTTCGAATGCCCTCTCTACTGTCGACGCACTCGGGCCAAAGCTGGCCTGAAGCCTTCTCACCACCTCCGCGTTGAATGAGACATCCCTTCGCGCGGCCTGCTCGGCCAGGCGGTTTCGAAGTGGTTCTGGCAAGCGAACGGTGGTTGGCGCGGAAGAGTCAGAAGTTTCGGCATTTGGCATGACAGGCTCCTGGTTGACCGATGATGTATTCACAGAGAATACAAGTCGTATTCACGTGACCCGCCCATCTTAGTCACCGGCAAGCAATCCGTCCAACTTGTGGGGCCTGCGCCGCCGTTTCCTCCCTCGAGGCTTGTCCGACAAGGGCGAAATGAGGCAGCCGCCTGCGAGAATCTGAATACCGAGCGAGTCAAACCGAAATGTTCGCATCGCTATCCTCGCTCGTCTGCTCGATGAAGTCGGCGACAGCCTGCCACCCGGTTCGAAGCTGAGCCTCCGACTTTCCGATGTAGTGGGTGCCGGTCACATCGCCTGTGTCGGTGTGATTCACCATACGCTTTACGGTGTAAGCGCTGACGAGTTCTTCGGCGATGCTGGTGAAGGTGTCGCGAAGCTCATGACCTGTGATGTTGACGTCGGCCACCCGGTTGATTGCGTGCAAAGTCTTGCGAGGGTCGCCAATGGCGAACAGAGCCTCTTTGTCCTTCTTTCCTTCGGCGTTGCGCACTGCAACTTCCAATGCCTGCCGTGAAAGAAACAGAACGTGTTCACTTCTGTTTTTTGTGTCGAGAAGTCGGATAAGTCCTCGCGCCTGATCCAGATCGCGCACACGAATTGGCGGGTTGCCGAAGTCGTCGCCCAGCACTTCGACGCCGCGCGTGCCGGTGAGCAGGCGGAAGCGGTAGTAATCACCGCCTACCTTGCTGCCCCCGACCTCGTCGTTTCCAGCGTTGCACGCGGCCCGCCACCAGGCGTTCTGGCGGAATGGGATTGGGCTTGCCCAATGTTTGCCGCAGCACGATCCGATCTCGGCCAGCGACTTCCTTGCCGAGTGGATTGGCGGGTACCTTAACGCCGTGCCAGTTGAGCACCGCTCGCAAAACCTGCATCGCGTACACGGCGCGGCGCTCACCCCGCTTCGAAATTGCCGCGTACAGCTTGCGCATGTCGTCGGCGCTGACTTTCGCGAGTGGCCTGTTCGCGATAGCATAAAGCTCACCATCAGTGAGTGGCTTGCCTGCCGTTGTGGTGCGTCCGGGCTCGATCATCGCGGTGTAGTCGGCCTTCGTTCTCTCCTTGAGAGGGAGCCCGTCCTTCCCGCGGCGTTTTTTGTCGACGTACTCGCGAAGTGCCTTCGCAAAGGTCAGGGCCTCGGCAGCAGCCTCTTCCTTCCTGACTTTGCGCTCATCACGACGTGTTCAGGTCGTCGTCACCTTGTGGAATTTCATTCGCGTGCAGGCGGTCGAGCACCGCGGCGGCCTCTGCTTCGGTCGCATCGGGCACAGATGCCGCTTGGACGAGCCGGGAAGCGAAGCTGTCCCGGAATGGTGGGGCCGTTTCAAGTTCAGGCGCAACTTCCGCAACGCACAAATGTTCAAAATTCCGAGTCACAAGGGATTCCTTTCGGGCCTCAGGCACTTGCCGCGGCCGGTGAGAATCGCGGGCATTTCATGCGCCATATTGGGGGGCGCATGGGTCCTTGTGCCATATGCATGGGGCGTCTATTTGCGCGCTACCATGAACCCAACCCCAATCGAAATTGAATATTCGCCCAACGGAAAGTGGGTGATGGAGGTATATCCATACCTCCCGCCAGGAAGCACACAGAGAGAGTCTCGATGGGGTGGGGTGCTGAGACTTTACGAAGTAGAAGGGCACCGCCTGCATGCTGAGGTGGAACTCAATGATTTCGTCTTGTACAGCGTTCCACAGACCATTGATGATCGTGGTGCTCTGTTTGGCGGCCCGGACGGTATTGACGGGGTGGATCTTCCCGCAAGTTGGTGGGTTCGTTTGAAGGCCCACCTCCCATGAGGAAGATAACCAGGGTTCAGGGCCTCTCGCGTCGAGAAGTTCATGCCGCGCAACTTGAAGACGATCTTCGCTGACAAACTCCTGCGCTTCCCTGTACCGCACGTCCGCCACATGGGCAATGAAACCCGCAGAAACTGAATCCTCACGTTGAACAGACGTAAGACCACGCCCCATTGCTTTGGAGTTCAGAGCGTGCGGCAATTTCGGTTTCATGTGGCAAGCGTTCTGGCGTTCCTTTTTGTTCCCGTTGCCCACGGGCAGGAATGTCCGTAATCCAGGTGCCTTCGCGGCTTGATGCCTTCCGCTTCGCCTACCCGCATCGGTTGTCAATGCAGGGCATGGCGGAAAGCCTGATCACGCATCGCCCGCCAAGCGCTCCAGCAAGAAATCCACGAAGGCACGCGTCTTCGGTGGCAGATGCCGCGTCGGCAGCCACACCAGATGTGCCGCCGAACCGAACAGCGGGCGCGGTTTCCATCGAGGCAGCAGGCGCACGAGGTGGCCTGCCTCGAGATCGTCGGCAACGACGAAGTCGGGCAGCAGTGCGATGCCCAACCCCTGGAGCACCGCGTCGCGCAGCAATTCGCTGTTGTTCACCAGCAAAGGGCCCCGCACGCGGATGCGGCGCGTGCCCTTGGGGCCTGAGAATTGCCAGGTGGACGCCGCTTCGCCGTCGCCATACCGGAGGCAGTCCATCTGCGCCAGAGCGCCCGGCTCGCGCGGACGACGGCTTGCGGGCCATGCGTTCGCCGCGCCGCACAGCACGTAGTCCACGTCCATCAGTTTGCGTGCGATCGCGCCGTCCGGCATCGCGCGGCCGATGCGAACGGCGGCATCAAAGCCTTCCTCTGCCAGGTCGGCCGGCCGGTCCATCAGCACGAGTTGCAACTGCAACTGCGGGTGCAGCTTCAGGAATTCCGGCAACAGCGGCGCGATGCAGCGACGACCGAAGGTGACCGGCGCCGTGACGCGCAGAAGGCCGCGCGGTTGCTCGTTCAGCCCTGCGAGCACGCCGTGCGCATCCTTGATCAGGTCGATCGCGGCGGCCACGCGGTCGTGGTACTCGCGACCAGCTTCGGTCAGACCCACGCTGCGGGTGGTTCGCCGCAGCAACTGCGTGCCCACCAGCATTTCCAGTCGGGCGACTTGCTTGCTGACCGCCGATTTGGTCATGCCAAGCGTGCGTGCAGCCGCGGAAAAACCGCCGACTTCCACGACGCGCGAGAAGACCGCAGCACAGGCGAGTAGTTCGGGAATGCGGTGGTCGCCCATGGTTGATCGTTTCCCAATGGAAACAGTGAGTGGCAAACGGAGCGGATTGTGCCTTCTTCCTCTTGCTCGCAGGATGGGTGCATCGAAACTCCAGGAGACCGCTTCATGAAAGCCATCGAACTTGCTTGCTTTGGATGGCGCGGTTTGCGAGCGGTGGAGCGCCCTGATCCGTCGCCGGCGTCGGGCGAGGTGCTGCTGCGCCTGCAGGCGGCTTCGTTGAACTACCGTGACCTTGAAATTCTGGAGGGCCGCTACGGCGTGCCCGTGCCACTGCCCATCGTGCCGCTGTCCGATGCAGTGGGAGAGGTGGTCGGCGTCGGCTCACAAGTCGAGGGCCTGCGGGTGGGCGACCGGGTTTGCCCCACGTTCTTCCCCGATTGGGTGGACGGGCCGTTTCACGAGCGCTTTTTCTCTCGGCAGCTCGGCGGCAACACAGACGGCGTGTTGCGCCAATTGATGGCGATACCGGCCAGCGCGGTGGTGAAGGTTCCAGCCCACCTGGGAGGGGAAGCGGCCACGTTGCCGGTTGCCGGGCTCACGGCCTGGTCGGCCTTGACCGACGCCGGGGTGGGGCCGGGTCAGCGGGTGCTGGTGATCGGCACGGGCGGGGTGTCGCTCTTTGCCCTTCAATTGGCACTCCTCTTCGGCGCCGAGGTGCTCGTGGTCTCGTCCGCCGAAGCGGCGCTGGCTCGGGTCAGGGCCTTCGGTGCAGTGGCCACGGTGAACCGCAACGAACATCCGGAATGGGGCCTTCAAGTTCGCGACCTCACCGGTGGCAATGGTGCAGATGTGGTGGTCGACGTGGCCGGCGCGGCCACCTTCGCGCAGTTGCCGGCTGCCCTTCGAACCGGTGGCACCGTGGCCATGGTGGGCTATGCCAGTGGAGCCGCCGTGCACTTTGACATGCGCTCGCTCTTCATTGCGCGTCGCGCTCGGCTGCACGGTCATACCGTCGGCTCTCGTCGGCAGTTCGAGGCCATGTGCCACTTCATTGAGCGGCACAGGATGGTGCCGGTCGTCGATCGCTGCTTCGAGCTCGATGCGGTGGCCGCAGCCTACGAGCGGCTGGGGTCGGGCCGGGCCTTCGGCAAAATCATGGTGGAACCGTGACTGGCAGGCAACGACGCGACGCAGGCACGAATGGTCAATGACGCCTGGGAGGTGGGTTCGTCGTGGGGGCGCCGATGTTCGCGGGGGTGTACGGCTTGGTTTCGGTCGGCGGCGCGGCGACGCCCTGGCCGATGGCGATGAGGGTGCCGCGCGAGGGCACGCCTTCCGCATCGATGGCCACCACCTGGTAGTAGCCCGGCGGCACCAGGGTGGCACCCGGGATGGTCGTGGTCAGCCGGATCGTGTCTTGCGTGAAAGTCAGCGGGATGCGCCGTTGGCCCGTGTTGAATGAATGGGTTCCGCTGCTCAGGCCGATGAGGACCAGCTTGGAGATGGGCGCGGCGCTCGACATGTCGATCTGCATCTGCGCACCGTGGGCGTGGGACAGGCTGCTGATGCCCCGCATCACGGGCCGCGGCGCGAATTGCGCGACGCCGCTGATGGTGCGGAACAACTGCGCCGGATAGTAGACCTCGGCATTCAGGTTGGTGACCGGGCCGGGGCTGCCTCCGCCGGTCGTCAGCACCGTGCCGTTGGGCAGCAGCACGCTGAAGCCGTGGTAGCCGCGATAGATGGCGGCGTCGGGCCCCATGGTCCAGGTGCCGGTGGCCGGGTTCCAGATCTCGGCGGCGTAGACGGCTTGCGAGCCGTTCTCGTTGCCGCGTTTGCTGCCGCCGGTGATGAGCACCTCGCCGTCAGGCAGCACGACCGCGTTGGGGTAGCGGCGCGGAAAGTTCATCGGGGGTTGCTCCGTCAGCACGGGGCTGTCGGTGTTCATGTCGATGACGGTGGCCTGTTTGCTGGCGGGCCAGCCGTCGCCATTGAACCCGCCGTTGCCGCCGGCAATCAGGACCTTGCCGACATCGAACATCACCGCCGTGTTGGTGGAGCCCACGTTGGGCGGGTCGGCCATGTTGCCGGGGGCCGTCTTGAAGGCGCCGTGGACCGTGATGGCGCCGTTCCCTGACGGGTCGAGCGACCACATGCGCTCGGCCGAGACGCCGAAGACCTGGCCGGAGGGCATCACCCAGGCGCGCGGGTAGGAGGCGCGCAGGAAGTCCGGACCGAAGGCCTCGCGGCTGTAGGCACCGAAGAGCGAGCGCCAGGTGCCGTTCTCATGGACCTCGGGGGTCATCGATGCCACGCCCTGGGCCACCGCCTGGTCAGGGTTGTCCTGCATGCTTTCGCCGTAAGGGCGCATGCCGCCCATGATCAGCGGCCTGCCGTCGGACAGGGTGAGCATGGTGGCGTACCACCGTTCGTCGGCGAGTTCCGCAGGCACGGTCACGGTGCTGTTGCTCGACGGCGTGTAGAAAGAACTCGTGATGCTGCCGTTGCCGCCCGTGATCAACAGCCGTCCGTCGACCAGAAAGGTGGCCGTCGAGCAAAAGCTGTCCTGGCGGTTGCGGTCGTATGTGGTGTTGTGGGCGCTTTGCGCGAAGCCCTGTGCCGGGTCCCACAGGTCGAGGTAGCGGCCGCTTTGGTAAGCGCCGTCCGGCGTCGTGCCGTAGGTCAGCAGCTTGCCGTTGGGGAGCACGGTGGCATGCAGTGCATTGAGGGGCCAGTGGTGGACGCTGGACCACATGCCGCGGGTGGGCGCATCGGCAGGGATGTCCAGGTTCAAGAGCAAGGGGTCGGCCGGCGCGGGCACCGTGACCCAGGCGCTCGGGCTGACGGCCAGGGTGCGTGCGCTGGCCCGGCCGGACCCCGGGGAGGCGGTCTGCGTGCTGTACTCGCTGCCATCCCCGCCGCAGCCAACCCAGCCTGTCAGCCAGGTGGCACATGCGATGGCGGCGAGGCGGACAGCGCCGTTTCCGATGGAGGTACTGCCCTTGTTCGTGGTTTTCATTGGGGTGCCCCGAAGCGCGAATCTGTCAGCAAGTAGAGGATGGTGCCAACGGCCCTGGTACGGCGTCGGAACCAACAAACTGCGGGCGAATGCTAGCCATGCCGGTCACGCGCGGCACCGCCCAGTTGCGGGGGATAGGGGGAGGGAATTCTGGACAGCCGGCCTGCGGTGGGCGGGCCGTGCATGAACCACCCCGAGGAACGCCTGACGGTGCTGTTGTTGCTCGCGGTGGGGCGCCTGAGGCGCCCTCCTCATCGCGGCAGTGTCAAGGTCTGCAGCTGGGTCAGTTCGGAGATGAGCCGGGTGCGGTCAGGCGGATTTCCCGGGTAGCGCTGCATGAGTCGGCCTTCCCGGTCTGTCAGCCAGAGGCTGGTGGCATGGTCGTCCGGCCGGCGTCCGTCGGCCTTGAACAGGCGCAGTTGATCGGCCATGCGTTCGATGTCGGCCGGCCGGCCCGTCACGAAGCTCCAATGCTTCAGGTTGGCGCCCATGCGCAGCGCGAATGCCTTCAGCACCTTCGGGGAGTCGGACAGGGGGTCCAGTGACACCGACACGAAGTGCACCTTGTCTTGCACCTCGGGCGTCAGGCCTCGCTGCACTTCGGCGAGCACATGGGTCTGGATCGGGCACACGGTGGAGCATCCGGTGTAGACGAAGTTGTAGAGGATCGATTTGCCCGCGAGCGCGGCGAACCGGAAAGGGCGCCCCTCCTGGTCCTGCAGGATGGCGCCCTCGAAGTTCGAGGTGAACGTGGTGGCCCTGCTGCCCACCGGCATGATGGGCAGGAGCAGGGATGCGATCCAATGTCGCCGTGTGATGGTCATGTTCAATCCTTGCCCGGCAAGGGCGGTCCGGAGAGGTGGCCGGCGTATGTCGATTGGCCGGGCTCCTCTCTGCCGATCTGCTGCAAGTAGGCGGTGAGGTAGGACAGTTGGGCTCCGCTGACGGTGTTGCCGGCGTGCGCCTGGATGGCTGCGCTCAAGGTGGGGGCGCTGCCGTCGTGCAGGTAGGGCGCCGTGGCCCATACGTCGCGCAAGGTGGGGACGTCGATGCCATTGAGCGTGCTCCCCAGCCGTTTGCCGCTGGTGGGCTTGAGGGTGCCGATGTTTTTCATCATCGTGGCGTCGGCGCTGATCGTGTAGGCCGCGCCGCCATGGCAATTGGTGCATCCGGCGGATCGGAACACGGCCTTGCCTGCCCAACCGGTCATGGTCAGCGTGCCGTCGGGCTGGCGGTAGGGTGACGGCTCGAACGATTGTTGGGAGGCCAGGTAGGCGGCGAGCGCATCCAGATCGGCGCTCTTGCCGGCCTTGGGCGTGCCCAGCGGCTCGCGGGTGGTGCCCTCATTGAACTGGGCATCGGTCAGCAGCCCGGTGCCGCCGGACAGGCTGCGGATCTGGGCTTCGAAATCCTGCACTTCATCGAAGTTGGCGCTCCAGTGCAGGAAGCCGTGGCTCATGCCGGCGCGGCCCTTGAGCGAGATGGTGTTGCGAAGACCTTCGCCGAAGCCGGTCATGTCCCACACCCGCCCGTCGTGGCCGGCATCGTTGTGGCAGCTCGCGCAGCTCATGTAGCTGTCGCGTGCCAGGCGCGGATCGCGGGCATCGTAGAAAAGCTTCTTGCCCTGCAGCACCTGGGCGGGCAGACGTTCGATCTCCACGGTCTTGACCGTCGCGGCCACGGGGGCGCGGAGTTCGCCGTGCTGGACCAGCGGGCTCAGGTCGATCACGCTGACGGTCCGGTCCATGAAGTTCTGTGCGTAGAGGGTGCTGCCGTCCGTGGATACCGCGACACCTTGAGGTGCAAAGCCCACGTCCACACGGAACAGTTCGCCGCCACCGACGGCATTGACCACCGCGATCTGGCGGCTCGTTTCCAGCGCGACGAACAGGTACACGCCGCTTGGATGGAATGCCGCCGCGCTGGCGACGCTCGCATTGTCGTGGTCGATGCGGCGTTCGTAGTCTTCGGTCAACCTCGCGACATCGATGCGAGAGCTGATCGCCCGGACGGTGTTCTGGAAGTCGAGGTTCTGCCCGTTGCGCAAGGTGCCGCGCCGGATGTTGTCTTGCTTGCTCGGCACCCAGACGCTCTGGGCGTCGGGCGAAATGATCGGGGCTGCGAGGTAGTTCGGAACGCCTGCGCCCTGGGTTTCCGTGTCCGTCTTGTTGCTGTGGCGAAGCACGATGGTGCGGCTCACCGTCATCGTGCCGGTCTGCACGACGACCACCTCGGCACCGGCCGTGGTCACATTGACCATTGCCGTCGACTCGCCCGGCAGAGGCGGGGTGATGAAGCGCGAGACGAACACCACGCCGCCACCGGAACTCACTGACAGATGGCGCGGATTGGGGCCGATGCCCACCGCGCCCCGCTGCGCACCCGTGGTTGCATCGAGCTTGAGCAGTTGGCCCGTGGCTTCAAGCACGACGAAGGCGTTCGTTCCGGCCGGCGCGAAGGCCATCCCGTGGGGTTGTGAGGCACGCGGCAGCGCCACGGTCTGCTCGATGGCCAGCGTGGTGGGGCTGATGATGCTGATGCTGGCGGCGCCCTTGTTGGCCACCCAGATGCGGCCGTCCGGGGCCACGGCCACGCTGCGCGGCGAGGTGCCCACGGCAATCTCCGCGATGCGTTCACGGGTGGCCGTGTCGATGACGGCCACCGAGTCACCGTCCGGGTTGACCACCCACAGGCGGGGCGATGTGCCCGCGCGGGTCTCCAGGGCCATGGCCGAAGACGCGTTCGGCTGGCGGGCCGTCCTGGTTGTGGCGACTGCCTGGACAATCGTGCGGCGCGAGATCGCGCCGTCCCGGGCGCGGGCAGTGAGGGTGACGGCGTAGAGGCCCGGTTGCGCGAACGCGTGCTGAATCGATGCCGTCGGGGCGAAGCTGGTGGCAGGTGTGCCGTCGCCGAATTCCCAGCTGTAGAGCGTGTCAGGGGCTGCGGTGAACGTGTATGACGCGGTGGCGCCCTGCGCGATGACCGGTGCGTCGATCGGCGCGCTGAGGTCGGGCGGGTTGTAGGGCGTGGTCGGGGTGGGAGGCGGCTTGACGTCCTGGCCGATGGAGATGATGGTGCCGCGCGATGGCACGCCTTGGGCATCGATGGCCACCACTTGGTAGTAGCCGGGCGGCGCCAGGTTGGCGCCCGGGATCTTCGTTGTCAGCCGTTGGGTGTCTTGCATGAAGGCCAGCGGGATGCGGCGCTGGCCCGTGTTGAATGAATGCGTGCCGCTGCTCAAGCCGATGAGCACCAGCTTGGAAACGGGCGCGGTGCTCGTCATGTCGATCTGCATCGGCGCCCCGTGCGAATAGCTCAGGCCGCTGATGCCTTGCATCACGGGCCGCGGCGCGAGTTGCGCCACGCCGTCGACCGTGCGGAACAACTGGGGAGGGTAGTACACCTCGGCGGTCTGGTTGTTGACCGGGCCGGGGAGGCCGCCGCCGGTCGACAGCACCGTGCCGTTGGGCAGCAGCACCGTGAAGCTGTGGTAGCCGCGATAGGTGGCTGCATTGGGGCCCAGGGTCCAGGCGCCCGTGACCGGGTTCCAGATTTCGGCCGCGTACACGGCATTCGCGCCGGCCTTGTCGCCTTCCATGCTGCCGCCGGTGATGACCACCTTGCCGTCGGGCAACACGACCGCATTCGGGAAGCGGCGTCGAAAGGTCATGGCGGGTTGTTCGGTCAGCACGGGGCTGCCGCTGTTCATGTCGATCACGGTCGCCTGGCTGCTGGCAGGAAGGCCGTCGCCGGTGTCGGTGCCATGGCCGCCGGCAATCAGGACCTTGCCGATGTCGAACATCACGGCCGTGTTGGTGGAGCCGACGTTGGGCAGGTCGGTGAGTGGGACGCCGGGCTTGGGTTGCTCGGGCGGCTTCTTGAAGGCGCCATGGACCGTGACCGTGCCGTTGCCGGACGGATCGAGGGACCACATGCGATCGGCAGACACGCCGAAGACCTGGCCCGAGGGCATCACCCAGGCGCGCGGGTAGGAGGCGCGCAGATAGTCCGGGCCAAAGGCATCGCGGCTGTAGGCCCCGAAGAGCGAGCGCCATGCACCGTTCTCGTAGACCTCGGGCGTCATCGATGCGCTGCCACTGGTGACCGCGGTTTCAGGATTCAGCCGCATCGGTTCGCCATAGGGAACCATGCCGCCCATGATCAGCGGCCTGCCATCCGGCAACGAGATCATGGTGGCGTACCAGCGCTGGTCGGCCAGGTTGGCGGGGGCGGTGACGCTGCTGTTGCTGGAGGGTGTGTAGAGAGTGCTGGTGATCGCGCCATTGCCGCCCGTGATCAACAGCCGGCCGTCCGTCAGGAAGGCGGCTGTAGAGCAGAAGCTGTCCTGGCGGCTGGAGTCCCAGCTGGGGTTGTGCGCGGTGTCGGCGAAGCCGCGCTCCGGAGTCCACAGGTCGAATTCGCGACCTTCCTGGGCCCAGCCGTTCCGTCTGGAGCCATAGGTGAGCACCTTGCCGGTGGGCAGCACGGTGGCGTGCAGACCGTTGATGTGCCAGTCGTATACGCTCGACCACATGCCCCGTGCGGGCGCATCCGCAGGGATGGTGAGATTCTTGAACAAGGGGTCGGCCGGCGCGGGCACCGTGACCCAGGCGTCCGGACGGATGGCGAGCGCGTGCTCGGTGCTTGTGGTGCTCGGAGTCGTTGATTGGGGTGTGCTGTCTTCCCCGCCATCACCGCCACAGCCGGCGAGCGCGATGAGCGAGATGGAACAGGCGACAGCCACGAGGCGGGTGGTGGCGTGCACAGTGAGAGTCTTGTCGTTGCTTATGGTTTTCATTGGAATTTGCCCTGCGTGATGCTCGAAGAACTTCAGCGCGTGCACGTCCGCGGGTACGGCCGGTGCGGGCAAACGACGGGCAAATCGTAGCGATGCGTTGGAGGGATGGCATCGCCGAATTGAGGGGGTGGAAACACGCGGCGTCGTGCAGCGAAGCGGTTCGGTTCGCAGGCGCCCGCACCTGGCCCGCAAATGCCTTACTCCATATTGATGAGGGGCGCCGGCGCGGACCGATCCACGAGGTTTGGCACGGCCGAAAGGCATGCTGCACGGCGGGTGCCAGGCGCCGCGGGTGGCAACGTGCTTTTGCTGACCCCGATCTTCAGCAGCGATGCGGCACAGCCGATCAGAACCCTGGCGGTCGCTCCGCACCCAGCTCGATGAGCAGCCGCACTGTGGCCTCGTCGTGGCTGCTCAGGGCTTCCACCACCGGCAACTGCTGCCCCCGGCGCCGGTAGTTGGGATCTGCCCCGTGCTGCACCAGCAGGCGCAGCACGCCCGGTCCTTCAGCGCCCCAACCCATGGTGCGCGACGCGAGCGAGACGCCGCGGGCGCTCGCACCCTTGTCAAACCACAGATTCAGCGCATCGATGCGGCGGGTGCATTGGGATGCGCCCGCAATGGTCTCCAGCATGTGGGCCATGCGCGGATCGGTCACATCGACCCCTGTTTCGAGCAGGAAGGCGAACATCTCCAGCCAGCGCGCGGGTGCTGCGCAATCCCGTCCGTGGTTTCCCACGGCCAGGGTCAGCAGCTTCATCGGGTCCGCGCTGGCCGGGTGGTTGTCCATCAGCAGTTTCAAGTCGGCCACGTTGCCGGCACGCGCTGCATCCTCCATCCGCGTGGCCCACGATCGGGGCGTCAGCGCGTCCACGGCCATCACCGAGCCGCATACCACCAGACCGAGCGGGTTCTTGCACAGATCTCCGTCATTGGACGCATGCACCGCATGGGGGATGAGCAAGGCGGTCATCAGACCGAGGAACGATCTGCGCATCAGTGTCCTGCAAGGGCTTGGAATTCGCGCATTCTGCCACTGGGACCAAAGCGGGCGACGGCGGCAATCTTTCCGGGCTTGGAGCCTGTGACTGTGAAAGACCTCCGCTCAGGCAGTGACTTCCGAGCGTGTGGGTGGGGCAACGCGTCGGCGCGGCGATGGGTCTTCGAACGCCAAGGCCGCCAGTGCCCGGATCGACCTTAATTTTGACTTAAGCATTGAGCCTTTAGATATGGCGTTGTACCACCCGAAGGATGCGGCAATGATTCTCCTGCGCTCGAACAGCCTTCACTTCGAGACCTCGGACTGCGTTCCTGCAGCAGCTCCGTCCGTCGGCGAACGGCGCCAAACCCCAGTCTCCGAACGTCAACAGGCCCCAACGGTGTCCTGCGTGTTGCCTTGTCGAAACGAGGCGCGCAACCTTGAGGAACTGCTTCCTGCGCTGTGCGGCACCCTGGATCGATGTGCCCGTGCCTGGGAGGTCATCTTCGTCGATGACGGCAGCACCGATGACAGCTCGTCCGTGATGATGAGATGCGCTGAACGCCCGGGGTTCCAAGTCCTGCAGCTCTCCCGCAACTTCGGCAAGGAAGCGTCGGTGACGGCCGGCCTCGGCGCGGCCGCCGGGGATGTGATCGTCGTCATGGACGCAGACCTGCAACATCCTCCTGAGCTGATTCTTACCTTCGTGCAGAAGTGGCAGGAGGGCGCAGATGTCGCCTATGCGGTGCGCGAGCATCGCGCCGATGAAGGCCCGATCAAGCGACTCGGCGTTCGCTGCTTCTATGCCATGCTCAATGGCCGCGGCCGCTTCGAAGTGCCGGCCGATGCCGGTGACTTCAGGCTGATGGACCGTGCGGTGGTGGACGCTCTCTTGTCCCTGCCTGAACGTAACCGGTTCATGAAGGGGCTTTATGCGTGGGTGGGCTACAACGCCGTACCTGTGCCCTATGTGCCGGCCCGGCGCGGGCATGGCCGCACCAATTTCAATCCGCTTCAGCTGGTCCAGCTTTCGCTCGATGGCTTGACGTCCTTCACGAACTGGCCCTTGCGTGCCGTGAGCGTGATCGGATTGGTGCTTGCCCTTTTGGCATTTCTCTACGGCGGCTATCTGACCATTGATTATTTTGTCAACGGCCAGAAGGTGAGCGGCTGGACCACCATTGTGGTGAGCCTCATGTTGTTTGCCGGGATCCAGATGATCTCGCTCGGCGTGGTCGGCGAGTACGTCGGACGCATCTTCGAGGAGGTCAAGGCGCGTCCCCTGTTCGTGGTCAAACGGACCTTCCGATCGGGCATGAACGTGGTGCACCGGTGAGGTCGAACGTGTCGGGCAAGGCCCGTGACACGCTGGTCGTCATTGGCTTGGCGGTCGTCTGGCTGGGGGCCGCAGGCTGGGCCCGCCCGCTCATGTTGCCTGATGAGGGCCGGTATGTCGGCGTGGCCTGGGAGATGCTGCGCTCAGGCGAATGGACGACTCCAACACTCAACGGCTTGCCCTACTTTCACAAACCGCCGCTCTTCTACTGGCTCACCGCGCTCAGCCTGAGCGCCCTGGGTCTGAACGAATGGGCCGCCCGCATCGCTCCCCTCATCGGTGGCACGGCAGGTGTTGCAGCGCTGTACCTGTTCAGCCGCAGATGGCTCGATGAGCGATCGGCCCGAATCGCCGTCGCGGCATTGCTTTTTCAGCCGCTGTACTTTGTGGCCGCGCAGTTTGCCAACATGGACATGCTTGTCGCCGGTGGACTGACGGCCACGATCCTCTGGCTCGCTCACTGCGCGCTGGCGCTGGAAGCCGGGCTTTCCGTCCGATGGCACATTCGTGGTGCCTATGCGGTGGCGGCGATGACGATGCTCTCGAAGGGACTGATTGCCTTTGTGATTCCTGCGCTGGTGATCGGCTCCTGGCTGGTCATCCAGGGCAAATGGAATGTCATGATGGGACTTTGGTCATGGAGCGGTGCGCTGGTGCTTCTTGCGATCGCCGCCCCCTGGTTCGTCGCCATGCAGCTCCGTTACCCGGAATTCCTCAACTACTTTTTCCTCGTACAGCATTTTCAGCGATTCACCGGCTCGGGCTTCAACAATGCCCGGCCATTCTGGTTCTATCCCGCGATCATGCTGGTCGTCATGCTCCCATGGTTGCCGTGGCTGATGGGTTTCGGTGTCAAGCAAGTCTTCGAGAAATCACAACGAGCCAGGATTGTCGGGCTGCTTTGGATCTGGGCCATTGTCGTGATCATCTTCTTTTCGATTCCCAGATCCAAGCTGATCGGCTACATCCTCCCCGCGTTGCCACCGCTCGCATTGATTGCCACCGTGGGGGTGACGACGCGCCTTGGCGCGGCGCAGGTACGCACACGTCTGTGGCATGCGTCGCTCGTGTTGGGCGCCTTCCTGGGCCTCGGCGCGGTTTCATACGTCACGTTGCATCCACGGGATTCGTCCCGCGAACTCGGGCGCACGCTGGCCGCTTCCCATCGGGCGGATGAGCCGGTCTTCATGATCAGCGGCTACCGGTTCGATCTGCCCTTCTACGCGCGTTTGACGGTCCCCGTGGCGGTGGTCGATGATTGGTCGAGTGGCGAGGTGGCAAGACGCGACAACTGGCGCAAGGAATTGGCCGATGCAGCACACTTTGGGCAAGCGCAACAGGCCTCCGTCTTGATTGAGCCCAAAGACTTCCCGGCAGCCCTGTGCCGTTCGCCGGTCAACTGGGTGGTGGGCTCAGAGGGTTCGTTGAAGCAGATGCCGATGCAAGCCGATGCAACGGCCGTGTTCAACGCTCGAGGCCTGACCTTGTGGCGGGTGGTTGTCTCGAACGAGGTTCAGTGCTCGCAGGGAACGCCCAATGGCGGCTCAATGCATAAGTGATGACGGCGACGGCGGCGAGCACGATGGCCAGCGCCAGGTCATAGTGAAGCGGTGTCCATGACAGAAGCAACACGTACGCCATTTCGTTGAGGGCAAAAGCGCTCGCAGAAATGCAGAGGAATCGAACACCGGCGCTCGTTGCGGACGCGCCATGTCCCCTGAAGGTCAGTCGATGGTGACCTGCGAAGGAAATATTGAATGCCAGCAGCCATCCAAACACGTTGCTCAGTGCCGGATGCCAGCCGAACCATGTGACGAGCGCGACAACCATCAACCAATGGACCACTGCAGCCAAAGTGCCCACGGTGACGAACATGACAAGGCGGCGTGAAGACATGAATCGACTCGCGGACGGCGCCAAAGACAGCGCCCCTCGCACAGTATGCGTGTGCCTCGATGACTTTGGCTTGCACACGGGCGTGAACCAGGCCGCGATGACCCTGGTGGAAATGCACCGCGTGCAGGCGATCGGCTGTCTTGTGGGGGCGAGGGCATGGAACGGTTGGAATTCGCCGCTGCGGCGTGTCGCGGATCAAGGCGTCGATGTCGGCCTCCACCTGGACTTCACCGAGTGTCCCTTGTTGTCCACGAAGCCCTGCCCACTGCACTCACTCATTGTCAGGACCATGCTCAAGCGTGTCGACGTTGCCGGCATCCGTGACGAGATCCGTGCGCAGCTCGATCGGTTCGAACGGCTGGTCGGACGTGCCCCATCGTTCGTGGATGGGCATCAACATGTGCACCAGTTGCCGGTCATCAGAGATGAACTCGTGCGCGAGTTGTCACGTCGGTACGCCGAGCAACACCCCTGGCTCCGCAAAACTCGATCGGTCTCGATCTCATGCGGTACGCCATTTTTCAAGCCCCGCCTGATCGAGCTTCTGGGAAGCCAGCGTTTGAGCAAGCTCTCAAAAGCGGCCGGCTTTGAGCAGAACCGCCGATTGCTCGGTGTGTACGACTTTCACCGGGCTTCCGGCCGCTATCGCGACTGGCTGATCGAGTGGCTGCGCGCATCGCGGTCCGGAGACCTCCTGATGGTTCATCCGTCTACATCACACAGCACGGCAGACCGAATCGCCGTCGCAAGGCGATCGGAATTCGAAGCGTTATCAAGCGATGAATTTGACGGGCTGTTGCAGGCGTTCAACATCGAATTGGTTGCGATGAGCGCTCAATACCGGGCGACGCCGATTGGCAGTCACGGGCCCATGCCGCCGGATTCATAACAATGGGATGGCTCATCGAACATCGGGCATACACACTCACCGGATGTTGATGGCGAGAGGGTTGGTGAAATGGATCAGGAGACAGTCTTCGCGTTGTGCGCGTGCCTCGCGTTGATTCGAATCGCGCTGGACAACGAAGGGATCCCATTCAAGGCGCTCAGCATCGCAGTGTTCGGTGCGTGTGCCGGCGCCGCGTTTGAAACCGGCAAGGCTCTCACGGACTTGATTGACCTGCGGCAGCTCGGTCTTTCCGCGTACTGGGCGCGTGCACTGGAGCACTACACGCCGCCATTCCTCGCGGCGTGCATCGGGTGGGCGTTGGTTCCAGCAAATCGGCAGGACGATTCAAGGACGCCGCAGTGATTCGAAACCGAGCCGTCATGGCCATCGGTCTTACGCAGCACACCGTTTCAGCGGCGGAGCCTCAGGCGGCCGCGAGGGGCGCCGAAGCGACAGTGTGTGCAGGCCGAGCGCCGTCACCACCATGGCCACGCCGATGAGTTCATGGGCCTCCGGCCGCTTGCCGAGGGCCATGCCGAGCAGCAGGGCCGACACCGGCACGAAATTCAGGAAGGCCGTGCCAGCCACCATGCCCATCGACTGGATGCCCGCGTTGTACGCCAGCACCGCCATGACGGTGGGCACGACGCCGATGTACAGGAGCGCCTGCCACGATGAGACCAATGCATCCGCGGACGGGACGGTGGCCAGGTGCAATGCCGTGGCGGCCAAGGTCCCGAGCAGCAATAAGGGCCAGGAGGCCATGGCGGTCAACGCGCTGAATTCGAGCACATCGAGTTGACGAAAGCGCGTGCTGCCGCGTGTGTAGGCGATCCAGCACAGGGTGCCGACGAATGCGGTCGCGTCCCCGGCCAACGTCGAGCCGGCGCCCGCCGGCCCGGTGAGGACACCGGAGACCATCACGACGCCGGCGAGCGCGAGCACGGTCCCGACCGACGCGGCGCGGCTGGGCCGCACCCCATCGAGGGCCCACCGCACGAGCTGCGCAGTGATCGGTGCCGTGGCCATCACGACCGCGCCATGAGACGGCTGGGAATGGGCGAGCCCCGTCAGCACGAGCACGCTGAAGAGGCCGTAGCCCAGCGTGCCAAGGCCCGCGAGCTGCAGGCCATGGGCGCGCAGCTTGTCCCAGGGGAATGGGCCGCGCCAAAGCAGCAGAGCGGCCAGGCCGCACGATGCGATGGTGTAGCGCACCAGCGTGAACCAGACGGGATCGATGTGCCCGAGCACGGGCTTGACGACGAGGAAGAGACTTCCCCAGGCGGATGTGGCCGCGAGCAAAGCGGCAGCGCCGAGGGGACGGGACAGCGAGGGCATGGAGGCACTCCAGGAGAGGAAAGTGCGAGAGTCTCGGTTCGGCGAGGCGTGCGCGCCATTCGTCTGTTTGGATTGGGGGATCAGGTTTTCCGAACGGACAGAAGGACCCCGGAGCCGCGACAATGCATGCCCATGGAGCTGTATCAACTCAAGACCTTCGTGGCGATCGCCGAGGAGCGAAGCCTCACCCGTGCGGCCGAGCGCGTGTTCACCAGCCCGCCGGCCGTCAGCGCGCAGATCAAGGCGCTGGAAGACGAACTGGGGGTCAAGCTCTTCGACCGCACGTCGCGCGGCATGATGCTGACCGAAGCCGGCGCCCGGCTGCTGGAGGAGGCCCAGCGCACCCTCGCTTCGGCCGGCCGCATGCGGTCCACCGCCGAGCAATTGCGAGGGGCGGCCAAGGGGGTCGTGCGCTTCGGAACGGTCGGTGACCCTGTGGCGCTGCGCCTGGGGCAAACCTTCCTGACCTTGGCCGAACGTCATCCGCAGATCACACTGCAGCTCCAGCAAGGCGTGTCCAACGACCTGCTGGGCGAGCTCCAGGGCAACGAACTCGACTGCGCCTACCTGTACACCGACCGTGCCGACATCGAGGGCCTGGAACTGCGCCGCCTTTGCGGCATCGAACTGGCCGTCGGCCTGCCCCTGGGCGCGACCGGAACGAACCCGAGCCCATCGCGCGACGAGGTGCTCGCCATGCCCTGGGTGGGCACCCCCATGGGCTGCATGTTGCGCACCCATCTCGATGCCTTGTTCACATCCGCCGGGCGGGAATACCGGGAGGGGACCATGGCCAACTCCGAACGCGTGGTGCGCAGCCTCGTCGCAAGTGGCGCGGGCGCCGGCATCCTGTGCCTGGACAACGCCGTGCAGGCCGAACGGTCGGGCGAACTCAGGGTGTGGAACGGCTGGCGGGGCCACACCTGGCTTTGTTGGGTTGCCCCGCTGCAGCCCGGCGCGCCTGACGTGCTCGACGCGGTGCGCGGCGCGGTGCTCGAAGCCTGGAGTTGAACAACGGCCGGTCGGTCGATGGTCGACCACTGACGTCGCCATCCCACCCAAACGTGTGATCGTCAGTTCAAGGCAGGCTGCATACACTCGAGTCGCCCGATGAACCGGGGCGTTCCAGCATTTCCATTTCCTGCAATGAGCGAGATCACCCTTTACGGCATCCCGAACTGTGACACCGTCAAGAAGGCGCGCGCCTGGCTGACGACGCACCAAGTGCCGGCCAAGTTCCACGACTTCAAAAAGGCCGGCGTGCCGGAAAGTTTGCTGCCGGGCTGGATGCAGGCGGTGGGCTGGGAAAAGCTCGTCAACCGGCAGGGCACCACCTGGCGCAAGCTCGATGAGGCGACCCAGGCCGCCGTGGTCGACGGTGCATCTGCGGCACGCCTCCTGTGCGCTCAGCCGAGCCTCATCCGCCGCCCTGTCGTCGTCTGGGCCGACGGCCGCATCACCGTCGGCTTCTCCGACGACACATTCGCAGCCCACGCCTGAAGCGCAACATGAAACTGCGACGTGCCATCGGCTTGCTGCTGGCCACGCTGATCGGCATGGTGTCTGTGGCCGGGTCGGTGGCCGGCTACACGAAGTTCGATGAACAGCAGCGGCGCTGGGTGTTCCAGCTGGGGCAGCGTGCCTGGCAGGGGGCCGCCAAGCCCATCCCCGGCGCGCAGGACGTGTGGATCAATTTCAAGTCCGACGCCGACGGTTCTCCCGTCAAATTGCACGGGGTGTGGGTGCCTCAGGCCAGGCCCGGGGCGCCGAGTTTGCTGTACTTGCACGGTGCCCGCTGGGACGTGCGCGCCAGTTCCGCCCGCATCGGCCGCATGCACGCACTGGGCTTTTCGGTGCTTGCCATCGACTACCGAGGCTTCGGCAAGAGCCAAGCGGGGCTCCCGTCCGAGGCGACGGCCGTCGAAGATGCGCGCCAGGCCTGGGACTGGCTTCGCGCCCGCACACCCGATGCGCAGCACTTCATCTTCGGCCATTCGCTCGGTGGCGCCATTGCCGTGCAAGTGGCCACCGACGGTCACTCCGACGATCTTGCCGGCCTGATGCTCGAAGGCACCTTCACGTCGGTGCCCGACGTGTTCGGCACCATGTCCTGGGGCTGGCTGCCGGTCCGTCCGCTGATCACCCAACGGTTCGATTCAGCCGCCCGCATTGCGCACCTGCGAGCCCCCTTGCTCGTCGTGCATGGCAGCGAAGACACGCTGATCCGGCCCGAACTGGGCCGTGCTCTCTACGAGCGAGCGCCTGAGCCGAAACGCTTCATCCTCGTCAAGGGCGGTGCTCACCACAACACCAATGCGGTCGCCGAGGCGCAGTACCGCAAGGCTGTTTCGGAGATGTTCGGCTTGCGGTGAGTTGGGCGCCCGGGGGAGCCGGGGGCGCTGGGGGAACAGTGGGTACCGGCGTTCGCCGGTATGACAGGTGTGGCAACAACGACGTCACCCCGGCGAAGGCCGGGGCCTACTGCGGGCCAGTAGATGCCGGCGTTCGCCGGCATGGCATGCGAGGGCAGCCGGCCGTGCGAGACTGCTCGCATGAATGCCGTCCAACGTCTCGTCCGCACCTTCGTCGCCGGCCTGCTGGCCGCACTGCCGCTCGCCGCCACCGCGCTGATCCTGATCTGGGTCGTGCAACTGCTGGTGCAATGGGTCGGGCCCGACAGCCGCATCGGCCATGTCTTGATCGCCTTGGGCATCGGCGCGGCGGGGTCGGAGTTCTTCGGCTACCTGATCGGCATCGGCATCGTGCTGGCCGGCATCTTCGCGCTTGGCGTGCTGGTGCGCAGTCGGGCCCGCAGGGTGGTGGGAGCCGTGGTCGATGGGATCATGCAGCGCATCCCCCTGGTGCGCAACATCTACGACCTGATCAAGAAATTCGTCGATCTGCTGTCACAGAAGGACGTGGACGGCGTCAAATCGATGAGCCCGGTGTGGCTGCATTTCGGGGGACCGGGCGGCTCGGCCGTGCTCGGCCTGCTGTCCACCGCCGAGCCGGTGACGGTCGGCGGTCTGCCGTATCTCGCGGTGCTCGTGCCCACGGCACCGGTGCCCGTGGGCGGCGGGCTGCTCTATGTGCCACAGGATTGGGTGTCGCCGGCGGACATCGGCATCGAAGGCGTGACGAGCATCTACGTCTCGATGGGCATCACATCGAAGCAGTACCTGAAGGTGTTCGGGTCTGAACCAGGCTCAGAGGGGCGCTGAAAGCCGGGACAGCTCGTCTTGACGGTCCCGAATTCAGCTCTTACATTAACGGGAACGATCGTTCCAAATTGAGGGCCGACCATGCGCACCAAGGAATTCGAACCTGACCAGATTGCCGATGCCGCGATGCGCGTGTTCTGGCAGCGCGGCTATGCAGCAACCTCCGTGCAGGACCTGGTCGAAGGCACGGGCCTGTCCCGCAGCAGCCTGTACAGCACCTTCGAAAGCAAGCAAGGCCTCTACCAGCAGGCTTTGCGCCGTTACGAGGCCGTCACCACCGCCAACGTCGAGTTGCTGTCAGGGCCCGGCCTGGTCAAGGAACTTGTTCGACAACTGCTGATGCGCATCGCCGAAGACGAGCTGAGTGACCCGCAGCGGCGCGGCTGCCTGGTGGCCAATGCGACGCTGGAACTTGCGGGTCAGGATGAGGCGGTCGCCGAGCTGGTGGCACACAACTTCAGGCGGCTGCAGAAGGCGCTCGAAAAGCTGATCCTGCGCGGCCAGCAGGCGGGAGAGATCGCTGCGGACAAAGCCCCACGCGCACTCGCACGCTTCTTCGTCAACACCATGCAAGGCATGCGGGTGCTCGGCAAGGGCAGCACACCGCAACATCGCCGTTCATGCCTGCTGGACGTGATCGACGTCGCCATGGCTGCCCTTTAACCGGCCGACAACCTGGCAGGTATCGCCAGGTTTTTATTTTCCCAAATCGGGAACGATCGTTCCCGTATTTCAACTCCAAAGGAATTTCCTGTGACCACCAACAAGCAACCCATCATCGCTGTCCTGGGCACCGGTCTCATCGGCGCGCCGGTCGCACGCAACCTGAGCCAGCGGGGATTCACAGTGCACGCCTGGAATCGCACCGTGACCAAGGCTCACGCCCTGAGGCAGGACGGTGTGCGCGCGTTCGACACTCCCGCAGACGCAGTACGCGGCGCCGACATCATCGTCACGGTGCTGAAGGACGGCCCCGCGGTGCACGAGGCCATGCAAGCGGCCGCGGCATCCTTGACCCGAGGTGCGGCATGGCTGCAATTGAGCACGGTGGGCGTCCATGCCGTGGAGGACCTGCGGCAATTCGCCGAGCGGCACGGCCTCGTCTTCCATGATGCGCCCGTGCAAGGCACCCGCCAGCCGGCCGAGCAGGGTCAGCTCGTGATTCTGGCCTCCGGGCCGCTCGATGGACGGCACGTCGCACAGCAGGTCTTCGATGTCATCGGCAAGCGCACCGTCTGGGTGTCCGACCAAGCCGGTGCAAGCAGCCGCCTCAAGCTCGCCCTCAACAGTTGGGCTTTCGCGCTGACGCACGGCATCGCGGAGAGCCTGCGCCTCGCCGAGGGGCTCGGCATCGATCCGTCCCTCGTCGTTGATGTGGTCACCGGCGGGCCGATGGACAGCGGCTTCTTCCAGGCCAAGGCCGCCGCCATGCTGGCGGACGACTACACAGCGAGCTTTTCCATCGCCAATGCGGTGAAGGATGCGCAACTGATCATCGATGCCGCCGCTGAAGCAGGCGTGCAGGCCGATGCGGCGCATGCGGGCCTGCAGCGCTTCGCGCGTGCCCTCGCGGCCGGTCATGGCGACCGCGACATGGCGGCGTCCCACTTGGCCTGAGCGAGGCACCGCGCAGAGAAGCCATCCGCCGGATCGGTGATGTGCCGATCGGCGGTGGCTGGTCCCCATGAAATCCCACGAAATCACACCCGCATGAACATTCAAGACAACCATGGACCCGAGGCCACCGTGCCCGAGGCTGCGTCCGGCCAGAGGCTTCCCGTGTGGAAGCTGCTGGCATTCACCATGGCAGGCTTTCTCGCCATCATGACCGAGACCATGCCGGCAGGCTTGTTGCCGCAGATCGGCAACGCACTCGGTGTTTCCGAATCGCTTGCCGGCCAGCTGATCACGGTGTATGCCCTGGGATCGGTCCTGGCGGCCATTCCGATCATCGCTGTAACCCGCAGCTGGAACCGCCGGCCCTTGTTCCTGCTGGCCGTGGGCGGGTTCCTGGTCTTCAACGCGGTGACTGCCGTGTCCACACACTACGCACTCATCCTGGCAGCGCGCTTCGTGGCGGGCATGGCTGCGGGCGTAGTGTGGGGGCTGCTGGCCGGCTACGCGCGGCGGATGGTGCCCCAGCACTTGCAAGGGCGCGCGCTCGCGGTGGCCGGCGTGGGCCAGCCCATCGCCTTGTCCATCGGTGTGCCGCTGGGCACCTGGCTGGGCACCACATTCGATTGGCGCGGCGTGTTCTGGGTGATGTCTGCGCTGTCCCTGGTGCTGCTCGCGTGGGTGCGCCTGGCGGTGCCTGACTTTGCGGGACAGTCGGTCCGCCAGCGCGTTCCCATCCGGCGAGTCTTCGTGATGCCCGGCATCCGTCCGGTGCTCCTCGCCCTGTTCGCATGGATCCTCGCGCACAACGTCCTGTATGCCTACATCGCACCCTATCTGGCGTCGGTTGGCCTCGGAGACCGGGTGGATGCCGTGCTGCTGCTGTTCGGCGCCGCATCCATCGCCGGCATCTGGTTCACCGGCCTGTGGGTGGACCGCCGGCTGCGGGTGCTGACCTTGATGAACCTCGCTGTCTTCGCCCTGGCTGCGCTCGTGCTGGGATGCTCCGGCGGGTCGGATGTCGCGGTCCTGCTGGGCATCGCCGCGTGGGGGCTGACCTTTGGCGGCGCGCCGACCCTGCTGCAGACGGCACTGGCCGACGCGGCCGGCGATGCGGCAGACGTGGCGCAGTCCATGCTCGTCACGGTGTTCAACCTCGCCGTGGCCGGAGGCGGCATGGTGGGCGGTGTGCTGCTGGACCGCGCCGGCCCGGCTGCCTTGACCTGGGCGCTGAGCGGTCTCGCGCTGATGGGTTTGTTCGTGGTCTGGTCGACCAGGGGGCACGGCTTCAGGGCAGGGCATCGCGCCATGGCAGGTTGACACCGGCGATCGGGAGGATTGGGGCCTGTTCAGCCGTTTAATTCGCTCAAGGTCGAGCGTCTGCTGCCGTTATCTTCAAGGCCGGAAACAAGAATCGCAGGGAGCCTGGCTACATCAGCCGCTCGAAGAGCGGTACAGGCATGAGTTCGACTTTGACCGACGGTGACCTTCACTCCCGCGCAGCACGCCCTGCGCGCCCCTGGACCGGGCAAGGCCATGCCTCCCGAAACGTCCATGGCCAGCCGGCGCTTCCTCCATCGCCCCCACCGATGTCCAGTGCCGAGAAGGTCTGGCCCATGCCGCGGC
The DNA here is from genome assembly GCA_966212105.1 of uncultured Rhizobacter sp. GTDB lineage: Bacteria > Pseudomonadota > Gammaproteobacteria > Burkholderiales > Burkholderiaceae_C > Rhizobacter. The sequence continues at coordinate 34,170 of CBIHPH010000013.1, forward strand.
GTGCCGATCCCGCACCTTCCTCCCGGAGACTGTCATGACGAAGTTCCTCTACAAATTCAACATCGGCCCGCGCCTGGGGCTTGGTTTTGCGGTGGTTCTTGCGCTGTTGCTGATCGTCGCCGGTGCCGGCATGCGCGGTGTGATGGACGTCAACGATGACCTGCGCGTGATGTACGAGGAGCGGGCAGTGCCGATCGAGCAGATCGGTGAGATGAACAAGCTGATGCTGCGCAACCGCATCCTCGTCATGGACATGATGGCCAATCCCGCAGAGGCCAACGTGGCCAAGCGCGAGAAAGAGTTGCGTGCCAACGCCGAGCGGGTCGATGTGGTGTGGGGTTCTTTCAGCAAGGGCAACATCAGCGCCGACTTGCGCGACGAAGTGGAATCCGTCGGAGAGCTTCGCAAGGTCTATCTCACGAAAGGCCTGTTGCCGATCTACGAGGCGGTGCGCGGCGGCAAGCCGGACGAGGCCACCAAGATTTATCAGGAGGTCTTGTCGCCCGTGGCAGCCAAGTTGAGCGATGCACTCTGCAACCTGGCCGCTGCTGAAGTGACCGCAGGCCGGCGGGAATTCGAGCAATCCCAGGCCGAAGCCAAAGTCCTGCTCGGCACCGTCATCGGCGTTGCCGCGTTGGCGTTGACTTTGGGCGTCGTCCTGGCGTGGCTCATCACCCGCAGCATCACCGGCCCGCTGGTCACCGCCGTGGATGTGGCGGAGACGGTGGCACGCGGCGATCTCACGACCCGCCTGGACGTGAGCAGCCGCGACGAAACCGGCCGCCTCCTGTCGGCGCTGCAGAACATGGTGCAAAGCCTGGTCAAGGTGGTGGGCACCGTCCGCGCAAGCTCGGACTCCATCGCCACCGGCAGCGCACAGATCGCCTCGGGCAATGCAGACCTCAGTCAACGGACCGAACAGCAGGCTTCCAACCTGGAGCAGACCGCCGCGTCGATGGAGGAGCTTTCCGGCACGGTCAAGAACAGCGCGGAGACCGCACGCCAGGCTGCCGAACTGGCGCGGTCCGCCAGTGATGTGGCCATGAAGGGGGGCGATGTGGTCGGCAAGGTGGTCTCCACGATGGACGAGATCTCCGCAAGCTCCAGGAAGATCTCGGACATCATCGGTGTCATCGACGGCATCGCGTTCCAGACCAACATCCTCGCGCTCAATGCCGCGGTGGAAGCCGCCCGCGCGGGCGAACAGGGACGGGGCTTTGCGGTGGTGGCCGGTGAGGTGCGCAGCCTGGCCCAGCGCAGTGCCGAGGCCGCGAAGGAAATCAAGACGCTGATCGGTGCGAGCGTCGATCGGGTCGAGGCCGGCTCACGTCTCGTGAACGACGCCGGCTCCACCATGGAAGACATCGTGGTCCAGGTGCGCAAGGTGGCCGATCTCATCGGCGAGATCAGCTCGGCCACCGTCGAGCAGACCTCCGGCATCGGCCAGGTGAGCACCGCGGTGAGCCAGCTCGATGAGGCCACCCAGCAGAACGCGGCGCTGGTCGAACAATCCGCCGCGGCAGCCGACAGCCTCAACCAGCAGGCCGCCAAGCTCGTGGAGGCGGTCAAGCTCTTCAAGCTGAACATGGCGCAGGCAGTCGATGCGGCCCACGTCGTTCACGCAGCCGTGCAGCACTCCAAACCATCCGCCCAGCTGCCGGCCTCGCCGGACGCAGTGGCGAAGACCGGGCCTCGTGCGTCACCCGCCGCCCCGGCCGCGCCTGCGAGCGCCCATTCGGACGCTTGGGAGAGCTTCTGAAGCCGATCATGCCGGGGGCGTTGTCATGCGTCCCAAAATGTCGCCCCGGCGCAGGCCAGGGCTCATGCGGCCAGTGGGTACCGGCGTTCGCCGGTATGACGGGTGGGGGCAGGTTCGGGCCAGCAGTCGGCAAAAGAATGTCGCCCCAGCGAAGGCAAAGGCTCACTGCGGCCAGTGGGTACCGGCGTTCGCCGGTATGACGGGTGGGGGCAGGTTCGGGCCAGCAATCGGCAAAAGAATGTCGCCCCGGCCAAGGCCAGGGCTCACTGCGGCCAGTGGGTACCGGCGTTCGCCGGTATGACGAGTAGGGGACCAGGTTAGCGCCAGCAGTCGCCCCAAAAAAGACGTCACCCCGGCGAAGGCCGGGGTCCACTGCAGCCATGGGATGCCAACGTTCGCCCGGCATGAGGTTGGGAGCCGGCCGAAACCTGTCGCATGCATGCGACTTCATTCAATTGCAAGTGGCCCCGAGTTGTCCGATGATCTCGCCAACAGATCGTGGAGGATCGGATGGCAGACCTCTTGCCCGGGGACGCAGCCCCAGTCGACGATCCCGCGTTCTTGCTCAACGAACGCCCGGGCCAGGCCGAAAAGCGCAGGGCGCTCGCGGTGCTCGCCGTGTCTGTCGCACTTTTCGGGGTGCTTGCGCCGTTCGCCACGGTCAAGCTTCCGCCCGTCCCGGCCTTCATCCCGATTTATGAGACAGCACTGGTCGTCAACGACGCCATCACCGCGGCGCTGTTGTTCGGCCAATACCGCATCCTGCACTCCCGGGCCTTGCTGACACTGGCCAGCGGTTACCTCTTCACTTCCGTGATGACGGTGGGCCACGCGCTCACCTTTCCAGGCCTGTTCAGCACCTCCGGCCTCTTGGGGGCCGGACCGCAGAGCACGGCATGGATCTACATGTTCTGGCACGCCGGTTTCCCGCTCTTCGTCGTGGCCTACGCCGTGCTCAGGCGCAAGCCCGCTGCGGCCTCATCGCTGAATGGGGAACGCATCGCCGTGGTCGCCATGTCGGCGGGTGCAGTGCTGCTGGCCGCGGCGCTCGTGGCCATCGCAACGGTCGGGGCCTCGATGCTGCCGCCCATCATGCAGGGAAACCGATACACGCCTGCCATGCTGATCACCGTGAGCAGCGTGTGGGCCTGCAGCCTCGTGGCGCTGCTGGCCTTGTGGCGGACACGTCCTCAGGCCGTGCTCGACCTGTGGCTCATGGTGGTGATGTGTGCTTGGCTCTTCGACATCGCGCTGTCGGCCGTGCTCAACGGGGGGCGCTTCGACCTGGGCTTCTATGCCGGACGGATCTACGGATTGGTGGCATGCAGCGTGGTGCTGCTGGAATTGCTGCTCGAAAACAGCATGCTGTATGCGCGCCTCGTGCGCGTGCATGAAAACGAGCATCGCAACAGCGTGGCGCTGGCCGCCGCGCGAGATGAGGCCCAGGCGGCCAACAGAGCCAAGAGCCTGTTCCTGGCGAGCATGAGCCATGAAATACGAACCCCGATGAATGCCATCATCGGCTTGACCCAGTTGGTGCTCGGCATGCAGCTCACCGAGCAGCAGCGCGATTACCTGTCGAAGGTGCAGACGTCCTCCAAAGCCATGCTTTCTCTGCTCAACGACATCCTCGACTATTCAAAGATCGAGGCGGGAAAGATCTCGCTCGAGCAAGAAGAATTCAGCCCGGAAGAGACGATCGAAAACGTCGGCAACCTGTTTTCCATCCGCGCGGAAGAAGCCGGTCTGGACCTCTTTTACGAGATCGACAAGGACATCCCCCAGCGCCTCGTCGGTGATGCGCTGCGCCTGGCCCAGGTGCTCAACAACCTGGTCGGCAACGCGATCAAATTCACCGCCAAGGGCGAGATCGTGATCCGGGCCGAGGTCGAATCGCGGGACGATACGCACACGGTGCTGCGTTTTTGCGTCCAGGACACCGGCATCGGCCTGACGCCACAGCAGGCAGGCCGTCTGTTCGAATCGTTCACGCAGGCCGATGCGTCGATCACCCGCAAGTACGGCGGCACGGGGCTCGGCCTGGCCATCTGCAAGCGTCTGGTCAACCTCATGGGGGGCGACATCTCGGTCGCGAGCGAACCGGGGCAGGGCAGCACCTTCACCTTCACCACCCGCTTCGGCCTGCCCTGTGGCCACATCGAGCGTCTCGATCTCCTCAACATCCGGGGCATGCGCACGCTGATCGTCGACGGACAGCCCACCGGGCGCCTGCTGCTGCAGCAACTGCTGCAGAACTGGCGTTTCCAGGTGACCACCGCTTCGTTCCGCGACGATGCCGTTCACAAGCTGCGGCGCGCGGCCCCACGGGCGCCGTTCGAGCTGCTGCTCGTCGATTGCAAAAGCGCCGACGCGGAGTTCATCCACGAAGCCCGCCGCATCACCTCCGAGCGCAGCGGCACGCCGCTGCTGGCGATCGCGATGGTGGGACAGCCCGCGCGCGAGCGCGCCGAAGAGGCCTTGCGGGGCATGAGCAACGCCTGCGTCGTGCTCAAGCCGGCGACACCCTCACGGCTGTTCGATGCGATCGTCAGCCTGCAGCATGGAGAGCCGTCGCGAAGCGCACCCGTCGCCGCCAAGAAATTCGACTTCGCCGAAGTGCTGCAGCCCGTACGGGGAGCCTGTGTGCTCCTTGCCGAAGACAACCTCGTCAACCAGCAGGTGGCGATGGCTTTCCTGACGTCGGCCGGGCTGCGGGTTGTTGTCGCCCAGAACGGCGTGGAAGCCGTGGACTGGGTCAAGAAGGAACAATTCGCCCTGGTGCTGATGGACATGCAGATGCCCGACATGGACGGCGTGGAGGCGGCGCGCGTCATCCGCGGCCTGCCCCAATGCGCCCGGCTGCCCATCATCGCCATGACGGCTGCCGCGATGGACGAGGACAAGCAGGCGTGTCTCGCTGCGGGCATGAACGCCCACGTGAGCAAGCCGATCGAGCCGCGGGAATTGGCGGAGGTGTTGCTCACCTGGGCGAGGCCGCAGATCGAGTCCGAGCATCTGGCGACCGAGGCTTAGCGACGGCACGACCCGAATCACACGTGCAGTGACTGGGCTGTGAATGTCGGCAATGTCGACGCTTGCGCGTCGCGAAAGCCGACTTCGGCGGCTTCCTTCAGCAGTTCTGCCAATCGAGCAACCGCCGGCTCCGGTTTTGCCTGTGCCCGGTACATGGCCAATGCGAGCGATGGCAATGCCGGCAACCGGGTGCCGGTGCGTTCGAGCACGCGCACGTGGGGCGGCAAGCCGAACGGCGTTCGCACTGAAAGACCCAGGCCAGCCGATGCCGCGGCCCAGAGTGCGGCCAGGCTGGCACTCGTGAATGCATGCCGCCAGGCAATGCCTGCCCGGTCGAGCGTCGTGGTGACGACGTCGCGCAGCGGGCAGGGCGCATCGAGCAGCACCAGGGGCAAGGGCTGCCTGGCCTTGCGCGGGCCACTTCCGCGCTGTTGCTGCGCCCACCACGGCGTGTCGAGGGCTTCGATGGCCGCCGGTCCGATCCATTGCAGCGGCAACCGGGCGAGGCGTTCGCCGTGCGCAAGCGAAGGCCTGCTCTCCGTTTCCCAGATCATCGCGAGGTCCAGCTCGCCGAGCTCCAGGCGCTCCCGCAATTCGGCGCTGCGTGCGACGCAGGCCTCGATGCGCACATTGGGATGCGCCCGGGCAAACCGGCCGAGCACCCCGGGCAGCACGCACTCGCCCAGATCCTCCTGCAGCCCGAGGCGCACCCAGCCCGCCAGATGGACGCCCCGCATCGCGGCAGCGGCTTCATCGTTGATCTCCAGGAGGCGATGGGCATACGCCAGCATGGTCTCGCCTGCTTCGGTCAACTCCAGGCCGCGTCCCGCCTTGCGAAGGAGCGGCGTGCCGGCCTGGGCTTCAAGCTTCTTGAGCTGGGCGCTCACCGCCGAGGTGGAGCGCCCCAGCTTGTCGGCCGCGCGAGCGTAGCTGCCCAATGCCATGCCGGTTGAAAAACTGCGCAGTGCTTCGAGATCGAACATCACGTTGGCCATCGGGTTCATCCTGTTTTTCGGGATTGTCTGTCAAATATTTTTCGATTTTCAGGATCATGGCTTTGGCCGAGACTCTCTGGCATGACACCTGTTGACTCTCTCCCATCGCCCCGACACCGTTGGAAAGTCCTTGCTGCCGGCGTGAGCGCCAACGCGGCTTTTGCCACCGCCTTCAGCGGCATCCCGATGACCGCGGTGCTCATGCGTTCGGGCTACCAGCTCGACAACGACACGCTCGGCCTGGTGCTGGGCCTCATGGGCCTGGGCATTGCCGTCAGTGAATTGCCATGGGGGCTGCTGGCAGACCGGTGGGGCGACCGACCCGTGCTGCTGCTGGGGCTTGGGGCAACGGCGGCCGCGCTGATCGGCATGGCGCTCTGCGCGGCCCCCACGCTCGGCCATGTGCCCGGGCTCGGCTGGCTGGGAACGGGCTTGCTGCTCGTCGGCGTGTTCGGTGCCAGCGTCAACGGCGCCAGTGGCCGCGCCGTGATGCGTTGGTTCTCCGACGGCGAACGTGGCCTGGCCATGAGCATTCGACAGACAGCGGTGCCGCTGGGCGGTGGCATCGGTGCCTTGCTGCTTCCTGCCGCCGCACTGCACTTGGGGTTCGGGGCGATGTACGGTCTGCTGGCCGTCTTGTGCCTGCTGGGGGCACTGCTGGTGATGGCCTGGGTGCATGAGCCGCCGGCAGACGCGAGTGCGCGGGTGATCTCCCATGCGCATCCCACCCAGCCTGGTGGTCCCCTGCACGATGCCCGCGTATGGCGGCTGGTCGCCGGCATCGGCATGCTGTGCGCGCCGCAGTTTGCCGTGCTGTCGTTCGGCACGGTGTTCTTGCATGATTTCGGAGGAATCGGCCTGGGGACGCTCAGCGTGGTGATGATGAGCGTTCAAGTGGGCGCGATGGTGGTGCGCGTGTGGAGCGGCCGCTGGACGGACCAGCGGAAGAACAGACCGGCGTACCTGCGCACATGCAGCGTGTTGACCGTGCTGCTCTTCGCGGCTCTGAGCGCTGCGGCCATGCTGTGTGAGGGCGCACACGCCGGTTCACCCGTCTCGCGCGTTGTGCTGATCGGCCTGCTGCTGGTCAGTGGCGTGTGCGTCTCGGCATGGCACGGTGTGGCGTACACAGAACTGGCCACGCTGTCGGGCGCCGCACGCGCCGGAACGGCGCTGGGCATGGCCAACACCGTCGTGTTCCTGGCGTGCTTCATCGTCCCGCTGGTCATTCCGCGTTTGCTCTCGATGCAAGGCTGGCCGTTCGTCTGGCTCGCGGCCGCTGGCTGCGCCTTGCTCGCGGTACCGCTTCTTGCGCCGGTGATGCGCACCGAAGGGAAACCACGGTAGGCACGCCGTTCCCGCGCGCTGGAGGCCCGTCCCCTGCAAGCCACACCTGCCGTCGCGGTCGTTGGCGCGGATCCGTTCAGCGCCACAATGAGCGGCAATCAACGCGGCGGGCGGAACGCCTGCCTGCCGAGTTGCCTGAGCCCTTGTCCGCCCCACCAACCAAGATGAATCAATCCGTCGGCAAGACCAGGTTGTCTTATGCGGCCCAAGTCAATGCGCCTCTCAAGCGGTGCTTGATTCGTGCGGTGGAAATCGCCAGCGGATGCCTGCACCTGGAACGCCTCTATCGTCAAAATCAACAGGCTCCCCGCTTGAATGAGAGCTTCTGGGCGGCTTCCATGAGGCATCTGCAACTCGATGTGCAATTTGATCCTGCTGCCCTGGAGAAAGCGCCCAGGACGGGGCCGCTGGTCGTGATCGCCAATCATCCTTACGGCGTCTTGGATGGCTTGGCGATCTCGTATCTGGTGGAACAGTTCCGGGATGATTTCATGATTCTGGCCAGCGCCGTCATGATGCAAGCCCCCGAGGTTCAACCGCATCTTCTTCCGATCGATTTGTCGGACAGGCCCGAGGCGAAGAAGTTCAATGTGGCAACACGCCGCAGGGCGCTGGCACACCTTCAGCGCGGTCACTGCCTGATCATCTTCCCGGCCGGGCTGATTTCGACGTCGCCTGATCGATGGGGGCGCAAGCAGGCCATGGATCCGCCTTGGGGCACCTTCACGGCGCAGCTGGTGCGCCGGTCGAAGGCGAGCGTGTTGCCTGTGTTTTTCTCGGGACAGAATGGCCGCTTGTTCCAGATGGCCAGCCACATCAGCCGCGCACTTCGCCTGGCCTTGATCTTTCACGAGGTGAAGGCGCGCATGGGGACGAGCTTGCCGGTCGCCATTGGCCCGACCTTGTCTCCTGACGAACTGTCCTCACTGGGAAACGACAAGGCCGTGATCGAAGCATTGCGAAGGCGAACGTATGCGCTTGCAACGCAATTGGAGCGGGGCTAAACCCTGCCGATGTTCATCTGCGCCTTCTGACATGCATTTTCATGCCGTTCGCAGGGCGCATGGTCACCCGCACTTCCGGTGTGACGGGGTGCCCCTCCACCAGATCGAAGCGGAATTCTCGCAACAAATGGCCCAGCGCCAGCAGCATTTCAGCCATGGCGAAGCCCATGCCGATGCACACCCTGTGGCCGGCACCGAAAGGCAGATAGGCGAACCGATCGATTGCATCGCGATGGCCTCCCAGAAAGCGTTCAGGATCAAACACATCAGGATCGCGCCACAGCGTGCGATGGCGATGCAACACATAGGGCGACACCGTGACGATCGTGCCGGAATGAATCGCAGTGCCCACAACCACATCGTCTTGCAGCGCAACACGGCTGAACATGGAAACGGGCGGATAGAGCCGCATGCTCTCTTCGAGCACCGCTTTCGTCAGGGGCAGGGAGGCAAGCACATCGTTCGGGTCGAAGCAGCCATCGATTTCTTCTTCGACGCGCGCTCGCCAATCGGGAACCTGCGACAGCAGATAAAGCGTCCAGGTCAATGCGTTGGCGGTGGTTTCATGGCCTGCGCCGATGAAGGTCAAGATGTTGTCGCGCAACTCCGCTTCGCTGATGAATTGACCTGTTTCAGGGTCTTGGGCGTTCAGGAGCAGCGTGAGGATGTCCTTGGGCGGCTCCGTCCCGGACGCCAGCAGGCCGCGCCGGCTCGCGAGAATCTCATCGACCAGGCGCCCCATCAGGTTGATGCTGGCGCGGCCGCGCAGGTGATTCAGGCGCGGAAGAAAATCAGGCAATCCCAAGATATCGAAGGGGTCCAGTCGCCCCAGGGTATCGAAATAGCGAGTGATCGCATGTTGCAATTGACTGGCGGATCGGCCGAGCCCTTGGCTGAACAAGGTGTGTTCCAGCATGTCGAGCGTCAGTTGACCCAGTGTCACTGACACATCGATGACTTCATGGTCCGCACGGTGCCTCAATCGTTCGACGGTGCGTTCTGCCACACGCACCTTGGCTGCCGTGAATTCCCGGACGCGTTGCGGTGAAAACAGGGGTGCCAGGACGCGGCGCTGGCGGCGCCAATCATCTCCATTGGAGGTCATCACGCCGGCGCCCAGCGCGGGACGCAGCAGCCTCAGCTGCAATTCATTCTTTTGATAATTCCTGGCGTTGTCGAGAAAGACATGGCGAATGCCCGCCGGGTCGTTGATGAGCATGCGCGTATCGACGACGGTCTTGCGGATCTGGATGGGAAACTCAAAATCCTCGACCGACCAAATCTCCAGCACATTGCGACGCAAGGCCTGGAAGATTTGCCAGGCGTTGGGCGGACGTTCATGCGGTTTGGGAATCGGCGGGGAAAACCTGGATTTTCCTGAAGGGATCACGACAAGAATCTTTTCGATGCAGACATGAATTCGGCCAACCTGTGCTCAGGTGAAGGGCCGCCGTCCAGGAACAAGGCGCTGTTGACCAGGCAACCCGCGGCCCCCAGGCGATGCGCATGTTCGTAGTCCGCTGCGTCCCGCACGCCGCCGTCGAGCACGACCGGCACGGGCAGCGTACAGATGCGCTCGAACTCTTGTGCATCGATGATGCCTTGGCCGTCGCCGATGCCGCTGCCCATGACGCGCAGCAGCGGGCAGCCGAGCCCGACCAGCGTTTGAGCAGATGCATAATCATTGTGGAGCAGCGGCATGAGGATCAATTCCGGCAATGCTTCCCTCAATTGCCTGACGGCTTCGATCAATTCCGCATTGTTCGATGTGCGCAAGTCGGTATTCAGTACTTCGAGCTTGACGACCCGCTCACCGGTCAGCGCATGGGCCAGCGTGGTTTTTTTAACGGCGGCTCGAGCGCTGGTTTGGTGGTTGATGTTGAGCATGACGACCATGTCGTCCATGTTGATCCGCTCGGCCAGTTGATCGAACTGCACGCCGCCGAATCCGATGAGCAATCCCTTTCTCCCAGTCTCGCCGTCGAGCCGATGCGTATTGACGGGCAAGACATTGGTGCGGGATGCCGACAGCATGGCCAGAACCGTGTCGATATCGACCCGGTGCATGTAATTGCCAAAACAATGCCAAATGCGCGTCATGCGGAAACCAGCCACATGGAAAAACGGATTGGCGGGAGAATTCGATGTTTCCATGTGGCCTGTGTGGAGAGATCATTTGACTCGGCAACGCCGCCTTCGTCAGCGCAAAACAGGGCGGGCGATCCGGGGACGAATTTTACCCATTCCGTCCTGAATCAACGCGCGGCGTCCTCCAGGGGCGCCCCGCGCTTTTCAACTCTTGTGCGCCTCTAGAGGGCACTGCCAACTCGCTGAAAAAATGCACCAGTTACGCCGTTGCCGGAAAATTTCGCCGTTCGAATGGCTCTATTTGTCGGCCACACGGGGTTTTCCACCTTGCGCGGTGCAGTTGCGGATCGCCTCAGACACCTTGCCTTCGCGCGCTGCCTTGGAGGCGGCGCTGGCACGGGCTGGCGAGGCCAATCCAGGGGTCAGATGGATTCCCAAGGGGACATGGTGGGTGGACAGCGGCAAGCCGCCGCGCTTGCGCCACATGGCCAGATCGGAGGTGGCATCCCTCGATCACCCTGTCTTTCGCGAATCTTTCACATTCAATGACACACCCCCGGTGGAGGTGTTGTGGTGGGAGGGAGCAGGGCTCATCTTCCGTTGTTCGCATGCCTTGATGGATGCCGGCGGGTTGATCTTCTTCGCCGAAGAAACATTCCGTGCGCTGCGCGGTGACCCGCTTCTCGGGAGCAACCATCGACAATCCACCCGGGAGCACCTGCTGAAGTTCAATCATCCCGAGCGCAGGCCCTGGTTCAAGCCCGACAAAATATCGCCATTGGGGCCGCCCTCCAAAGGGAAATCCGGATTTGTCTGGGAAACAAGGACCGTGCCCGGGAAAGTGTCGGCCGTCGGTGCCAGGGTGGCGTCTTCATGGTCGCACCTCGCTGCGCACCTGCGGCCGAATGACACCACGCGCCTGATGACACCCGTCAACCTGCGGCAGGTGGATTCCACCTTGCGTTCCACAGGCAATCTGAGCAACGCGTTCTTCTTCGATGCGCCGGCCACGTCCAGCTGGCGTGACTTCTACGGATGGACGCTCGATGCGTTTGCCCGTCACGATGAGCGCATGACTTCCGGCGTGGACCGGGCCTTCCCCTGGGTGCCTCTTCCTGTGTTGAATGGTTTCCATCGGTGGGCCCATGAGAGGCAGGTGCGCACCGATCGCTATCTTTTCTCAGGGACGCTGTCCCACATCGATCATGTGTCACTTCAGGCCTTCTCAGCGGAAGGATTCGTGCCCGATTCCGCTTCACTGCTGCCCTTTGATGCACCCGGTTCGGCGGTGACGATCATCACCTTGCAGCACGACCATGGCGTCGAAATCGCTGCATCGTGTCCGGCCGCCACAGGGAGTGACGGTCGCCTGGCCCAGGCGCTCGATCGCCTGTGTGCGGACCTGGAGGCCGGCAGGTATTTTGCAAGCGGCACGCCCCGAATGACCGTCGACCCTGTACCGGAAGACGGCCCGTCGATGGACTTGCCCGGCGATGTCACGGTTCACGGGCTTTTTGCGGACCAGGTCGAGCGGACGCCTGAGCAGGCGGCCATCAGTGACTCGGCTCGCAGCTTGAGCTACGCGGAACTGGACCGGCTGGTTCATCGATATGCCGAGCAGTTGCGTGGACGAGGGGTCCTGCCCGGCGCGAACGTGGCGATCATGGCCGACAGGTCGGTGGAAACGATCGCCGGCATGTTGGCCATCTTGCGAGCAGGTGCCGCGTTCGTCCCCATCGACACGGAGTGGCCGGAAGAGCGCATTCGATTCGTGTTGAACGATTGCCGGCCGGCGTGCGTCATGGTGGAAGATCGGTACGCCATGTGGGCAGAGTCCTTCCCCCGCATTCATTTTTCCGAGCTGCAATGCGCCGGTCCTGATTCATTCGTCGCGGCACCGCCTCTGTCGCCGACTTCCGCCGCCTACGTTCTCTATACCTCGGGCTCGACGGGGCGGCCGAAAGGTGTGGTGGTCGAACAGCGCAGCTTGCTCAACTATGTTCTTTGGGCAAGGAACGCCTATTTGACGGGCATGAGCACGCCGGTCGTCTTTCCTTTTTTCACGTCGCTGTCCTTCGATCTGACATTGACGGCGATCTTCGTGCCGCTGGTCACGGGAGGTGAAATCCGCGTGTTTCCGCAAGGCGATCCGCTGGTGGCGATTCACGCGGTACTCAAAGATCCGGCGATCAATGCCGTCAAGCTCACACCATCGCATCTGCGGCTTTTCGCAGAGGCCGGGGTGAAGGGTTGCGGCATCCGCAAATACATTGCCAGCGGAGAAGCCTTGCCGACGCATCCGGCCAAAGAGATCACGGAGCAGTCCGCGGGCGTGGCGGAGATATTCAACGAATACGGGCCCACCGAAGCGACCGTGGGATGCGTGGTTCATCGCTATCAAGCCGAATGCGATGTGGCCCCCTTCGTGCCGATTGGCCGGCCCATCGCCAACACCGAAGTGCTGTTGCTCGATGAACATCTGCAGCCTGTGCCGAATGGGCAGGTCGGCGAGGTGTACCTATCCGGGGCGTGCCTGGCGCGTGGCTATCTTGCCCGCCCGGAAGAAGACAGGCGCTTTCAAACGCATCCTTTCCGAAAGGGCGAGCGCATGTACCGCACCGGAGATCGGGCACTTCGCCTGCCGAACGGAAACTTCGATTATCTCGGGCGACTGGATGGGCAAGTCAAAGTGCGCGGCCATCGGGTCGAAACGGGCGAGATCGAGGCAGCGATCGAGGCCAGCGGATGCTGCCGTTCTTGCGCGGTGATGCCGGAGCATTCAGAAAGCGGGACCAGGCTCACCGCATTCGTGGTCTGGCGCGAGGACAGGGGCGAGGACGAGCTGCGCGCGGCCCTGGCGAGGCGCCTGCCTGTCTACATGATGCCGTCCCGCGTCGTCGCGCTTGACGAGATGCCATTGAATGTCAATGGCAAGATCGACAAAAGCCGTTTGCCATTGGATCGCTCGTCCCCTGCCGGGGAAGGCGTGGATGAACCGATCGCAGACGACGTGGAAGGGGTGCTCGCCGCCATGGTCGTCGATCTCTCCGGAGGTCGCCGCCCATCCCCTCCGCCAGATCGGTCGCTTCTCGAAATCGGACTGGATTCGCTGCAAATGATGCTGCTGTTCACGCGCGCTGCGAACCAGTTTCTTCCCGCCGCATCCCGGAATTCCCTGTTTTCGGATGCAAAGGAGTTCTTGTTGGAACCCACGGTGCAAAACCTGGCGGCGCATCTGCGGCGTTGGAGTGGAGCGAGCGGAGACACGTCCGGGCCTGCGCTTCGTTCGTAACGAAAAGGTGCTGGCCGCGCGGAATGAAGGGCGCGCACCATGGCCGGTCTGTGACTCACCCCGCCCGCATGAACCGGTCGTTTCCGGCCGTCGTCGGGGCATTCGGCAGAGTGCATCACGTCTCACCCGGCCGAGCTCTTCAAATTCGTCTCTTGCAAAAGCTTACTGCCGCGCCCAAGGGGTCACTGTCAAATCCGACCTCTGAAATTTCATGGGGGTTGGATGCAAGTGGCACATCGCAAGGAACTTCTGGGCCGACTGGCCGTGATGAGCGCCCTGGTCGCGCTGACGGCCTGCGGCGGGGGCAACTCGGACGCGGCCGCGGAGTCGACGACGGTCGATACCGCCGCGCCTTCACCGGGCCCGGCCACGTCGCCGGCCCCTGCACCGACGGCCTCCGAAGACGCCGCCACCGCACCCAGGATCCTCAGCGCATCGGCCGTGACCGACACCCGCATCGATGTGGCATGGACCGCCGTGAGCGGTGCGGTCCGCTATGTGGTGTCGCGTTGCGAGGCGTCCGGCTGCACGCCGGCCAACCGGATTGCCGAGGTTGATGGCACCAGCTTCTCCGACACCGGCCTGACCGCCGGCTTGACTTACACCTACAGCGTTGCAGCCATCGCGGACGATGGCAAGGCGACGTCGTCTGCCCCCTTCGTCGCCACGCGCAATGTGAGCGATGCCTCGCTGGCGGCCGATACCCAGGCGCCCAGCACGCCCACCGCACTGACCGTGAAGGTGCTGTCCCCCACGCAGGCGTCACTCTCGTGGACCGGCAGCACCGACAACGTCGGCGTCGAGAGCTACAAGATCGAGCGTTGCGAGACCTCGGCCTGCTCGAACTACATGGAGCTCAACCCGAACAAGAGCACCAGCTACACGACGACCTCGCTCGTCGGCGGGCGCCTCTACAACTTCCGGGTGCGGGCCTACGACAAGGCCGGCAATGTGAGCTGGCCGTCGAACAGCGTGTCGGTGACGACGCCGACCTCGGCGCCTGCACCGGCTCCTGAGCCGGCACCCGCACCGGCGCCAGCCCCTGCTCCCGCACCTGCGCCCGCGCCCGCGCCGTCGGCCGGCAACCCGGCCGACGCCAGCGTGCCTGGCACGATCACGACGCCCTATCCCACGATGGAGAACCGGACGGTCGCAGGGGCCTTCACCGGGGACGCCCACGCGACAGCGGTCGGCCAGGTGCGGTACCGCACGCACGGCAGCAGCACCTGGCGCGCCGGCATGCCGTTGCAACGCGTGCAGGCCGGCAGCACGTCGGGCTTCTCCTGGGCCACGCGCCACTCGGGCAGCGTGTTCGACCTGCAACCCGCCACCACCTATGACATCGAGCTGTCCCTGGTCGATCCCGATGGTGGCAGCACCACGCGCACCATCACGGCGACCACGCGCGCGGTTCCAAAGCCGATGGCGAACGCCCCGGTCAAGTCCGCAACACCTGCCACGCTTTCCAGCATGCTCGCGTCCGCGGTGCCCGGCGACGTCATCCAGCTCGCTGCGGGCACCTATGCCGGCTTCACAATGAGCAAGGATGGCGCGGCCGGCAAGCCCATCGTCATCCGGGGCGTGCCGGGCACGGTGTTCAATGGCGAGCTGTTCTTCAACGGCCGCCAGCATGTGATGCTCGATGCCGTGCAGGTCAATGGCACGGTCCGTTTCGACAGCACCAAGCATTTCGCGCTGACGCGCAGCACGATCAAATCGGTGGCCAGCGTGCGTGGCGGCAGCACGGTGGTCGCCTACCTCCGCGCTGAAAACGCCTACATTGCGGACAACGTGGTGATCGGCACCACCCCGTGGGCCGAGGCCTCTCTCGGGGTCAACGGCGCCAACGTGGGCGAGGGCATCCAGTTCACCGGCCCGGGCCACGTGGTGATGAACAACAAGGTCAGCGGATTTCGGGACAACATCTCGCTGATGGAAGACGACGAGGCCGTGGACCAGTTCAGCATCGACATCCTGAACAACGACCTCTCGGTCGCCGCCGACGATGCCGTGGAGGCCGACTTCTGCTTCCACAACTGCCGCGTGATGCGCAACCGCATCACCAACGCGTTCGTCGGGCTGTCGTCGCAACCCAGCCTCGGCGGGCCGACCTACTTCGTGCGCAACGTGCTCTACAACATCGCCCATGTGTCGTTCAAGCTGTACCGCGGCAGCTACGGGGATGTGCTGCTGCACAACACCGTGGTCAAGGGCGGGGATGCGATCGGCATCTACGCCGGCGTCCCGGTCAACCGCCTCTACAGCCGCAACAACCTGTTCATCGGTGGTCCGGGCGGAACCTACGGCGGCTACAGCAACGGCTCCGGCAAGGTGCTGCAGATCGCGGACCTCGTGTCGTCGAACGCGAACATGAACCACGATGCGATCGGCTCGACGACGGGCGGCTTCACCGGCCGCTTCGGCAGCACGGCGTTCAGCAGCCTGGCGCAACTGCGCAGCCTGACGACCGAGAAGAACGCCGTGCAGGTCTCGCTCGCGGTCTTCAACAACGCCGTGGCCTTGCCGAGCAACGCGATGAGCACCTACGCAGCGCCGGATCTGCGCCTGAAGGCGGGCTCGGCGGCTGAGAACACCGGTGTGGCCATCCCGGGCATCAACGACGGCTTTGTCGGCACGGCGCCAGATGCCGGTGCCTACGAAGTAGGGGCACCGCTGCGGGTGGTGGGGCCGCGCTGATCGCGCAGCGGTTTCAAATGAGCGATCGAGGCCCGGGCAGAGCCCGGGCTTTCTTTCCTGACGTCAGCCGCGTCGAGCCGCTTCGATCGCGGCGATGTCGATCTTCCCCATGGTCATCATCGCGTCGAACGCGCGCTTGGCTGCCGCCCGATCAGGATCGGCCATCGCCTCCAGGAGGACGCGCGGCGTGATCTGCCACGACAGGCCCCACTTGTCCTTGCACCAGCCGCAGGCGCTTTCCTGGCCGCCGTTGCTGACGATGGCGTTCCACAGGCGGTCGGTTTCGGCCTGGTCGTCCGTGGCCACCATGAACGAGAAGGCCTCGCTGTGCTTGAATTCCGGGCCGCCGTTGAGACCCACACAGGGAATGCCCATCACGGTGAATTCCACCAGCAAGACATCGCCCTCCTGGCCGCTCGGATAGTCCCCGGGGGCGCGATGGATCGTTCCGACCGAGCTGTTCGGAAACGTCTCGGCGTAGAACTGCGCGGCATCCACTGCCGTGCCGTCGTACCAGATGCAAATCGTGTTCTTGCTCGCCATGGTTGTTCTCCACTGATGACAGGTGCAGGAGTTGCAGGCCTTGAAAGTGCGAAGGCAGCCGACCGTGTGAGCAATTGGTGTTCCCCGGAAGGGTTGTTCAACGCGCCGCGATCGCGGCCAGCCGGTCGGGCGAAATGCGAACGCGCAGGCTGCTCTCGCTGACCACCTTGACGATGGCGTATTCCTCCACATCGGTGGCGCGGCGCACCGGTTCGAGCATCGCGTCGCCGTTGCGGGCGACGAGGGCTGCGACGACTGGCGTGTTGGCCGTCGATCCTCGTCGGATGACGACCCCGAGCTCGCCACAATGCAGGGCGACAAAGCATCCGGGAGGGAAGATGCCGAACTCCTTGACCATCGCAGCAGCCAGCGGGGCCCGGTCGCCCTGAAGGAAAATCTCGCGTCCTGCCCGGTTGGCAGGCAGCGCGCCGCGGCTGGCACGCGGGCTGAGTTTGGCGGTATAGATGTCGGCATAGCGCAGCATGCAGGCCAGTTCGCCCACGTCTTCGCGGCCGTGGGGATACCCGCCACCCCCGGGCACCTCGTGATGCTGGGCGACAGTGGCCAGCCAAACGGCATCATTCACACCGACGGACCGCAAGATCTCCACCGCGCCAAGGGGATGCTGCCGAATGGCTTCGCGCTGCAATGGCGTCAGCGGTGTCACCTGGTTGGCCAATTGAGCCTGCAGTTCAAGCATGGCGATGTTCATGGTCAGCGCCGCCTTGAATACGAGCTCGGCGTTTGCCGCGTCCCAGCCCAGTCGCCGGGCCACCAGGTTGGTTGCAACGGCGGAATGAACAGAGTGCGCTACGCCGTAGGAAATTTCCTTGCCCGGGTCCGGCCGCACGAGCTGGAAGATCGCCAGGTCGGGGTCACGTTCGATCAGGGCCAGCAGGGGCTGCGCCACATCGTCGAGTGCTTCGGCGAATGCGGCCGGGTCGGGATGGCGCAAGGTACGCCCCATCCGGGCCAGGTACTTGCTCCACAGCGCCGGCAGCCCTTCGGGCGGGCTTTCATGCACTTCGGCCCGTGGCCCCTTTGCTTCATCGGTGTCGACGACCGCACCGCGATCGAGCAAAGCCTGCAGCTGGTCTTCATCCCTCAGCATCTGCCCTCGCGCCAGCAACAAGGTTTGGTCCATGTTGCGAATGTTGAATGGCACCGGGCCGCCAAAAATCAGGCGATGCCGAAGTGAGGCAAGAGGAGCGTACTGCATGGCTTCTTCTTCGCCGGGTATCTTCCGGTCAGCCAGCTTATATAGCTGGTATTCGGCAGCCCGGTCAATGCTGTTTGCCCTGCTGGAGCCGCTTGGGGCAGCAGGCGACCCGTGGCGGCGTGAACTGCGTCGCGCCTGCCCGGCGTTTTCGCTGCATCCAGGCTTGTTCAACGCTTCGGCCCTGAGGCCGGTGTTCAGTGCCCGTCGCGTTCATTGGGTGGGCGGTAGACCTCGCCTGGCCCGCCGGGGCTGCGCTTGCCGGATTGCAGGTCGCGGTACACCGATGCGCGGGTGACCAGCATGGCGACCACCGGCGCCGTCATCAGCAGGAAGGCACCGATCAGCAGTTCGTGGATCACCGGACGATGCTGCAGCACGGTGAAGTACAGCATCGATGCGGCCAGGATGCAGCCGGCACCGAGTGCGACGATGACCGCCGGCCCGTGTATGCGTTGATAGAAGGTGGGCAGGCGCACCAGCCCCAGGGCGCCGATGAAGGCGATGGCGCCGCCCAGCACCAGCAGCAAGGCGACCGGCACCGCCGCCCAGGCGGGCATGCTGTCGATCGGGTTCATTGGATGATTTCTCCGCGCGCCAGGAACTTCGCGAGCGCGATCGTCGAGGCGAAGCCGATGAGCGCGATCAGCAGCGCCGCGTCGCAGTACACCGTGCTGCCAAATCGCATGCCCATCAGCAGCGCAAGCAGCATGCAGCACATCCAGAGGGTGTCCAGCGCGAGCACGCGGTCCTGCGCCGACGGGCCGACCAGCAGCCGCACCGCGCACAACAGCATCGCAAGCACCAGGCAGGTCATCGCGAATGCGATTGCCAGGGCTAGCAGGGTCGTCATGATGGGCCGCTCCCTTCGAAAATATCGCGCAGTGGCTGCTCGTAGCGCTGCTTGATGGTGGCGATCCACCAGGGCGCGTCGTGCAGGTCGAACACGTGCAGCACCAGCTCATGGGTGTCTGGAAGCACCTCGACCCACACCGTCCCGGGGGTGATGTTGATCAGGCATGAGAGCACGGCCAGGCCGTACCGGTTGCGCAGGTCGAGCGGGATGCGGATGAAACGGGCGTTCACGCCCTTCGGCGGGGGGAACAAGATCAAACGGCAGACGGTCCAGCCCGAGCGGACGATCTCGATGACGGCCATCCGCATCAGGCGCAGCGCGGCATCAGGCCGTCGCAGCGTCGGTGGATCGACCGGCAGCAGCGGCCGGATGAGCCACGGCACGGCGATCGCCAGGGCGCCGCCCAGCAGAAGCTGCGCCGCCTCGATGCTGCCATTGAGCAGCAGCCACGCGAGCAGCAGTGCAGCCGACATCGCCGGAAAGGGCAGCCAGCGCTTCATGGGAGGCCCTCCTTGCTGCCGGAACCCGGCACCGCCGGCGTGCCGAGCACCCGCTCGACGTACAGCGCCGGGCGGTGAAGACCGGCCGAAGTGCGCGTCAGGAAGTCGAGCACCGGGCCGGCCTGGATGGTCAGAATGACGCAGGCGAGCAGCAGGGCGCCGATCGAGACCACTTCCGTGGCGTGCAGGCGCGGGGGGCGGATGTCGCCGGCCGCCCAGAAGGTGCGCACGCCGAAGCGGGTGAGCGCGACGGTGCTGCACAGGCCCGACAGCACGATGAGCGTGATCAGCGTCCAGGCCGCCGATGATGTTTTTCCTTCGACCAGCGCATGGATGAGTCCGAACTTGGCGACGAAGCCGGACAAGGGCGGCACGCCGGCAATCACCAGTGCACATCCGGCAAAGGCAAGCGCCAGGAAGGCGAGCGCACCCGGGATGCCCTCGCCCACGGGCTGCTCGGGCGTCTCTTCGACCGCGAACGCCTCCATCGTCAGTGCCATCATCGAGGAGCTGGGCGTGCGCACGCGCTCGACGAGTTCGATCAGGAGCATGAAGGCGGCCATCGCCAGGGTCGAGCTCAGCAGGTACAGCAATGCCGCGGGCACGAGGGCCGCTTCGCCGCTGCCGACCGCGGCCAGCAGCGTCCCGGACGACAGGATGGCCGCATGACCGGCGATCCGCCCCGGCGTCTCGGTGGCGAGCATCCCGGCGGCACCGAAGGCCATGGTCACCATGCCGCCCGGCAGCAGCACATCCAGGCCGTAGCCGGCGGCCGGTCCGGTGTCGTGCGAGAAGACCAGCAGCCACAGCCGCAGCACGGCATAGACGCCCACCTTGGTCAGCAGCACCATCATGGCCCCGACGGGCGGCGACGCGGCCGCATAGGTGGTGGGCAGCCACAAGCCCAAGGGCCACATCCCGGCCTTGACCAGAAAGGCGACGCACAGCACCGCCACGCCGGCCTTCAGCAGTGCCAGGTCCCCTTCGGGCAGCATCGGCAGGCGAGCTGCCAGATCGGCCATGTTCAGCGTGCCGCTCGTCGCATAGATCATCGAGACGCCGATCAAGAAGGCGAGCGAAGCGATGAGGTTGATCGTCACGTACTGCATCCCGGCCCGGACACGCTGTGCGGTGTAGCCGTGCAGCACCAGCCCGTACGATGCCGCCAGCATGACCTCGAAGAAGACGAACAGGTTGAACAGGTCGTGCGTCAGGAACGCGCCGTTGACCCCCATCAGAAGGAACTGGAAGAGCGAATGGAAGTGCACGCCGACGCGGCTCCATCTCAATGCCGAGTACGACAGCACGGCCACCGCGAGCAGGGCCGTGAGCATCAGCATCAGCGAGGCCAGTCGGTCCGCCACCAGGGCGATGCCGAATGGCGCGACCCAGTTGGCGGCGAGGTACACGCCCATTCCATGGGGCCAGTGGCCGCTGTCGGCAAGGAACATCGTCGCGGAGGCGATGGCGAGCAGCGAGAGCCCACTCCCGAGGCTCAGCGCCAGCTTCAGCCGGTGCCGGCCGCTGTCGAGCGGGATCATGGACGCACCGCAAAGCAGCGGCAGCAGCACCGGCAAGATGATGAGGTGCTCGGTCCGGGCGAGGCTCATCGTTGGCGCTCCTCCCCGTCGACATGGTCGGTTCCCGTGAGGCCTCGGGAGCCGATCATCACGACGAGGTACAGCGCCGTCGTTGCAAAGCCGATCACGATGGCCGTCAGCACGAGCGCCTGTGGAAGCGGATCGGCATAGGCCGAGGGATCGACGACACCCTTCGGAGGCACCAGGGGCGGTCGGGCGATGGCCAGGCGTCCCATCGAGAAGATGAACAGGTTCACCGCATACGACATCAACATGAGCCCGGTGACCACCTGGAAGCTGCGCGGGCGAAGCACGAGCCAGGTCCCGGAGCCGAACAGCACGCCGATCACGAGCGAGACGACGATTTCCATCATGCCTCCGGCAGCGCGCGGGCACCGGCGGCCGGCACGCGATGGCTGCGAAGCGACTGGTGCGCCAGTGCCACCAGGATGAGCATCGTCGCGCCCACGACCACGAGAAACACGCCCAGATCGAACGCGAATGCGCTGGGCACATGCAGCTCGCCGAGCAGTGGCAGTGGCAGTCGCAGGTGCGCCGTGTGGCTCGTGAGGAACGGATACCCGAAGGCCCATGCGGCGACGCCGGTGAGGCAGGCCGTGAGCAGCCCGCCGGCGAGCCAGCGGTACGGCTGCAGGCTCAGCCGGGATTCGAGCCATGCGGCGCCGGCGAGCATGTACTGGACGATGAGTGCCAGGGAGAACAGCAGCCCGGCGACGAAGCCGCCGCCCGGCTGGTTGTGACCGCGCAGGAAGAAGTAGGCCGCCACGAGCAGCATGAAGGGCAGCAGCAGGCGAAGGTAGACGGCCGGCACGGCCAGGTGGCCGGCTTGCACCTGCTGCTCGGGTGTCAGCGCAGCTGCGGGGTCCACGCTGCCGGCGTTGGGGGATGTCATGCTGTCGGGCGCGGGACGAAAGCGCCTCAACAGCGCATACACGGTCAGGGCGACGATCGCCAGCACCGTGATTTCGCCGAGCGTGTCGAAGCCGCGGAAGTCCACCAGCAGCACGTTGACGACGTTGGTGCCGCCTCCCTCCGGCAGGGCCCGCAACAGGAAGAAGTCACCGATGCGCTGGTGGGACGGGCGGGTGAGAACGGCGTAGGTGAGGCCCGCGATGCCGGCCCCGGCGGCCATGGCGACCATCAGGTCCCGTCCACGCCGTACGCGCGTGCGGGTGTCTGCGCGAGACGACGCCGCCGCTGCGCGCCTTGGCGGAAGCCACCGCAGGCCCAGCAGGACGAGCAAGGTGGTGGCCGCCTCCACCATCAACTGCGTCAGCGCGAGATCGGGGGCCGACAGCCAGAGGAAGGTCATGCTGGTGACGATGCCGGTGCCCCCGACGAGGATCAGTGCGTGCAGGCGGTTGTATTTCGCCTGCCACGCCGCCGCGACCGCACAGCCGGCACCCACGAGCCACATCGTCACGAACCAGGGATCGAAAGCGGAGAGCGAGAGGGCTCCGGCAGGCAGCGGCCGAGCGAGCCACCACGGCAGAACGACCAGGGCCGCAATGATGAGAAGCACTTGCGGCTGGGTTCGCCGGCTGCCGAGCCAGCGCAGCACGAACGCGGCCCCGGCGAAGAGGCGCAGCAGGGTCGTCTCGAAGGCCTGTGCACCGCTGAACCGGTGCAGCAGCGGTGTCTCGTGGCGTGTCCTCAACGCATGGCGGCGCCGCAGCACCATGTAGAACCACAAGCCGCCCGCCAGCGCGAATGCGCTCAGCACCAGCGGCAGGTTGACGCCGTGCCAGATGGCCAGACTGAACGCTGGCGTGCGCTCGCCCAGCACCGCGCGGGCTGCATCGGTCAGCATGGGTTGCAAGCTCGCCTCGGGCGCGACACCGACCACCAGGCACAGCAGCACGAGCACCGCCGCGGGAAACAGCATCCAGCGCGGCGGTTCATGCGCCTGCCTGGGCGAAAGCGCGGGCTCGCCGAAGAACACGCTGATGAAGCGCAGCGAATACGCGACCCCGAACACACCCATGGCGACGGCAGCCACCGACATCGACCAGTCCTCGCTGCCGCCGACCAATGCGGTCTCGGCGAAGAACATTTCCTTGGACAAAAAGCCGTTCATCAACGGCACGCCCGCCATCGCGGCGCTGGCCACGATGGCCAGCGTGCCGGTGACGGGCATGGACCGGTAGAGGCCGCGCAGCACCCGCATATCGCGCGTGCCGGTCTCGTGGTCGATGATGCCGGCCGCCATGAACAGGGATGCCTTGAACGTCGCATGGTTGAGTGTGTGGAACACCGCCGCGACCATGCCCAAAGGCGAGCCGATGCCGAGCAGCACGGTGATCAGGCCCAGATGGCTGATCGTCGAATAGGCCAGCAGCCCCTTGAGGTCATGCTGGAAGATCGCGACGAAGGCGCCGAGCAGCATGGTGCAAACCCCCACGCCGCCGATCAGCCAATGCCATTCCGGCCTGCCCGACAGCACCGGCCACAGCCGCATCAGCACGAAGATGCCGGCCTTCACCATGGTGGCCGAATGCAGGTAGGCCGACGCGGGCGTGGGCGCGGCCATCGCGTGCGGAAGCCAGAAGTGAAACGGGAACTGCGCGCTCTTCGTGAACGCACCGAGTGCGACCAGCACCAGCGCCGGGCGGTACCAGGCGTGCGCGCGGATCGCGTCACCCGCTGCCAGCACGGTGTCCAGATCGTAGCTGCCGACGATGCGCCCGAGCATCAGGACGCCCACGAAGAGACACAGCCCTCCCGCAGCGGTGATCAAGAGCGACATGCGGGCGCCCCGGCGGGCATCCGCACGGTGATGCCAGTAGCCAATGATGAGGAACGACGTGAGGCTCGTCAGCTCCCAGAACAGCACCAGCTGGATCAGGTTGCCCGACAGCACCAGGCCGAGCATCGAGCCCATGAAGGCGAGCAGGAACGAGAAGAAGCGATCCACCGGGTCCTTCGGCGACATGTAGTAGCGCGCGTACAGCACGACCAGCAGGCCGATGCCGAGAACCAGCATCGCGAACGCCCACCCCAGGGCATCCATCCGCAGGCTGAAGTCAGCGCCGAGCCTGGGCATCCATTCGAGCTGCAGCCGCACGACGCCTCCGGCTCGGACCTGCGGGTAGAGCGATCCCGTGATTAGCAGGCCGCAAAGGGCCAGGCCTCCCGAGAGCCATGCCTCCGCATTGCGCGCGTTCGTCGGCAGGCAGGCGGCGACCACGCTGGCGGCGAAGGGCAGTACCACGAGGGCGAGGAGCAGCATGGGTTCAGGGCTCGATGGAGGGTCGCTCGTTGTCGTGCAATGGGTCCGTGAAGAGGATGCGGCATGTTCGCATGCAGGTCCACACCCAAGTTCCCCAGGGAGGCGCATTTCGGCGACGACAGCAGGGCCATTGCTCAGGAAGGTCGTCCTCGTCGGGTGCGAGGGCAGGGACCCCGGCTATGAGAGCCATTGGCAAAACTCAATTGCCCGGCTTGTCTCCATTGATGAGACTGATCGCCAGCAACGCAGCCTCATCCGTCTCACACATGAACCACAACGATCGATCAGCCAGATGGCGCGCCACCGCATGGCGGGTTTTCGGAGCCGCGAGTGTGACCGTCGGCATCGTCAACGCCTTCATTCCGCTGCTGCCCACCACGGTGTTCCTGCTCATCGGGGCATGGGCCTGGGGCAAGGGCGCACCCGAATGGCGGGCGCGGCTGCTGGCCCACCCGCGCTGGGGCGAGCCGCTGCGCCTGTGGGCGAACGGTCGACAAATGACGCGCCAAGGCAAGCGCATGGCCACCCTGGGCATCGCGATGAGTTGGGTGATCACTGTCGCGTTGATCGGCCCGACGCCTGCGGTGCTGGCCGCGGGTCTTGGCCTCGCGGCATTGGTCGCATGGTTGTGGTGGCGCCCCGAGCCTGGCTCCGTCCCGTTGAGCCGCAACTTCGCCGCGCGGAGCGTGGACCGTGGTTGAAGTCATTCCGAAGGAGCGCGTGTGCCGCGTCGACGTGCAACGCCGCCTGGATTGGATGCGGCGCCGTGACGTGACGCAATACGTCACCGAACGTTGCCCGGCGCGCGCCCCCCCACGGCGGCTGCCCCAAACCCGGCTCACCGTTGATCAACAACCCGAGCGCTCAAAGCCTTGTTCTCAACTCAAAGGACACACATGAACAGCGACAAAAAATGCCCGTTCGGACACGACGCCCCCGCCGCGCCCGTCACCGGCCGCTCGAACCGCGACTGGTGGCCGAACCAGCTGAACCTCAGGATCCTGCACCAGCACGCGTCCGAATCCAGCCCGATGCCGGCGGGCTTCAACTACGCGGACGAGTTCAAGAAGCTCGATCTTGCTGCAGTGAAGCAGGACCTCCACGCACTGATGACCGACTCGCAGGACTGGTGGCCCGCCGACTGGGGCCACTACGGCGGCCTGTTCATCCGCATGGCCTGGCACAGCGCGGGCACCTACCGCACGGCGGACGGCCGTGGCGGGGCCGGTACCGGCAACGAACGCTTCGCCCCGCTCAACAGCTGGCCCGACAACGGCAACCTCGACAAGGCTCGCCGCCTGCTGTGGCCCATCAAGCGCAAATACGGCAACCAGCTCTCATGGGCCGACCTCATGATCCTGGCCGGCAACTGCGCGCTCGAATCCATGGGCTTCAAGCCCTTCGGCTTCGGTGGCGGCCGCGAGGACATCTGGGCGCCAGAAGAAGACGTGTACTGGGGCGCCGAAGCCGAATGGCTGGCCACGAGCGACAGGCCTGGCAGCCGCTACTCTGGCGAGCGCCGGCTCGAGCACCCGCTGGCCGCGGTGCAGATGGGCCTCATTTATGTGAACCCCGAAGGTCCGGACGGCCACCCGGACCCGGTGGCCTCCGGCCGTGACGTGCGTGACACCTTCGGCCGCATGGGCATGAACGATGAAGAAACCGTGGCCCTCATCGCAGGCGGCCACACCTTCGGCAAGGCACACGGCGCGGGCGACCCCAAGCTGGTGGGGCCGGAACCGGAAGCCGCCCCACTCGAAGCAATGGGCTTGGGCTGGATCAACCAATTCGAATCAGGCAAGGGCGTGCACACCACCACCAGCGGGATCGAAGGCGCGTGGAAACCGAACCCCACCCAGTGGGACAACGGCTACTTCGACATGCTGTTCGGCCATGAATGGGAGCTGACCCGAAGCCCCTCCGGTGCGAAGCAGTGGACGGCGAAGAATGTGAGGCCCGAACACATGATCCCCGATGCGCATGATCCGTGGAAGAAGCATGCGCCCATGATGACCACGGCTGACCTGTCGCTGCGCTTCGACCCGATCTACGAACCGATCTCGCGCCGCTTCCACGAGAATCCGACCGCCTTCGCCGATGCTTTCGCCCGCGCCTGGTTCAAGCTGACCCACCGGGACATGGGCCCGAAGTCGCGCTACCTCGGCCCCGAAGTGCCCACCGAAGACCTGATCTGGCAGGACCCGCTGCCCGTTGTGAAGCACCCGTTGATCGATGCCAAGGACATCGCGGCGTTGAAGGCGAGGATCCTGTCCTTCGGCCTGTCGGTGCCGGAGCTCGTGTCCACGGCCTGGGCCAGCGCCTCGACCTTCCGCGGCTCCGACAAGCGCGGCGGCGCCAACGGCGCACGCATCCGGCTGGCGCCGCAGAAGGATTGGGAAGCCAACCAGCCGGCCCAACTGGCCAGGGTGCTGTCGGCGCTCGAAAGCGTCCAGCGCGATTTCAATGCCGCTGACCGGGATGGCAAGCAGGTGTCGCTGGCGGATCTGATCGTGCTGGGCGGTTGCGCGGCCATCGAGCAAGCGGCCAAGGCCGCCGGCTGCGCCATCGAGGTGCCCTTCACGCCGGGCCGCACCGATGCCACGCAGGAGCAGACCGACGCCGAATCCTTCGCGGTGCTGGAGCCGGTGGCGGATGGCTTTCGCAACTACCTCAAGACGCGCTTCAGCGTCCCCGCCGAGGCACTGCTGATCGACAAGGCGCAGCTGCTCACGCTCACTGCGCCCGAGATGACGGTGCTGCTGGGCGGTCTGCGCAGCCTGGGCGCCACCGTGGGCCCCGCCGGGCACGGTGTGTTGACAAGGCGTCCGGGCGTGCTCGCCACGGACTTCTTCACGAACCTGCTCGACATGGGGACCGTGTGGACACCGGCCTCGCCGGCGGCCGACGTCTTCGAAGGCCGGGATCGCTCCACGGGCGAGCTGAAATGGACGGCCACGCGTGTCGACCTCGTGTTCGGCTCCAACTCCCAGCTGCGTGCGCTGGCCGAGGTGTATGCCAGCGACGACGCTCAGCAAAGGTTTGTGCACCAGTTCGTGACCGCCTGGAACAAGGTGATGAACCTTGACCGCTTCGATGTGAAGAGGTGACCGGTCCGCGGTCGTACCGCGCAGGAAAGGAGGCCGGAGCCCCTCAGCAATGGGAGGCTCGTTCGGCCTCCTCCTTTATCCGAGTCTTTGAAGTGACTGAACTGCAGGGGAGATACCCAGTCCGCGCAGTCCGAGAGTCCGCTGCAGCGGTGTCCTGACGGCCTGGCCCCATCGCCGTCAAGCGCCAACCTTCGCGCCTTCTTCAAGTTCGCCCTGGGCCTCCCGATAACTCCACTGCAGCCCCAGTGCAACATGCCGTTGCCGTGGCTGTCCAACAGGTCGCGGCGCTGGGAACGAACACGCGTTCTCCGGCCCTCGCAAGGAGGTCATTTGAGTCATGCCTGGACGAGGCGCGCAGCGCTTCGCGCTTCTTGGTCCCATGGGGACCCGCCGCTGGCGACGTCGCTGTGCACGGGTGTGCTGCTGGCGCTGGCGCCCTGGAGCAGAGCCCTGGCTGCCGGTGCCACGTTGCTCTCCGTTGCCGGCATTGCAAAGGCCGCGTTGCATCTCCGACGGCTGGCCAGGGGCGATGCACAAGCCGGCGCGCGCATCCTCAGCGAATTCATCTATGGCATGGCGCACGTGCGCGAGCGCTTCGTGATCGTGCCCAACGCATCCCAGGCATCGGCCCTCGGCAAGACGGCCCCTGTCACCGCTCTTTCAGCTTGCCGTACTCGAACATAAGGAGTTCACATGTTCAAGAACCTTCGAATTGGCGCCAAACTGGGCGTCGCGTTTACCGTGCTGACGCTGCTGTCCATCGCGCTCGGCGTGGTGGCGATCGTGCAGACGCGCAGCATGCATGGCGAATGGGTGTCCTACGAGCAGCAGACGCTGGTCAAGCGCAACGCGGCCGCCCGTGCCGACGACAGCCTGGGCGACGGCGTGCACCACTTCAAGAACTTCATCCTGCGCGGCGGCGACTATGCGAAGAAGTTCGCCGAGGACATGGATGCCATCGAGAAGGCCGCGCGGGACATCGCCGGGGTGGGCGCGAACACCCAGGAAAAGGAGTTGATCGACCAGCTCCTCGCAGCGGTGGCTGCCTACCGGCAGGACATGAACACGCTGGTGGCCATGCGTGAGAAGACGCCGGATCCGGTGGCGCTGGACAAGGCGGTCAAAGGCGCCGACAAGAAGATCCAGGCCGCACTGGAGGGCCTCATGAAGCTCACCGAGGTCGAGGCGGCCCACGCAGGGGAAGCCATTGCCAAGAGCGGGACCGAGGCGCAAATCGAAGTGGCCGTGGCCTTGGCCGTGATCGTGGTGCTGTCGGCCGCTGCGGCGGTGTTCATCACGCTGAGCATCACGCGGCCGCTGCGTGAGGCGCTGGACGTGGCCAAGACGCTGGCCGTCGGCGACCTGAGCGCGAAGATCGAGGTGCGGTCTCGCGACGAAACCGGCGAGCTGCTCACCGCCATGGGCGAGATGGTGCAGAGCACCCGCAGCAGTGTGGAAGATGTGGTGCGCGTGATGGGTGCGGTATCGCGCGGCGATCTGACGCAGACCATCGAGAAGAAGCATGTGGGCTGGTGCGCCGAGGTCAAGCAATACGTGAACGAGACGGTGACCAAGCTTTCCGAGGTGGTCGCCGAGGTGAACTCCGGAGCCGAGGCGCTGGCCGGTGCGTCGGAAGAACTGAGCGCCACGGCGCAATCACTGTCACAGTCGTCCAGCGAGCAAGCCGCGAGCGTGGAGGAAACGAGCGCGTCCATCGAGCAGATCACCGCCTCGATCTCGCAGAACACGGAGAACGCGAAGGTGACCGACGGCATGGCAACCAAGGCGGCGTCCGAGGCGGGCGAAGGCGGCGAGGCGGTGAAGGCCACGGTGACGGCGATGAAGCAGATCGCGCAGCAGATCGGCATCATCGACGACATCGCGTACCAGACCAACCTGCTCGCGTTGAACGCAGCGATCGAGGCCGCTCGCGCGGGCGAGCACGGCAAGGGCTTTGCGGTGGTGGCCGCCGAGGTGCGCAAGCTCGCCGAGCGCAGCCAGGTGGCGGCGCAGGAGATCGGCACGGTGGCGAGTTCCAGCGTGGACCTGGCAGAACGCGCGGGCAAGCTGCTGGACGAAATGGTGCCGAGCATCAAGAAAACCTCGGACCTGGTGCAGGAGATCACTGCTGCCAGCGAGGAGCAAAGCTCGGGCGTGGGGCAGATCAACGCAGCGATGGGGCAACTGAGCCAAGCCACGCAGCAGAACTCCTCGAGCTCCGAGGAACTGGCGGCCACGGCCGAGGAAATGAGCGACCAGGCCGAGCAACTCCAGCACACGATGGCCTTCTTCAAGCTCGCGGGCCTGCCCGGCGGAGAAAGCGCCGCGCTGGCGCGCCGCACCGTGGCCGCGGCCAAGGCAACCTCGCGCCGCCCTGGAAAGTCGCACGTGCGCACCCCTGTCTCCGAGGAGGACTCGTCGCAGTTCGCGAGGTTCTGATGAGCACGGGATAGAGTGGCGGCAGGATCCCGACTCTGACAGGGAGCTCAAATGGAAAGGCTGCTGCTCGTCCTCGATCTGGTCGGCACCTTCGTTTTCGCATTGAGCGGCGCGGCGGCTGGCGTGCGGCGCCGGCTCGATCTGTTCGGGGTGCTGGTGCTGTCGTTCGCGGCAGCCAATGCCGGCGGCATGACACGCGACGTGCTGATCGGCTCAGTGCCTCCGGCGGCGCTCACAGATTGGCGCTATCTTGCCGTTTCGCTCCTTGCGGGCATCGTCACGTTCTACTGGCATGCGGCGATCGCCCGGTTGCGCAGCCCGGTGCTGATGTTCGATGCCATGGGGCTCGCGATGTTCGCCGTGTCTGGTGCGCACAAGGCGCTCATGCACGGACTGGACCCCCTGATGGCGGCGCTTCTCGGCATGCTGACTGGGATTGGCGGGGGCATCGTGCGAGACGTGCTGCTGGCCGAGATCCCGACCGTTCTGCGTGCCGACATCTATGCCACGGCGGCACTGGCCGGTGCGGGGGTGGTGGTGATTGGCGAGCTGCTGCGGCTGCCGCCGCTGCCCGCCACGCTTGCCGGCGCGGCGCTGTGCTTCGGGCTTCGCATGATGGCCCTGCGACGTGGCTGGCAGCTTCCAAGGGCGGATGCGCGCGGTCCTGCCGAAGGCCAGCAAGACGATCGCCCCGATGGGCACTGAGCTGCCCGTCCCTCGCCGAGGCCAGTGATCAGCACATCTCTGCCAACAGGGATGCCAACGCGCGAGGGTCACCTTGCTCTTGACGAAGCTTGGCGATTGCGGCACCGCGGTGCAAAGTCCGTTGAACGCGTTCGTCACCGATTCCCTGCAACGCGCGCTCAAGCGCTTTCGGGATC
This sequence comes from uncultured Rhizobacter sp., assembly GCA_966212105.1. Taxonomy (GTDB): domain Bacteria; phylum Pseudomonadota; class Gammaproteobacteria; order Burkholderiales; family Burkholderiaceae_C; genus Rhizobacter. Next base: position 64,757 of record CBIHPH010000013.1, read on the forward strand.
TCGGCGCAGGTGCTCACGGTCTTGAAGGCTCCAAGGCCCGTCACCATGGGGTTGTCGGCACCCTCGAGCGGTGCCCGTCCGTCATTCTTGTAAAGCACCAAGGCCTTGCCCGACAGCCAAGCCAGGCTGGCCTCGACGACGGTCCCTTCATCGGGGACCCGGCCATTCAGATTCACGACAACCCCATTGCAGCCTTCGAGGAGTTGATGGACGTCCAGAGAAAAAATCGCTTGCTGAAGGACTTTGTCGGCCCGCGCCTGCGTCAGTCCCAGGTCGAGGAGCACCGGCAGCAGCCGTGCAAATTCCAGTCCGTCACGATGCGGCAGAAAGGTCTCGAAGCCGGCCTGTTCCAGCGAGTCGGCGATCTGCGACATCTCGTGGCGCTCCGGGTCATTGAACAATGGGCCTGCGCAATAGATTCGTGGCATGGTTTCCTGACTGAATGGAGGAGGGGCCCGGTCATGTTATCGGGAGCCAACGGATGCCATGCTTTCGTGGCGGACATGCTCATCGGATGGCGACACTGATTTACGAATCGCTCCGCAACAACTAGCATGCGGCACCCGAGGAGAGGAGTTGATGTGTTGAACAAATTTTTGATGACAGTGGCGCTGGTCGCGGCATGTGGCGGTACCTGGGCCCAAACGAGCTCGCCCCAAGAGGCAGAAACCGAGCGCGTTCTGCGCGAGCTGCACTGGCTTGCGCCGGGCGGCAACGGCAGCTTGGCCGGCAAGGCCACGTTCAAGGCGAGCGAGAAGTACACCTTTCTCAATCCGTCGGACACGGACAAGTTTCTCAAGGCCAATGGCAATCCGCCACAGGGGGACTCCGTCACCATTGCGCCGACCAAGGGCGAATGGTTCGGCATCCTGAGCTTTGCTCCCGAGGGCTACGTCAAGGACGACGAAAGCATCGATGCGGACGCACTCCTCAAGACCCTGAAGGAGAACAACACCGCGTCCAACGAAGAGAAGCGCAAGCAGGGATACGCGCCCCTCAAGCTCGAAGGTTGGGCACTTGCGCCCCGCTACGACCGCGAAAACAAGCGCCTGGAGTGGGGCACCTTGTTGCGCACCGACGACAACAAGCAAGTGGTCAACGTCTCCACCCGGATCCTTGGCCGCAGCGGCTACACGTCCGCCATTCTGGTGACGTCGTCACAGACACTCGACGCCGACCTCAAGGATTTCAAGGTGGCGCTCCGGGATTTCGAGTACGTCTCCGGCGAGAAGTACAGCGAATGGCGTGAAGGCGACAAGGTGGCGGCCTACGGCCTGGGCGCACTGGTGCTGGGCGGCGCGGCCGCGGCAGTGGCCAGCAAAGGGGGCTTCAAAGTCATCGGCGCCCTCCTGGTGGCTGGCGTTGCAGGCCTTTGGGCCGGCATCAAGCGGCTCTTCTCCAGGAAGAAGAGCGGCGCCGAAGGCTGAGCAGGACACCGACTTGGCGCACGAAATCGCCCTGTTCTGGTTGGTCCTGGCAGGGCTTCTCTTCTTCGACAATCTGGTCCTCGTCCCGGCCGGCGGAGATCACCTGCGCTTTGGGCGCAAGGGAAAACTGCACTATGACCCCGGCGCCCGCCTGGAGGCGCGCCGGCGCGACCTGGTGCTGCTCAACCCGCTCAATCCCTTTGACCGCATCGCGCTGACCCAACGGTGCATCGGCAGCCTCACGCGGGCGCAATGGCGCTCAAGCGTTCGCCAGGTCAGGCAGACCTTGGGGGCCGTCAACCAGCTTTCGGTGCTTGGCAGCGTCTACCTGTTCATCCTGGTACTGCTCGCCGCAGCATCCCTGAAGATCTATTTCGGGGCCGTGCTGCTCGCCCTGGCAGTGGCGCACGGCAGCACATGGCTGCTCGCGCTGCTCGTGCTGGTATGCGAGCGCAAGGCCTTGCAGCTCAGCGCCTCGCGACTCTCCTTGCTCGCCTTCGAAAGTTTGCTCGTGCCAGGCTACCTCGTGAACCTTGGCAAGCGGGTCTGGTTCAAGCACGCCTTGGAGCTTCCGGGCCTGACCTTGGGATTGCGCCAGTTGAAGCGCATGAAGGACGAAAACGAGCAGGCCCTTTACCACCTGCGCCTCAGCCAACGGCTCGACGAGGTGGTTTTGGCGATGGGCCTGGGAGAAGACAGGGCATCGAATCGCGCGGAGGCAGTTGCCGCGCCTGAGACAACACTGAAAACCTGGGTCCAGGAGGCACGACATTGTTTGACGACCTCAGCGCCGGCAGCTGGCTCGTAATCCTCTGCGCATTCGGCCTCGGCTTCGTGTTGGTGCGCTTGGTTGTCGTCCACACGAATCAACGGATCGAGCGAAAAGGTGGACCGCAGGCTCCGCGCAGTGAGCATGCCCGGGATCCGCAAGAGGCAGCTCCCGAAAATTCCCAGTCCCGCCATGCGCCGGCCCACTGGACAGAGGTCCTCGAGCTGGCTGCCCACGCCTCGGTTCAAGACATCCACGCGGCCTACAGACGCAAGATTGCCCAGTACCACCCCGACAAGGTGGCCAGCCTCGGTCCGGAACTTCAGGCGCTGGCTGAACAAACGGCCAAGCGCATCAATCGGGCCTATGACGAGGCCTTGCTGGAGCGGGGCTGAGGTGGCGCGGCCCTTCATGGCTCGGATTGCAGCAGTTTGGGTTCCTTGGCTCGGCCGCTTGCGGCCAGTTCCGGTCGCCCGCACCATCAAGAAATCGTGTTACCAACGCCTGGTTC